>CAWAXJ010000001.1:0-85362 GCA_963785905.1 uncultured Nitrospirales bacterium
CTTCAAGCCCAAGGTGATGATCGACCTGGCGACGCTGACCGGCGCGATGGTCATCACGCTCGGCCATGAATATGCCGGCATTTTCTCGAACGACGACAAGCTGGCCGGACAACCTGATCAAGGCGGCCGAAGAGAGCGGCGACAAGCTGTGGCGCCAGCCGCTGGCGGAGGCCTATGACCGGCTGATCGATTCGCCAGATCGCCGACATGAAGAACGTCGGCCCGCGCGAGGCCGGATCGATCACCGCGGCGCAGTTCCTCCAGCGCTTCGTCGACGACGGCGTCGCCTGGGCGCACCTCGACATCGCCGGCATGGCCTGGTCGGACAAGGCGAGCCGACCTACGACAAGGGCGCGACCGGCTATGGCGTGCGCCTGCTCGACCAATATATCGCCGACACGGTCGAGGGCTGATCGGGGCGGCCGGTGCGGGTCGACTTCTACCAGCTCGGCGCCGCGCAGCCGGACGGCGATCATCGCCAGCATCGCCGGCAAGCTGCTCGACGAGGGCCAGCGGCTGCTGATCGTCGCCGGCGACGAGGCGCTGCTCGCCCGGCTCGACCGGCAGCTGTGGGACCAGGGCGCGGCCAGCTTCCTTCCGCATGGGCTGGCCGGCGGCGCCGACGATGCGCGCCCAGCCGATCCTGCTGTCGACCGGCACCGATGCGCCCAACCTCGCCCGCAACATCCTGATCGCCGACGGCGAATGGCGCGAGGCGGCGCTGGGCTACGACCGCGCCTTCTATTTGTTCGACGCCGCGACGCTGGAGGGCGCGCGGCTGGCGTGGAAGCTGCTGGCCGGGCCGCGAGGGCGTCGAGCGAAACTATTGGGCGCAACGAGGACGGCAAGTGGGTCAAGAAGGCCTGAGCCTTGCCCTTGCCGCCCGCTCCCGCTAGGGGCGCGGCCAATCCCAACCCCTGACAATCCTGGAGCTTCCCGATGGCGGTTACCCGCACCTTTTCGATCATCAAGCCCGACGCCACCCGCCGCAACCTGACCGGCGCGGTCACCAAGATGCTGGAGGAAGCCGGCCTGCGCGTCGTCGCCTCGAAGCGCATCCGCATGACCCGCGACCAGGCCGAGGGCTTCTACGCGGTCCACAAGGAGCGGCCGTTCTACAACGACCTGTGCACCTTCATGACCTCGGGCCCGGTCGTGGTGCAGGTGCTCGAGGGCGAGGACGCGGTGAAGCGCAACCGCGACGTGATGGGCGCGACCAACCCGGCCGACGCCGCCGAGGGCACGATCCGCAAGGACTACGCCGAATCGATCGAGGCCAATTCGGTCCACGGCTCGGACAGCGACGAGAATGCCGCGATCGAGATCGCCTTCTTCTTCAAGCACTGAAGAAATCGTCGGCTGAACGGCTGAGGCCGACCAGGCGGACCGAGCGGCCGCCAAGCAGGCCGCCGCTTTGCCACCTGTAGGCTGACAACGTAGGAGCCGGCGGCGGTCTTGTCCGCGCCGGCTTCGACATACCGGGCTTCGGTGCGGATTCAAGCCGGTGCGGACCCTTGCCGTCCCTGTCCGGATTCGCCGAGCGCGTTCTCGATCGCACCGGCAGTCGAACTCGCCGTCGCTGCCAAGCTCGATTTTGGACGTGCCCGACCGTAATCGTCAGCGATTGCAGCGCATGGCTGTCCTCGACTCGGCATGATCTCGAGCGAGCGGCGCCTCATCCTTCGAGCGGCCGCAGCAACGTCAGGCGGGATGGTGGCAGCGTTTCTCGACAACCACCGGCTTGGTGTCCGGCTGATTCAGCTCATGCCACAGGCCGAGGCCCGAAATGATTAGCGCTGCAATGGCGATGGATTTGCCGAGCGTAACCCAGCGCAGCCTCGAAGGCCGCTTAGCCTCGCTTGCAGAGATCATTGACAGCTCGACTCGCTTGGGTCCGGCGTTACTAGCTGCGCCCGCCGTCCGGCGGTAGCTCCACCGGTTCGGGCTTGCTGCCGTCGGCGAGCGAGACTTCGGCGTCGAGGCCGGTCTCGGTCACGCACGTAGCGGACGCGCTGCGGGTAATCGTGGGTGGCGTTGACGAAGGTGATCGACTTGGCGTCGGCCTCGGTCGCTTTGAAGCCGACCGCGGGCGCGCCCTTGGGCGAGCCGTAGAAGGTCACGGCGCCGTCCGCGCCGCGCTCGATCCGCATCCATTCCCAATGGCCGACTGGTCGCCCTTGCCGTCGCGGCCGGAGCCGATCATCAGCCCGCCGCGGGTGTCGGTCCAGCATTCCTCGGTCCAGCCGCCGTCTTCGCGTCGCTGCTCCCAGCAGCCGGACAGGAAGGCGGGCATGGGCACGGTCGGCGGTGGCGGCTTCGGCGAGCATGCAGGAATGCGATCATCGGTTCGATCCCCTCGTTTCGGCGGCGAAGCTACTCTTGCGCGCAAACGCCGTCGATCAGAATTCGTCGGCGGCGCGCATCAGCTTGGTCAGGCGGGGCGGGGCCATCGCCAGCCAGCTGCGCTGGAGCCAGTCGGCGACATGGTCCCAATCGACGCGCGGCCGGTCGAGCTTGATCCCGATCCAGTCGGACGGGCCGTAATAGGCGGGGCGGAAATAGAGTTCGGGCTCGGCCTCGATCAGCTGGGCCATTTCGTCCTGGCCGCTGCATTTGACCAGCACGCCGACCGCTTCCTCGCCATGGTGGCGGTTCCACATGATGGCGAAGAATTTGCCGCTGCTCTGGCTGCCGACCTTCCAGCCGGGCGAGCCGTGGCTGGTCTGGAAGCGGGTTTCGGGCAGGGCCAGGGCGAGTTCGCCGACCTGGCTGGTGATCCAGTCGAAATCGCGGGTGCGGCCGAGATATTGGCTGAGGACGCGCGGGTAGAGCTGGTGCTCGGCGATCAGCACGCGCTCGGCGAGCGTTGCGGGCGTGTCGTCCGGGCAGCACCGCGACCTCGACCTGGCCGAGGATTTCGCCGCTATCGAGGTCGGGCGTGACGAGATGGACGGTCGCGCCGGTGCACTTCGTCGCCCGCCGCGAGGCAGGCCTCGTGGGTGCTCAGGCCCTTGTGCTTGGGCAGCAGCGACGGGTGGATGTTGACGATCCGGCCTTCCCAGCGGGCGAGGAAGTCGTCGGGGATGATGCGCATGAAGCCGGCCAGCGCGATCAGATCGATGTCCGGCCTCTTCCAGCGCTTCGTGGAGCCTGTCCAAGAAGCTGGCGCCGAGCGCCTTGGCGTCGAGCGCTGCGGACGTCGGAACGCCCTCGGCTTCGGCCAAGTGCGAGGCCGGGCGCATCGGGCTTGTCGCCGGTGACCAGCGCGACTTCGTAAGGGCAATCGTCGGCGCGCGCGGCGTAGATCAGCGCCGCCATGTTCGAGCCGCGGCCCGAAATCAGGACCGCGACCCGGCTCCGCTCAGCCATGGTGGGTGGCCGACCAGTCTTCGCGGGCGCTCCAGGTCTCGGCGCTGCCCTTGACGGTGCAGCCGGCTGCGCCCGCCTCGATCCGGCCGATGCGGTGAACCGTCTCGCCGGCCGCTTCGAGCGCGCTCGGCGACCTCGGCGGCGTCGTCCTCGCGGACGATGGCGACCATGCCGATGCCGCAGTTGAAGGTCCGCGCCAGCTCGGCCGGCTCGATCGCGCCGCCGGCCTGGAGGAAGGCGAACAGGCGGGGCAGGGGCCAGCTGTCGGCATCGACCATCGCGTGGCAGCCTTCGGGCAGAACCCGCGGGATATTCTCGAGCAGGCCGCCGCCGGTGATGTGGGCCAGCGCGCCGATCTTGCCTTCGCGGACCAGCGGCAGCAGGCTCTTCACATAGATGCGCGTCGGCTCGAGCAGCGCATCGCCGAGCAGCCGGTCCTGGTCGAACAGGGCCGGGCGGTCGAGCTTCCAGCCGTTGACCTCGATCAGCCGGCGGACCAGCGAGAAGCCGTTGCGAATGGACGCCCGAGCTGGCCAGGCCGAGGATGACGTCGCCGGGCGCGACGCGGCTTCCGGTCAGCGCCTTGGCCCGGTCGACCGCGCCGACGCAGAAGCCGGCGAGGTCATAGTCGCCCGTCGGCATACATGCCCGGCATTTCCGCCGTCTCGCCGCCGATCAGCGCGCAGCCGGCCTGGCGGCAGCCCTCGGCGATCGAGGCGACGACCGCGGCGGCGACGTCGTTGTCGAGCTTCCCGGTCGCGTAATAGTCGAGGAAGAACAGCGGCTCGGCGCCCTGGACGATGAGATCGTTGGCGCACATCGCGACCAGGTCGATGCCGACCCCGTCATGCTTGCCGATCTCGATCGCCAGCTTGAGCTTGGTCCCGACCCCGTCATTGGCCGCGACCAGCAGCGGATCGTCATAGCCCGCCGCCTTCAGGTCGAAAAAGCCGCCGAATCCGCCAAGCTCGGCATTGGCGCCCGGCCGCGCGGTCGATTTGGCGAGCGGGGCGATGGCTTTCACCAGCGCGTTGCCGGCGGCGATCGACACGCCGGCGTCGGCATAAGTGAGCGGCTTTTGCGTCATGGATGGAGGCCGCCTAGCCATATCGCGCTTGGATTTCCACGCCATTGTCGCCAAAAGCGCGCTGATGCTGTTCCGCCGGCCTGCCGTCCTCCTTGCCGCCGCCTTGCTCGCCCTCGCCGGACTTGGCGGGGCGCTGGTCGCCCAGATGGAGAGCGGCGAGCGCGGAATCCTGCCGATCGACAGCTCGGGCACGCTCGAAATCACCGGAATCCAGGTCGATGTCGGCGGCAAGGACGCCGACAGCGCGCGCTACGCCGGCTGGCGCATCGCCCAGCGCGAGGGCTTCAAGGCGCTGTGGGCGAAGACCAACAAGCGGCCGATCAGCGAGGCGCCCAACCTGTCGGATTCGACGCTCGACGGGCTGGTCAGCTCGATCGTCGTCGAGCGCGAGCAGATCGGGCCCAACCGCTATATCGCGACGCTTGGCGTGCTGTTCGACCGGGCGCGGGCCGGCGAGCTGCTCGGCGTTGCCGGGCGAAGTGCGGCGGTCGGCGCCGATGCTGCTGATCCCGGTGATGGTTTCCGGCGGCACGGCGACCAGCGTCGAGCTGCGCAACCCCTGGCAGCGCGCCTGGGCGCAGTTCCGCACCTCGCAAAGCCCGATCGATTATGTCCGGGTCAGCGGGCTCGGCGTCGATCCGCTGCTGGTCAACGCCGCCCAGACCCGGCGGCCGGGCCGCGGCTGGTGGCGCAACATCCTCGATCTCTACGGCGCGGCCAACATCCTGGTCGCCGAGGTGCGGCTGGACCGGCTCTATCCGGGCGGGCCGGCCAAGGCGCAGTTCATCGGCCGGTTCGGGCCCGACGGCCAGATCGCTCGGCAGCTTCGAGCTGACCGCGCAGGAACAGCGACGACCTGCCGCGGATGATGACCGAGGGCGTCCAGCGGATGGACGAGCTGTTCACCCAGGCGCTGGCGGCGGGCATCGTCCGCGGCGATCCCGACCTCATCATCCAGCCGCCGCCGCCGGTCGAGGAAGAGGAAGAGGAGCCGACCGGTCCGCTCATCCGCCGACCGTCGTCCAGGTGCTGGTCACCGAACGCGACGCCGAACGCGGTGCAGCAGACCGTGGCGCAGATCCGCGGGCTGGCCGGCGTGATCTGGGTCACCGAGGCGCCGCTGCCGGGCGGCGGAGCCAATCTCTCGGTCAATTATCCGCGGCGACGCGTCGGCGCTTGGCTCGGCGCTGGTCGTCGCGCGGCTGGGCAGTGACGAACCGAGGCGGAATCCTGCGCGTGACGCGCGGGTGCCGCGCCGGGCGTCGCGCCCAGCGCCGTCACCGGAGCCAGACGCCGTGAAGCACCGGGCCGGACCAGATCGCGCTGCCGCTCGACTGGCCGCAGGCGCAGGACGACAGCCGCTTCATCCTGTCCGAAGCCAATCGCGAGGCGTTCGAGCATTTCCGCGGCTGGAGCCTGTGGCCGGTCAAGGCGACGATGCTGACCGGGCCGCGCCGTTCGGGCCGGTCGCTGCTGGCGCGGGCGTTCGTCGAGCGGGTCGACGGCCGGCTGTTCGATCGCGCCGAGCGGCACGACGAGGAAGAGCTGTTCCACGCCTGGAACGCGGCGCAGGACAGCGGTCGTCCGCTGGTGATGATCGTCGACGAGGTGCCGCCGGCATGGGAGGTGGCGCTTGCCCGACCTTCGCACCCGGCTGGCGGTCACGCCGATCGCGCGCATCCAGCAGCCCGACGATGAGCTGTTCCGGGCGATCATCCGGCTGCTGTTCGCCGATCGCGGGCTGCATATTCCCGAGGAGGCGCTGAAATTCATCGCGCGAGCGGGTCGAGCGCAGCTATTTGATGGCCGAGCGCGTGGTCGAGGCGATCGACCGCTTCGCCATCGCCGAGCGGGCGCGGCTGACCCTGCCGACCATCCGCCGCGCGCTGGGCGAGGGCGGCATCATCGACGCGCGAGGCGCGGCATGAACGCGCGGCCGATCTGGTCGACAGCGCCGGCGCGGCTGTTCAACCGCGAGCTGAGCTGGCTCGCCTTCAACCGGCGCGTGCTGGAGGAGGCGACCAACCCGGCCCATCCGCTGCTCGAGCGGCTTCGCTTCCTGTCGATCTCCGGCACCAACCTCGACGAATTCTTCATGGTCCGCGTCGCCGGCCTCAAGGGGCATCAGCTGCAGGGGATCGAGGATCTGAGCGCCGACGGCATGACCGCGACGCAGCAGCTCGACGCGATCGCCGAGCGAGGCCGATGCGCTGGTCGTGGCGCAGCAGGCGGAGTGGATGGTGCTTCGCGAGGCGCTGGCGGATCGAGGGGCTCGAGGTCGCTCGGCGAGGAGGATCTGACCGACGCCGAGCGCGCCTGGCTGGCCGACCATTTCCGCGAGCAGATCCTGCCGGTGCTGACGCCGCAGGCGATCGACCCGTCGCATCCGTTCCCGTTCATCCCCAACGGCGGGTTCAGCCTGGTCTTCGACCTGCGGCGGGGCAAGAAGGCGGAGCCGGTGGTCGAGCTGCTGATGATCCCGTCGACCCTGCCGCGCTTCCTCAAGCTGCCGGGCAAGCAGTCTGCGCTTCATCGCCATCGAGAATGCGATCCGGGCGCATTTCGACCAGCTTTTCCCGGGCTTCGAGAAGGTCGGCGCCGGCGCGTTCCGGCTGATCCGCGACAGCGACATCGAGGTGCAGGAGGAGGCCGAGGATCTGGTCCGCTACTTCCGCAGCGCGATCAAGCGCCGCCGCCGCGGGCGGGTCATCCGGCTCGAGTTCGCCGCCGACACGCCGCCCAACCTGGAAGCGATGGTCCGCGAGGGCCTCGCCGCGGATTCCGCGCTGGTCGCGGAAAGCGCCGGGTTCATCGGCATCGCCGACCTTGGCCAGCTGGTCGAGGTCGATCGGCCCGACCTCAAATTCCCGCCCTACACGCCGCGCTTCCCGGAGCGGATCATGGAACATGACGGCGATTGTTTCGCCGCGATCCGGGCCAAGGATTTCATCGTCCACCACCCCTATGAAAGCTTCGAGGTGGTGGTCGCCTTCCTCCGCCAGGCGGCCGAGGACCCCGACGTCGTCGCGATCAAGCAGACGCTCTATCGCGCCGGCAAGCAGTCGGCGATCATCGACGCGCTGGTGGCCGCGGCCGAGGCCGGCAAATCGGTCACCGCGGTGGTCGAGCTGAAGGCGCGGTTCGACGAGGAGCAGAATCTGCTCTGGGCCAGCCGGCTCGAGCGCGCCGGGCGTGCAGGTCATCTACGGCTTCGTCGAGTGGAAGACCCACGCCAAGGTGTCGATGGTCATCCGCCGCGAGGGCGGCGGTGATGCGCACCTACTGCCATTTCGGCACGGGCAATTATCACCCGACGACCGCCAAGATTTACACCGACCTCAGCTATTTCACCGCGTCGCGCCGGGCGGCGCGCGACGCGGCCAAGCTGTTCAATCTCACCACCGGCTATGTGCAGCCCAAGGGCCTCGAGCTGCTGACCCTGAGCCCGATCGGGCATGCGCGACAAAATTTTGGCGCTGATCGACGCGGAAATCGCCAATGCCAAGGCAGGGCAAGCCGTCGGCGGTCTGGGCCAAGATGAACAGCCTGGTCGACCGGATCGTCATCGACAAGCTTTACGAGGCGAGCGAGGCGGGCGTGTCGATCGAGCTGATCGTGCGCGGCGTCTGCTGCCTGCGGCCCGGCGTTCCCGGCATGTCGTCGAACATCCGGGTGAAATCGATCGTCGGGCGCTTCCTCGAGCACAGCCGGATTTTCGTCTTCGCCAACGGCGCGCGGCTGCCGCACCGCAAGGCCAAGATCTACATCAGCTCGGCCGACTGGATGCCGCGCAACTTCGACCGGCGGGTCGAATATATGCTGCCGATCGAGAACCCGACGGTCCATGCCCAGGTGCTCGACCAGGTGATGATCGCCAACCTGATCGACAATGAGCAGAGCTGGGTGCTGAACGCCGACGGCAGCTATACGCGGCTGAAGCCCGGCAAGCGCCACTTCAACCTGCATCGCTATTTCATGACCAACCCGTCGCTGTCGGGGCGCGGCCAGGCGCTTGGCGGGCAAGGCCGTGCCCAAGCTCCGGCTGACGCAGCGGGGCTGATGCGGTGGCGATCAAGCGCTTCGGCCCGGTCGGGATCATCGACATCGGCTCCAACAGCGTGCGCTTCGTCGCCTATGGCGGCGCGGCGCGCGTGCCGTCGGTGCTGTTCAACGAGAAGGTGATGGCGGCGCTCGGCCGGGGCTGGCGCAACGACGGCAGGCTCGACGAGCGGCGATGGACCGGACGCTTGAAGCGCTGGCCCGGTTCCGCCAGCTCGGCCGGGAAATGGGGCTCAAGAGGCTTCATACCGTCGCGACCGCCGCGGTGCGCGATGCGAGCAACGGCAGGCATTCCTCAAGCAGATTGCCGCGCTTGGCCTGAAGCCGCGGCTGCTTGCCGGCGAGGAGGAGGCCGAACTGGCCGGGCTCGGCGTCATTTCGGCCATTCCCCGCGCCAATGGCATTGTCGCCGACCTTGGCGGCGGCAGCCTGGAGCTGATCGGGGTGGCCCGCGGCGGCGCCGGGGAAGGGACGTCGCTTCCGCTGGGCGCGCTGCGGGTCGGCACCGCATCCGGAGCAGGCCGATATCGTCCGCGTCGCTGAAGGCGGGCTCAAAGCAAGCCGGCTGAAGGATGCGGCGCGCGGCCAGGGCTCTATCTCGTCGGCGGGTCGTTCCGCGCGCTGGCGCTGCTCGACATGAAGACCGCTGGGCCATCCGCTGCCGATCATCCACCACCACCGGATCGCGCCAGAGCGGCTTGGCCGACCTCCGCGCGATCCTTGGAACGCATGGGCGATCGAGGAGTTGAAGGCGCTCACGCAGATTTCTTCGGTCGCGCATTCCGACGCTTGCCGGCGGCCGTCGACCATGCTCGAGGCGATGATCGAGGTGCTGGGGCCGCGGCGGGTCGTCGTTTCGGCATTCGGCCTGCGCGAGGGGCTGCTCTATCGCGACCTCGACAAGCATGACGCGGGACGAAGACCCGTTGCTCGCCGCCGCGCTCGAGGTCGGCGAGCGGCTTGGCCGGTTCGGCGACCATGGCGCGGCGCTCGACAGTGGATGGATCCGCTGTTCCCCGACGAAAGCGCCGAAATGCAGCGGCTGCGGCTCGCGGCCTGCCTGCTCGGCGATATCGCCTGGAATGCGCATCCCGATTTTCGGGCCGAGCGCGCGGTCGACATGGCGATCCACGGCAATTGGGTCGGGATCGATGCCCATGGCCGGGCGGTGCTGGGCCGGGCGCTGTGCAGCGCGTTCGGCGGCGATGGCGGGTTCAATCCCAGGCTCGCCGCGCTGCTGAAGCCGGGCGAGACCGAGCGGGTCGTCGCCTGGGGCCGTGCGCTGCGCCTTGCCCAGCGGCTTAGCGGCGGCACCGAGGTGCTGCTGCGCAAGACCAGCATCGAGCTTGAGCCGGGCAGGGTGGTGCTGTCGATCCCCGCGAAGTATCGCGAGCTCTATTCCGACGCGGTCGAGCGGCGGCTCAGCAGCTCGCCAGGGCCTTGGGCGGCTCGGCGAGGTGCGCTTCACCTAGCCGCAGTTGGCGCGTTCGACGCGGTTCGCATCGTCGAGCTGGACCGTGAGCCGGTCGGGGCTGAAGTCCATCGTGACCACGCCGCCCTTCGGGCACCCAGCGAATGATCCGCGCGCCAGAGGCCGCCAGCATCCGCGCACCCAAGCTCCTGGCTCGCCGGCTGGCCGATGAATTGGGCGAGCGGCTCGTTGCGGCAGGTGCCGGCGGGCTCGGGATCGCGGTCTGGTCGGATTGGGCGATGGTGCAGGCGGCCAAGCGGCAGCGTGCAGAGAGTGGCGATCAGCAGGCGCATGGCATTCCCTCCGATCGATCGGAGCAAGAAGCGCCCGGCGCCCTGTCCGGTTCCTGAATTAGCCGTCGATCCGGCTCAGCTTGAGCTTGCCGTTCTCGGTGGCGAAGGCGAGGCGGCCTTCGACCAGGTCGAGCGCGTCGCGGCCGAATTCCTCGAACCGCCAGCCGGACAGGATGTTGAGGTCGCTGCGGACGCCGGCCGCCAGCGCCTCCAGCTCGTCGGAGCGGGCGATCAGCTTGGCGGCGACTCCGGCTTCCTTGGCGCGGATCTTGAGCAGCAGCTTCAGCAGGTCGCTGACCAGCGCGGCGTCCTTGGTCAG
The DNA here is from genome assembly GCA_963785905.1 of uncultured Nitrospirales bacterium. Classification (GTDB taxonomy): domain Bacteria; phylum Nitrospirota; class Nitrospiria; order Nitrospirales; family UBA8639; genus Nitrospira_E. Next base: position 10,599 of record CAWAXJ010000001.1, read on the forward strand.
GCCCGGGCCGGCGCGGCTCGCGGTCGGGCAGTTCATCGGCGTCGAGCGGCTTGGCCTTGGCCAGCGCCGCCATCATCCGGGCGCCGATGTCGTTGCGACCGCCAGCCCGACGACAGGCCGCGAACCTTGCCGAGGTCGTCCTGGGTCTTGGGCGGATGGCTGGCCAGCTCGTTCAGCGTGTCGTCCTTGACGATCCGGCCGCGCGGCAGGTTCTTCGACCGGCGCCTCGGTCTCGCGCCAGCCGGCGAGCGCCTTCAGGCGGCCGAGCACCGCCGGGTTGCGGCTGGGCAGCTTCAGGCGCTTCCACGCGTCTTCGGGCTCGAAGGCGAAGCTCGACGGGTCGGCCAGCCGCTCCATCTCCTCGTCGAGCCAGGCGCCGCGGCCGGTCTTGACCAGCTTGTTGACCAGCTCGCGGGAAGATTGTCGGCAAGATGGGTGACGTCGGCGATCGCATAATCGATCTGGCGCTTGTCGAGCGGGCGGCGCGACCAGTCGGTGAAGCGCGCGCCCTTGTCGAGGCTATGGCCGAGCACGCTTTCGACCAGGTTCGAATAGCCGATCTGCTCGCCATAGCCCGAGCGCCATCGCCGCGATCTGCGTGTCGAACAGCGGGTTGGGCACCTTGCCGGTCAGATTGTGGATGATTTCCAGGTCCTGCCCGCCGGCGTGGAAGACCTTCAGCACGTCGTGATTCTCGACCAGCAGCTCGAGCAGCGGCGCGAGGTCGAGGCCCTCGGCCTTGGGATCGATCGCCGCCGCTTCGTCGATGCGTGGCGACCTGGACCAGGCAGAGGTCGGGCCAATAGGTGTTTTCGCGCATGAATTCGGTGTCGACCGCGACGAAGTCGTGGGCGTTCATGCGGGAGACGAGGGCGGCGAGATCGTCGGTGGAGTTGATCAGCGGGTGAATTTTCATGTGCGTGCGGGCCATAGCGAGCCGCCGCGCGCCTTGACAAAGCGGCGAGTGAAGGTGAAGCGCCGGCGCGAAATTTCCGCACACTGTCGACGTCCCCTTCGCGAAAGCGAGCGCGAATCTCCATGCACGCCTACCGCACCCATACTTGCGCCGACCTTCGTGCCAGCGACGTCGGCTCGACCGTCCGCCTGTCCGGCTGGATCCACCGCAAGCGCGACCATGGCGGGGTGCTGTTCGTCGACCTGCGCGACCATTACGGCCTGACCCAGGTCGTCGCCGCCGCCGGCAGCGAGGCGCTCGAAGATCCTCGACTCGCTGCGCGTCGAATTGGTGGTCACGATCACCGGCGAGGTCGTCGATCGCGAGGGCGGGGCGGTGAACCCCAAGCTCGCGACCGGCGAGATCGAGGTCGTCGCCAAGCGAGGTCGCGGTCCAGTCGGCCGCCGCCGAACTGCCGATGCCGGTCGCCGGCGAGGCCGATTATCCCGAGGAAATCCGCCTCAAATACCGCTACCTCGACCTGCGCCGCGAGCGGCTTCACGCGCAACATCATGCTGCGCTCGCAGGTCATCGCCTCGATCCGCCGGCGGATGATCGACCAGGGCTTCACCGAGTTCCAGACGCCGATCCTGACCGCGTCAGTCGCCCGAAGGCGCGCGCGACTATCTGGTGCCGAGCCGGGTCCATCCGGGCAAATTCTACGCGCTTCCGCAGGCGCCGCAGATGTTCAAGCAGCTGCTGATGGTCGCCGGCTTCGACCGCTATTTCCAGATCGCGCCCTGCTTCCGCGACGAGGACGCCCGCGCCGACCGGTCGCCCGGCGAATTCTACCAGCTCGATTTCGAGATGAGCTTCGTCACGCAGGACGATGTGTTCGCCGCGATCGAGCCGGTGCTGTCGGGCGTGTTCGAGGAGTTCGCGGACGGCAAATCGGTCACCCCGGCGGGCGAATATCCGCGCATTCCCTACAAGGAAGCGATGCTCAAATATGGCAGCGACAAGCCCGACCTGCGCAATCCGCTGCTCGTCCACGACGTCGGCGAGCATTTCAGCGGCTCGGGCTTCGGCCTGTTCGCCGGGATCGTCGAGAAGGGCGGGGTGGTCCGCGCCGTCGCGGCGCCGGGCACCGCCGAAAAGAGCCGCAAATTCTTCGACGACATGAACGAATGGGCGCGGGGCGAGGGCTTCGCCGGCCTCGGCTATGCGACCCGCAAGGGCGGCGAATGGGGCGGCCCGATCGCCAAGAACCACGGCACCGAAGGCATGGACACGCTCGCCGACGCGATGGGCCTTGGCCCCGACGACGGCATTTTCTTCGCCGCCGGCAAGGAAGCCGAGGCGGCCAAGCTCGCCGGCCTCGCCCGGACCCGCGTCGCCGAGCAGCTCGACCTGATCGAGCAGGGCGCGTTCCGCTTCTGCTGGATCGTCGATTTCCCGATGTTCGAATATAATGACGAGCAGAAGAAGATCGACTTCAGCCACAACCCCTTCTCGATGCCGCAGGGCGGGATGGAGGCGCTGGAGACCAAGGACCCGCTCGACATCCTCGCCTGGCAATATGACATCGTCTGCAACGGCGTGGAGCTGAGCTCGGGCGCGATCCGCAACCACCGCCCGGACATCATGTACAAGGCGTTCGAGATCGCCGGCTACACGCCGCGAGGAGGTCGACACCAGCTTCCCGGGCATGATCGGCGCGTTCAAATATGGCGCCCCGCCGCACGGCGGCTCGGCGCCGGGCATCGACCGCATCGTCATGCTGCTCGCCGACGAGCCCAACATCCGCGAGGTCATCGCTCTTCCCGATGAACCAGAAGGCCGAGGATCTGATGATGAACGCGCCCGCGCCGGTGATGGACGAAGCAGCTCAAGGAGCTGTCGCATCCGGATCGTCGCCGACGGAGCTCCCAAGGCGTCCTAACGGCTCATGGCATTCGTGCCACGGCGGGACGATTCGCATTGTCGGACAGCCGACGAAAGGCAATTGCGGCTGCTAACCCTTTCGGTTAGGCCTCGCCCGGTGCCGATCGATTTAACGGAATTTGAACGGGGGGTTCCGTTTGCCGGTGACGCGGCTGAAGCGCTCCAGGCGCTGCAGGAACGTTTGGCGCGCCTGCAGCTTTCGCAGATCGTCCACCGCCGGCGGGCGATCATCCTGTTCGAAGGCTGGATGGGAGCCGGCAAGAAGGCCGCGCTGAAGCGGCTGGTCGGTGCGCTGGATCCGACCCATGTCCGCGTGCGTCAAGGTTGCCGGCGGCGACAAGGCGGACGATGAGCGACACTGGCTGGCGCCCTTCTGGAGCCGGATTCCGTCCGCCGGCGACACGACGATTTTCTACCGCAGCTGGTATCGGCTGATTGTCGAGCAGCGAGTGATGGGCAATCTGGACGACAAGCGCTGGGCCCGGGCCTTCGACGAGATCAACGAGTTCGAAGCCCAGCAGCGCGACCATGGGACGATGATCGCGAAGCTGTTCTTCCACGTGACTCCCGAAAAGCAGGCAGCGAATTTGAGCGCCCGCCAGGAAGATCCGTGGCTAAGGCACCTGCGCGAATTTCAGCCGATGTCGGGCCGGCGAACCGCGAGCGCGCCAACGACGTGCTTCAGGACCTGTTCGCCAACACCAATACTCGCTGGGCGCCGTGGAAGGTGATCGACGCCAATGACGAGACCGCTAGCTGCATTACGGCGCTGACCGCGATGGCCGATGCGATGGAGAAGGCCTTTCCGGCCGAGCCCCCGGCGATGGGCGAGACGATCGTTCCGTTTCGTCAGCCCAAGATGAACGAACCGAGCAGCGCCTAGTCTGGATAGCGGATCGACAAAATCTCGTAGCTTTTCTCGCCCGCCGGCAACCGGACAATGCGTTCGTCGCCGACCTTGGCGCCGACCAGCGCCCGGGCGATCGGCGCGGCCCAGCTGATCCGGCCAGCCGAGGCATCGGCCTCGTCCTCGCCGACCAGCGTTAAAATGCGGCGTTCGTCCTCTTCGTCGGCGAGCTCGACGGTCGCCCCGAAACGCACGCTGTCGCGGTGCTCCTGGCTTGCCGGGTCGACCACCTTGGCCGACTTCATCACTTTCGACAGGTAGGAAAGGCGCCGGTCGATCTCCCGCAGCCGTTTCTTGCCGTAAAGATAGTCGGCGTTATTTGATGGTCAACAAGGCAAAGATTTTCTTCGCGAAGACGTGGCAAGAAGAATTTGCCCGACCATCTTCCGATTGAGTGACTGAATCAAGTTCGGCCACTTTGCCGCCTTGTTGGATTTGATGAATCCTCGGATCTCATCCTCTTTATACGATGCGACGGACGGCTTGGAGGGTTTCATGAGCAGCTTCCCCATGTACTTGGGTACGTTGAACCCAAGGAAATCAAATCCCTCGTTGATGTGTGTGATCGTGGTGTTCTCCCGCAGAGAATGTTAAACCCCATTCCCGCAGAAACGCTTCCACTGCGGGTTTCACTTTGTCCGCCAACACCTTTTGAGAGGCGCCGGTGATGATAAAGTCATCAGCGTATCTGACGACGTGAACTTCTGATGGTTTGGTGCGGCCTGCCTGGCGACCTGGTTCAAGCCATCGATCGCAATTTATATGAGCTGAAAGCCCAAGGAGCACAGCTCAGGATGTGGCACTCAGAGAGATTGACCTGCAGTGAATGATCAGGGGTCACGAACGCTATTTTGCCGGACAGTACTCTGACAGCCTGTCATCACCGCCTTTCTCTGGCACTTCCTCCAAGAAGGCTAGCGTGCTTTTAACAATTGGAATGTTTTGCTCATACTTCGGCTTGTACTCTTTTAATTCCGCCTCTGCAGAAGCGAATATCTCTTTTGCGTCCTCCGAAGAAGATAATCCGTAATTGATCCTTTAGGGTTCTTTTCCTTGAACTTCTTGTATCCGGCGTCCAATGCCTTCTTTTGCCTCATGTCTGAGGGAGAATATTGGTCAGATTCTGGGTATCCGATCTTTACCAATGCATCACGGACGTTGCCATACTCTGGATCAGCTTGGACGTAGACGGCTCGTCCAATCTTTGTCAGAGACATCAATCCCGTACACATGGCACATGGCTAAGTGTCGTGTAGACGGTGTAATCGTCGGCGTACTTGCCGATTACTCGACAGTTCAGGAATTCATGAATCAGGCGAACCTCACCATGTTGGCTGGCATTTCCGCTCATATTCACTGTATTTGGCCAAAACACAGGCAATGACTCTTTATTAGCGAGAATGGAACCGATATTATGCCCCTGACTTTCGCACTATTTGTTGCCAATCCCGGTGCACGACTGCTAATGCAATCAATGAAAGAAATCTGGTCCCGTTCTACCTGAACCGGGCCCAGTGCTTTTTCGGCTGCAGAAGCACTCAGGCTCGCGCTGATCAATATGACAACCATCAGGTGCTTGAATACAGTCATTGCCCTTCTCCTGTAAGTTCACGATGCCCTGCTCGTTTGCCTCCCAACAATCCTTAGCTTTAGACGGATCCCAAAGAGCCGGATCTGCCGAATTCTGCCCGTATAGGACGCTTTCGATGAAGCTGGTCCCACTGCGACCGATCCTCGTACAATGACGGAAAAAAGTCAAGAAACCTGGGTTTTTTGGGGGCATTCGGATTTGGAGTATCCTTCCGCGGATAAACGAACAAGCCGCGGGATAAACGAACACCGCGCGCCTAGCGCGCGATGAGCGCGATCATCAACAACAAGATTCAAACGATCAAGCGACCACCTGCGTCTTCCGCAATAACAAGCACTTCAAGACGCCCATCGAGTTCCCTACCAGAAATTCTTGGTTGAATGGCTCGGGTATTCCCCCACGGCGTGCCCATTTTTGTGCCCGCGAGCAGCCAAAACCACCTGTATTTCAGACTCCGCCAGCCAACTTTATACGAAAAAACCCCTTAGAAACCATTGATTTCAAAGGGGCTTTTCGTTGGCCTTTAAGCTTAGAAGGCCGATGCTCTATCCAACTGAGCTACGGGCGCATGCTTGAATTTGAATAAGTGCGCTGAGTCGGTCATTGGGGCATTTAGCAGCCACTTGGCTTACATTATTTTCGGAAGTCATTGTAGCGGTTAAACTCCGCCATTGTCCCGTGAATCCATGTTTGAGTAATCATCCTCTTTCATTTTTGTCCGACCAATGGCCAAATTAATGTTATCAGTGAAAATCCTCAGAAGCATGCCCGAAGAAAATCTCTCATGGCATGGATGCGAGATCAACCTCAAATTCCTTTTTGTCACCGGTGGCCGGAATGAGGACCAATGTGCACGGTTCGTCAGGGTCCAATGCCTTGAGACCGAATCCAGCGGTGATCGTATTAAAGTACGTACTGGATTGGGCCAGCTTGGATGTTTGTTGAATATCCTGCGGTTCAATCACTTTCCCTTTTTGTTTGAGCACCACGTGGTCCTTTGCCTGCGAAGGGCTTTTATGACAGAAGCTAATTTCAACTTCGACCTTCTCATCCTTCAAAATATCTTTTACGGCCTGTTCGGCTAACTCCCGGCCTTCTTTCGCTTCCAAATACGAAGATAAAACGATATTCTTCAATTTTGTGCTGATATTCCCTCCCCCGCAGATGCCGCCCGTACCTACCTCATACCGGTTGATAAAGGAGGTTAACACTTTGATGCCCATAGCAACGTTCTCTCGATAGACTTCTGCCATTATTCTCCCTTCGTTTTTCGCTTGCTCTATTTGTTCTGACGTAGGGGTGGTTTCCAGAGCAAATGTTAATGAAGGGAATATTAGAAAATAGAGCGTAATAAATTTCCACATGGTTTTGTCCCCCAGTCTTAGTTGATTTCCAACATCTGGTAAAAACAAATGGGGGATGTCTAACACTGTCTCAGAATGAGACTCTCTAATACATCAACGAGCTTCTGGCCCCACTGCTCGAGGTATGTCTTCACTTGTAGCACCCCTCAGCCTACAAAATTCAATGGATAAAGTGAAGACAAGGTAGGTGTAAAAAAGGGAGAAAAGAAAATTTGTTGTTATTCATGCAGATAGGAAGCGGAGCCATCCTTTTCCCAATATTTCAACAATTCCCTTTCGAGTTTTTTCGGAGTAAGCTACCGGCTCGAATGTTACCATCATAAATATTTGCGTCGTGCTTCCATGGGAAGGTTCACAAACTTGAAGATTTGGTCGGGGCGAGAGGATTTGAACCTCCGACATCCTGCTCCCAAAGCAGGCGCGCTACCGGGCTGCGCTACGCCCCGACTTCTGTTGTTGATGAGGATGTTTAGCCAAAAGACTCTTGGCATTGTTGACAGCTTGAGCTCGATGGCTCATTCGATTCTTTTCCGCGAAGGTCATTTCAGCCAAGGTTTTTTCTGCTTGAGGAACATAGAACACCGGATCATACCCGAATCCACCGGTTCCATGGAATTCCTGAGTGATAATTCCCTCTAAAACGCCTTCAACGGTTTCCGTCTGCCCATCTGGGTTGGCCAGAGCCACCACGGTGATAAATCTGGCCGTTCGTTGATCCGAAGGTACGCCGTGTAATTCTTGTAACAGTTTTTTGCAGTTATCTTCGTAGGTGGCATGCTCTCCTGCATAGCGAGCCGCATACACCCCAGGACGACCCTGTAATGCATCCACTTCTAACCCGGTATCGTCAGCCAACGCCCAGTGCCCTGTAAACGCCGCGGTGGCCTTAGCCTTTTTGACGGCATTATCCCGACAGGTGACCCCGTCTTCTTCGACACCGGGAAAATCAGGAAATTCTTTCAAGGTCAGAATAGGAATGCCCACATCAGCCAGAATCGCTTGCATTTCCTCTGCCTTATGACGATTGGCTGTCGCCAACACCAATGAATTGATCACCGTTGTCCAGGTCAGGCAATGGGACCGATGAGTTCCTTTTGAAGCTTGATCAAGCTTTGGATCCCGCTCCACCCTAACACCAGAAAATCATCCAGATCTTGTTTCGAAAACGGGGATTGTTCGGCTGTCCCTTGCACCTCGACCAGGCGTCCATTTCCGGTCATGACCAAATTCATATCCACATCCGCCTGGGAATCTTCATCATATGCCAGGTCTAACCGGATTTCACCACCGACTTTTCCGACACTGATGGCTGCCAAATAATCCAGGAGCGGACACTGCTTAATGAGTCCTTTCTCTTTCAAGGTCGCAAAGGCATCAGCCAGAGCAATAAAGGAGCCCGTGATAGAGGCTGTACGGGTACCCCCATCCGCCTGGATCACATCACAATCAATCCAAATGGAGCGCTCCCCCATTTGATTCATATCGGTGACAGCTCGAAGGGCGCGTCCCACCAGCCGTTGGATTTCCAACGTTCTCCCACCCTGTTTCCCTTTGCTGGCTTCACGGGACATCCGGTCGTGAGTCGAGCGAGGCAGCATGCCATACTCAGCGGTAATCCAACCTTGCCCCTTATCCCGTAAAAATGGAGGAACTTTTTCCTCTACCGAGGCGGTACACACCACCTTCGTCTCTCCCATTTCAATGAGCACTGACCCTTCGGCATATTTGGTAAATGGACGAGTAATTTTGACAGGACGGATATCATCCGCCCGCCGGTTATCTGAGCGCGGCACTATTAAAGTTGGCAACATCGTTCCTCACATTATTAAAATGACCTTGAATTATAAAGAGGGATCCCGCAAAACACAATGCACCATCTACCTACATGGAACTCATCTGAAAAGATCGGTGCTCCGGTATAAGTACCGATGAGGACAATCCCTGATCCCCACATTGTCATTGTGATCACTTCTTTCGACTTGGAAGGACATTCCAACGGAGGAACAGCATCCCCGCAATGATTAGACTTATGATGACGACAAAGACATCCTCATATGGAAAGATATAGGACATAGATAGGGTTATGCTTGGCGATGAACGTAAGCGATGCGCCGGGTTTGGCGCCCAGGAATATGCGCGGAATCATCGTCTGAAGATTTGCCGCTAGCGGACGTTGACCATCGGCAGTTCGCGCAACCCTTCTGCTTCCAGTTGAATGCGTAACCGTTCCAGTCGCGACTCTTCCATCACATGGTGGAGGATCTCATCCGTCATCTGAGTCAGCTGTGCCGCAACATCTTTCATTTCGCCATGTTCGACTGCCCGCGAGAGCGCCTCTGCTTTCGTGGCCCCTTTCTTCGGGCCCAGAAACGGCTTGCTGATCAGGTAGCCCACATCCCGAATCGGCATGAAGCGGAGAAACCGTCGCAGCAATCGGAACGTTTGGAGGGGATAGTGTAGGAGCTTATAGATAAACAGCCGCTTGAGCCCCTGACGACGAACCTCATTGATCACATCCCCGGATAAACAGGTCGGATCGATCTCCGAACACTTAAAATACTTATACCAATCTGTGGTTTCGCTGACCAACCCGCGCTTCAGATACTCTTGCCAAAGGGGCGTACCACGATACACACAGAGGCGATTAAAGCCGAACGTGTCAAGCGGCAACTTGGAGGCCAGGTCGAAGGTCGCATTCATATCTTCAACCGTTTCATCGGGGTTGCCCACGGTAAAAAAGCCGTGCACGATCTCGATGCCGGCCTGCTTGGCGTTCTTCACTGCGGTGGCCACTTCCTCCAACGTCTGTTCTTTTTTGAGTCGATCCAGAATCTTCTGACTCCCGCTTTCAATCCCGAACATGACGGTCCGGCAATGTGCTTTGGCCATGGCCGGAAACAAATGCTGAGCAACCGAGTCCACCCGCCCTTCGATGCCCCATTGGATTGTGAGCTTCGCATCCATCACACCCTGACAAATCGCTTCGATCCGGTTGGGCTGCAGCAGAAAATGGTCGTCGACAAAATAGACGGCCCCATAGCCGAATTCTTCGAGGTACGTGAGTTCCCTGACCACATGCTGCAGCACTCCGCGCGCGCCATTTGCCTTCGTTGAAAATCGGAATGTCGCAGAACACACAGGGCCATGGGCAGCCTCGGGAGGTTTGCATCGTGGTGAACCGTTCCATCGAGAGCACCGCCGGCACGTCGAGTGGCATGGACTCCACAAAGTCGAGCGGGAGGCCTTCGCGATCGGGAAACGGCCACTGATCGAGATGGCGTTCCATCGGCCGTCCGGGATTTTGCACGACCTGGCCGTCTTTGGCCCATGTCAACCCGGCGACGCCAGCCGGGTCCTCGAACCGTTCGAGTAGATCAAGAAGTAACTGTTCCCCATCTCCACGACAGACAAAATCTACTTCAGGGCACTGCAGCTTGACCAATGCGGCGTTCAAACTCGCAAAGACGCCACCGAACGCCAGTTTGACCTTGGAATTGTCTGCACGAATCTGACGAGCCAAGATCTTCGCGTAGGGATAGCTGGTGGTACTCAGGAAACTGAGGCCGACCAGATCCGGCTGTTGCCGGTTGATCTCCTCAAGGATCACTTCGTTCGGGGTATCAGGGTTCGCCTGATCGAACATCACACATCCGTGACCGGCCTGCTTGAGCACTGCCGAAAGGGACATGATGCCGATGGGAGGAAAGCCCATCACCCGGATACGGCCGTTCTTGGCGCGTGTTTTAACCGGGAGTGCGTAGAACTGTGGGTCCCGAACGTGGATAAGAAAAACCAGCATTCGACCACACTAACACGAATAGCGGAGAAAAAAGGGAAAATTACTTTTTTTCAGAAAAACCAGGATGACCAGAAGAGAGGGAAGCGGCAGGCGTGGATGGGTGAATGACCGTAATGTCCTTACTACAGATGTCCCGCTAAAGAACTCGTTATCGGTCTTTTTCCAGTTTCCATTCATTGACTGAAAAGGGGGCTCATGATAGATTCGGCCTCCCTGCCAGGCCACCATGCACGATATTCGAATTCTTAGTGACCAACTGGACTCTCTCCGTTCCCGATTAGGTTCTCGGGCAGCCGATATTCCCTGGGACACAATCCAAGCCTTAGCCTCCCAACGTCGTACCCTCATCACCCAAACAGAAGACCTCCGCCATCAGTTAAAAAAAGGATCGGATCGCATTGCCGAATTAAAGCGCACGCAAGCAACCCAGCGAGGATGCCATGGCCACTGCTTCGCGAAGTTCGCGACCGAATCCAGGCCATGGAAGTGGAATTGCGCACTACAGAGGAACAATTACAAGACCAGGCCCTCAGAATCCCAAATATTCCCCACGAATCGGTCACTCCGGGGAAGGACGAACACGACAACGTCGAAATGCGACAATGGGGGACGCCTCCGAAATTTCCCTTTGAAGCCAGATCGCATCACGATCTGGGAGAATCACTGGGCATTCTCGATTTCAAACGGGCCACAAAAATTGCCGGAGCCAGATTTTGTGTGTCTATGGGCCTTGGCGCGCAGTTGGAACGCGCCCTGGCCAATTTCATGCTTGATACCCATATTCAAGAACACGGCTACACCGAAGTGCTTCCCCCCGTCCTGGTCAACCGGTCCACCATGACAGGAACCGGCCAATTGCCGAAATTTGCGGAAGATCTTTTTCATCTGCCTGAAGAAGATTTATTTCTGATTCCCACGGCTGAAGTGCCGGTTACCAACCTGTTTCGAGAGGAAATCCTCGATGCAGATCAACTCCCTCTTCGCTATGTAGCGTCAACTTCCTGTTTCCGACGAGAGGCCGGATCGTATGGCAAAGACACCCAAGGCATGATTCGCGTCCACCAATTCCAAAAAGTGGAACTGGTCAATTTTGTCCGTCCCGAGGACTCCTATGGCCAATTAGAACAGTTGACCCATGCCGCCGAATCGATTCTTCAAAAAATTGGGACTCCCCTACCGGGTCGTCGCGTTGTGCTCCGGTGACCTGGGGTTTTCTGCGGCAAAAACGTATGACCTTGAGGTCTGGCTTCCTTCGCAACAGCGGTATCGGGAGATCTCGTCCTGCAGTAACTTTGAAGCGTTCCAAGCCCGTCGAGCCAATATCCGATTCCGCTCCAAAAAGGAGAAGCCTCAATTTCTGCACACGTTAAACGGTTCGGGTCTGGCCATTGGACGAACCGTGGTCGCCATTTTGGAAAACTATCAACAAGCCGATGGTTCTGTGATCATCCCAGAAGTCTTGCGTCCGTATATGCAGGGACTGAACCGGATCGCTTGCGAAAGTTAAGGGGCTCTTCATGCCGAGGGTTGTATTTGCAAAAGGAGAGCAAAGCGAATACCTAACAGCGGTTAAACAGGCTATGAAAACACAGGTAGAAAACCTGGCCTTAGACTGTGGGGTCCACCCAAGGACCATTCGCGATTGGCAACGGGAGAAGTACCTCATAAGTCAGGAAGCCGTAACCTCATTACAGAAGATTTCAGGAATTCCTTGTCCAAGGATATTGGACATTCTTCCGGACTATTGGAGTACCAGGAAAGCCGGTCAAGTAGGAGCCAGGCGGAGGTTCGAACGCTATGGGAATCCGGGCACTGCCGGTGGCAGACGTCGTGGTGGCTTTACCTCCTATGAGAAGATGAAGCAATCAGGATTGCCGACTGGATTTAAATTCCGTAGGGCCTTTGTGAAACCTGAACCTTCAGCTCTTTTGGCAGAGTTTCTAGGAATAATGTTGGGAGACGGCGGCGTAGGACCTTATCAGATTACCATCACCCTTAACGCGATCACCGATGCAGACTATGCAGATTTCGTCGTGGATGCCATCGTCCGGATGTTCGGACTCATTCCCTCGCAAACAACTCGAAAGAATGCCTGCAACATTGTTGTTTCCAGCATAGCGCTTGTCGAGTTTCTCTGTCAGAAAGGACTCGTCCGTGGCAATAAGGTCGCGCACCAAGTCACTCTTCCACTCTGGATTCTTGAACATCCTGATTTTATAAAAGCCGGGTTAAGAGGGTTGATGGATACAGACGGCTCCATTTACCGGGCGAGCCATACCATTGCTGGAATCAAATATGAGTATGCGTGTTTATGTTTCAGGAACTATTCCAAGCCTCTTCTGGATGCTGTTCACCACACTATGATAAACCTCGGATATCATCCAACGATGGGCCGCAACCGTGTCTACCTATACAGGCAAAAGGAAATGAAGAGATACTTTAACGAAATTGGCACTCACAATCCGAAACATTTCAAGCGGTATGAAACTATCCTTGGTTCACGGCACAAAGGTCCTCTAAAATGAGCCATCACAAGGAGGGGTAGGAAAGCGGTTTAATCCTCCGGTCTTGAAAACCGGCGTCGTGAAAGCGACCGTGGGTTCGAATCCCACCCCCTCCGCCATGTTCCATTTAATTTTAATTATATACGAACATTCATTTTTAAAACCATAGAACCTGCCACACATAAAAATACCGTATTCCCCAGTAGAGAATTCCTGAAAACTTTGGTAGAAGCTCACCTGAAGAAGATGGAAAAAAAGAATTGCTGCCGAAGGGGAAGTAAAGCGCATACATCCAATGGAGGATGAAGGTTAAGGCATTAGGTGATCAATGGAAGATCGAAACTGGATTCGCCAATTCTTTAAAGAAGTAGAAATGTCAATTGTTTCAGTTCTGAGACAAGAGCAAGAAGCGCGATTTCCGACAAAAGGGAGATTGCTCAAAAAATACAAAGAGGCACGAATCGCCTGGGAGGAAAATGACTGTACATCCAGTGATGGATTTACGGCGATGGCCAATGAATTATGCTTCGCAAAAGAGCTACTCTTAATGGGACAAGGTAAAACTTGCGCTTTTATTGAGTATGAAAGAACAATTCCCCAAACAGGACAAACGATTGATTTCTTCGTGCAAAGAAATGACGGTAAGAAAATTTATTTTGATGTAAAAACAATTCAGCCAATGGAAAAGGACAATTGGGAGAAATATGAGAGGGATACCCAGAGAGGACATTTTCCAATAAACTCCCAGTTGATTTTGGACCCAGGCTTTGCTGGCGGGGAAATCTACCATGACTATTATAGTGCCAGAGGGAAATTCTTACGAATACACCAAAGAATTGGAAAAGAAAATTGAATACATAACCGATCCTGGACAGTATATTTTCAAAATGGTTTTCTGTGGAGATGGTTTTAAATGGAATAAAAGCCATTTAGAAGATTTCGCCGATTTTTATCGGACTGGTAAAAATAGATCCGACGATAATTTTTCCATAATGGAAATATATCACCTGAATAATTTAAATATTACATTGTCTAAAATGATAGAAGGATTCGATTACCTAAAAAGAGGAAAAGCTTCAATTTTCTACACCTTTGAGCCTAACGTCCATGGCCCCGCCATCCCCTGGGAAAATTAAAAAAATTCTCCTCTGGTTGAGTCTTTTAATCCCAGTTTTAGAAGGGTAGGATAACCCCCGGCCTTTTTCATTTTAATCTTCGCCGTTTTCCCTTCCTTTTATTCAACAATTCTTATAGGGTTCCTATTTTAAAACCTTCTTTAAAAAGGAGTGGAGTCAATGAAAATTTTGTTGCTGAGGATGATACCGATGTTGGGTTGAGTGGGAGCATTCTAGCAAATTATTTTTGGGGCCGATCGGATTGGAATTCAATGACAGAAGGCATATCGCACTATTTAGCGCTCCCTCGAGGCTGCGTGATTTTCAACCTCGGGGAGTAGGCCTAAAGGTATGGTTGTTCATTGTCATCACAAAGGAGCAAACATCATATGACTCAAACTCTTCCATCCTGGAACCTTCAAGGCCTTCTTGCGTCATCCCGCTAAAGATTTTAAGCGGCTCACTAAAGACTTAGATTCCCGGATTTCCGCACTTGAAGCCCATACGACCGCAATTAACCCCTGATATGTCGGCCGACCGGTTCAAGGAAATCTGGGACCAATATGAAACCATCACCGAACTCATGACGACCTTACGGGCATTTTCATTTTTATGGTTTTCGGAGAATACGAAAAATCAGGAAGCCCGGGCGTTTGACACCCAGGTACGGAACAAGCTGACGGACTTTTCGAATCGACTGGTGTTTCTCGACCTCTGGTGGCAAAGCGTGGATCCCGCCAACGCGGCACGTCTTTCTTCAAAAGCAGAACGGTATCGGTATCATCTGGATACCCTCACTCGCTTAAAACCTCATACCTTGACCGAATGCGAAGAACGGATCCTGGCGATTAAGAATACGACCGGTCGCCAAGCTCTCGAAACGTTATACGGGGTGACGACGAATAGTTTCACGTTTCAACTGAAGGCCAAGGGCCGGACCACCCGCCTGACCCGTGAACAACTGATGGGGTATGTCCGTCATCCCTTGGCCTCAGTTCGTCGAGGAGCCTACCGCGCCCTCTTCAAGGTCTATGGGGAACAACGGGATGTGTTGGGAGAAATGTATAAAAGCCTGGTCCAGGACTGGGGAAACGAAGGCCTCACCTTGCGGCACTACCCCTCTCCCATCGCGGTTCGCAATATTACGAATGATGTTCCCGAGCAGGCGGTGGATGCACTCCTCACAACCTGCCGAAAGAATGCCGGGATTTTCCAACAATACTTTCAGTTAAAAGGGCGACTGCTGAAGATTAAAAAGTTTCAACGTTACGATCTCTATGCTCCCTACGCCGGGAAGAAAGCCAAGTACTCGTTTTCGCAGGCCGAAAGTCTCGTGATGGAGGCATATCAGGTGTTTTCTCCTCAATTGGCTCAACTGGCGAAGCAGGTTCTTCAGGAAGGCCATCTCGATGCAGCCGTACGTCCCGGCAAGATGGGCGGGGCATTTTGCTATAGCGTGCTCCCGAAACATACCCCCTATGTATTGGTGAATTATACGGGAGAATCCCGAGATGTCTCGACGTTAGCGCATGAACTTGGACATGCTGTCCATGCCATGATGGCAGCGCGATCATTCTGTGTTGACATTTCATTCCGCGCTTCCTTTGGCGGAAACGGCCTCGGTCTTTGGCGAGCACCTTCTCTCAGATTCGCTTCTACAACAAGAAAAGGACAAAAAAGTCAAAGCAGGACTCCTGTTGCATCAACTCGACGATGCCTATGCTACCATTCTGCGACAGGCCTACTTTGTCCAATTTGAAACGCAAGCCCATCAGATGGTTCAGCAAGGAGCCACCATTGACGAGCTGGCCCAGACGTACCTGGCACTTCTTCGCGAACAATTCGGCCGACACCTTCATGTGGAAGATGAGTTTAAATGGGAATGGTTAGCCATTCCTCATATGTTTGCCAGCCCGTTTTATTGTTACGCCTATAGCTTTGGGAATTTATTAGTCTTGGCGTTATTCCAACGCTATAAATCGGAAGGACCGGCTTTCGTCCCTCACTATTTACAATTGTTGGCAGGTGGTGGGTCAGCCAGTCCTCAGGACTTGCTCGCACCCTTGCAAGTGGATATCAATTCAACGACATTCTGGCAGGCCGGATTTAAACGGATTGATGCTCTGGTCAACGAACTCGAGCGGAGCATGCCCTGAAGGACAACATTCCTGAACACGTCAGGCCGGCATGAGCAGAAAAGAGTCAGTTTCCGCACAGGAACAGGTGGGAAAAAAACGACCTGGTTGCAATAAATCCTGAGAAGTTTAAAAAATTCCAGCCTGGCGCTGCAGCCACCGGATGTAGCCAATAATCTGCGTGACATCATCGGCCGTCACGCCCTTCGATTTTTGGCATGTTCCCGAACTTCCAATGGTGGGCTTTGACCCCTTGGGCCGCAGCCCGCTGAAAAGCGAAATCCGCATGATGATTGGGTTCATAGATTTTATGCACCAAGCGGGGGACCTTGCGCGGTTCCCGTGCCTTGCGCCCCATGGCAAGGAGAACAAAAGGAATTGAATTTCATCTCACCTTCTTTGAAATCTGCTGGAAGTTCCTTCTCTACCGCTATCTGTGCCAGTGGGGCAGAGTCAGAGGATTCCCGTGCATTTGAACCATTTTCCGAACATCCAACACAAATGAACAGGCACAGCACACCGGTAAATCTTCTGAGTGTTGTACGACTAAGGTAATTGGTCATGTCTCGATTTCCTTTACGCCCACATTAGCAAACAGTCATAGGTCATCAGCCTCGGGAGTCATATCGCCTGTAATGGATCAGGTAGTTGCGCTTCAATAAATCCTTCTTGACGAATGAGGCAACTATCACAGTGGCCACATGGGCGATTCTGAAGGCCGGGATTATAACAACTATTCGTCCATTGAAAAGGCACGCCTAACGCATGCCCTTTTTGGATAATTTCCCGCTTCGTCAAAAAGAGTAAGGGAGACATAACTTCTACCGGATGACCTTGTAATCCCATTCGAGTGCCAAGGCGAGCCACTTCCCTAAACGCCTGGATAAATTCCGGACGGCAATCCGGATAGCCGGAATAGTCACGGATGTTGGCTCCAAAAAATATTTTTGATGCCCCCAACACCTCGGCATATGCCAGCGCTAAACTCAGGAAAATCGTATTTCTGGCTGGAACATAGGTGACGGGAATCTCCTGATTGCGGACCTGAGTTTGCCGATCAGTGGGAACAGCAATGTGATCGGTCAACGCCGAGCCACCAAAGGTCCGCAAATCAAGCTGAACAATTTTGTGGTCTTTCACCTCAAAATACGCGGCAATTTTTTTGGCACACTCAATTTCTGTTCGGTGCCGTTGACCATAATCAATGGTCAGGAAATACAGCCCATATCCTTCTGACTTGGCGACCGCCGCCGTCACCGTGGAGTCCAATCCTCCACTCGCCAGAACAACAATGTTTGAAGTGACCATACGAGACCAGGTTTCACGTCTTTCTTATTGCTTCATTTAGAGGAGAATGGAAAGGTCTCTAAACGAATGATATGTCCAATTCTCAAATGTTCGTCCTTAAAGGGAATTAAGGCGGAAGGAACTTCTGGCGTGGTGAGAGGTTGTATGGTACACACGGGCCTAACAACGTTATGCGGAGAAGTGTCTCGTCTGTTGGTTATTGCCGCTGTTCCGACCGTTCAATTTTCTCCATAAGCTCACGTTTGGATTTGCAGGCCACACACAAACGAGCAAACGGAAGGGCTTCCAGGCGTTTTTCACTTAATCTCACCCTCACATTCCGCACACACACCATACGTGCCTTCATCTAAACTATCCAACGCATCATCAATAAGCTGTCGCTCACGATTGCGCATTTCCTGCAGCGATATCCCCATTTCACGATCTAAATCCACAAGGCCTGGTCCCCGCTATCCATCGCCGCTTCCAGCCGACGCTGATTGTTCATCTGTCACGGATTGGCCGAGCTGCTGTTTGATTTCTTTAATCAGGGTTTCCCGTTTTGCCAAGAGTATTTCCTTCAAAGCCACATGACGATCTTCCTGTTTGTTCTTTAGCAGGCTTCTTAGAAGCGGGCCGATGGAAGTGGCTCTTTTGTGGCTTCTCGCCCGGCGGCGTCGGTTTGATCTCTTTCTTTACTGGTCGTGCGGCCATTCTACATTCCTTTCTCCATTCGGAGGTTAACCATTTTCTCACCATCAAAAGGGGCCATTTTTTGAGTCTATCATTTAAACAGTGCGTCAATTGTGATACAAAAGTTATGGGGATTATCTATATGTGATCAGGGAGTGAATCTCACACCCATCCAATTTTTTTCGTCCATCCAGCCCGAGTAATTCGACTAAAAATACACTCCGGCAATGTGCCCGCCCAATTGTCGGATAAGATGGACTGTTGCGCCGGCAGTTCCGCCGGTGGCGAGAAGGTCATCAACAATAAGCACTCGCTCTCCCTCCCTAATCGCGTCTCGATGGATCGCCAAAGAATTCGAACCATATTCCAAATTATATTTGACCTCAAATACATCTGCCGGCAATTTTCCAGGCTTCCGGACAGGAACGAACCCGGCATTCAGGTGATAGGCCAATGGGCTCCCAAAAATGAATCCTCGCGATTCAATACCAATAACTTTGGTGATTCCGGAATCCCGATATTTTTGAGTGCATTCATCAATAATGGAGCGAAAGCATTCAGGGTCATTCAAGAGCGGGGTAATATCATAAAAAAGGATGCCGGGTTTGGGAAAATCTGGAACCTCCCGGATACGTGCTTTATAATCCATTGAATAAACCCTTACATTTCCATAATACGAGAAGGAGGATTTTCCCCATCTTCATATGTTTTTATCCCCTACTGGAAAGTACGAATGATCTGAAACCCTTCAGTTTGCCTGTTTGGATCTTTCCAGTCAACCGTTACTTGAAGGATCTGAGAAAGAGGGGGCCCCTGGTGCAGCGCTTGAAGAAATGTGCTAACAGATAGCTTGGGTCCCTCTACTTCCAATTCGACTCCCCCTTCCGCCCGATTGCGTACCCACCCATGCAATTGTCTTTGGGTAGCCTGATATTGGGTAAAAGCGCGAAACCCAACTCCTTGAACCTTTCCCCTGACCAGAACATGCGCTCGCACGATTTCTTCCATCGTCTCTTCCATTTTCCATTCAGCGACTCAACTCTGAAATATTTTTGTCACAACCCATCGTAGGCTTTTTATGGCAAAGGTCCTGTATAAGTTTGTGTCCCACTTTGGTGCCTTCCCGTATGCAGTCAGGGATACCGATGCCATACAAACCCGCCCCGGTCACATATAAACCTGGCCTTTCAGCCAATAATTGTTGAACTTTGACTAACCGGTCCTGATGCCCAAGCACATATTGCGGCATTCCCCGCATCCATCGATGAATTTCGGTATATTTGGGGACAGCCGTGAGCCCTACGATAGCTTCTAATTCTCGCCGAACACACTCTATTAACTGTTGATCATCTTGCTCAAGAATAGTCTCACGTCCTCGCCCGCCGACATAGCACCGAATAAGGGTTGTCCCAGCTCTGCTCCGATCCGGCCACTTCAAGGAAGTCCAGGTCGCAGCGAGTAAGGGAACGTTGCTCTTTCCGTGGAACGACAAATCCGAATCCTCGAATCCGTGAGCCAATGGCATCAGTTGGATAGGTCATGGAAATCGTGGCGGTGGAGGCATAAGGAATGCTGTCTAAAAGGCTGGCAATCTCTGGTTGCAAGGAACGAAGCAATCGAGCCGTCTGAAAGGCCGGAGTGGCCAAAACCACTGCCTCGGCCGTCAGCCTCTCTCCACTCGCTAGAATGACCTGAAAGGGGCTGGATTCCCGAGTCGGAGGCTGGACCTCCACGCACCCGTTTCCAGCAATTAAACACACCTTGCGTTCATGTAATTTCTCAACCAAGGAACGAATTAACTGGCCCAATCCGCTCCGGAGCGACATAAACAGCGTGGAGGCTCCTCCAGAGGGAGGCGAGGCTGTAGCTGCTTTGGCCCGCGCAACCCGCATGCCCTTTATCACACTGCCATATTCACGTTCTAATTCACGAAATCGAGGAAAGGTGGACTCAATACTGAGTTCATCTGCATCGCCGGCATAGATGCCAGCCACCAGCGGTTCAATCAAAAAATCAAAAGCTTCGGTTCCAAAGCGTCGACGAAAAAATCCTCCAAGTGATTCATCGGCTGGCCAAGGGTTCCGCCTTGGCCAAAACCGTTCTGCTGCCATGCGAAGCATGCCTTTCCAAGTATAAGAGCCCGCTAGTGACAAGGGTATCGACCCGTTGAGGCCGAAAGGACAACAAGCCCTGAGGCAGTTCCTGCAAGCCGCCGCGGCAAAATGAGAAAGTGCGATTGTGTTGCGCATTGGTAGGAATCAACTGATCATGAAGGCCTAAGGTGCCGGCACAATTCTATTGCCCATGGCTTGGACGTGAAAAAAGAATCGGGGCCCCCTTCGATCAGATAAGTCCTCTGTCACGTGAGTCAAAATTTTTCCACCCCATCGGGGATCCGTTCGACCACCGTGCATTGTACCTCAGTCAGCTTATTCTGGGCCTCCTCCATCACAGCATACGCCGTGGCGAGTCCGGATATCCCACCCCCGACAATGACAGCCTGATACGGAGTCTTCCTCATGTAGTCACGGGTCATCGACAATGCAAGCTAGTGAGAATTAGAAAGAGGACGATGTAAGAGATTTCCTGGACGCGAAGGGAGAAACTTGAGAGCGAGAAGGACACCAAACATCGTTCACATGAGTGAAGCAGTTGAAAACCGACGAACACAATCAATCGCAAATTCACGCGTGCAACGGGGTATTGGGAAGAATTCCGTGACCTAAATTGAAAATGTGGCCAGGTCTGCCACCAGCTTGCTGCAAAATATCCTTCACCCGACGCTCGATTTCTTTTTCTGGGGCGAAACAGTACCAGTGGGTCCAGATTACCTTGAATGCTCACATCAAACCCGATGGTCCTCCAGGCTTCATCCAACCGAACCCGCCAGTCGACACCCATCACATCACTTCCAGCTTTTCGCATAAGGGGAAGAAGCCCTGTCGTTCCCGTTCCAAAATAGATTAAGGGGAATACCTTCAACCCGTAGAGGCGGAAAAAATATTTTGAACATGAGGTAGGACATATTCTTCATAATCCCCTGGGCTTAAACAGCCAACCCAACTATCAAAGAGTTGAATAGCATGGGCGCCTGCTCGGCTTTGAACCCGCAAATATTCCACGACCACCACAGAAAGTTTGGACATTAATTGATGCCAGACGGTTGGCTGCGAGAACATCAAATGTTTGGTTCTGGCATAGTCCCGTGAGCTCCCGCCCTCAATGGCATAACTGGCCAATGTGAACGGTGCTCCGGCAAATCCCAGTAACGGGACTCGATTATCGAGGGCTTTAAGCGTCTGCCGAATGGCTTCTCCTGCATAAGCAAATGCCTCCCCATCAACCGGACGGAATTCCACAATGCCCATCTCCCCTCGAATGGGATTATCAATAACGGGGCCCTTTCCCTTCTACAAATTCCAAGCCCAGTCCCATAGCTTCAAGAGGCAATAAAATATCTGCAAAAATAATTGCCGCATCTAAATTAAACCGATGAATAGGTTGAAGAGTCACTTCCGCAGCTAACGCCGGTGTTTTGCATACCTCTAATATGGAATACTTGCGTCGGATGGTCTGATATTCTTCCATATACCGTCCTGCCTGCCGCATAAACCACACAGGGGGCCGGTCAACAGGCTGACGCAAACAAGCTTTTAGAAACCGATCATTCATGGCGGGCATTTTACGAACGGAGGAAAAGTGAGTCAATCAATAACTTCGAAGGGTGATGCTAGTTCCTCTCCTCAGGGAACATTGTGTTTATGCTCCGGACCATCTCATTATTTTTGCCAACGAGTGATGGCATACGAAGAATACGTCAATCAACTCTGGTCATCGCAAAAAGGTGATAATTCTTGACGGATTCGTTGGGAATGACCCTCCACAGGGACCTCGTTGAGCGTCACTCATGACCCACGCCTCAGCCGGTTCCAATTCAATCCGATAATGTTGTTGATCCGACGAAAACCACTCAATATAGGGATGAGGCTGAAGAAGCGGATGGGGGTCAAAAGATATGAGACTGACCTTTCCTACCTGCGGGATGACAAAATCATCCAATGATTCTCCCGCATGAGGGTCATCTAAAAATTTGGGGTTTCGAAAGCCAATGACTTTTCCAGCAATCTCTCCGGAAAAATCGCCAGCCAGACAGAAATCCACTGTTTCGAGACAAGCAAAGTGATTTGACCGACAACCCTCCACCGATCTGGTTGTCTAGATATCCCTCCTTTACCCACCTGGCATTACCAAATTTTTGAGCCATACCGGATAATATTAGGGAAAAGAAACTTTGGTGAACGAGAGAATTCGGAAAAGATATGCGGGAACACATTATTACGGTTTACACAAGGGACATTTGAGTTGCAGGGTGGCATCAGTATTTTCCATAGCTTCCAGCGCTGTGTCCTTGTCCGGATATTCAGTCCATCCACCCTCCCAGAAGTCAGACCGATGCGGACCTGAAGGAATTTCTGGACAACGATCCTTATGAATCATGGCTTGATCAAGCGATCGTTTCACGTGGATCCAAAATCCCATAAATATAATACCCTTCATTCAGGTCATGAACCGAGACTGACCGCCAACCGATTTCAACTGTACTGAGAAAAACCTGCCCGTAGGATGTTAATTGTCAACAAATTGCCATTCGTCTTTATCTAAAAAAACTTTTTGACCAGCCTCAAGTTTTGCTTGTTCTTCTCTATCAAAAAACTGCATGTACCGTTCGATGCGGTCTTCATCGTCAATACGCTCTTCCTTGACCATTCCAGTGGGTAATTTGAATCGTCGAATTAACACGGACATTGCTCATTCCCTCCAATTTGACAGTGAAAAGTCCAATGAAAAAGTATAGTTAAGTCATAAACTTGCCGTCAATCTGTTTGGATATTTTCATTCAAAAAAGTTCTTCTGCATTAGCCATGTCTTCACCCCCTTCGATATAATGGGGTGCACAATCAACCTCATCATCAATCGTCATGCAGGTAAAACCGTAAGGAGTGATGTATGCCATTATACGAATATGTGTGTGAAGGATGCGATCATCGGTATGAAGCTATGCAACCCGTGAGTGCCAAACCTGAAGAAACCATTTGCCCCAAATGCAACACGACAAAAAGCCGACGGATTATGTCCTCATTCGCATCGAAGATCGTAGGGACCCATAAAACAGGCTTTGCAGAAGGTAAAGCCTATAACATGTTAAATGAGCGTATGGACAAATTTTCCAAACTGCCCCCGATCATGGGCCAACGCGCTGCTCCCACCGAAAGCAATTCTTCACCAACCGGAGGGGAATAACGGGAAGATTGAGGCGTCGGGCAAAGATTCACCGCCTACTGAGTGTCATCGTCCAACTCGCCTCCCCTTGACATTTATTTCCCTAAACGGGAAAGATGGCTCCGCTTTTTCAGTCTCGGGGAAAACATTTTCTTTAATCTCCACAACTTGCGTTGAGATTTCCGTCGGTAAGGGTTGCCGGAACTATGATATCCCTCGGGTTTAACAAACTGAGTTTGAGGAAAGGTTTTTCCCTGATCGGGATTGGATTTCTCTGTGGACTGTTGCTCCCCGTGAGCATTGTTTATTCTAGGAATTCAGATGGCTCAGACTCTCCCAAAGATCGATCGAATGCCTCCGGGACCATACTCATTGTCGGAAATGGTCCTGAGCGATATCTTCTAGAAGTTCTGGCTGCGGAATTTGAGTCAGGGAATCCCTCCATTTCCATTGATTTTTTTTGGCATCCCAATGCGAAGCCAATCAGAACCCTCGAACTCAACGAAGCGGATATTGGCATCACGGGTGAAGAAATCCCCACTCTTCGTTCCACGATCATTGCCAGAGACGGCATCGCCGTGTTGACCAACTTTTCTAACCCGGTCAAAGAATTGTCTATGCAACAGGTTGCAGATATCTTTTCAGGAAAAATTCGTTATTGGTCCCAGGTCCATGAAGAGGCGCCCCAAACCAAAATCGTTCTTATCAGCCGAACCAACAATCAAAATATTCGACAAGGCTTCGAAAAACAGTTAAATATTCCTGACGGTATTCCACGTTCAGCGTCTAGAGCGGAGAACCGAGGATGAAGCGATTAAAGCGGTCAGTGGCAATCTAGAAGCCGTGACCTTTGTTTCCATGGCCCCGGCCCTCCGGGCTAAAGAAGATGGGGTCGCGATCAATCTTCTATTTATTAATCGGGTAGAGCCGGAGATTCAGACTGTTCTGGATAATCGCTATCCTCTCCAACTCCCGGTGGTGCTCATAACCAACCCCAACCCTTCAGCCCAGGTTTTAGCCTTTGAAGAGTTTGTCCTTTCCCCAAAAGGCCAAAACCTCATACAAAAAGGAAAGTATTATCCTCTTTTTAACAAAAAATAACCCGTACTGGCACCTCTACTGATTGTCTTGAGCCACCTCATCCAAACGGATGAATCGCCAGTCACGGGTAAAGGTCCCCGATTTCCCTAGCTTTTGATAGTTTTGTTGGAATCACATGTTTAAAAAAGTTTTAGTAGCCAACCGTGGAGAAATTGCGATGCGCGTCATCCGAGCTTGTCGAGAATTCGGCATTGCCACGGCTGCGATTTATTCAGAAAGTGACGCCACCTCGATTTACGTCAAAAAAGCCAACGAAGCGTATTTAGTCGGTCCGGGGCCCGTCCAAGGGTACCTTGATGCCCGACAAATTGTGGGGTTGGCTAAACGTATTCGGGCAGATGCCATTCATCCGGGATATGGATTTCTGGCAGAAAACGCAGATTTTGCCAGACTCTGCGAAGAAGCCGGTATTCTCTTTATTGGACCATCTCCGCATGCCCTTGAACTGCTGGGTAATAAGGTCAAAGCTCGGGAACTCGCCATGAAGATTGGAGTGCCTGTCGTTCCCGGTTCAGATGGAAGCGTGGACACGCTGGAAGAGGCGCTCACGTTCTCCCACCGTGCCGGCTACCCGGTCATGGTCAAGGCGAGTGCCGGTGGCGGAGGGCGGGGACTTCGCGTGGTGCGCACAGACGAGGAATTACAAGAGGCGATGGAAGCAGGGGCCCGTGAGGCTTTGGCCGCCTTTGGGAATGGGGAATTATTCCTTGAAAAATATATTGAACGACCCCACCATATTGAATTCCAATTACTTGCAGATAAAAACGGATATGTGATTCATCTCGGGGAGCGGGATTGCTCTATTCAACGGCGTCATCAAAAACTGCTAGAAATTGCTCCGTCGCTTGTGCTAACCCCTCGTCTACGAGCAGAAATGGGAGAAGCCGCCATTGCCATGGCCCGTGCCGCCCAGTTCTATAATGCCGGCACCGTGGAGTTTTTACTAGATCCCGACGGACGTTACTACTTCATGGAAATGAACCCTCGTATCCAAGTTGAACACACCGTCACGGAACAAATTACCACCGTTGATATTGTGCAATCCCAACTATGGATTGCGGCCGGGCGTCCCTTGGTCTTTGGACAGCATGAGGTGAATCTTCAAGGCTATGCGATTCAATGTCGGATTAATGCCGAGGATCCCCAAAATGGATTTCGGCCCTCTTCCGGAAAAATTACGGCATATCTGTCTCCGGGCGGGGTCGGAGTTCGAATTGACGGAGCGGTCTATAAAGACTATACCGTGCCCCCATATTATGATGCTCTGCTGGCCAAGCTGACCGTTCATGGACGGACCTGGGATGAAACGGTGCGCCGAACCCATCGATCACTCGAAGAATTTGTGCTGCGGGGCGTCAAAACCACCATTCCCTTCATGGGGAAGATTATGGAGGAACCCGATTTCCGGGCCGGACGATTCGATACGTCCTACCTTGAACGCCATCCCGCGCTATTTGAATATGAAGAGGCGGAGGAACCCGAAGATCTCGTCATAGCACTTTCAGCAGCCATTGCCGCGTTTGAAGGTTTATAGCAACCGTAACCAGAAGCTGTTATCCGTTGCACTTGTGAAAGGCCTCCTATGTCACGAAAAACATCACCCGCCCCCAAGGGCAAAAAACCCAGTCGTCCCGTCCCCACCCGGATGAAATTGGATGCCGCTCCCGCCTTAGATATTGAAGCGTCTCCAAAGCGTCAAGTCTTTTTAACGGATGTGGCTTTGCGGGACGGACACCAGTCTCTTTTAGCGACCCGTATGCGCACTGAAGATCTGCTATCGGTGGCTTCAGAATTAGATGAAGTGGGGTTTTGGTCCCTGGAGGTATGGGGAGGAGCCACCTTCGATTCGTGTCTCCGATTTCTTAAGGAAGATCCCTGGGAGCGCCTGCGGGCCTTTCGGGAAGCGATGCCGAAAACCCGATTACAAATGTTGTTACGTGGGCAAAACCTTGTGGGTTACCGGCATTATGCCGATGACGTACTTGAAAAATTCATTGAATTATCAGCTAAAAACGGCATTGATGTCTTTAGAATCTTTGATGCCTTAAATGACATTCGGAACATCAAGCCCGCCATGGAAGTGGTGAAGGCCTGCGGGAAGCATATCGAAGCAACTATTTGTTATACCGTGAGCCCTGTGCATAGTTTGAACCATTTTGTGGAACAGGCCAAACAGTTGGAGGATCTCGGTGCCGATACCATCTGCATCAAGGACATGGCAGGCCTCCTTCCTCCCTTCGAGGCCTATGAATTAATTTCTCGATTAAAATCGACCGTTCGTGTGCCTATCCATTTGCATACCCATTACACCTCGGGAATGGCCTCCATGTCGTCCCTCATGGCCATTATGGGGGGGTTGGATATTTTGGATACGGCGTTGTCCCCTCTTTCCGGCGGCACCTCACACCCGCCGACGGAATCATTCATTGCCGCCCTTCGAAACACCCCGTATGACACGAAATTGAATCTTGAGCAAATTGCCCCGGCAGCAGATAAATTACGAAAAGCCCGAAAACGTTATCGCCAATTTGAAAGCGACTTTACGGGTGTCGATACCGACATTCTGCTCTCACAGGTCCCGGGCGGGATGCTGTCGAATTTAGCAGCTCAATTAGCCGAGCAAAACGCTTTGGGGAAAATCAAAGAAGTCCTGCAAGAAATTCCACGCGTACGAAAAGACATGGGGTATCCTCCCCTTGTGACTCCCACCAGCCAAATTGTCGGAACCCAGGCGACGCTGAACATTTTGACTGGTGAACGCTATAAAGTGATCACCAATGAAACTAAAAACTATTTTCAAGGGTTGTACGGGAAACCACCGGGCACGCTCAACTCGAAAATCCGGCAAAAGGCCTTGGAAGGCGACCAGCCGGTGTCCGGTCGCCCGGCTGATAACCTTGATCCAGAGCTGAACGATGCCAGACAGGAATTAGTCGGGAGGGAAATCGCTGAAGAAGATATCGTCTCGTATGCTCTCCTCCCCTCCGTGGCATTGCAGTTCTTTGATGAACGGGAGCGGGGGGAATTAAAACCCGAACCCCTTCAGACCCCCTCTGAAAGTGGGCCAGCTGTGGCCCATGATCTTCATTTGGCTCCAGTGGAATTTAACGTGACGGTCCACGGCGAGGCCTATCATATTCGGGTTTCGGGTTCAGGCCAAACGGTTGATGGAGTCAAACCCTATTACATCAAGGTGAATGATAAACTTGAGGAAGTCTATCTGGAACCGATTCAAGAAGTCTTAGCGGGTTCTCCCGAACCACCTACACCCCTTTCATCAAAAGCGGAGGGACGCCCCAAAGCATCCCAACCGGGTGATGTGACGACACCTATGCCCGGAAGAGTGGTCAAGATCCTGGTGACCCAGGGCGCAACTGTCAATGCGGGTGATTCCTTGCTGGTGGTAGAAGCAATGAAAATGGAAAATCGAGTCCAAGCTCCTATAGCCGGAACCGTCGCCAAAATTTATGTCAAAGAGGGAGATGAAGTGAATCCGGATGAAACCCTGATTCATTTAGAATAATAATGTCGGCTTGTTCTCGTCCGTTGTCCTTCCCTTTCTTCATGGCCGTGCTTGGGTGCTTCACCACATTGGGATGTTCGTCCTCCACACCACTCCCATCCAGGATAGAACTGATCCAGCGTGTGCCCTATCAGATCACGACGGTGAACAACCATCGCATTGCCTATCTTGACGTCGGTCAGGGTCCACCGCTCATCCTCATACATGGATTTGGCGGGTCGATGTGGCAATGGGAGCACCAATATTCGGTCCTGTCTCACACCTATCGAGTCATCATCCCTGATTTACTGGGCTCTGGTCTCTCAGACAAACCGGAAGAAGCGTACACTCCAGAACGCCTCGTGGGGTTTTTTCGGCAATTCATGGATAGCCTTAATATTTCACGGGCCACCTTGGTCGGCAATTCGATGGGGGCCGGATTAGCCATGGCCATGGCCCTTGATTATCCGGAACGAGTCCAACGACTCATCCTCATCTCGGGATTTCCCTCTCAAGTAGAACACAGCATCGCTTCCCGACAGTACAAACGCTTTCTCTCCCACCGCCCTCCACTCTGGCTCGCAAAATTGGGGAATTGGGTGGCTGGAAGAAACAGCACTGAACAACTTCTCAAAGAAATTGTCTATAATCCCGAGCTTATCTCCCCTACAGTCATTGAGCGTTCCTTTCACAATCGACGACGGGGTGGCTTCCTAGGTCCGCTCTATTCTCTATTGGACAATATCCAGAACTGGGAGGGACAATATGGCAACAGGCTTCAGAAAATTTCGCACCAGGTCCTGCTTCTGTGGGGAGATCATGATCGAGTGTTTCCCCTCGAAGTGGGCGAACGGGTAAAAAACCGGTTATCTCATGTTGAGTGGCATGTGATCCCGGAAGCAGGGCATCTCGCACAATGGGAAAAACCGGCTATCGTCAATCAATTCATCCTCTCATTTTTGGAAAGAGAATCCTGAAGTATCCATTGCCCGGCAGGCAAAGGAGCCATGGGTAATGGAATCCGTTAACCAACACGCAACCCTTAATCCAGATCACCGATCTGCCCGGCAAGGAGAATCCTGATGCCTAAAACCTCTCTTAATGTATTCTGTCTCATCCTGACGATTTCTTCATTATGGAGTTGCACGACCGTAGACCCTCATTCGGAACAAGGATTTTCCTACAAAGATATTCCGGTTGCCAGGGAAACGGCCCAAACAGGTGAAGGGGCAACCATTCTATTCAGGGGAACCCCTTTGCCGCTGAGTGGCTTCGAAGTGAAAGCCGGTGAATCCCTTCATGCCGTTCCATTGGCCAAAAAAGATTTATCTCTTGTGAACATTCATGAATCACAGGGAATGGTTCGTATCATCAATGTGGTGCCTTCCTTGGACACCAAAGTTTGCGAACAACAGACGCATTACCTCAGTGAAAAAAATCAGGGGCTGGATCAACAGGTGAAACTCATGACTATTAGCGTCGATACGCCCTTTGCGCAAGAGCGATTTGCGAAAGAAGCGGGCATTGCGAATGTGGAATTTCTGTCTGATTTTCGTGGTGGTGAATTTGGAAAATCCCACGGATTACTGTTGGAAGGACCACACGTCCTGGCTCGAGCGGTGATGGTCGTCGATGCCAATAACGTGATCCGGTATCTTCAGGTGACCCCCGACCTTGGCCATATGCCGGATATGGAGAGAGCCTTTCAGGTCGCTCGTGCCCTACTCAAATAAAGGTAAGCGAACAATCCCCAATTTGGATTCAACACAGTCTCCTATGACTTTTTCTGAACAATTACGAAAACTCGCAGCTCCTGTTTGGGCAGCCCAGTTGAGGCATCCTTTTGTGATCGCATTGGGAAAAGGCACCCTACCTGCAAGAAAATTCAAATACTACATTTTGCAAGATGCCAGGTATTTAGAAGAATTGGCCAGGGTCTTTGCCATTGGGTCGGCAAAGGCAACGGAGGCCGATACCGCGCTTCGCTTTGCCAAATTAGTTGAAGAAACCATTGTGGTCGAACGAGGACTTCATCAATCATACGGCAAACAATGGGCTCTTTCCCCTAAGAATATGCGGTCCACTCCCCTTGCTCCCACAAATTATGCCTATTGTCGACATATGCGAAGCGTGGCACAAACCGGGACTCTCGGAGAGATCACCGTAGTCGCGTTACCCTGTGCATGGGTCTATTGTGAAGTCGGCCAACAGCTCCTGCGCAAAGGGAAACCCAAACCCTCACATCCCTATCAAGAATGGCTTCAACTCTATGGATCACCTGAATTTGCGGAAGTTGCCCGTTGGATGCGAGAAGTGGTTGATCGATGCGCCAAGACGGCAGGTCAGGCTGAAAAGGCCAGGATGAAGGAAGCGTTCCTGATCAGTTCACAATATGAATGGATGTTTTGGGAAATGGCCTGGAAGGAGGAACAATGGCCTATATAGCCTGTGGAGATCTGTCACAGTACTCCCGCCCATACCGACAGCATCGAATATGAAATTTTTCTTCATGCCACACCGCCTTTAGGCAACGTCACCTCATGAACAAGAGGCAATCATTCCTTCTTCATCTCTTTGCATTCATCACCTTATGCGCAATTTTCCAGGCACCGGATGTCGTGTATGGACAACCTTCAACTGGTCAGTGGGATCCAGCCCCTCATCCCACTGAAAGAACAGTCGTTGCATCAGCTGATTCCCCCGAATATTCGTCCGCTCCTGACTCCCGAAGAACAGGAACGATTCCTTCAGGAACTTGAAGGTTTCCCACCGGAATGGCACGCCTTACGAAATCCTGATCACCTGGAACAAAGCGAACGCCTTTTCAAACTGAATCGTGAACGAGACGAGGCCCGCCTCGTTCACAAAAACCTCCTTCAACAACCCATTGCCTTTTTATGGTCAGGAATGCTTCGGAACTATATGCCGGAATATCAGGGATTTTCGTTGGCGTTAGGTCCGGAACTCACCTCCACCTCCTGGGGTATCGTTCGATTTAAACCCATGGGATTACCGGATTATCTGGTGGCAATCCCTGGGCGGGAAACGGCCGGTCAACTTCTCCTTCAACAACAACATGGTAAACTGAGTGAAATTGTCATTCTTTTTGTTGGAACCCTGATTGCCGACGAATCTCTTATCTATGGATTTTCTCATGATGGCAAGCAGAACGGCATGATAATGCCTGTCGTTCAAATCGAGGGGGTCAAATATTTTCTCAAGACTCCATAATTCTTCACCGATCGCTTTTCTTGATCATCATCAAAAGGACTAGTTACCATTCATCCACAATCAACGACATCAAACCAAGAACTCCTTCTGAAGTATTGGGGACCGGTACTTCTTTATGGGCTATTGATTTTCTATCTATCCTCGCAATCGTATCCGGACCAACGCCTCCCTTCCTTCATTTTTGGTCTTAGTGATAAAATCCTCCATGCGTGCGAATTTGGGATCTTCGGCATTCTTTTATATCGGGCGTTTAACCAAACGACCCGGACATCTCTTAGTATCGGCATTTCTATTGTTTGCGTTATCGCATTCGGAATCTCAGATGAATTTCATCAATGGTTTGTCCCTCAACGACAGGCTGATTTGTGGGACCTTGTCGCCGACACATTTGGGGGCGCCTTTCTGATTTTGGGGTGGGTGTTCATTACTGAAAAATGGCGAATACGGTAGGTTGACTGCCATCCATACAGGAATTATTTTGAGGCATCAGGGACTTCCCGAACAGTACGGTTTCTCTCCTGGAGATGATACTCATTCTGAGAAGTTCTCTAAAATTGCACCAATCCAAAATTCGTTTAATTTGACCATGCGGTGCGATGCCATGAGGAAAGAATTGCAGAGATCGTTTCGAATTCAGACGTCTCTCATGAGGAACCAGGATGGGATGACGTACCTTTTTGTGATGATGCTGGTGGTCTTTATGACCATTTCACTATTGGGAATGACTCAACAGTGGTCGGTGATTATGAAACGCGATCGGGAAGCTGAACTACTATTCCGTGGCAACCGCATTAAGGACGCGATTGACCGATATGTGGCGGATTATGAAGTTCAAAAAGCCACACGGCCAAACCAATGGCCTCGCACGCTTGTGGAATTAACAAAAAAGTCGCCCAAACGTTATTTACAGGTGGCCTATTCCGATCCTATTACGGGGAAAAAATTTGAGCTCATTAAAGTTGGAGAAGAGTTACACGGAGTGAGAAGTTCTAGCACGGATATTCCCTATAATCGAGTCGACTTTAAAGGTGCGAAAACCTACCAGGCGATTCGATTTGAATCAACCGGTGCCAATGCCAATTGCCAATTAAACCCGCTGAATCCCACCCTTCCCACCAATTGTGCCCCTCCCGGGACCACACTCCCTCCGGGCACGATACCCGCTTCCGGCACGACACCCAATCCAGGTGGATCTCCCCCGACGGCATCCCCTGCTCCCGCAGAAGGCCCAAATTTATAATTCTCTCTAACCAATTCAAACCCGTTTTGCCAATTTGCCTTCGCACACATGAAATAAATGCTTTCTTTTCCTTACAGAAAAACCCTGAATCCACCGGCTTAATATTGGAAAAGGGATATCCGATAGAGGGTATAGAAAAGAGAGTAGTTTCAAGAAACGAGCAGGTATCTCTAGCCCGTATTTAACAAGTATGCTAGGCTGTGGGGGTTTGTTGACATTTCTTCGTTGTACCCCCCGAATTTCCCACGAACAGAGTGAAGGATCATCAATGTTGAGATTTAATCAATTTTGCATTTTTGGCATTGTCTTCATAATGCTTCTGATGTCCTGCACCCTCCGTGAAACTCAGCTCGGCGATGAACTTGAACAAAAAGGGGATTTCGATGGGGCGGTGGCGGCTTACCGGGAAGCCATTCGAAAAGACCCCTTGAGTCAAGAAATTGAGGAAAAGCTGAAAGCGGTGAAAATCCGCGCGGCAGAACAACATTTTGCCCATGGCAGGCAATTGTTGAAAGAGCGGAAAATGAGCGAGGCCCTTCAGGAATTCCAATTGGCTATGGGGCTCGATCCGGAAAAAGCTGAACACCATTCGGCTCTCAACGATGTCTGGCGCTTAAAATCGGCTCAACAAACCTTTCTGGACGCCAAAAATTTGGAAGGGCTCGGACGATACGACGAAGCTTTAACGCTCTATGAATCAGCGGTGGAATTAGATCCCTCACTGGTGGAAGCCGTGGAAGGCATTACCAGGGTGGTCCAACTGCAAAAATCCACTCAAGCCATCGGTGGCTCAGCAGAGCCGGTAACCCTTCGATTTCAAAATACCCGGCTGAAACAAGTCTTTGAAATTTTGGCGAGGACAGCCAATATCGATATTTTATTTGACAAGGATGTTCGAGATGACCTCGTCACGATCTTCACCAAAGACACGCCGTTCGATGAAGCCCTGAATCTCATATTGACCACCAATCAATTGTTTGCCAAGCGCGTGGGGCCGGACCGGCTGTTGATTATCCCGGATACCAAGCAAAAACGGGAACAATATGATGACCTGCAAATTCGCACGTTTTATCTGTCCAATGCCAAAGCCAAAGATATCGCGAATCTTCTTCGGACGATTTTGGAAACGAAACGCGTCTATGTGAATGAGCCCTTGAACACCGTGGTCATACGGGACGAACCGGACAAGATCGGCCTGGCTGAACAGATCATCCTTGCCAATGATCGCCAGGATTCTGAGGTGCTTTTTGATATAGAAGTCTTAGAAGTCAATCGCACGAAGTCCAAAAGAACCGGATTGAATTTTGCCAAACAAGCATGGATTTGGGATTTTTCCCCGCAACTCGATTCAGATGGAAATCCTACAGCATCGCTTTTAACACTCTCCCCTCAACATTTACCTTCAGAGAGTTAACCAGCCTTGGGCAAGACTCTTTCCTGTTCACGTTTCCCAGTAGCGTACTCCTGGATTTTTTCAAACAGGAATCTGATGCCAAAACCCTCTCGAATCCAAAACTTCGAGTTCTGAACAATCAAAAAGCCTCCATCAATGTTGGGGATAAACAGCCCATTCTGCTTTCAACCACGAATGTCCTGCCGGGACAAGGCGCCACGGGTGCAGTTCCCACCACCTCGACTGTGACGTCTATTGAGTTTAAGGATACGGGCATCAAAGTCACCGTTGAGCCAACCATCCATTTGAACAACGCCATTACCCTCCGCTTGCAAATTGAAGTCACCAGACTGGGTGACCGGGTGATTCTCCAAACCAGTCCGGAAATTACTCAGTTCCGGTTTGGAACCAGAACAGCCGACACGGCCCTCAATATGCGCGATGGGGAAACCGTCATCCTGGGAGGACTGATATCGGAAGAAGACCGTCGAAACCGGGAAGCCGTTCCGGGAATTGATGACATCCCCGGACTGGGCAGTTTGCTCAGTAATCAAAATACCGAAAAAATTACGACTGAGGTTATTCTGGTGATCACGCCCCATATTGTCCGAAATGTTAAACCTCCTCAATTAGCAAAGCAGACGCTTTGGTCCGGAACGTCCAACCAGTATACGACGAAGCCGATGTTTTCTCTCGCTCAGACTGGTATGCCCCTCTACACACCGGACTCAGACAAAGACATCACCAGTTCTGCCGGGGTATCAGATCTATCCAAAAATCCTCCGCTGGCAGAAGGGAAGACACTCAATCAGGAACCGGCGGAAAAAAAATTAGGAGAAGCTTCCCAGGATGGGGCCGATGGGCCTCGCCTCCAAATACTCCCAGCCGCAGCCTCGGTTAAAATAGGAGACCAGATATCAATAACGCTTCAGGGGCAAAATTTGACACCGATGGAAAAAACCTCGCTCACGCTCACCTATAATCCCGCGGTGGTCACCTTTACACAGGCCCTTGAGGGCCCATTTTGGGCGTCACAACAGTCAAATCCGAGTCTGACCGTCTCCGCCGTTCCACATTTAGGACAACTGGTCCTTCAAATGGGCCAGCAGGGAAAGTCTGTTCAAGGAAGCGGCTCGCTGGCCACGTTGGTATTTGAGGCTTCAGGGACAGGAACATCAAACATTCAAATTCAAAATCCCACGGTCTTGGGCAACAATGGCCAACCCGTGCCGGTCATGGTGCAACATGGGAGAATCTGGGTGGAATAAATCTTTGACAACGAATGGCGGCGTAACCTTAATCGAGCTCCTGGTAACCTTAGTTATTATGTTCATTTTAGCGTCCGTCGCCTTACCGTTCACGAAAGTCAGTACCAAACGCGCTCAAGAGCTGGAACTCCGGCAAACCCTCCGAACGGTACGTCTCGCCATAGACGACTTTCGAAGGGATTGGGCAAGAGATGGCAGTACCCTACTGGGGCCGTTATGTATGAAAAATCAACTGGCCTGCAAGGAGCAAACAGGGGTGACCGGGTATCCCAAAAGCCTTGAGACCCTCTTGAAGGTCGAATTAACGGGAGGGGAAGCCCAGGTCGGTGAGCAATCAAAGATTCGACGATATCTCCGGAAAATCCCAATCGATCCAATGACGGATACGACGGAATGGGGCCTCCGGTGTTACCAGGATGAACCGGACGAAACCCGGTGGTGCGGAGAAGATGTCTTTGACATCTATACCACCAGCGACAAAAGCGCAGTGGATGGAACCCCCTATCGTGAATGGTAATGACCGACTTTGTAGTTAATCGCAAAAAGGGCTACACTTTACTTGAACTCATGATCGTCGTGGCAATCGTGGGTATTTTGGTCACCCTCGCGATTCCCTCTTTTCAACAGTCGGCAATGAAAGCCAAGGAAGCGGCTCTTAAACAAAATTTGTTCACGATGAGGGGGGTTCTTGATCAATATTATGCCGATCGAGGAGACTATCCGGAGAGTTTAGAGACCCTGGTAGAGGAGAAATACCTTCGGGCGATCCCCGTGGACCCCCTCACCAGATCCTCTACGACCTGGAACGAGATTTATGAAGAACAGGAGGAGGGCGATGACTCTCCTGCTGGAGTGTATGATGTCAAAAGTGGGAGTGACGGCCTTGGGCTGAATGGCACTCCTTACAAAGATTGGTAGGTTAAAAATGAAACGTCTTCATTGGGCGCACATGATTTTGAGCAGTACCTTTGTCTTGGCCCTAGGGGCCTGTGTTCACAAACCGACCAAACCGTTGGAGGTCAATACATCGGTGGGGCACGTCTCCCAGACTTCTCAACAAGGAGTCCTTCTTCAGGAAGCCAGAAGTGAAAGTGAACACTTGCGGGGAGAATTAGGGGCGGTCAAAATTCTCATGGCCAAACAAGCGGGCGAAATCCAATCTCTGAGAGGTCAATCTCAATCCATTCACCATCGGGAACAGGATCAGGGGCTTCAACTGCAACAGATTCGTGGTGAACTGCTCTCATCCCAGTCCGAAAGAGATCAGCTGCGAAAGCGCAATATTGAGCTAGAGGGTCAAGTCGCCAGTATGCCTGATACCACGCAACTCGTGGCGGATATTCAATCCCTCAGCAGTTCATTTCAACAAATCATGGCCAGCATGAAACAACTGACATCGGACATCACGCTTATTAAACGTGAAATCCACATCACTTCGGGTAAACCCACCCCTCAGCAAACCAAACTTTCCTCCCCTCAACCACGCACGACTTCCCGTGAACAACAAACACCTGACTCCACAGGTCGTATCGTCATACAGGATGGCGACACCTTATGGAAATTATCCAGGAAATATGATGTATCAGTTGCACAGTTGAAAGAATGGAATGGGATCAATTCAGACTTGATCATGACTGGAGTGCGCATGAGAGTCACCACACCGGCTGACCCTCAACCAGCCGAGGCCATTCCTCCCGTAGAACGACCGGCACCACCAGCCACACAAGAACACGTCAATGACTCTGTTCAAGAAATCCTTCCAATGCAGGACAACCGCGTGGAGAGTGCCCCCGAACCCAAACATATCCTCTCGCTGGGCAATCCCCACTCCAATTCCAACGAGTCACCCTAGTGCCCCAGTTCCATTACAGAGCCGCTCGTCCGGACGGAACGATTGTTGAAACCGATGCGGAAGGCGATTCACCCAGAAGCATCCGATCGCAACTCGAGGGTCAAGGGCTGTTGGTGCTTGACCTGTCCGGATCGGGAACCCGGCCAGGCCTATCCTTTAAAAGCCGGCAACGCCCGTTATCGCTCAGAGATTTTCTCATTTTTAATCAGGAATTTTTAGCGTTAATCAAAGCTGGATTACCCATGTTACGGTGTTTTGATCTTCTGGCAGAACGAAATATTCAAGGTGGATTTCAACAAGCCCTGCATTCTGTCCGAGAAAGTATTCGGGGAGGAGCTGCCATTTCAGAAGCCATGGCCAATCATCCAACATACTTTCCAGAACTCTATCAAGCCTCACTGCGAGCAGGGGAGCAGGCAGGCAATCTGCCTGAAGTCTTGCGTCGATATACAGCGTATTTAAAAATGCTGATAAGCGTTCGAGAAAAAGTCGTCAAAGCGACCATTTATCCCATATTTTTATTGGGGTTCGGTCTTCTGGTGACCCTGGGGCTCTTGTTCTTTGTGCTTCCATCCTTTGCAGAAGTCTATCAAGAAAGTCGGGTGGAATTGCCATGGGCCACTCAACTTCTTTTAGATATCACCAATTCAGCCATGCAATGGATCATGGGACTACTGATTGTCGCGGGAGTTGGGGGTTTGCTGTTGTATTGGTGGAAAAACACGCCGCATGGTCAGTGGCGAATACATTGGTTATTCCTCAATGCACCCCTCCTTGGTCCCTTATTTATGAAAAATCAGGTCATTCGGTTGGCGAGGACGTTGTCTACCATCCTGGGAGGAGGAATTCCTTTATTGACAGCCCTTCAGGTAACCGCCAAGTCCATGCCGAACAAAGTCTTTGCCAAAGCCCTGCATGCAGTCATTGTTCATGTTCGAGGAGGCACAAGTCTATCCGCGGCATTAAAAAAAGAAAACTTCCTCCCACGTCTCACTCTTGAAATGATTGAAGTCGGGGAAACCACCGGCTCGTTAGAAACCATGCTCTTTGAGGTCGCCGAATTTCATGAAGGGGAATTGGACTTCCAATTATCCCGGCTGATGACATGGATCGAACCCCTGTTCATTATTGTGATTGGCTTGATTTTAGGAGGCGTGGTCATTGCCCTTTATCTTCCAATTTTCCAAATGGCAGGAGCCGTTTAACCGCCAGGCACACTTGACGATAGGTTATTCATGACCACCCCAGTCAAACGCATGCCCTTCGAAGACCTCCTGGTTGAAAAGGGGCTCATCCTGGAACGAGAAAAAGACACGCTCGTCGAAACCGCTCACATGACGAATCAGACTATTGCCGCCATTTTGTTGGAACGAGGCACTTTGACGGATGACATGATCGGCCAGGTCCTGGCTGATCAATATGGCCTTCCATGGAATGCTCTGAAGGAATTTCGCATTCCGACCCCCCTCATGGAATCCATTCCGGTCGAACTGATGCATCGCTATGAATTCGTGCCAATGGAACAGGAAGACCAGGTGCTCACTATCGCCATTGCCAAACCGCAAGATCTGCAAATGATCGATGAATTAGAGCACCAGTTGGGGTTTGAGTTGCGATTGGTGGTCTCCTCTCACACAGCCATTCTAGAAGCGTTGAGCAATAGTGAAGGCAACAGCCAAGTGCTCACGCGGATCAAAGCGGAACTGGATCCGGTACTGATTAAAGAAGACGAAAAAGGAGAGGAAGTTCTTTCCGTCGAACGAATCACGCAGGATCTCAGCCCGGTGGTGAAACTGGTGAACACCATTATTCTCACCGCCCTGCAAAAACACGCCAGTGATATCCATATTGAACCAACAGAGCGAACGGTCGAAGTGAAATTCCGGATTGACGGCGTTCTCTATTTAGCCATGGAGCCCTTTGATACGGGCATTCATCCCTCGCTTATTTCCAGACTCAAAATTATGTCTGAGCTCGATATCGCGGAACGGCGAACCCCACAGGATGGCCGGTTTAAATTGCTGCTGAATCATCGAACCATCGATTTTCGGGTTTCCATTTTGCCCAGTGTCTATGGAGAATCGGTCGTCATCCGGATTTTGGATAAGCAACATGTGTCCGCAGGCGTACAAGGCTTGCGTTTGGAAGCCTTGGGATATACAGGAGAAGATCTCCGGCGTTTCCGCCGTGCCATCACTCGACCCTATGGCATGGTCCTGGTCACGGGACCTACGGGAAGCGGAAAAACCACTACCTTATATGCCGCCATCAATGAGGTCCATTCAGACGAAGATAAAATTATCACGATTGAAGATCCCGTCGAATATCAATTGAAAGGGATTGTGCAAATACCGGTTAATGAGAAGAAAGGGCTCACCTTCGCCAGAGGGCTTCGATCAATCTTACGGCACGACCCCGACAAAATCATGGTCGGAGAAATTCGGGATTTAGAAACCGCCCAAATTGCGATTCAATCGGCTCTCACAGGACACTTAGTCTTTACGACCGTCCATGCCAATAATGCCTTTGATGTCATTAGTCGTTTTGTGAACATGGGCATTGAATCATACAATTTCGTCGCATCTTTGAGCTGTATTCTCGCCCAACGCCTGGTGCGATCCATTTGTCCGACATGCCGGGTCCCCATACAGATTCACCCTGAGCAATGCCAGGAATCCGGCATTGATTATGAGGCGGTGAAACATCTGACCTTCTTCGAAGGCAAAGGCTGCCATGAATGTCATGGATTGGGCTTCAGAGGCCGAAAGGCCATTACTGAATTTTTAGATATGACCGATTCCATTAAAGAAATGATTTTGAACGAGAAATCAATGTCAGAAATTCGCACCGCCGCTATGGCACAAGGGTTGACCAGTTTACGGCAAGCGGCACTTGAAAAAGTATTTCGAGGAGAGACAACGTTGAAGGAGATCAATCGGGTTACCCCGGTTGAGGACATATAGATGCGCCTGTTACCAATTTCTCGGGCCACAGTAGCTCTCTCCATTTCTGAGGAGGCATTATGCCTGGTGGAGATAAAAAGACAATGGCGAAAGTCTCTTCTTCATCAAGTCACCAGAGTCCCGCTCTCACAGGGAGTCATCAAGCTGTCTTCTGCAAAACCCAACATTGAGAACCAGGAAGAATTCCTTACCCAAATCAAGTCGCTGGTTGAACCTTATACCCGCCCCCTCTCCATCGTCCTGAGTCTCCCGGATTTATGTGCCAGAACCAGCATCTTCGACTTTTCCACATTTCCTACAAAAAACCAGGAGCAGACAGCTCTTGTGAATTGGCGTTTTCAACAAGATTTAAAACTTGATACCTCCCAATCGCGACTGGCCTTTGGAGTCTATGTGCCCACATCGGTCACGGATTCCCCTTCCTCAGAGAATCCTGAAAAGGTGAGAGTATTAGGCACCGCCATTCGCAATGAAATTGTCGAACAATATGAGAGAATGTGCCTAGAGGCGAACCTGATACCAACCTCGGTGGGAATTTCCGGACTCGATATATTCGACCTCTATCGCCCCAATATCCACGACATTCTAGAGGCCGAAGACTATCCACGCGCTTCCGTCTCTCCAAGAGCCATGTTTCTCTTTATCAGCCATTGGGGATTTACTTTTTTGGCTTTTCAGGCTGGTAGTCCACGTTTTATCCGTACGAAAGCCATTGCCATCAAAACCGAATCAGGTAGTGTTCAAGGGGATTTCCCAGTCGCTGACCTCAGTGGAGACACCGGTGATAAAGAACACGTGGACCAGACATCAGGAGAATCCTTTTTTCAAAAAACCTTAGAGGCAGACACATCGAATCCCCCCTACCCGTCCTATACTGCAATGAAGGTTGGGAAAGAGATCCTGGCGACCTTGCAATATTATTTAGAGGCGTTTCCCTTAAGTGACACAGCGTCTTCTACAATCAATTTATTCGTCGCAACCGATCTGAACCATGGGCATAGCCTCATGCCGGCTACAGACCAAATTCAACGCACTCTCAAGGCCAGCGGAGGACGTGAGCCCCAGATTCGAGTCACCGCGCTTTCTCATGCCTCCCATTTCCATCTAAAAAACACGCGTTTTGCCTTACCTAATCAGGAAGAGTCGGCATTAGCAGGTTATGCCAGTCTGAGGGTGGCCTGATGGTTCCACACCTGCATATTAATCTTTCCGCTCCCGGCACAAACTATCTTCAGCTAACCCAGTTTGGCCTCATCCTCCTGACGGTAGGCACCCTCACCCTCACGGCATCATTCTGGTGGCTTGGAAGCACATTGCATCAACAAATTGATAGCATTGAAGAACAAGCCTCCACCGTCAAGATCGCCAATGAGCAATTAGCGGCACAGGCCAAAACGTCAGGTCTTGACCTTTCGTACCAGGCCATTCAAAACATCCCGCCGCAGGTCACTTTTGTAAAACAGATACGGGAACGGGTGGGATTTTCCTGGACGCAATTACTGACCGATCTGGAAGCGGCCATTCCCCCTCATATCACAATGAACTCGGTCTCTCTCGATGAAAAAAACGATACGATTCTTCTTCAAGGATCCGCAACATCCTTGGCAGACTTAAATCGGCTCATCCACCAATTAGACAAGCATGCGGCATTTCAAAATGCCATGTTGTCGCAACATGCCAATAAAAATACAAAAGAAGAACAGGGTGATTCGCTCATCGTGTTTTCTCTAAAAGTCTCCTATGCCTTCAATCATCCGACTGCTCACCACAATCCGGATTCCAAACACCCATGAACCCCTTTCAGCTTTTGCAACAATCCAAGACCACTCTTCTGATCTCTAAATATTTGATACCGCTGTTTATCGTGACAGTCCTCTCCGGGTTTTTATCTGTTGGCATATTCGCGTTAATATTTTATCCGGCACAAGACCGATTCAAAAACACCACGGTCCAATACCAGGCTGCCGTGCAAACTCAAGCAAAAATGCAAACAGCCATGCGGACGCAAGGCATTCTTTCCACCACGCATAACGCTCTTCCTGATTATCGAGAATTTACCGATTTAAGTTTGGATATTGCAGATTTGGCTAAGCGAAACCACGTACATATCCCTGGCATGGGATACGATTTCAAGCCTCTCCCCAATAAGCTGGCAACCAAAGGCACGTTTGCCTTTGAAGCCGTAGGTCCTTATGAAGCCATTCGAAAATTTATTTTTGAATTGGAAAAACGGTGGCCATATCTGTTTATTGAAAAACTATCGGTTGAAGCGTCTAAAAAACAACAAGGGGTCATTTTCAAACTGACGGTGTCCACTTTTCTCAAAGAATTCCCTGAACCTCTGAAAAAGACGAAAGTCTAATGATCAATCAGAAAAAATGGCTTATTTTAGGGAGTTTAGTCGTTGCCTGGGGAGCTGTGACGTTTTTTCAAATGTCGGATTCCACCCAAACGGACCCGATGGCCCAATCTGCAACTCCAGAATCCCCGCTTCCACCCATAAAAGCTTTGGAGTTAGACAAGACGTTTCCCAGTCTTCGGCAAACAGCCAAATTTTCCACACCCCGTAATATTTTTGCTCCTCTGGGTATGCAAGATTTGCTTGTTCAACAAGAGACCAAAAAGGCAGCCACCTCTCGTCCAACTGAGGTCACCGCTCCTCCCCCACCCCCTCCACCAGGTCCCTCGGCAGAAGAACTCGCAGGACAGCGTGCCCGCCAACAACTCAATCAATTCCGATTTCTGGGATATTTAACCAAAGGTGGGGAAAGCCAGGCATTTCTCACCAACGGGCAGGCCATCTACATCGTCAAACAGGGTGAAATACTGGAAGGTCGCGTGCAGGTGAACAAAATCGAACCAGAGACCGTGATACTGTCCACCCAGGTATGGGAAACCGGGAATCAGATTCAGGCCACCATCCCGTTAACACCTGATACCCGCGGTTAATCGGGTTCATAGCGCTTTTCCCCCTCGTCCTGGTATGCTTCTCCCACCATGTACCTAAACATCAGTGTCCCATTTATACGGAACAATCGAAACGCCGCAATGTGGTTGCTGGCAGGATTAATGATCCAGGCTATTCTCGTTGTGTCTCTCGGACATTCAGCGACCTATCGCTGCCACGACGAATCCGGAACGCGAGTGTTGACAGACAATCCGGCCCAACTTCTTGACTGCACCATGTTGCAACCCCAGACCTCCTCCAGTATCAATGGGGCATCTCCAACACCGAACATTCAGAATGTGAAAAGTGATGTGAGGCCCAACCTGGTTCATCAAGACACCTCGTTACCTGATAAGCCGTATTCCGAGGATGAGGGAAATCTGAGCAGGAAACCGAATGGAGAAATCACCGTTCCCCTCACAAAAAATGGAGGATCACTGGTCGTCCACGTGATGTTAAACCAGGAACGCCCGGCTCAACTCATCGTGGATACCGGTGCCTCGATGACCGTCCTTTCGACACAGGCTGCCATTGACCTGGGAATCCTCGGAACCACAGACAATGAACTTTTGACCGTCAACACGGCAGGAGGTTCTGTCCAGGTCAACATGAATTACCTTTCCTCCCTCACAGTGGGAACGGCTCAAGCCACAAACGTGGCCGTGGCCATTCACGATCTACCAGATATCCCTGAACACATCGAAGGCCTGCTTGGAATGTCCTTCCTGAAACACTTCCTGGTCACGCTGGATGCCGAGCACGCGCGGTTGATTCTTCGTCCCAAACAGCAACAGTAGCCCGAAGACAGTCCTTCAGGGATCTCCAGAACCCTCGAGTCCTAGTATGCCCGCGGTCAATACCGCCACGAAACACATGCCTATTACGGGTGAGGAGTAACGGGAGGGAGCGCACCTAAGAAGGGAAAGGTTCCTACCTGGATCATCGAAGAA
The DNA here is from genome assembly GCA_963785905.1 of uncultured Nitrospirales bacterium. GTDB lineage: Bacteria > Nitrospirota > Nitrospiria > Nitrospirales > UBA8639 > Nitrospira_E. The sequence continues at coordinate 54,560 of CAWAXJ010000001.1, forward strand.
TCGGCCCGGAGACGAAAGTCTCCCTTCTCAGGATTCACGAATCCAGGGGCAAATCGCACATCAGTGGTCCCGGCGCGTTCCGGAACTGAAGTTGGCGGGGTGCCCGTCATCACATAATCCCCTTGATTGCCATACAACGCATTAAAGGCCAGCGTCGTATGACTTCCGGGAAAAAATAAGAAGCCCACAGCGCTCTGGCTGATAATATTCCCTTGCACGTCCGCTTGCGCATCGTCATGAAAGGCAGCCCCCCCTCCGTTCTGCACAAGCGTATTTTGAATCAATCGGGCTTTGGACTGATCAGTCATCAACACGGCTTCATACAGGCTTCGGGTAATGACATTCCGTTGAAGAGTCACCTCCGAAATGCCGCCAATAGCCACTCCATGATCATTGTGGTCAATAACATTGCCGATCAGCATGCCTGTAGAATCCGCAAATGCGACACCCGTCGTCTCACTATCCCCAATCACACAGTCTTCCAATTGGACGTCCTGCACTTGTTGGCTAAATACCATACCATTGACACGAATCTGTTTTAAGCGAACTCCCCTTCCATTAAAAATTCCGACTCCCAACCCGCCGTGCTGGACCACGGAAAGTCCTTGAATCGTGACATTCGTCGCTCCATAGGGCCATTTTCCAATATGAAGGGTTCCCACACGCCTCTTTCCGGTGAGAATCACCTGATCCATACCTTCACCGATAATCGATAGCCTATCTTTGCTGTGAACCGTCACATCCTCGGCATAGGATCCGGTCTTGATCAAAATGGTGTCACCCGACGCCGCCTGGTCAATCGCTTCTTGAATCGAGGTAAAATGCCCTGATCCATCCAAGGCCACCTGCCACACGGCCGGGGTGAGTGACTGAGTGGGCGATTTCTCCTGAGGCTCGGCGATCGCCCCTCCAGGCAAACCAAGCCCAACCAGGAATAACGAAACGAGAAAAGGCAAAAACAACCTCACTATTCGTTGAGACATCACGGAGTTCATTTCCTTATTGAAGTGTTTGGTCGGTGGATTGACCTACTCCATTACAAGGTTTCCCCTGGTCAAATAACCCATGGAGTTCAGCAGGGTCAAGCAGGAACCAATGTTTTCCCACATTTATTGTCGCTCCCAACACCCTATGCTATGGTTGGGTATGGTGGTCGTCGGTTTGACGGGAGGATTGGCATCAGGAAAAACGACCGTAGCAGGATTGTTCAAATCCCTGGGAGCCAGGATCATTGATGCCGACCAACTGGCAAGAACCGTCGTCCAACCGGGAAAACCAGCCTGGAGGGATATCAGCCGAAAATTTGGACGACAGGTCCTCGCCTCCGACCAGACCATCAATCGCCAGGCCCTCGCCAAGATCGTATTCAGTTCCCCGAAGAAGTTACAATTATTGCAAAAAATCATTCATCCTCGAGTGGCCCGGGAGCAGGCCAAACAGGCCAAAATCATCCAGCAGGAAAATCCCCACTCGGTCATCATTTATGACGCCGCGTTATTGCTCGAAGCCGGAGCCCAGAAGCGCATGGATCATGTGATTGTCGTCGCCGCCGACCGGGGCACCCAACTCGCCCGGGCCTACCGCCGTGATGGGCTCACCAAAACCCAAGTCCTTCGGCGCATCACACAGCAAATGCCCCTCCGCCACAAGCTTGAATACGCCGATGCCGTGTTGGATGGGACATGGCCACGTTCCCGGTTGCGCAGTGCCGTCCAGACATTGTATAGGACATATGCGCAAGAGGCGAGACAACAAAAGTCCTGCCACGACCGCAAATCATCACATACCTCTCGACAGCGTATCTAACCTAAAGGAGCCAACGCATGGTGCATGACGTGATCATTCTGGGATCGGGCCCGGCCGGATTAACCGCCGCGGTTTATACCGCTCGAGCCAATCTTTCCCCCCTGCTCATTGATGGTTCGCAACCTGGAGGACAATTGACCATCACTACCGATGTGGAAAATTTTCCCGGTTTTCCCAAAGGCATCATGGGCCCTCAACTCATTCAAGACATGCGCGCACAAGCCGAACGGTTTGGTACCCGGTTTCGTCCAGGGCATGTCACCAAAGTCGACCTCCACGACCCACCTTTTCGGATCACCATAGATGACGAAGCAACTTTGGAAACTCGAACCTTGATTATTGCGACCGGTGCCTCTGCCAACTTACTGGGACTGCCTTCTGAAAGCCGCCTCATGGGTCATGGCGTCTCGACATGTGCCACTTGCGATGGCTTCTTTTTCCGTGGAAAGGAGATTGCGGTAGTAGGCGGCGGAGATAGCGCTGTGGAAGAAGCCACCTTCCTGACAAAATTCGCATCAAAAGTCACCCTTATCCATCGTCGCGATAAATTACGCGCGTCCAAAATCATGCAGGACCGGGCGATGAAAAACGAAAGAATTTCCTTCCAATGGAATAGCGCCCTTGAGGAAGTCTTGGGGGGTGACGTCGTGACTGGAATCCGGGTCCGCAATGTTCAAACCAACAGGACTGAAGAGATCCCCCTATCAGGCGTTTTCGTGGCCATCGGCCACACCCCCAATACCAGTCTGTTTAAGGGACAAATCGACATGGACGAGCAAGGGTATATTCGCGCTCTTCCGTATCGGTCCACCACCAACATCCCCGGAGTGTTTGTCGCAGGCGACGTGCAGGATTCACACTATCGACAAGCCATCACGGCTGCCGGTTCAGGCTGTATGGCGGCCATCGATGCCGAACGGTATTTAGAAGCGTCCCACTAATGCTCTATGTGTTGGTGCATTATCATGAGGTGGCCCTCAAAGGAGGCAACCGGAAACATTTCGAATACCGGTTGGTCCACCACCTGCGAGGAGCACTAAAACCTCTGGCGCATGTGCATGTCGAAGCACTCCAGGGACGAATACGTGTAAGCGTGGAGGACGAAACGGCATGGCCTCGCCTCCAGAATCAGATTAAGCGCGTTTTTGGCATCGTCAATTTTTCTGTGACCAGAGCCGTTCCACTGGCGTATGATAATCCCGACCTCACAGCTCTCAAGGAAGCCATAGCCTCTCACCTTCCTGCGCATCCTTACACGACTTTTCGGGTCAGCGCCAAGCGGGCGGACAAACGTTTTCCTAAAACCTCGATGGACGTGGAGCGGGAAATCGGGGCACACATCGCAGAACAGACCGGCAAACGGGTCAATCTCTCACACCCCGACATGACCATCTTGGTCGAATTAGTCCCGCCCTACGCCTACTATTCTTGTCAACGCGACACTGGCCCAGGGGGACTCCCGACGGGAACCGGTGGAAAGGTGCTCTCTCTCATTTCCGGTGGTATTGATTCTCCTGTCGCAGCATATCGCATGATGAAACGGGGCTGTAAAGCCGTCTTTGTCCATTTTCACGGCCGCCCATATCTCTCACGTGTCTCCGAAGAAAAAGTCCGGGATCAGGTCACACTCCTGACAGCGTATCAATTGTCTTCCCGCCTCTATCTCATCCCCTTTGGTGATATTCAAAGCCAAGTCGTCATCAAAGCTCCTCCACCTGTTCGCGTGGTGCTCTACCGGCGCCTGATGCTCCGCATCGCCACACACATTGCCAAACAAGAAGAAGCATGGGCACTCACCACCGGAGACAGCCTGGGGCAGGTGGCGTCCCAGACGCCAGAAAATATTGCGGTCGTGAATGAGGCGACATCGCTTCCCGTTCTCCGTCCCCTCATCGGAATGGATAAGCTGGAAATTACACAGCAGGCCCAAGCCCTGGGTTCATTTGAGACATCCATTGAACCCGATCAAGATTGCTGCACACTCTTTGTCCCTAAACATCCCCAAACACGGTGTCATCTGCCTCACATCCTCCAGATTGAACAAGATCTCGACATTCCCGGCCTCGTCCAGCAAAGCCTCCAACGCAAAGAACTTGTCACCTTCTCCCATGCGAAGCATGCGAAGAAAGAGCCTTCTCCATAACAACTCTTCGACACTTCCGATCGGTGCCCGATTTCATTTATCACGTCTCTTTGTCCTCAATATGGGAATGCTGTTGACGTTTTACTCGAATTCCCGTGAAATCTCCTAAGTCTCTTCCATGAGGTTCGTTATTTAAATAGTATACCGTCCGGCTTTACGAACAACATTTGTCGAATTCGTCTGATGAGCTGAATTTTATACACTCAAGGCGTCTCTTCATCAGCCTTATATATCTAATCGAAGAAAGGATAGCAGACAGTTGCCATCGCTCTTTCAACCAGGACGCAACTGCTGGAGAGTAGAACAGGCAGAACGGGCGGCCTTTCTTATTGATGCAGAAGACTACTATCGTGCGTTTTATGATGCCATTGCACAGGCACGATATAGTGTTCATATTTTGGGCTGGGACATCGACAGTCGGGTTGATTTACTTCGGGTTCAGAAGCCATCTCACACATCCGAGTCTCCTCCTACTATTTTAGGCGAATTACTTCTCGCTCTCGTCCGTCAGCGACCAGACCTTCATATCTATGTGCTTGCCTGGGATTTCGCGATGGTGTATGCCTTGGAACGGGAATGGATTCCTAAATTCCGTATTCCGTGGCAGTCGCATGACAAACTTCATGTCTATATGGATGATCAACATCCTCAAGGTGGTTGTCACCATCAAAAAGTTGTGGTCATTGATGATCATGTGGCATTTGTCGGCGGCTTGGATTTAACGCAATCCCGTTGGGATACCTCCGAGCACCGCCTTGAGGATACCCGCCGCACCAATTCCGACGGAAAAGCCTATCCTCCGTTCCATGATGTCCAGATAATCGTGGAAGGAAAAGTGGCCCAAACCTTGGGAGATCTTGCGCGAGAGCGCTGGCATAGGGCTACGGGGCAACCATTAACGTCACCAGGACATTTTTCTCCTCCGCCCGACCTATGGCCGTCCTGGATAGATCCCGACATGCACAATGTAGATGTAGCCATTTCCAGAACACTTCCGGCATATGAGGATCGACCGGGCGTATATGAAATCCAACAGTTATATATAGACGCCATCAAAACCGCACGCCATGTAATCTATTTGGAAAATCAATTTTTGACCTCGCATATCATTCAAAAAGCCCTGGCAGAGTGTCTTCAAGACCCTGATGGCCCGGAAATTCTGATTCTTCTTCGCCGTGACGGAGGTGATTGGCTGGAACAAATGACCATGGACGTGTTGCGAACCAGGCTATTGGCACAACTGACGCACGCTGATCGATATAACCGGCTTTTCATTGCTTATCCTGATGGCCCAGCCTTACACGAACATTGTCTCGGCCTTCATAGTAAGGTCATGATAGTGGATGATGCATTTATACGAATCGGATCTGCCAATTTAACCAATCGATCGATGGCCCTGGATTCCGAATGCGATTTGGCCATTGCTGCCAATGACCGACAGGATCTTCGCGACGCCATTACAAAGTTTCGGCAACGGCTTCTGGCCGAACATCTGGGCATGTCAGAGTCGGAATTGGGAGAAAAAATGCATGCAGGGGGATCATTTCTGCAGACCATCAAAGGTCTTCAGAGAACAGAACGTAATCTGCAACCATTTGTTCCCGATCCGTTATCCGCCTTAGAAGCTTGGGTGCCGGATTCGAAGATTATCGATCCGGAAAAACCCATGGAGCCCGACAGGATCGTCTGTCATTTTGTGCATCCGGAAGATCGTGGACCGGCAAGACGCCAGTTGATTGGAGTCGCCGTGATTCTTGGGAGCCTTGGCTTACTTGCGGCAGCCTGGAGGTGGACCCCCTTGAGCGAATTTATCGATGTGTGGACTGTGGCTGATTACCTGAAGGGTCTAAAAAATCATCCGTGGACGCCCCTGCTGGTGTTAGGCAGTTTTCTCATCGGGAGCGTGGTGATGGTTCCTATTACCGGATTGATCATCATCAGCTTTTTAGCATTTGGCCCATGGATTGGATTTGCCTATGCTCTGATAGGTTCAGCGCTTGGCGCAGGATTGACCTATGGGATTGGCAGTTGGTTAGGAAAAGAAAAGCTCAGACGATTGGCCGGATCCAGAATTAACCGGTTAAGCAAATTTTTCGGAGAACGCGGGTTATTGAGCATGGTCCTCGCACACATGTTGCCGGTTGGACCGTTTACCATCGTTAATATGCTGGCAGGCGCTTCCCATATTGGATTTCGCGATTTTATGATTGGAACACTGCTGGGAATGATTCCAGGAATGATTGCATTGGCCATATTGATAGATCGAGTCGCAGCCACCATTCAACAACCCAATCAATCGACAATTTTGCTGCTGATAGGGGTCATGGGGTTGATGGCAACCGGAGCCTGGCTCATTGCCAGACTTTTGAAAAAAAACGGGCACCTCGTCCTCATTCATCCAGCTAATTCAGGAATTCATCGAGCCCTGATTTTTTACAATGCAAGTCATTCTGTGTACCTATAATATCCATAGTTGGGTAGGTCGTGGAGGGAAATATGACCCTCAATTGACACTCCAAGTCCTATCAGAAATCGGGGCAGATATTTATGCCTTGCAGGAATTTCAAACGGGTGCGCAGGATTTAGAAATGCTCAACTGGGTAGGGAAGGAGACGGGCCTTCATCCCATTCCAGGACCGACATTACTGAGGCATAAGGGGACCTATGGCAATGTCGTGCTCACTCGTTTGCCGGCTACCCACATTCAGAGACTGGATATCAGTGTCCCTGGCCGGGAGCCTCGAGGAGCCATCGATGTCCAATTTCAAGAGCTACACACTCCCCTGCGAATTATCGCGACGCATCTTGGGTTAAGACCCAAGGAGCGGCGCACCCAGATGATGGCCGTATTGGAACTATTAAGAGAACCATTTCAAGGCTCATCCATTTTGATGGGGGATCTCAACGAATGGTATCTCTGGGGACGCCCGTTGCACTGGTTGAGAAATTGGTTTGGTATGATCCCGGAACCTGCCACCTTTCCCGCTTGTTTTCCCATTTTTGCGTTGGATCGGATATGGGTCCATCCTGTAAAGGCCTTACTCACTATCCAGGTTCATGATACTCCCTTGGCAAGAAGAGCCTCGGACCATTTACCCCTTAAAGCGATCATCCGTATTTAGTCAATGGCGTAGGAAATCTTTGAGGACCTCACTTCCACCCATCTTTTTCATGCATAGACAAGCTGGTTTGGAGAATAGGTCGCACTATCGGTGACCTTTTTCAGCCGGTTCTCTCCTCATAGCGAAGGTACGGGTGTGTTCCTTGGGTGTCCTCTCCCAAATAGGCAAGTCGTCGCATTTCCTGCTGCAACGCCCGCGAAACGCGTGACCTACGTGTCATCACCGGAAGGGGAAAAGCGTTATGGGTCGAATCCAAAAGGTCATAAACAATCTTGAAGACTGCCTGCTGCATCGCTATTAGAAAATCCGAGACGTGGCCAAGGTAGCTCTGGCTAAATAAGGTGAAGGCGGGCAAGACCAGGCGGGGTTTCCTCAAAGGAAATTAAGGAAAAATATGCACCAATCCGATAATAATTTATAAAGTATACAGATCCGGGATGGAAACAAAAGTGTCATCTGCAAGAGGAAACATGAAAAGCATAGTCGTTGAAAAATGGCGAACGGAATTTTCCGGAAATATCGTAGTCGGCGGGCTTGGAACTGTCTTGATATTGGTGGCCGGACTGATGGTGGCATTTGCCACTGGCGTCGTCGAAACCTTGGGTTATGAATCCCGTCATGTCAGTGGAAACGGACTCACGAGTACGCGAGCCGGCTATTCCTTGGGGCTCAATACCTTTTATTCCGACAAAGGCCGGAAATTTTTTGCTGAGTATGAGACGGTCATCCAACAGGGCTCCCTCGTTGTACACTTGTACAAAGTTGGCAGTTTGCCGGCCGGCGACACGCCGTATCATGAAAAAATCTCTCAAAGCGGGAAAGGCACTGTGAAATTTCCTATCCAGGAAAACGGCTTGTACCGGATATCTTTCAGCGGATCGGTATTAGGTGCATCTCGAAACGGCGACAGTTATGATTTGTCTTATGACATTCGTTGGGGCATCCGGTAAATTTAAAGTGGAAAAATTAGCTTTTATGAAGTCATCTTACCCAGAGCTTTTCGACGATGGCGCCATAGCCAGGTTCTTAAATGCCCAGCGCTACTTGATATGCTATCGTAGCCGTACTGTGTGTAACTGACCTTCATCATCCCAGATCTGGATGACTATTTATACGTCGCAGAATTTCTTCCTTCAATATTTTTTCATATCTACCTGGTAAACATGCACCATGAAAAAACTGTACGTCTCGCAAAGTCTCATCGACGTCGAATCCCGTAAGGAACTGTTGGATCAGGCTCAGATACCAGCCACCATCAAGAATCAACGCTCGGCGATGTTAGGAGGGGAAGTGCCTTTTGTCGAAGTCTTTCCGGAGCTGTGGGTTCTTTTGGATGAGGATTTTGAACGGGCCCAAATATTACTTGAAGACTGGGAACGGGCCAAACCTGTCGAAACAACCGGGTGGACCTGTTCCTCCTGCCACGAAGTACATCAAAAGGAATTCACCACATGCTGGAAATGCGGAGAAGAAAGACGGTAACCGTGTAAAATTCTCCACTTCATCTGTATTGTCATTCTGGAGGGAAACGGAGGAATGCGCTGAGCCTGGCATCTCAACCTAAGCACAGATCCTCCGTCATAAGCTCAGGATGAGCCGGGTTGAGCCTTAATGACTCATCACGCGTTCGTCCAAGCCTGGATGGTAAAATCTGAATTTTTACAAATCCATGTTCTCCACAAAGCTGCGATCCATCGGCATTTTCTTTCTCTTGTACCTCGGGCTGCCGCCTCTTGGGATCGTCCTGTCAGGCCATGCGCTCCCTCCCCACCTGTCTCTTTTGCCGATTCCCATACAACCAGGAAATGCCTCTCTGTACTTGCCCGATTTTTGGACTGCTGGCAATTCTCATTTCGGGAACCCTTGTCCCGTTTCTTTGGCGATATTGGACAAGGCGCCACACCAGGTCCGAACCCTCTTCCCATGTGCGGTTTCCCTGGTGGGGTTGGATAGCGGTGGGATGGACGGCTTTCGCCTGGGTCGTGGCTTGGACGCGCTTTTCCTGGTTTCACGAATGGCAACCACATACCTTCCCGCTGCTCTGGTTGGGCTATATCATCGTTATCAATGCCCTACTCTTTTCCCGTACCGGTCAGTGCATGATCATCAATCAACCCAAGTTCCTCTTCAAACTCTTTCTCCTCAGCGCCGCCTTCTGGTGGATGTTTGAATACCTCAATCAGTTCGTGCAGAACTGGTATTACGTCGGGATGACGGAGGCTCATCCCCTTCTCACATTTTCGTGGACGACCATCGCGTTTTCCTCAGTTCTGCCCGCCGTTTTGAGTACCTATGCATACCTCTCTTCGTTTACGCAGATGAAGGCACCGTTTGAGAGCTGGCACCCCATCTCCATAATTGATTCCCCGCTCACCGGATGGCTGATGGCCGGCCTTGGATGTTTCGGACTTCTTATGATTGGGATTTGGTCCAGGCTCCTATTTTCCCTTCTCTGGGTGAGCCCTCTTCTGATCATGCTCGGAATAAATGTCATACGGAGGGTTCCAACGATTCTGACGCCATTAGGCAAAGGGAACTGGAGTCCCGTGGTCTTGTCCGCTCTGGCCGCCCTGGTTTGCGGAGGGTTTTGGGAAATGTGGAATGCGTACAGCCTGGTCCATTGGAAATATTCGATTCCTTACGTTCACGCAGTCACCATAGGAGAAATGCCGATCTTGGGCTATGCCGGCTATTTGCCGTTTGGATTGGAATGCTTGGCGGTCGTAGACTTTTTCCTGGGAAACACGAACAGGCAAACAGCGATCCGTACAGAGCCACATGTTCCTCTCACTCCTTACTATTGACGAAATCTCCATATTGAAGAATGGAGCTCATTAATTTTTTATATGAGGTCTTTTTGTCCTACTGCCCTTTTCCCGCATTCACGGAAGTCTCTGTTATCGCTGAATCAAGGGTTCACAGGGAGACCTCCGAATAGGTTCTCCCAACAGAACGCCAAATCTTTCCGCTAACTCTGATCCCCCTTTCTCTCTATAATTGGCGCCCCTGTTCTGGGAGGCTCGGGGGGCATTGGCAATGAATGCCCCCATTGAGTCAGGAGGCAAACTCAACCGAATCGCCCACCGGGTAGGGCAAAGCCAGACAGGCCAAGATAGTGGGCGGTAAATGCGACTCGTCTTGTGGCATCGCCCTCGGTCCGAAAATGCTCAGAGACGAAAAAGGGAAACCAGGAACTGTTGGTAATGATGACTCGTGGATGCCATCAAGATCCACTACCACAACGTAACGACTGACAGATTTCTTGGATGTCCGATGGAAGGCTTACTGAATATTCCTGAACTGTCCCGGACAAGGGATGCTGAAATCCAAGTGTCCTCGCATGGAGCATTACCCGTGGAATGTCGATTTCTTTGACCCGGCATACTTTCTGACCGCCATACGTCTCATCTCCCAAAATCGGACAGCCCAAAGAAGCCAGATGAACCCGAAGCTGATGCGTCCGACCCGTGCGCGGGGACAACATCACATGCGAAGCAAGATTCCCTAATTTTTCTAAGACCCGATATTCCGTAACCGCTCGCTGAGGTCGCACGGTGTTGGATGACACTGTTTGGCCTTCTCCCCGATCCCGGCCGATGGCCAATTCGATCACCCCATCTTCGCGATGGGGCACGCCCCAGACAAGTGCCTCGTAATTCCGGATGATAGAGTGGTGTTCAAACTGCCACGCCAGCGCACGATGGGCGTGATCGGTCTTGGCGATCACCATTACTCCAGACGTATGCTTATCCAACCGGTGCACCAGTCCGGGCTGTATCATTCCACCTTGGCTCGTTCCGAGAGCCCCGTCTGGTTGAAAATGGGCCAGCAGCGCATTCACCAAAGTGCCAGACCAATTCCCCGCTGCGGGATGCACCACAATCCCAGGAGGTTTATTCAGTACCAGAAGCGCGTCATCCTCGTGAAGAATTTCCAAGGGCACCGCTTCTCCATTGACCAGTAACGGCCCCGGTTGAGGCGTATCCATCGTAATGCGATCGCCAGGCTTAATGTTGTGGCTCGGCTTGACAATTTTGGCGTTCACCCGGATACGCCCCAGCTCAATTAATCGTTGCAACCCCGAGCGGGATATTTCACGCTCGCGGTTGACCAGAAACCGGTCAAGCCGTTTTCGGGCTTCCCCAGCAGTGACGATAAACTCCGTAATCATGTTTGTGAATCAAATTTGAGGGAGGATTTGAAATTCTCGTGAAGCCTGGGCTCTCAGCGAGATCCTTGGTGAAATGTGTCCTGAGCTTGCCATGGGTTTAGCCTGACGCCATCTATCAGGACTTGCGCCTTTCTATTGATCGCTCAGAATTCTTTTGACGTTATCCGATGAATGCAAGTCCAGTTTACACCGTCATTTCAAAGACTGGTCAGTCCTCCAATCGTACCCGATCACCGCAGTGGATCATGCCGCCTCTTGCGACTGCCGCATATACTCCAACATTACCCTGATGGTGTTGGACGGCGTTGCGCAAAATTCCAGTCCCTTCGGCAGGTCTCCTTGAGCTAACGTCGTCATCACGCAACGACCGCAAGAACCTGAGATGTGCAGACGCACCTCGTCCCCGATGGTCAGCGTGTGACCAATCCAGGCATCTTCAGCAAAGCTTTTTCCCTCCCCTAACGATTCCACCACAAGGTTGGGACGAAATCGTGGCGCTTCAAAGTGCCCTTGCGGATATACTTTTCGAACCCGGTTGAGTGTATCAGTCGTGAGAAGATGGACCATGGCGCTGTCGAAAAATGTGCCGGCTGGAAACGCGAAATCGGTGACAGTGTCCCGGTGCTCCCTGTCCTCGATATCGGGCCAATACCCTTCAGAACGCGCGGACCAGGATGCCGCCATAGAGGACTGGACGCCAGTCACCCGGCCACCATCGGTTACCGCCAAGGTAACCGCACAGTTCAGAGCTTTAGAGAGGACCTGAGTCAGATCGTGTTGCTCACTGCTAACGATCCTGCCATCAGGCAGGGTGATACGAACGTGAGACACCGTTCCCTTGTCTTCCCCTCGGGCTCCTGAAGGCTCGCCTGGAAGGCGAAAAGATTGGGCCATTTTTTGGGATTTTTTGCCCTGGCGACCTTGCCATCGGTACTATCCGGAATGGCATAGATACGATCACCCAGAAATCCGTGGACGGTAACCTGAGTAAGAGATAAGGCCTCGCCCATCATCGACTTAACCGGGTAGCGCCATAACGATCTGACCGCCCCAATATCGGATGGCGATGCCTTCGACACGTTCAACCCTCCCATGATAAACAACTCGGTACAGATCGAAGGAAAACTCTTCGAATCTCAGTCTCTGAGCTGACACTCTCTCAGGTTCCGTCTTTATTAAAAAAAGAAGTCCCCTGCGGGAAGGCAATTCATCCCTCAAGGAACCTATCACAGGGATAACTAGGGGTGCCAGGAATAAGGGTACTTCGACGAAATCTGCCTTCATGCGACCGAATAAAATCAGTAGCCCATCCTATTCCGTATGGAACCTCCGCTATGGATAAAGCGTCTCGTAGCCTTCGTGTATCCACCTGTACTCTTTACCGTCACACATTCTACGTCTCCAATGTCCCTTACCCGTTCAGAATCTAATCTGATGAAAAAAAAATGCAAAGGGCGTCTTCCCCAAAACAAGATGAATTGTGACCGAACTCCCTCCTCCACGAACCCCCACCCCTTTTTTCAGCATCGTTGAAAGAAATCGATAAAGAATTTTTAGTCGCAGGTGAATCACAGACGAGTTCGAACAAATCCGTTCCCCGGGAGAGTCGCAGAGTGCCCGGCCGCTTGAGGCGTCGAATACCGGCCGTGAACATCACATTTTGGGAGTTGACAAGCCTACCTAATAATCTCCTATTATCTGATCTATTTATTTCATTTTTTATTCTTTATTTCATCTTTTACTTTAAATTTATATTTTTTCTTTACCTTTCATAACTTTGGCTTCATAAATTTTGGGCTGAGAACGAGGGCCCGGTAAAGAAAATCTTTACAGTGGGGGACCCATGCCCAAAATCCCATTTAGGTTTTACCGATCCCTCTTCATCAACCTATTCCTGATCCTTGGAATCCTTGTGGCTTCCCCTCCCGCCTTCTCCGGGCTATTTCCCGGTGAACGGATTCATTGTGGCAAAATTAACCTGAAAGTGAAGACTGTTCAGGACCTCAAGGATCATACGATTGCAGTGGCCTTAGATACCGAAGGGAAGACGGTAAGCATTGCTCAAGCCTCAGTTGGCACCTCCGCTACTGTCATTTCTCTTCTTGCTCAATTATGCGAGGAGGTGGCGGGAAAATTAACCCAACAGTCTGCTGCCACAGTTACTGCCCCCGGTTCAAATGGGCTTGAAAGCTTTACGGTAGGAAATGAGCCGGTCGATGTAACAGGCGGGGATTTCAATGGCGATGGCCACATTGATTTGGCGGTGGTCAATCAGGACTCCGGCAATATCTCCATTCTCCTGAACAATGCCGGAACGGGGTTTCTGACGCCCACGAATGTTCCCACCGGCTCTGAACCCCGGTCGATTGTCTCAGGTGATTTCAATAATGACGGAAGGATCGATCTGGCCACGGCCAATCTGGGCGATGGCATCGGCGATGTTTCCCTCCTCCTGGGAAACGGAGGTGGTGGCTTCTCCTCCCCTGTCTCCATTGCTGTCAGCTCTTCAGCCTTCTCCTTGGTTGCCGCCTCGTTCGGCTCTTCCCCGGTCTCCCTGGCCACCGCCGACTTTAACAAGGACGGCAATATTGACCTGGTCGTCGCCAATAGCGCCGGGAATGCTTTGGTACGGCTTGGCAACGGCAACGGAACATTTCAGGCACCTACGTTCTTGAATGCTCCTGGTCAGTTTTCGATTCTCGCTGAAGATCTCAATAGGGATGGAGCTCTTGATGTGATCACCAATGGCGTGGTGCTGCTGAACGACGGGACGGGCAACTTTCCGACAGCCACCAGGTTTGCCACAGGTCTTCAACCCACCCTTGTCCGAGCGGGCGATCTCAATGGAGACGGCATCCTGGATCTGGTGACCGCCAATGCATCCTCGAATAGCGTGACGGCCTACCTGCGTCGTGGGAACGGGAGTTTTCAAACGCCTCATCATTACATCGTCGGTCACGGCCCTGGAGAAATCATCATCGAGGATCTGGATGACAACGGCACGGTGGACCTGGCCGTCTCAAATTTTCAGTCGAATCACTTGACCATCCTCTTTGGCACGGGTGATGGAAATTTTATTGGAGGGCAAGCCTTTGCCTCCACATTCAATGCCAACCAAACCACCAACCGGGCGGCCCTGGCTGATTTTGACGGAGATGGGCACTTGGATCTGGCGGCGGCCAATATTTTCGGGAACGGCGATGCGGCCGTGCTCAAAGGGCAAGCCTTTGGCAAATTTGCCGTGCCGGTCGAGCTCACGGATCAGCACGGAGGAGAAGTCGTCGCCGGCGATTTCAACGCGGATACCAAACCGGATCTCGCCTTTATTCAGCAGGGTAGTCCCGGGTTGGAAAACGATACCATCGAGGTGCGCCTCGGCACTGGTAATCTGACATTCGGTTCACCCACCATCCTGACTTTGCCGGATGCGGATTTGGCTCTCAACTTCGCAATGGCGGTGGATATAGATGGCAACGGCACCGTAGACCTGGTGTCTGCCAACACCGGCACAGACGACGTGTCCGTCTTCCTTGGCAACAGCAACGGCACTTTTCAAGGTGATGTCACCACCACCGTCGGCGATCACCCTAAATGGGTGGCGGCGGGCCACCTCGATGGGAATGCGACGCTGGACCTGGCCGTGGTCAGTGCCGGTCCTCTGGGAGGACAAGCCGGCAAACTTTCGCTTCTCTTCGGCACGGGCAACGGCGGCTTCTCCACGGGTTCCGAGTTCTTCCTCAATACAGAACCCAATTCCGTCGTCATCGGAGACCTCAACGGCGACGGGAAGTCAGATTTCGCCGCCATTGTCCAAGCCCCCCTCCTCGATTGGAACATTCAGATCGTGCTGGGGAACGGCAACGGGACGTTCGGCGCTCCCTCACTGATTCCACTTGCCGGGGGTGAGGCAGGAAATCTGACTGCCTCCGACCTTGACGTGGATGGGGATCTTGACCTCATCATGACCGTTGGCCTTGAGATTGGTTTTCTTGAAGGACATGGCAATGGCACATTTAGCCCGGTGCTCCTCTTTGATGGCGGAGCCCCGATCGGCCCGATCACGGCGATCGACCTCAACCACGATCAGCGTCCGGATCTCGTCGTGCCACAAAGCCATAGCGGCACCACGGCAATCCTGCTCAACACGGCGGCGGCTCCTACCAAGGTATCCCATGATATTAACGGGGATGGAACAACCGATGTGGTCTGGCGCGATACCAGTTCAGGGGCAGTGGCTCTATGGCTCATGAATGGCCCAAGCATTATTTCCTCTGGATTCCCTGGGGGAATTTCAGCCGAGTGGCAGATTGCCACTATCGGCGATGTGAATGCGGACGGCAAGGCCGATGTCATTTGGCAGAATACAACGAGCGGCCTCGTCGCGATCTGGTTGATGAACGGGCTGGGAATTGCCTCAGTAGGATTTCCCGGCACCCTCCCGCCTGGATGGGTGATGGCCGGAACCGGCGATCTGAATGGCAACGGGACGGCGGATATCGTCTGGCGCAATACCAGCACAGGCGAAGTGGCGCTCTGGTTGATGAACGGGACCACCATTGCTTCATCCGGGTTCCCTGGAGGCGTGTCACTCAACTGGCAAATTGCGCAGGTGGGCGATGTCAATGCCGACGGCAAAGCCGATGTGATTTGGCAGAATACAACGAGCGGCCTCGTCGCGATCTGGTTGATGAACGGGCTGGGAATTGCCTCAGTGGGATTTCCCGGCACCCCCCGACTGGGTGGGTGATGGCCGGAACCGGCGATCTGAATGGCAACGGGACGGCGGATATCGTCTGGCGCAATACCAGCACAGGCGAAGTGGCGCTCTGGTTGATGAACGGGACCACCATTGCTTCATCCGGGTTCCCTGGAGGCGTGTCACTCAACTGGCAAATTGCGCAGGTGGGCGATGTCAATGCCGACGGCAAAGCCGATGTGATCTGGCGCAATCGCACAAGTGGTGGAGTCGCCGTCTGGTTGATGAACGGGCTGGCAATCGCTTCGGTGGGTTTCCCCGGAACGGCTCCCACGGAATGGGAAATTCAGTGAGTGATCGTGAATAGAAAAAACGGGAGTGATCTCTGGCCCCTCTGCTTGTGAGGTAACCACCCGTGGCTTTTACTCTCATTCCACATTTTCCAATGTCACAGAAGATGCTGGAAAATCAGCTCAAAAAAATAACAATACAGAAAAATGGGAAGAGGTAACCCCAGAATCGTTCCGACCAGATAGTCGCGGAAGCGAATATCCGCAAGAGCCAAGGCATAATTTAAGGCAGGCAGGGTCTGAAATAGCAGGCGCAGGACCGCTACCGACATGATGGGACGTTCATCCAGATGGGCGAAAACTTTATCTGCCCATCGATGATTGAAACTGCGAAGAACGGTTCCACCAACCGCACGAATCAGAAAAAAACTGATCGTCGAAGAACACAGCGCGGCCACCAGAGTCGCGACCGCTCCCCATTCTTTCCCCAATGCAAAGACAGCTCCGACTAAAAAGACCCAGCCTGGCACATACAGAAGATTGCCAAGGCTAAAAGCCAAACAAAACAGCGCAATACCCCCGACCGGATAGGCAAAGAATAAGTTTTCAATTACTTCAGAAGACAGGTTGGACCGCAGGCCGGTCACTTCGACCACCACGTACAGCAAGACAAAAAACACAGCAATGGCCAGAAGTTTTTTCTTCGGATCCGTGGTCAGAGAGAAATTCATAGGAGCGGAACTGTTGAATGCGAGTTTGAGCACACCACTCCTCTGATGCAAGGAGAGAAGCTTCACCTATTCCGAAATTTGCTTGTGGAGTTTGATTGGTGTCCTCTCTTTTTTTCGCATGCGAATATTGAGCATTTCCACCGCAACGGAAAACGCCATCGCAAAATAAATATAGCCCTTCGGCACATGCACATCGAATCCCTCCACCATAAGTGTGACGCCCACTAACAGGAGAAACGAGAGCGCAAGAATTTTGATCGTCGGATGCTCATCCACAAAATCCCCAATAGTTTTTGCCGCCATCAGCATCACGAGCACGGCCAGGATGATGGCAATCGCCATGAGAGACACCTGATCGACCAGACCGACCGCGGTGATGACCGAATCCAGGGAAAACACAATATCCAGAATCGCAATCTGGAGCAGGGCCATTCCCAAACCGGCAACCACCACCGCGGGGCTGCCCTCTTCAATCCCTTCCAGGCTGTTATGAATTTCATGCGTCGCTTTGGCCAGTAGAAACAGGCCGCCTCCGATCAAAATAATGTCGCGCCCTGAAATCGCATGGGTAAACACCGTCAACAACGGTTCGGTTAATCCCATGACCCAGGAAATCGAAAACAGCAACGCCAGGCGCGCCATCATCGCGAGGCCCAGTCCCATTCTTCTGGCAAACGCCCGCTGACTCTCGGGAAGACGTCCGACAAGGATGGAGATGAAGATAATGTTATCGATCCCCAGGACAATTTCTAACGCGGTTAACGTGCCTAATGCGATCCATGCTTCGGGACTTGTCAGCCATTCAAACATCAATTGTTCCTCTTCCTTTCTTTTGACACTACGAATGCTTCAGCGAGACGTAGTCTTTGATAAAACTTCGAAATAAGTCAACGAGTTATAGATTTAGCCTTCGACTTTACCTGAGTGCGTATGCGGCCGACTAACCCTCATTGACACCTCTCAAGCCTATATGTAACCATTGGATACATGAAGCCAGATGACTTTCGCCAAATCCGCCAACATCTCGGTTTAACACAGAGTCAACTGGCTGAACGCCTCCGCACCACTCGAATGACGATTACCCGTTACGAGTGCGGAACGCGCCGGATTCCCGGGGTGGTGGAGGCTATTCTCTCACAACTGGATTCCCCGACACAGATTCCCATGGCCGGGATCGTTGCCGCCGGCAACCCGATTGAACCCATTCTCCAAACTGAGCTGGTGGAAGTTCCACCATCCATGCTGCGAACAGGGGATAATTTTGCGCTACGGGTGAAAGGCGAATCGATGCGGGATGAAGGCATTCTGCCTGGCGACCTGGTGATTGTGCACAAGCAGCGAACAGCGCGAAATGGCCAAACCGTGGTCGCACTGGTGAACCAGGAGGCGACGATTAAGAAGTATTACCGCAAAGAGGAGCAGATTGAATTACATCCGGCAAACGCGACTATGGCACCCATTCTGGTGACTCCGCAGGATGAGTTTGTGATTGAAGGAGTGGTGATCGGGGTCATTCGGCATTGTGGCTAGATGAATGGCTTCCTGCCACAGGCGAGCAGGAATGACATTGTTTCTCCTGTCATACCCGCAGTTGTTGGCGGGTATCTCTCATAAGAAAGCAGTAGGAAAACAAAGATGGATTCCGGCCAATAACTTGCCGGAATGCGATACAAGAAAGCACAGCAATAAATCGAGATTTGCCAATGGATCGACAGATTGTGTGTTTAGGTATTCCGCGATTCGAAGTGGCCCTGGCGCGTCTCGACAATCCGACCTTACGCACCAGACCGGTCGCCGTGACTTCGGCGCATACGTCCCGCGCCATCATCCGTGAAGTCTCGCCCGAAGCCGAAGATGCCGGGGTGGTACCGGGACTTCGGGCCGATCGAGCCCGTCGACGCTGCCCCTCACTCCGGTTTGTGCCCCCGAATCCTTCCCGTGTGGCCCGTGCCCATCACGCACTGTTGCCTTCGATAATATCGGTCGCACCAATCTGGGAATCCTATAAGTCCGGACATTTCTTTTTGGATCTGACCGGCACCACCCGCTTGTTCGGCGCCGCCTGCGACACGACGATGCGCCTGGAACGAGACATCTCGCACCGGCTCGGGCTCCAGAGCGTGGCAGGTGTCGGAACCAATAAACTGGTGGCGCAGATGGCCTCTTCCGTCTTGACGCCCCCGCAATTGTGCGATGTGCGAATAGGTTCGGAACAGGATTTTCTCCTACCGTTACCTGTCTCGGCACTTCCCGGACTTCGTGGCCCACAGGGTGCCACGCTCCGGACCACCTTAGCGGACTTGAATCTACAGACAATTGCCGACCTGGTGGAAATTGAGCTGGAGGCCCTGGAGCCTGTTTTTGGCCGATGGGGCCATCGACTGTATCATTGGGCACGCGGAATCGACTCGTCTCCGGTTTTTCCTGCCGGAGCGTCCCCTTCTCTGGCCTATTCTCATCTCTTTGAGCCGGATGCCATCGATTATGCGCAGCTTCTCGCAGGCCTCTCGACCCTGATCGACACCCTTTGCCGGAATCTCCGCCGCCAGCACCACGTCAGCAATCGTCTAAGCCTGACCATAGGCTATAGCGATCAACAGACCATCACTCGATCGTGTTCTCTTGCCACACCAACACATTGGGAGGTTGAAATGTTTCCATCCATCCGCTCGTTATTCCGTCGATGTTTTCAACGGCGCGTCCGTGTACGCTCACTGGGCATTCGGAGCAATAGTTTTCGTCCTCCGCCCGAACAACTCTCACTCTTTGCCTCGGAAGAGGGGCACGACCCACAGGGTCAGCCGCCTCGCCCGCATCGGTTGGCATTAGCCCTTGATCGTTTGCATACCCGGTTCGGCATGAAAGTTATTCAATGGGGACGCTCACACATGGCCTCTCATTTAGATTGAATATATAAGTCTCTAGCGGTGCTCCCGCCTCGTTGGCATGAATACCATTGATTTCATGACATTCATTAACATGAAAAATACCCAATGATTAATAGGTGTTTTGCGTTTTTAACTCGTTAAAATTAAATAAATACTTTAATTTTAAAGTTATCCACAGACAAGAAAAATAAGCCACTACTTTAATCAACAAGTTATCAACAGACGCATAAAGTTAAGCGATACTTTAACTAAAAAAATGGGCATGCAATTCATCTTTGAGGTCTTATTTCATGTCAGCCTTTGTCCATTTACACGTGCATTCGGAGTACTCCCCTATGCAAGGAGTGTCCACGCTAGAGGCTCTGTGCCAGACGTCACGAACACAGGGAGCCGAGACGCTCGCCCTGACCGATACGAATGGACTCTACGGCGCGATTCGCTTTATCGAGATTGCCCAGGCTTATGGATTACACCCGATCCTTGGAGCCGAACTTACCCACAACCGGCACCGTGCCGTGCTCCTGGTCAAAGATTCTTTTGGCTATACCAACCTGTGCCGCCTGCTTTCCCAACGTCATTGCGATCCCGCCTTTGACTGCATTGCCTCAGTTCAGGAACACCGCCGGGGACTGATTGTACTCTCCGATGATCTTCCCGCACTGACGGCATGGAAACGCCACTCCCCTACCGATCTGTACGTTGAACTCTCGCCTGGCGCACTCATGCACCAGGCCTTGGGCTTTAGCCGCCGCGCGCACCTTCCTCCCGTCGCAACCAACAGGGTGCATTTCGTAACCCCGCAGGAGTTCCCCCTCCATCAAATCCTTCGCGCCATCGCCTTAAACACCACCCTCTCTCAATTACCGCCGGACGCCTGCTGTGCGCCCAACCATTGGTTGATGCCGCCTGCGACACTGGCGTCACAGTTTCCCCATGTGCCTCATGCCATGGCCAACACCTGGAAGATCGCGCAGCAGTGCCGGACCGAGTGGTCGTTCAAAGAGACAATTTTCCCAAGTTTTCGTCAACTCTCTGACCCCCATGCCTTTACTCTGCTTCGCGAGAAGACTTATGACGGGGCTCGCTGGCGTTACGGCTCACTGACATCGCCCGTGATCGAGCGTATCGAACGCGAGTTGGGTGTCATCCGGGATAAAAGCTACGCTCACTATTTTCTGGTCGTCGAGGAAATTGTCCGCCAGGCGCCCCGCACGTGTGGCCGGGGATCGGCAGCGGCGTCCATCGTGTCCTATTGCCTGGGCATTACCCATGTAGACCCCATTCGCCACAATCTGTTTTTTGAACGGTTTTTGAATCCCGGCCGTCATGATCCGCCGGATATCGACGTGGATTTTCCCTGGGATGAACGCGACCGCATTGTGGATTTTGTCTTTGCGCGTTATGGCAGCCGGCAGGCGGGCATGGTGGCCAATCAGAATACGCTGGCGCTCCGGGCGGCCATACGGGAAGTCGCCAAAGTCTATGGCATGCCTCCGGCGGAAATTCAACAGGTCAGTCGACTGCTGACTCGTCTCCCGCTCACCGATCTTCCGGCTCCCGATTCCTCCGTCTCCCCATGCAGTCAATCCGCAAGCCGGAAGCCTGCCCGTTCTCACACCATTCGAGAAGATGGAAAATCTCGCTCTTCGCCGTCTTCGATACCACACAATGGAAAGAGACCACGCTCGCACCTTGATGGGGCCGCGGCGTTCACCGATTTGTGCGCGCCATGGCCGGAAATTGTCCGACTCGCGCTTCAACTCCAAGGACGGTTTCGTCACCTGTCGCTACACTGCGGGGGCATCGTGATTGTCCCGGACGACCTCCGCCGCTATGTGCCGGTGGAAGTGGCGGCAAAGGGTATTCCGGTCATTCAATGGGAAAAAGATCAAACCGAGGATGCCGGCTTGGTCAAAATCGATCTCTTGGGGAATCGATCCCTGGCCGTGATTCGCGATGCGCTTGCAGCAATTGCCGACAACACGGGCCGATACATCGACTATGCCACCTGGAACCCTTTGCACGATCCCAAGACGCAACAGCTCATTCAACAAGGCGAGACAATCGGCTGTTTTTACATTGAATCGCCCGCCACCCGCCTGCTTCTGAGAAAACTCTGGACAGGCATGCCCGTGGATCGGCGCGCGCGCGCCGACGTCTTTGAATATCTCATCATCGTCTCATCATTAATTCGTCCCGCCGCAAACCGGTTCATTCAAGAATTTGTCCGGCGGGCACATGGCAGAGGGTATCGACCCCTGCATCCGTTGGTGGAAGACGTGCTCGTGGAAACCCACGGCATTATGGTGTATCAGGAAGACGTCACCAAAGTGGCCATGGGCCTGGCGGGATTTTCCGTGGAAGAGGGCGATCAACTCCGGAAAATCCTCAGCAAGAAGCATAAGCAACGACGGCTTCGCGATTACCAACGCCAGTTTTTCGACGGCGCGCGCGCGCGCGGCGTGGATGCCCGGACCATTGAGCGGGTGTGGGCCATGACGATGAGTTTTGCGGGCTATAGTTTTTGTAAGCCGCATTCGGCCAGTTATGCGCAGGTGTCATGCAAATCAGCGTATCTTCGTGCGCATTATCCTGCGGAATTCATGGCCGCCGTCATCAGCAATCAGGGTGGATTTTATTCAACCTTCGCCTATCTGTCAGAAGCCCGCCGCATGGGG
Source organism: uncultured Nitrospirales bacterium (assembly GCA_963785905.1). Taxonomy (GTDB): domain Bacteria; phylum Nitrospirota; class Nitrospiria; order Nitrospirales; family UBA8639; genus Nitrospira_E. Next base: position 77,085 of record CAWAXJ010000001.1, read on the forward strand.
CTGACCGTCCTCCCTCCGGACATCAATGCCAGCGTGTGGGCCTACTATGGAGCAGGAACGGCCATCCGCATGGGCTTGATGCAAATCAAAGGCATCGCACAGGGGTTTATCGATCGGCTTCTCGAAGAACGGCATCGCCACGGCCCATTTCAATCGTTTCACGATTTTCTGACCCGACTGAATCCCGAACCGGCACAGACTCGTTTATTGATTCTGGCAGGCTGCTTCGATGCCATTGCCGGCGAAGTCACTCGCCCAGGTCTGCTCTGGCGGGTCTATGCCGATCATCCAACCGGTGGAATCTCTTCATCCCAATCAGCGGCACAACACGCTACATCGCTCTTGCCCGCCGCTCGTCTTCTCCCGATTCCCAACGAGTATGCCACAGAACGGATCATTCAGCATGAGATTGGGCTCTTCGGCTTCCCTCTCCAATGCCATCCGTTGACACTCTACGCGAAACACTTGGAAGGTTTGAAGATCATTCCCGCCACAGAGATGGCGGCGCATATCGGCCGTCAGGTGACAATGGTTGGCTGGCTGATTACGGAAAAGGCCGCGTCGACCATACATGGCGAGCCGATGGAATTTATCACGCTGGAAGACACCACCAGCCTGTACGATGCCACGCTGTTTCCAAAAATATTTCAACGATACGGGCCGTTACTCACGAACGAACGGCCGCTTCTTCTGGAGGGATTGGTGGAGGAAGACTTTACCGCCACCACACTGACCGTGCACCACATGCAAGTGGTCGGGTAACACGTAATCTGTAAAAACGTGGATTTCAAACCAGATTGTCGCCCTGAGCCAACAGCGAAGGGGCTATGCCCGGGTGGAGAACCCAGGGTTTCACAAGATCATTCCTTTTACTCGGATGACATGGAGGAGATGAATCTCGTCTGGTTCTTTCGCTACTTTTTGGAAGGATGCGTCGATTGAGCGCACACGATCCATCGCCGAATAGGCGGCATTACATCGCGTGGTCTTTGGACTCTTTTTTCTCCGGCGCATCGAACTCTTCAAGCGGCTGGAAATTGACCGGAAGCTGGAATAAATAATCCGTCACCGGACGCAGCTTCACATGCTGATATTCAACACTCCAACTCCCATCCTTCCTGGTCAATTGCATCGGGAATTTGATGTCGGTCGCAAACCATTGATAGTACACATCCGTCCGATCCCCGTGCTTCACCGTCACTTCATACAAAATCGTTGGATGGCCTTCGCGGGTCTCAGTCCCGATTTCTTCGCGCGAGACTTCCCCTTCCAGATACTCACTCAGTTTTGGTTCCTGATCGGGATCGTAGGGGAGCGTCTTAAAATGCCTCATCCGTGAGAGCAGCAGCCATATGACCTGCTTGTCCTTACGGACGATGGTGACGTTAACCGGACCCATCGACTGGTGCTCCAACCGCCACCGGTCATCCCGATAGTAAAGGTTGGCCTTTTGAGTCTGTCGCCCCACCTTGACGATCTGATCTGCGGTAAACTCTAATGCCCAGGTTTCAAGCCCCGACAAGAGTCCGCTCCACCAACCAACACTCCTATCATGATCAAATAACGCATACACTCATCCTACCATAGCAAAGTGGAGGGCCTCAAAAAATCTAAAACCAATATGACTAGACCTGGGTAGGAGTTCAACTTTCAAAAAATAGCTGCCTTTGTTATTCGCATATCGGTCGTGGCTACCTTTCCCTCTATTCCGGTCTCCAAATAAAGCATCGGCTTCATCAAACCAGCAACACTGACTTCTTCATTTCGGCAGTCTTCAGCACACGTGCCAGATTCCTTTCCGTCTCCCCGATAAACTTGCTCATACCCTGGTTGAGATTCACGCGATATACCGAAAGCCCTAACTCCCGGGCCACGATATCCGCCGCCATCGTTTTACCGGTGCCACTTGGGCCCGAAAAAAGAGCAAGAGATCCCTGCTCAATCATATTTTACAAGGGAGACTGCGCGAACCGGTTACGGAATTTCTGAGCCATTTGCCTTAAGAGTCGGATCTCCCGCTTGGAAACTCCCAAACCGGAGCCGGTCCGGGCGGAAATAAGGTTTTTTTTGGTAGGTGATGAACATGATGTAGACATGTTTCATCAAAATAAATCTCTCCTCTTCTTGCCCTTAACTCAAACTCCTAGTTTTAGCTGATTGCTCTAGGGTATGAGCAAGGGATTTTCCATAAAAAGGAAATTTAAACTGTCTTAAGTGATTATGTCATCTTACTGTGTAAATTTAATGAAAATTAATTCCCCCCTCATTTGATACTCATTCGATTCTCAACTAATCCCACCCCCTCAACTTCTCTGGTTAATATGACCGCTTGTTCGACTTGCCTCATCCCATCCACGAACCCACTGAGTTGTACCCGATTTTTAAAGGTTTCGACATGGACATCGACTCCTGACACCAGGGGACACTGGAGAAGAGCTGTCTTCACCTTTGTCGTAATGACGCTATCATCAAGGTATTCTCCCGTGCTTTCATGAAGAGGGCTGCCGGCGCAGCCCATGGACATCGTCATCATTACTATGACACCAGCCATAAACAGGCTTGTTTGCATCGTCTACGTTTCCTCGTATTAGATAACCTCTTGATATTCACGCTGAAATAACCATGACATGGTTACTTTACTTGATGGACAAGTTGTTCTCGACTGCCACGACCCCGTTGACTTCCCGTGCCAATTGTCCGGCCTGTTGGATTTGCTGAGCATCATTGACAAGACCGTTTAATTGCACGCGTCCTTTAAAGGTCTGCACATTAATATCCAGGCCGGATATATCTGGAGAGCTTAAAAGAGCCGTTTTCACCTTCGAGGTAATGACACTATCATCGACATGCTCTCCGAAACTTGCCGATTGAGGCCCGCCAGCGCATCCCAGCATCAATAAGCAGAGGAAAAGGCACCCTAAAAAACCCATCTTCTTCGAATTTGTCATAATATTATACTCCTCTTGTTAATGAAGAAAGTTTCAAAAAAATAGTGAACAATACGGGTCAATCTTCATGCTTCTGACGGTCCGACGGGCTCGCTGCATTAATGGAACTTCCAAAAAATTGCCCCCGGGCGTCCTGGAACCGTTCGCGCGCACCCAGAAACTTATCTCGAGCTTCCAGGAACCGTTCGCGATCCCTTTCAAATTTTTCAGCCGTTTGATTGAAGCGGTACTCTTCCTGCTCGTACATTGAACTGGCTCGATCAAATTTTGCCCTGGCTTCGTTGTAGCGATTCCTGTCTAACATAAACTTATCGACACCTTCATTGAAATTATCCTGAGCTTCTTCATAGCGATCAATGTCCCTCTGCGCTTTACCCAGTTCATCTAAGGACGGTCCCACTTCTGACAAGGCGGATTTCTCCGACTTCGACTCTTCTTGCGCATAAACGTTGGTGCCCCACATCCCCAACGCCAAGACAAACATGATGTAGAAAGACAGACCCTTACTCACATTGTGTATGTGCATCACTACCCTCCTGGTTTGTGGTTTTGTTGCCGATGTCTAAGTAAAATATCACGGGAACAATTTCCCCCCTACTATTAGAAACCCTTGTTTTGCAGCGAAATGTCCTTGAAAGGGCGGGAGCGACTGGTAAAGGAGGTAGCAGTGCAATTATAGGTGATTCCCCATGGAAAATTGAATCTTGATTAAACCGACGGTTGGTATTGTTTTCCCCCCATGGCCAGGACCACAGCACAAGATCAACTTATACAATCCGCTCTGCGTCTCCCCCCAGAGGGAATCCCCTGACCAGACCAACAAAGAAAACAAGGCTCATAAGTGATGTGGAAACGTGAAGAGATCTGATGAAAAATGGAAGCAGTGCTTTCATGTTCCCCTAAATATCGTCCCGTCACGGGAGGTGAAGGAAGTGGAGGAGAAAAATTCTTTGAGATGTCAAAAACATTTACAATCCAAGGCACGCCAATACACCCCATATTGACTATTGTTACATGAGGGGAGCAAATATCCGTCCCACCGACCGGGACGAGTCGAAGTGTGTTCTGACAGATTGTGTCTTTTGTCAGGTTATGAGAGGACGACCAATCCGGGTTACCCTGCCTCGACCGTGACTGCGGTCGTCACCGAATTGGCGATAAAACATTCGCGATGGGCTCCCTCATGGAGTTCGGCAAGCTGCTCGGGAGTCGGAAGTGTGGGGCCACCGAACACAACACGAGGACGCAGGATGACACGGGTCATGGCGAGCTTGCCCTTCTGATTCTTTTCCAAAAATCCAACCGCCTGATCACTGTAACGATCCACGACAAACCGTTTCTTGGCGGCAATCGCCAGGAAGGTCAGCATATGACAGCTGGACAAGGCCGCGACGAGCGCTTCCTCTGGATTCACAAGCGCAGGATTCCCACGATAGGCGGGTGCGGCGGACGCGGGAACGCGAACACCACCTTCAAAGACCCACACATGGTCCCGGTTATACGTCTCGTAAGAAAAACTTTCTAATTCCCTCTTCCATTCCAGCGTGATCGTATGTTCAGACATCGGTTCATTTCCTTTCTAAAATGTGCCGGGGAAACGACCCCACATTCCCGCGGACGATTCGAACACAACCCCAAGAACCTAATGGCGTTCACGGTAACAGATTTCCAGACGATTGCCGCTGGGATCCTCGAAGAAGACGGCATAGTAGGCGGGTCTTCGTAAAGCGGTCCTTCAACATTCCGTGCGCCGGCTTGGACCGCGATCGCCGCCAGCCGATCGACCTCGCGGATGCCGTCGGCTCAAAACGCGACCCGACACTCATTGGCGACATGTTGCGGGGACTCTGTCACCCCGAAAAACTCGAGTGGCACCACCCGTTCCGCTCGCCTCATACTGCAACCACCCTTCAACCGTGACATCTTGAGTGAACCCGAGAGCCGGCAAGAGAGTCTCATAAAACGACCGTGCCTCGGCCAGACTTCGGACCCGAAGATCAACATGATCGAAACAACGTCGCATATTAGTGGAAAAGGAATTCAGATTGAAGATGCTCTATGAACGGTAGGCTACTGCCGAGGAACCACTGTGTCAACGAAGGGGAGTGGCTCGCGAGGGAACGAGCCGATCAGAAAAGGAGAAAGTTCCTGTATTCTTCTTTGAAGCCTGGGCCGCTCAAAGTGATTTGACCCTTTACTCACTCTTGTGATCCTCCTGGAGGGCGATTCTCTGCAGATAGTTCGAGCCGTTTGTACACCTCTTCGGTATGGATAGCGAAGTATTGAAGTGGTTCAAAAAAGTGAATCCGCTCTTTGGGCCATAAAGTCCAGGGCTTCAGATTGGACAAGCAGATATCCAAAGAGTAGAAAAGCAATAATACCGACAATCAGATTTTCCATGGGTAACTCCTCTCCCATTCATGACAACCAGAATGCCTTTTCCAAGAACTCGAATAGTATTCCTCACTCGATTTTCAGTGTGCCATTTGGCATATCAAAATGGTGTAAAAATAATGTCGGCCGTCATCAAAAACATGTATAAAGGTTTTAACGTGCACTGGTTGTTTTTAAACACCTATTTTAATACCCACCTTGATACGGTTGGCTTGGTTATACGAAATCTTGGCGGGAAGAACCATGCCCAGTCCGCTAATTGTCAAAGGAAAGGAGCAAAAAGAGAACTCGAGATACTGGTCGTCGTTGGATTGTTTTCATAGCATGGTAGGGCTGCATTGGGAAGTGATCATCGTTATCGTTCCGGCTCATCACACCCAAGACCAGCTTGAGCGAGATGGCGGAAAATCTGTCACCAATGAGAGGTAGGAAAAATCCAAGGTAGTTTGACCTATTGGAGAGGATGGAATTAGGAGAACCAGAGATTCTTAAGGGGTCTGGAATCGTTATTTGCCAATCGCTCTGGACTGGGTGAGCAAAATCAAATTGGAGCCATGGGGAATTTAAAAAAACATGCCTGTGCGGGATTCACGAGCCATCTGCCTCAAGAGGCCGATCTGCCCGCTTGAAAATCACAGACCGCAGCCCGTCCCGGCAGGAGCAAATGTGTGAGATTTCATTTAAACAAGCGGGCTAAAATAAACAGAAAAACCCTTGCACTCCCAGAAACTTCTCCCGACACCTTTATATGTTCCCTTGCCCTCTCATTGAATAGGCATCACACATTCGGGCTGATCATTTCTGGGATTGTTCACGATCTGTCTGACGGGATAGGCTTCCATCTCCTGGGAGGGGAACGGTCTGAGTAACGCGTTGAATCGCTCAACAGCGTGGAGTGATGGATCGAGCCATTCATCATAGTACTTTGAGGCTAAAATGACCGGCATGCGATTATGGATGGGTTCCATCACGGTATTGGGACCGGTCGTAATGAGCGCGCAGGATTCCAGGGGGTCCGTTTCGTTTTTCTCCCACCGTTCCCACAAGCCTGCGAACGCAAAGAGCCGGTGATCTTTGAATCGAATGTAATAGGGTTGTTTCGTTTTGCCTTCTCGTTTCCATTCATAAAAGCCATCGGCCAAGACCAGGCAGCGTTGATGTTTAAACGCTTTACGGAAGGCTGGTTTCTCCGCAACGGTCTCTCCTCGGGCGTTAATCAATTTATTCCCGATGCTGACATCCTTGGCCCAGGAGGGCACCAGTCCCCATTTCAATTCCTTACATTCTCGTTGTCGGATTTCCGGGTTGGTGCGCACACAGGCCACCAATTGCGAAGGAGCAATGTTGTAGCGAGGGTATAGTGGCGGGAGGACCTTCAGGCCCAATTGTTCCGCCAAAAGCTGCATATTCTCTTTGCGAGTGAAGCGACCGCACATAATAGGCTTGTCTATTAGGCCAGCTTAAACCTAACCCTACAAAATTCTCTTAATAAAGGGAAGTAATTCATAGAGGCAGTGATAATCGACAAAGGCCGGGATAATTCCCAGCATTCTTCAAAACGATCGTGTGTAGGCGGAGTTCCTTAGACCCGCCCATGGAATGCATACGGGAATGAACCCAGATATAGCAAAGTGAGGCGTTTCCTCTAATGAAGGCCGAATGGCCTGGATGATTCGTGTTTATTGGGTGAGGGGGTCTTCACCAAAACAAACCAGGGGACTAGGTTGCACGCCCGTGCGACTCCCCCAACTTCTCCCGAATTGAGAATCGAACTCGGGAAATAATCTGGCACGAATTGAGGAAGACCATCATCAGGGAAACCCCATGAGGTACTGATTCTGCTGGTGACCTAAGAAGCCTTACAACACCAATTCGCTCTCTAGAAAGGCTGGGCGGTTTACTGAAATACTCTACCCGCAAGACAGAAGAGGTTCTTTTAACTCAACGAGCATTGGAATGATCGTTTTTATCGGTAGAGTCGAGGCTGATTCAATCCTCTGTTCCGGCGCCGGATTCATCATAGTATTGTTCAGTGCGAATGGGACAGAGGCCCTTTTTCCTCACAATTGCCGTCGCGTCTCGAATCATGCTTCCGTTTCCGCAAAGAAAAAATGTAACATTGCTCACCGATGAAATGTTGTTCTCCACTAACGTTGTCACTCGCCCGATCGAACCTTTCCAACCATGTTCAGGGCGGGAGAGTGGTGATAAAACTGAAATTCGGATGTCGCTGTGCAAGGGTTTCCAATTCATTTTGGTAGTAAAGGTCTCGCTGGCTTCTCAAACCCCAATACAACATCAAGGTTCCGGCTTCTGGCTGTTCCAAGAAGGTAGAGATCATTGAGCAGAATGGAGCAATACCGGTGCCCGTTGCCACAAAGACGAGGTCTCGTCCAGGTTTCTCTTCGAGGTAAAACGACCCACTGGGCCCTTGAAATTGGACGGGGTCTCCCTCATGAAGGCTAAACAAATAGCTGGAGGCAGGGCCGTCGGGTACCCGGTTAAAGAGGAGTTTAATCTGTCGGCACTGACTCGGTGGCGAGGCAATCGAATACTGCCGTGGCACGTGCTGGTGCAATCTCGGATGCCGGACGTTCAGAGAGATCCACTGACCGGCCTTGAATTTGATTAATTCTGGAGCAATAAGGCTGAGTTCCAACTCCCGGACCTCGTAGGTCAGGTCCTTGATTCGACTGACATGGGCTTTGAACACTTGCATTGATGGTATCGGGATCGGGCCTTTTTGAGCCTACAGTATGTTATGTGAGTGTTAACTTATGCCTTGCCTGTTCGAATATCCAGAATGGCGCGCATGATGGTTGCGGTGACTGCGTGAATCGTTTCACGGTTAGGATCTGGATCACATTGTGACACAATGACCTGGCCATATCGAACGACGGCCCGTCCTCGCGTGATGAGACTCCGGCCAAGATGTA
>CAWAXJ010000002.1:0-19605 GCA_963785905.1 uncultured Nitrospirales bacterium
GTGGTAAATTGTGGTGGTGTTCAAAAACATTTATGCCCCTTGGAATTAGTAGTTACTCTCAAAAATCAGGTAAATCATCGTGGACGGTCGCGAACGGTATGTGGCTTGCGACACCTACGGCCCTCTGATAAGATTGCCCTCTTCTTCCGCTCGAAACTTCCATGTGATGGTGGGTGTAGCTCAGTTGGTTAGAGCGCCGGATTGTGGATCCGGAGGTCGCGGGTTCAATTCCCGTCACTCACCCCATCTTTCTCATTCCAAAAACGCTAGAAATTGAATGACTTAGGAGGGCAGCACGCCTTCCCGGTGATGCATAGGTTGCGGCTGGTTTGCGGATTGTTCTGAAAACGGGTTTTGTTCTCCTGGGCCATCCAAACGATCTACGGCTTGTTTATTCCCGCCGGGAATCAGATGGCCATAGAGATCGACCGTCACTTGGATCGAGCTATGCCCCATTTGTTCTTTCACATAAACGGGACTCTCGCCTTGTTGAAGTAACAGCGAGGCAAAGGTATGCCGAAGATCATGAAACCGAATATGGCGCAATCCTGCGGCTTTCACGGCCTTATAGAATAGGCCTTTTCGCAAATGATTGTGACGCCATGGCTTCCCTTCGTCATCACAGAAGACCGATGGAGGCATTTCCTTCCAGCCCTTTTGCATCGTTTCCAGCTCCCGTTCCACGTGCAAGTTCCGAAGGGTCTGGGTCAGTTCCAGAGACATATCCACCCGCCGAACTTTCCCATTCTTCGGGGTCGTCAGTGTTCCCCGCGAGCAACTCCGGCGCACCTCGATAAAACGCCCTCTAAAATCAATATCTCCCCAGTGCAAAGCAATCAATTCCCCCTGGCGCAAGCCTGACCGAACTGCACAGAGCAGGAGGGGAAAAAGTCGGGGAAAGCCTTCTTTGCAGACTTCCAACAACATAGATACTTCCTCCCTGGTGTAGGGATTAGTCGCTCTAGCCTTGCTAATGACAGGCAAAAATTTTCCGGGTTTTGCTGCCGGATTTACGGTCAATAGGCCATCTTCCACCGCATTGCCTATCAGGCTGCCCAAAGCCCGAATGAGATTGTGAACAGTTTTGGCTGATTGGCCTTTCCGTAAACAGGCAAATGCCAGATTTTTTACCTTCTCTCGGGTAATGTCTTCCAGGTTCAGACATTTAAATGCTGGTAAAAACTCTCGATTCAAGAGCCCTTCGTAATCCTTGAAGGTGGAATGTTTTCGAGTATGACGGATTCGATCCAGCCACGTTTGCCCATACTCCTCAAATTTCACGCCGGGGTTTTTATCAATACCAATATCTCCGAGCTGGAGTTTGGCTTCCATGGTTTTCGCAAATTCTTTCGCCAAGGCTTTGTTTTTCCCAAAAGCCTTGGCTTTTCGCTTTCCCTTCCAATCAATGTACACATACCAGCCCTTGCCAGGCCGTTCACGAAGTTTCACGCCCATGATTGGTTCCCTCCTCTTTGCCCAATTCCCTTTCTAATAACGCCCGAATGTATCCACTCGCCGTGTACCCTTGGCTCCGCAAGCCATCCAATTTGGCCTTCAACGGGGCAGGCAAATGAATCAACAATTTGACCATCGACATCATTCTCACCTCCTTTCAATAAGTATCTATGATATGTAAAGATAGCTTTATATGTCAAGTGATAGTTGAGTCTATTGGGGGCTAGTGCTACGCTTCCGCTCATGCCCAAAGCGAAGGCCCCCAAAGAACTCAACGATGAACCTGGAACCTGGATTTTTCGGGATATTCCGCGAGAGGTGATGCGCCGAGCCAAGGCGGCGGCGGCCATTCAGGGAAAGTCAGTAAGACAGCTCACGATTGACCTGATGGAGGAACACCTTCAGGACTAGATCGCAAAGGGATTTTGCCAAAAGGGAAATAATTCAAACGTATTAGACTGTTTCGCAGTATGTGGAAGTACATAGTATAAGCCAGTCAAGCACCTGTCCGGCGAGGGCAGGATTCACTGAAGGCCAAAATCGACTGGTCAGTATGGAGAAGACTAATTGTCCTATGCATGGCGTCTAACGAAATGTTTCTGAATTCAGGAGTGAATTGATCGATGTCTGATCACACCTACTTTCGCGAACCTGATCTGGCAGATTGCGGACCTGCTCCGGGGCCCTATCGTCCACCGCAGTACGAGCGCGTCATGCTGCCGATGCCGTGTTGCGCCGGTCGACTGCGTGCTTGCGCCGACAAGGTGAAGGTCCTCGCGGAATATAAGAGGGGAAAGGCGGCAAGGTCGAAGGCGACTGCACTCGATCGGCTCCTCAACAAGGCCGCCGGCCAACGATTCCACAACCATTCGCCGCTCGACTTCGAAAAGCTCAAGGGCGACCCGGACAACATCGAGAAGCATCTCGTCAGCTACATCAAGGGCTTTTCGTCGAACGTACGCGACATTTTCGATTTCTTCGAGTTCGAGAACGAAATTGAGCGGATGCGCGAGGCGAATAATGGAGAAAAATATTCCAGGATGGCCACCGGATTTGATTAAAAAGGTTGAGGCTGCTTTGGGATTAGAAGAAGACCCAATATCTCAAGAGTGTAGGGGTTCTTGATTTGTCTTTTTCGCGTTAGTCCCTTCCCTTCTTTACTTCCCTTTATTCAGATAATTTTGTAGGGTTAGGTCCTAAACTGGCCATACTTTACACTATAAACCTCAATACCCCAATTATGTGCGGTCGCTTCACCCGCAAAGAGAATCTGCAACGGTTGGCGGAGCAATTGGGCCTGAAGGTCATCCCGTCATTAAGCCCCCGTTATAACATTGCGCCCTCGCAACTCGTCGCCTGTGTACGGACCAACCCAGAATCCAAAGAACGAGAATTCACGGAATTAAAATGGGGTCTCGTCCCCTCTTAACCAAATCAGCGATCCCCTTCTGATCGGCTTTGTCGACGACTGCCAACGGGAGCTTTCTGCCATGGGTGAGTTTCACCTGAGGAAATACTCTACCCGCCTCCTTCACCAGAATGTTGTAGGTGTGCGCAATGTATCGCGAGTTGATGACGCCTAAAACGAAGTGGAAATCCAGTTTTCCCTTCCACGTGTCTTTTATGTAGGCACATTGAATTGTATTCCTAAACCAACGGCGCTCAGAATCAATTGTAGCTCGCAGACAGGATGCGGTCTGCCGCCAGAGGATTTTGGGCGATCACTACAGGTATTGAATTGAGGTGAAAACGGGGACTGATCATACTTGCGAACGGCTTGGGGGTTTGTTGAAATACTACTGCCGTGTGGCCGCATGAGTTGTTGGACCATACATCATCTGAGATTTACATTATTGAACGATTTTTGTAGAGTGCGTGAATTGAAGGGGCCAATGTAATCAAACAAGTATTTCCGTTTCATGGATTTTTCAACATAAACGGAGATATTTCAAAGTGTGGTCTGATTCCAAGGCGAAGGGCTTTTTTAAATGTCCCCAAACCTTCGTAAATTTTAAACATTTGGCCATTTGATAAAACTCCAGGCTAGTATTTTGCAGCATTTGGACCATCTATATTTAGTTAGGTACGTGAAATATTTAATGGGGAGGGTCCGTTATATGGCGATCAATGGTCGCTGTTCTGTTATCAATCCGAACCTGGCACTACCCACGCCTTCAACTGACCTCACAACTCCTGATTATGTCCAAATTCGAGCCAATCAAACGATCAGGAACAAAGGGAAACATAGTCCCCACACTGGCTGATGCGACAATCAGTCAGTCTGAGTGAGAGAATAATCATGCGAGTAAAACAGTCCCATCGCGGGAATTCTCCCGCTCGCAGTACAGGAGGACGTGAAGAGTCAGGTGTAGCCGAAGTACGCACCCCAAAGAGAATTCTGACAATCGACGTCGGCGGATCAAATATCAAGATTTTGACGACGGGACAAACTAAGCCGCGAAGGATTCCATCCCATAAGAAGCTATCACCGTTAGATATGGTGCAAGCCGTGCAGAAACTGGCAAAAGGCTGGACCTTCGATGCAGTGTCGATCGGCTACCCCGGCTTGGTCGGCAATCACGGGCCTCGCTCGGAGCCGGGAAATTTAGGCACCGGCTGGGTTGGATTTAACTTTGCTGCTGCGTTTGCCCTTCCGGTCAAAATCGTCAACGATGCGGCGATGCAAGCCCTTGGTAGCTACGAAGGTGGGAAAATGCTGTTTCTCGGGCTCGGCACTGGTTTAGGCTCCACGCTGATTGCTGAGAATATCATCATTCCTCTAGAGCTTGGTCGGCTCAAATACAATAGAAAAGATTCCTTCGTCGATGTGCTGGGGAAACGGGGGCTCAAACGGTTGGGCAAACGGACTTGGCGGCATACCGTAATCGAGATCGCAACCAATATAGCGGAAGCGTTCGTGGTAGATACGGTGGTGCTGGGTGGTGGGAACGCAAAAGAGCTCGGCGTATTGCCTCATGGGATGCAGATAAGCGGAAACCAGGCAGCTTTTCGCGGTGGGTTTCGTTTGTGGCGGCTGGAAGACATCCGCATTCACCTCACGAAAAGCGATCATCACCTTGCCGACTCTACCGCTGGAGTAGAGGAGTGGAGGATGTTGTGACCCCTTGCGGGTCAAGCTGTAGAGCTTTACCAGTCCTAGCGTGGCGTTTCACGCCGTCAACGCAATTGTCACCGAGGGGTTAAATCGTGACCGAATCGAGCCCCCGATGCCCTTCTCGATTCACCTCCCAATACACAGACTGCTGAAGTACACACGCCGGTAAAGATACTGGCTGGGACTAATGGTCCCACCGCCTGGAAGACAGCGATGGGTTTGACTCTGCCTTCCCCTCTTCGGCGGTAATTCCTTCGGGTCTATCTCAGACGGTCAGAGGAGGATAAGCTTTCATCAGAAGATGAGGAAGTCCAAAGGAGGGTCACGCCATGAATTGTCAGCAGGAGCAGATCGGAGAAGCGCGGTCGAGTGAGCGCATCAAGGTCCAGTGTACCCTCGTCTTTGCGAACGGCAGACAGGTGGGCGAGGGACGGGCCCGCGACGTGTCCGCGCATGGCTGTTCCGTGGAAAGTCCCGTTCCCGTCAAAGAGGGGGACTATCTCCAGCTACGCCTCGTTCGCCCTGATTGTGATCTGTCCGCGTGTGTGTCGCTGGCGGCCGTCCAATGGGTCCAGGGGCTCCAGTTCGGCGTCCGGTTTATTAAGGTGGACGAGAAGCATTATGCTCGCCTTAACAATTTTGTCACCCAGGAGCGGGAGAATCCATGGAGAAAGAGGTACTTTTTCTAAGGAAGACGAAGCTTTTAATAGAATTCCTCTCAGCAGCAGAGACTAAGGGGCCTTCGGCCCACATTATGGCTGATCCTTGTCCTGTGACATGGTGGGGTAGGGAAAAAGAACTGCCGGTGGAATCGAGCAAGACCCATTTGTTCTGCTCCCTCTTGCTCACGTCGCCAATGACGTGAGCAATCCCCGAGACAATCCATCCTTCAAAATCCCAGATGCCTACTTCGGAGGTACTTCCTTTGGGTCTGTCGCTGGCCCTGGCCTGCGCTATCCTTTCACCATGAGAGACGAGTTCCACGGCCTAAACCAAGGAGGACGATCATGACCTGCTCACGGTGCCTGGGTCTGATGATAGAAGACCAATTCCTAGACCTGGAGGGCGCATATGGAGAGATGTGGACGACCAGCTTGCGGTGTGTGAATTGCGGTCATATCTACGACTCCGTGATCGAGCAGAATCGCCAGGCGCGACAGGAGAAGGTCTTGGTGTTTCCAAGTGGTGAGCCGGAGTATCAGGATGATGAGGTCCATCTTGGAGCAGAATCGATCATCAGGCTAGCGGCCTGAGTAACTGCAGCCCGTCTATACTTACGCGCACAATAAGCCAACGCGACAGGTTCGCAACTACGACTGAGGCGGGGAAGTTCACTCCCCGGCCTCAGGCACCTCGGGGAGCCTCGCCTAGCGCGGCAATTTACGCTGTCAAGGCGATGGTCACCGATGGGTTAAATCGTGATCTAATCGAGCCCCCGCAACCAACATAAGCGGATGATTTTTGGGTCCTTACTCGAATTGACGTTAGGCTTTTTTGTTGGGACAAACTTCAAATTGAGGTTGCGGCTGGGTTGCGGAGGTTGCGGATAGGTGACCCTCTTTGTCCCTTCCTGTCCACCCTAAATCCGCTAAATAGATGAGATTGTTGGCCTACCCCCTAAATTCGAAACCCGTCACTCACCTCTTTCCTCCACATCCCTTTGCCTTAGGCAGCCAAGAATTTCAAGAATTTGAAGAACTCAGGTCCCGGTCGTTCCACTCGAAAAGTTCTAAAATCGTCCTGGAGCCCCACCCCGTTTTTAATATCATTGCAGATAGGTAAAAGGGGTTGGCGGGCCGAAAAATTTTTTGACCCACTGATTGGGTATCAGCGGCGTATGAAGAATTTAAAAATCAGGCAGATAGATTGAGAGATGCGGGTAGGGGTGGGCAGTGTGGAAAATATTATTTACTGCAGGTCTTCCCGTCGAACACTTTACAGGGAGAAGCACTGCGGGCCAACTTCCAGGACTTGAGCACGGGGGGAATATTGTTTGGTCGCATTTCGACGATAATGTCAATGATATCTCCTACGTCCAGTGTTTTTAGTTGGGCCTTGGCCTCTTCTTCAACCTGAATCCACTGAATTCCCGAGTCGGTCGTAATCAAAAACACGCCTTTGTCCGATTCAATCTTCATGATAGGACTATTAAATTTTTGAAGGGTGGTGGAGGCTTCCGCAAAAACATGTGCCCCTGTGTGAATAAACACGACCAGCCCAAGTAGAAAACCTAACAGGTGATGAGGGGTCGGCATAATTTTCTCCTGTTGTCACATTGAGAAAGGGTTTCATTATCTCAAGACTCCCCGCTGAAAGTCTATGGCCTCCAAGCTAAAAATATGAGATGAGAATGCCTGGGTCCGACTGAGGTTAGTTAGGCTAGCGTGTGGACGGGTACTTCCGTGGATTGAGCATCGCGGATTCGATACGCACGGACTACCGGGTGGTCTGCGTGTTCCAAGGAAATAATCAGGTGAAACGGCTCCGGGAAATTCAGTTTAGCCCGGTAGCTTTCAAATTCCATGGCGATCGTGATATCGGTTTGGGAGGGACGGGCGGGGCTGAAGGTGTGCGAGTGATAAAACCCTAAGAGGTCAAATCCCTTTGATCGAATGTCTCGTTGGGCCATGCCCATTTCTCTGGCGTCCATCTGGAAGGCGATATCCGCGCGCTCTTCCGGGGATAAGCGTTGAAGGTCGGAGAGTTTGGCGCCATCAAATCGTGTGAGTTCTTGTTCCGACATGTTGGCGAGAATATTCGTGATGCGATAGCACTCTGCGACGGTATCCTCTTTTCCAGACAGAATGCCGCAACATTCATGAGGGGCCAACTCACGGGCGTGCTCAATCATGTTCCGAATGATGCTGGACGGAATGTTGAGCATGGAGCTAGAGACTGCAGGAGACCTCATGCGCCATCAGTTCAGTAATGGTGGGATGAGGCCCGCAGAGAGGACAGTCGGGGGCTTTGGGTCGTCCTAGCTTGCGGAATTTCATATCCAGAGCATCATAGAGTAAAAGGTGTTTCGCCAATGTTTCCCCGAGTCCGAGAATTTCTTTGATGGCTTCATTGGCTTGCAAGACGCCAATGGTCCCGGCCAGGACGCCCAGTACGCCCGCTTCCTGACAATTAGGGACAAGTCCGGCCGGCGGAGGTTCAGGGTATAAGCATCGGTAACATGGCAGTCCCTCATGAGGTTTGATCGTGGCAACTTGACCTTCAAATCGAAAGATGCTCCCTGAAATTAGGGTCTTCTTGGCAAAAAAACAGGCATCATTGACGAGAAACCGTGTGGAGAAATTGTCGGACCCGTCCAGAATGATGTCATACGAGTCAATTAAGGCGAGAATGTTTGAGACGCTCACGTGTTCAGGATACAGCTTGAGCGTGATATCAGGATTTAACGCCGATAATAATTGTCCCCCTGATTCAACTTTCGGGAGACCGATACGGTCGGTCGTATGCAGAATCTGCCGTTGCAAATTCGATAGGTCCACCACATCGCCATCGGCCAGGCCTAATGTGCCAATTCCGGCCGCAGCCAGATACAACGCCGCCGGTGAGCCGAGTCCTCCTGCTCCAATGACCAGAACTTTGGCATCCTGCAGTTTTTTTTGTCCTTTGCCGCCAACCTCAGAGAGAATGATCTGTCGGCTGTAGCGCTGGATTTGAGATTCAGTGAAGTCCATGACAGACGAATTCCTTATTCGACAACGTTGAGTTCAATCGGATCGACAATGCAGCCTTTCTGACGAAGGCCCTGAATGGCCCGGTCAATTTCATCGGCTTCTCCGGAAAATTCCACATCCATCCAGCCAGTTGTCTCACGCACATCGGCCCGCCGGATGCTGGGCACAACCTGATATTCCTGTCCGATTTCATACAAAATCGGAGCGGGAATTTTATCTTCGGGATATCGGATGTGAAAGCGTAATTTAGCCATTATGAACCTCCTGCAATTGCGGGGATGATAGAGACTTCATCTCCGTCTTTCAGTGGGGTTTCTTTTCCGGTCAAAAAACGGATGTCCTCTTCATTGACATAAATATTGATGAACCGCCGAACCTCTCCCTGCTCATCATATAACCGTTCCTTAATACCGGGATGGGCCGATCCCAAGTTATCAATAATTTCCGACACCGTGTTCCCGGCTATTTCCAGCTCGCCTTTCCCCCCTGTCATGGGGCGCAAGGGAGTGGGAATTCGTACCTTAATCATGCGGACTCCTCTATGGCAAAAGTCTTGATAAAGTGACTGAGACTGGGCGGAATACGAAAAGGACGTCCGACCGAATCAACCACCGCTTCCTGGGTTTTCAGGCCGTTCCCGGTAATGTACGCCACGGTCACATCGTTTTTCTGAATACGTCCTTGCTTCACCAGTTTGCGTAAGACGCCAATAGTCACACCGCCGGCGGTTTCGGCAAAAATACCTTCGGTTTGAGCCAGGAGCTTAATACTTTCCACAATTTCCTCATCGGTCACCGCGTCCATCGCTCCTTGACTTTCCGCAACGGTTTTTAATGCATAGTACCCGTCTGCGGGATTGCCAATGGCCAGGGATTTGGCAATGGTGTGGGGTTTGACCGGTTTAAAGAAATCCTGGCCATTCCGGAAGGCGGTGGCAATGGGGGAGCAGCCTTCTGCTTGCGCCCCGTTGACTTTGGTGTTCACGGAACCCACAAGGCCCAGTTTCTCAAATTCTTTGAGGCCTTTCCAGATTTTCGTGAGCAACGATCCCGAGGCCATGGGCACCACGACCTGATCCGGAGCCCGCCAGCCTAATTGCTCAGCGGTTTCGAATGCCAGCGTTTTCGATCCTTCAGCATAATAGGGGCGTATGTTGATGTTCACGAACGCCCAATGGCGTTCTCCGGCGATTTCGCTGCAGAGGCGATTGACATCATCATAGTTCCCTTCGATCTCGACGACGTTGGGGCGATAAATCAAGTTTCCCAGCACCTTCGCGGCTTCCAGGTCGCCGGGAATGAAAACATAGCATTTCATGCCGGCGGAGGCCGCGTGGGCCGACACAGAATTTGCGAGATTCCCGGTTGAGGCACAGGCGACCGTTTCAAACCCCAGTTCCCGTGCGCGAGTCAAGGCGATGGCCACGACGCGATCTTTAAAAGACAACGTGGGATGATTGACGCAATCGTTCTTAATGTACAGGTTGTCGAGTCCGAGGAAGGCCCCAAGGTTTTTGGCATGGACCAGCGGGGTAAATCCGGCATGAAGTCCGATGAAATTCGTGCCTTCCACAGGGAGCAGGTCCACATATCGCCAGAGGCTGTGCGGACCGGATGCAATCTTTTCACGCGTCATGACCTGTTTAATGGCCTCGTAATCGTATTTGACTTCCAACGGGCCAAAACACAAATCGCAGACATGAATGTCCTGAGTGGGATATTCTTTTCCACATTCCCGACACACGAGAGATTGCATTTTCTTGATCATAGCGTCATCCTTCCCCCGAAAAACGGCGGGGGGTTATCCGTTGGTGAGCATCGTACCTGATGGTTGAAGTTGACACGCCTCCTGCTCATAGTCGATGAGTTCCGTCAATGTCGGATTAGGACCACAGAGGGCACAAGCGGGATTCCGTTTGACGCGAATTTCTCGAAAAGCCGTGGTTCGCGCGTCAAAATCCAGAATGCGGTCCGTCAATGGCGTCCCAATGTTTAGAATCAACTTAATGGCTTCCGTGGCCTGAATGGTACCAATAATTCCGGCAACCACGCCAATAATCCCGGCCTCCTGACACGTCGGAACGATTCCTGCCGGCGGCGGGTTTTTAAAAATACAACGATAGCAGGCGGACCGGTTGGGAATAATGGTGAATGCCCGCCCTTCAAACCGGAGGATGCCTCCATGGCTGAGGGGCTTTTCCTCCATATAACAGGCGTCATTGATCAAAAACTTTGCCGGGAAATTGTCGACGCCATCAATGACTACGTCATATTGGCTGATCAGGTCTCGGGCATTGCGAGAGGTAAACCGTTCTTCATACGTGTTGACCTGGACATCAGGGTTTAACGCCTGGATTTTTTCCTTGGCGGACAGTACTTTAGATCGTCCCACATCCGGTGTATGGTGAAGGATTTGTCGTTGAAGGTTGGAGAGATCAACCACGTCGCTGTCAATCAACCCAATGGTGCCGATGCCGGCGGCCGCAAGGTAATACGCCACCGGGCATCCCAAGCCTCCCGCCCCGACGATAAAGACTTTCGCTTGTGACAGCTTTTTCTGCCCTTTGCCGCCCACTTCGGGGAGTAAAATGTGACGGCTATATCGAGTAATTTGATCTTCAGTAAAACTCATGTGGTCTGTACCCTTAAGAAATACCTATCCTGGTGTCTTCCCATTATATAGGGATATACAGGGAGGGATAGGTGCGGTAGAAAATCAAGAATGAGCGTTGCCTATGAGACTCTCTGTCAGACAACCGGCAACCGTTCTCCCCTTCTCGTCTTTTGTACAAATGAGGCGAGTGTCTTTGCTCCTCATGTGGAATCGCACTCTCAAGTCATAAACTTCTTGAATGCTTTAAATATTAAAATATTTCTCGATACTGAGATACCGTTCGCCCGTATCGCATAGGATCGTGACCACATTCTTATCCGGTCCCAAGGATTCAGCCACCTTTTGTGCGGCAAACACATTGGCCCCTGCAGAAATTCCCACCAAAAGACCTTCTTTCCTTGCTAGCTGCTTCGTGGTTTGATAGGCCTCTTCATCCGTCACGGTCATAATCTGATCGATGAGGGTTCGATTGAGCACCTTGGGGACGAACCCGGCACCGATGCCCTGGATCCTGTGAGGCCCTGGCTCTCCACCTGACAACACAGGAGACCCGGCTGGTTCCACCGCAATCACCTTGACTGTGGGATTTTTTTCTTTGAACAGCCCTCCGCATCCGGTTATCGTTCCGCCGGTGCCGACTGCAGCCACAAACGCATCCACTCTGCCTTCTAGTGCCTCCCAAATCTCCACTGCGGTCGTTTTGCGGTGCATGGCCGGGTTTGCCGGGTTAGAAAACTGGTTCGGCATGAAGTATTCGGGATTTTGTTCCAAAATACTTTCCGCTTCTTTAATCGACCCGCGCATCCCTTCTCGAGCGGGGGTCAACACCAATTGTGCGCCATAAGAAGAGAGCAGGCTGGCCCGCTCAAGGCTCATGCCTTCCGGCATGACGAGAACCAGTTTATAACCCCGAACGGCAGAGACCAGAGCTAATCCGATGCCGGTGTTGCCGCTGGTTGGTTCGACAATGGTGCTGCCGGGTTTGAGAAGACCCTGCTTCTCCGCCTCATCAATCATATTCAGGCAGATGCGGTCTTTGACGCTACCCCCGGGATTGTAAAACTCAGCCTTCCCGTAAATTGTGGCTTTGCCCGGAGGGGAAAGCCGATTCAATCGGACTAACGGAGTATGCCCAATGCCATCCGTAATGCAGGACAGAAAGGCGGCACTCACGCGCCACCGCCCATAAAAAACAAAAATTCCAGTTTATCGCCATCCTTAATAGAGGTGGTTCCCAAGTGCTCTTGATCAACCATCTGTGTATTCAGTTCTATCGCGACCAGTTGGGGGTCGATATCTTTTACCTTCAGGACATCCAGCACGGTCGAAACCTCCAGGGTTTCAGGTTTACCATTGATCGTCAGTTGCATGCCTTGCTCCAAACGTAAGTACTGAGAATCTCTAAACAAAAAAACGTAACAAACCCTCACGAAGGGAGTCAAGAAACGGGCGTTTAAACTGTCTGAAGCAGTAAGGGAACCAGGTCTTTGGCACGGCCGTGAAACGACAAATCCACAACTGGGGAGTTGGGGGTTGGCTCCAAATTCAGTTCCACCACAAGTGCTCCCCCGTCTTTGGCAATTGGGGCGAAAGACGCAGCCGGATAGACCACGCCTGAGGTGCCGATAATGAGCAGGATTTCGCAATCCTGCAAAGCTTGATAACTCCGGGTCAAATCCTCCGGAGCTAATGACTCCCCGAACCACACAATATGGGGACGCAACAAACCGGGGCAGTGAGCACAGATTGGTGGATAGACCAGCGGCAGGTCGCGGTTGGGCGAAACCCGTCCGCATTGGGTACAGCGCACTTTCCAGATGTTGCCATGAATTTCTGAAAGTTGTTGTGAGCCGGCCAGTGGATGAAGCCCATCGACATTTTGTGTAATCAACCAAAAGCGTTCAATTCGTTGCTCAAGTTTGACGAGAGCTTCGTGCGCCGCGTTGGGGTGTTTGGTCGCGACCAGCTCACGCCGCCAGTTGTACCATTCCCAGACCAGTTTCGGGTCTCGGGCAAAGGCATCGGGCGAAGCCAGTTCTTCAGCCCGGTAATTCTTCCACAGACCATCAGTCCCCCGGAACGTCGGTACGCCGCTATCCGCTGAAATTCCAGCGCCGGTGAGCACCGTGACTGACCGGGCTTGGTGAATCCTGTCTCGTACATCAAGAATGGTCAGTGTGTGTGACATGGGATGTGAGGCATTGGGTGTGCGTAGAGGGGAACATTATTGGTTATTTCTGAGCGAGGGCTCATTCGTAGGTCATGCAAAAAGGGTCGGGCCTCTTGTCGTTTCGTCAACCGTCTCTCCTCGCTTGCCGGTCCCGATATCGTTTATCGGAAATCCAGTCTTCCTCATGTGGATGGATTCCGACTAACAACCTGCCGCCATGACGGATAGTGTTTGGGGATCGCCTGAATGTTTTTCTCTTCATGAAAAGATTACCGCCGGCAGAGAGTTCGGAAGGATTGAGGGCGACCCTTTTCAATTTCCCCGTCAAGGCCAGGCCTGGCCTATTCCCGGTAGAGGCGGACGGGGACTTTCTGCCCTTTAATCCTGGTCCGACTGAGCGCCTTGATGATTCCCTGGGTTAACTCTTCCGGTACCTTCACTAACGAAAATTGATCCGCGATTTTGATGGGACCGATCATATGCGAATTCAGCCCGGCCTCGTTGGCAATGGCGCCGACGAGATCTCCGGGGCGGATTCCCGCTGTTCGACCGGCGCCGAAATGCAACGTAGCCAGGTCTGCCGATCGGCCTGAGCGATCCCGTTTGCCGGGCGGTCTGCTTTCAACACTTCTTGTCTTTGCGACGCGCGGGAAAGGTGTGGGTTCCAATCGCGGGCGCCTGGGCATCTGGGATGATTCCTGTGCACGGTCCCGTAAGGCCGGAATCTCTTCTTCTGTTCGTTCGCCCGTTTTCGATCCATAGGCCAGTTGAATGGCTGCAGCAGCGACATCCGCCGGATCAAATTTTTCGGTGAGGGTGTTGACCACGATTCGAAAACGATCAAAATCGTTGGCACTGAGGATTTCCTTAATAGACGCTCCAATCCGTTCCAGTCGTTTGGTTTGGAGGTCAGCGATCGTCGGGAGGGTGGCCATCTCGATTTTTGATTTCGTGAGACGCTCGATATTCTGGAGCAGCCAACGTTCGCGTGGTTCGACGAGCGTAATGGCTTCACCGGCCCGTCCCGCGCGTCCTGTCCGACCGATACGATGGACGTAGGCTTCGGGTGACGAGGGGACATCATAATTCATCACATGCGACACGTGGGGGATATCCAGGCCGCGGGCAGCCACGTCTGTCGCGACCAGTAGTTCGATTTTTCCTGAACGGAACGACTGCATCACGCGATCGCGCTGGGCCTGGTTCATGCCGCCATGAAGCCCTTCACCCCGGTAGCCACGGCTGTTGAGCATGGAGGTCAGCTCATCGACTTCCAGCCGCGTCCGGCAAAACACGAGTGCTGACTTCGGACTAGCCATATCCAGGATTCTGGCCAAGGCTGCCACTTTGTGGGGCCTGGCGAGGAGGTAGGCAACCTGGTGCACGCGAGGGGCCACGCCAGCCTTGACCGGCTCCTTCACAATCTGAATCTCAACTGGGTCATGCAAATGACGCCGGGCGATGGACGCAATACGGGTGGGCATGGTCGCCGAAAAGAGAGCCGTCTGCCTGGAGGCAGGAGTCTGTTGAAGGATGGCATCCAGATCTTCAGCAAACCCCATATTAAGCATTTCATCCGCCTCGTCCAGTACCACGATCTGCAGGTCGTTGAGGTGAAGGGTTTTGCGGCGGATATGATCCAAAGCCCGTCCGGGCGTCGCCACGACGACATCGACGCCGCGTTTAAGTGCCAGGAGCTGCGGTCGGATCGCTTGTCCTCCATACACCGCCAGTATGGCGATCCGCTGCTCCTTGCCATAACGCTGGACTGCCTCAGTCACCTGTATTGCCAACTCCCGTGTCGGGACGAGAATAAGAGCAGAGGGATGTTCCTGTCGTGCAGAGTGGGCCAGGCGTTGGAGAAGAGGTAGCGTGAACGCGGCGGTTTTGCCGGTTCCCGTCGCGGCGCGACCCAGGAGGTCCCGCCCTGCCAGGAGCGGTGGAATCGCCTCGCGTTGGATGGGTGTGGGCTCCTCATAACCCAATGCCTCAAGTGTGGTCAGGAGGGCGGCTTCAAGGCCGAGAGACGCGAAGCCGGGGGAGAAGCCTTTCATGGTCGGAGTCGAGGGTGGGCGAGTCGTATCGTGTTTCATAGACTGTCCTGATAACCTTTCTGAATTGTGTGTCTGGACGGATCTTGCCGACCCGTCATGCATCACGTCGTTGTAAGGAAAGGGAATGTCCGGTCTTCATCAAACCGGTTTCATCTGGTTTGTCGCCTTGCCTATCCCTGGCGGCTGGTATCTCTCCGCACCCTGTCGAATCTCGCTATCTGCAGAAATGGCTTTGCAGGCAAGTATCGGCACTCACCAAATTGGCAAATCCGGTCCAGGATAGCACGATTCGGTACTCGTTGGGCTATGGCTGCCTGTCGGAATTTGGGTTTGGTGTCAAACGATTGATGTCTGTTTCAGATACTTTCTACCAGGAACGGGAAGCAGATTCCTAGGTCTTCCTAACTATGTAGGGGGCAAAGGAGGTTCGATATTTACACACAGAGATGTTCACAGAAGGATGGTCAGGCATCATAAAGGGTCTTGTGAATAAACCGGAATTTTGAGAAGCTGGCCGGGTTTTATTGATCCGCCAACTTTGGAGAACCGGAGTGTCCAATCAGTCAAACTGAAGGAGGTTGATATGTTCAAGGTCGCAAGTCTTGCCGGTGGGTGCCTTCTGGGTATTCAGACGACGGTGTGTGCGGGCGTGGTCTTTCATCTAGAGACCACATTTCCCAACCAGGCAGAGAAGGCGCCCAGGACCGATTCAATGATGGTGGAAGGGAACAAATTGAAGATGACGATGGTTGGCGCGGAGCACACACAATCCGCGGTTATCTATCGTGGCGACCGGCAGGAAATTCTGCTGATCAATGACGGGGATCACACCTGGCGTGCCATGGATAAGGCCACCATGATCAATCTTGGCCAACAAATCAACCCGGCCATGGAACAGATGCAGAAGCAGATGGAGCAAGCGTTAAAAAATATGCCGCCTGAACGACGGGCGATGATGGAGAAGATGTTTGCACGTCAGGGTGTCGGTCCGGGAATGATGGCGGGAAAGATCGACATGCAGGTCAAGAAAACAGGGGAGACTCAAACCATCAATGGATATCCCTGTGTGAAATATGAAACCTGGCAGAACGACGAAAAAGTGGCCGAACACTGGGTTACGGATTGGAAACGAATTCCCGGCAGTCAGGAAGCTCAAGCCGTGTTTCAAGACATGGCCGCCTTTTCCCGGGATGTGGGAAAAGGGGCATTCAAAGGAAGCGGTGGGCCGACGTCCTTCTTGGAATCTATGGGAAAAATAGAAGGGTATCCGGTTCTGACGAGAATATTTTCCGATGGAAGAATCGTCACCGAAAGCCGGTTGACTGCCGTAAAAGAGAAACAGGTATCGGTGGAGGAATTTGAGCCCCCAAAAGACTATGTCAAAAAAGATTTCTTGCCGAAGCATTCGCCATCTCCTGCCGGGCACTAGCAGAAATGGAGCGCTGGTAATGATGAGAATGAGGTGAAGAGTGAGAGAGCTGGGATTGGTTCATCGGCGTTTCGCGGAACACAAGATGGCCATCCACGGACGTACCTTCAATCCTAAATGGGGGTTATCGTGATTCAATGAGGCCGATAGCGTGTTCCGCGGCCGACCGGACTTCGGGATTGTCCTCTTTTTCCAATAATTTGGCCAGGAGAGGAAGAAACGACGCATCGCCAATCTTTCCAAGTTGCGTGAGAGCCGCCACGCGCTCATTGGGTTGAGCTTTTCTTGCGGCGATCCATAAGGTTTCCTGGGCTTCAGCCGTGTCAAATACCCCTTGTCCCAAACCCTGGATGATATTCAGCCTGGCGCGTTGTTGGACAATGGCCTGAGTCGCTCCTCGGGCTCCGGCAGGGTTGACCAAGTCTTGTTGGGTATAGGGGCGCACCAACACTTCCATCAACATGTCCTGTTCATTCCGGTCCCGCTCAATCTGTCCCCGAATAAGATCTCCCACAAAACAGTAATAGGGATCTTCCTCCAGATTACCAATGGCGTCCCAATACAGACTCCCGAGGGGTATCGCATTGGGTTGGGCTTCAAAATGGTGTGAAAAAATTTCGCCTAAGACGCTCATGAATCAACTGCATCCGGTAGCGGATGGCTGTCGCCTGTTCCAAGACCTGAAACTGTCCGCTGGGGATTTCTTCATATTGGATTTGGAGAATGGCATCATGTGATTGATTGGGGTCAAAGACCACCTGAAACCCCGCATCTTGCAGTTTGAGTTTCAAGGTTACGCCCACATTGTAGGGCGGACTAGGCACATCCAGCCAGGTTTGTACGGTGCCGGTCACCAGTATGGTGTGAATGGTCTGTAGAACCTTTTGATCTTCCGGAGCCCTTGATGACTGTATCGGTAAAGTATCAAGCGCCAGCAGTGGATCGTTGAGAGGAATCATCAGGACGAGAGAGTTGAGTAATACGATCCAACCCCTTGAATCCAAGAAGTAGCTCTTTGTTGTCTGCTGGGGTAGTCCCTCTGCGTCTCTCACCTGCTGAGGTCGGGCGGGGAATAAGGAAAAATTGCTGATCGGGTTCCATCGGCTGAGGAGATGAAGCATAAACGGCTCCATAAGGTTGGGGTGACCAGGAATTTCAGGAAAGTAACCGGTCTTTGTAGATACCCTATCAAGGGCTCTTGAATCATTCAAATATTTCTTGATGGCACCCTACTGCCTTTCTTTTTTCGCAACCCTGCAACTTGACATATTCCGTCAATTAACCAAAAATCCTCACAGGCTATTCCAAGTCTGGGAGGGGAACCAATCCCGAATATGTGCTTGGCCAAAAATGCAGAAAATCCTTCCTATACAGCGAACAGAAAATGCGCCACAAGAAGAGACGGCAGCTTCTTATCCGGAAAGAGCCTGTCCGTGTGTGGCCTTTGGTCCCGTAGGCCAGCGGGCGTCTGCACGCGGCTCGTTCACACAGACATTCGCCTAACCGTAAATCGGAGGAACTTTCATGCCTACATCCCCGCAGCATCCCTACCACCCCATCATCTACGTCCGCGGTTTCGCCGCTACTCAGGGCGAGATCGAGGAGACGGTGGCCGACCCTTACATGGGTTTCAACATCGGTTCGACCAAGGCGCGTGTCGCGTGGACCGGCGACGTCAAGCGCTTCTACTTCGAGTCGCCGCTCGTGCGCTTGATGGGCGACCACAAGTACGAGGACGTCTTCGTGGATGGTGACGACCTGGTGGCGGCCGAGCGTGCCGACCATCCCGTCCCATACCGCTCGATTATCATCTACCGCTATTACGACGAAGCTTCGAAGGACTTTGGGGAGGGCAAGACGCCGCCGATCGAGCACTTTGCCAAAGGTCTGGGCAATCTCATCCTGCGCCTGCGCGAAAAGATCTGCGCGAACAAGGACAACAAGATCACTCCCAAAGACTTCCGCGTGCATCTCGTGGCCCACTCCATGGGCGGGCTGGTCTGCCGGGCCTTCCTGCAGAATCCGAAACTCGGTTCTGCGGAGGCGCGCGGCGCGGTGGATAAGCTCTTCACCTATGCCACGCCGCACAATGGCATCGACATGCGCATCGTGCGCAATGTGCCGGGCTGGCTCTCGTTCGGCGACATCAACAACTTCAATCGCGAGAAGATGGCCGAATACCTGGCTGTGCCCAAGGGCGACGACGTCTCGATCGTGAAGAACTTCCCGCCCGAGCGCATCTTCAACCTGGTCGGCACCAATCCGCGCGATTACACCGTGGCCGGCGGCATCTCGGCTTGGGCGGCGGGCGATGCAAGCGACGGGCTGGTGCGCATCGAGAACGCCACCACGCACGGGCCGGGCTCCGACGGCAAGGATGTGAGTTCGCCGCGCGCGTTCGTGCACCGCAGCCACTCGGGCCACTACGGCATCGTCAACTCCGAAGAAGGCTACCAGAATCTCACGCGGTTCCTGTTCGGCGAACTGCGTGTGGACGGCATCCTGGACATCGACGACATCACGCTGCCGGTGGAGGTGCAGAAGGCGCACGAAGACGGCAAGACGGTGCGCGCGTCGTACCAGTTCGAAATTGCGGCCAGCGTGCGTGGCTGTCAGTGGCAGATGACGCGGCGCGAGGCGCGGGAGAACTCCGCGATCTTCCGAAGCTACGGCGAATTGTTTCCAGGGAAGGACCACACCACGCGCAAGCCGGACCGCACCAAGAGTCCGCACCTCTTCTCCCTGTTCCTCGATCCGAGCAAGAGCGTCAAGGCCTCCAAGTCGGTCAGTTTCGCATTCGACATTAAGGTGCTCGTACCCGACTACGTCGTGGATGGCATTCTGTTCATGAAGCGCCACTACGAGGGTGGGTTCATTTATCGTGAATTGATTCTGGTCGAGGCATTCCCCGATGAAACGGCGCCGGCCGGATGGCGCATCAAGTATGGTTATCAGGACATCAATCCCGGCAAACCCGGCGTCGACGCAGAGACCCGCCCTCTCATGAAGGGGAAACCGAATGCCGGCATCGCGTTCGATATCCCCATCGAGCAGAAAGCCCGCCCGGGCCTGCGCGGCAC
>CAWAXJ010000003.1:0-176290 GCA_963785905.1 uncultured Nitrospirales bacterium
TAAGGATATCCAAAACGGCGTTGAGTTTGTAATCGTCGTCGGAGATCACCACCAATTGTTTTTCTTTCTCTTTTAAGGTCAACTCTGTTTTTGATCCTTTGAAATCAAATCGTTGCCCCACTTCTTTCAATGTTTGATCCACCACATTTTTCATTTCCTGCATGTCGATACGGGAGATGACGTCGAAGGAATAATTGTCAGCCATAAGTCTCCTTACCCTGGGTTGTTGCAGGCAGTCTGATTAACAGCACGGCCCTGCGGGAAGTTGAATGCCATCGCTTTCAAACACTTCTGTATTATTCAAGGGATGTTTGTGCACAAGATAGCCATACCATTTTCTGGCGCTATCCGCGAGGACAATGAGCGCGAGCACGGCCACGAGTCCCACGAGTGACGCATTGATGGCCATGGTCAGGGTGTGCGTCTCATCGGCTGAGAGGGCACGACTGATAAATAACATCAGGAGTTCATAGCATCCGGCCAGCGTGATCACTCCAACAAACACCATCGGAATGATCGTGACCCAGAGATAGGAGGCTTTGTTCATTTTAATGAGTATGGTTGTCGCTATACAGAGCGCGAGCATGCCGAGTAATTGATTGGCCGCCCCGAACATGGGCCAGATGGTCGAAATGGTTCCCGTGCCAATGAGATATCCCCACGCCCCGACTACCAATAAGCTGGCGCCTAACACTCCGGGCCACCAGTTGATCTGTTTGAGCGGCGGGTAGATTCGTCCCCCTAATTCCTGAACCAGATAGCGGGCGACTCGTGTGCCGGCATCAATGGTGGTCAAAATGAAGAGGGCTTCGAACAGGAGGGCGAATTGATACCAATAGGCCATGAGCCCGGACATACCCGGCAAGCCTGAAAAAATGGAGGCCATACCAACCGCTAAGGAAACGGCCCCTCCGGGACGGCCCGACACATCCACTTCCACCAGGCGGGATAGATCCTCAATGTGTAAGGTCGGAAACCCCATTGTCTGCAGGGTTTCAGCGGATAGTGTGGTGTTGATGGCGAGATAGTCCCCGGGAATGAGGAGGCATGCGGCGATGAGGGCAATGACCCCCACAAAGCTTTCCAGGAGCATGGCTCCGTACCCGACGATGGCTTGGGATTCCTGACTGATCAGCTTGGGCGTGGTCCCTGATGCCACGAGTGAGTGAAAGCCGGAAATGGCCCCGCAGGCGATGGTGATGAAGAGAAACGGAAACAGTGTTCCCGGAATGATCGGGCCGTTTCCTGACACAAATATGGTGGTGCGAGGCATTTCAATCGTTGGGGCGAGCAGAATGACGCCGATGGCCAGAAGAGCCACCACGCCTAATTTCATAAAGGTCGAGAGATAATCCCGGGGGACCAATAACATCCAGACGGGAAGGACTGAAGCCAGAAACCCATAGGCCGCGAGGCTCCAGGTGAGCGTGGTGCGATCCCACAAAAACCATTCCGCCCAATCGGATTGGGCCACAGTCCGTCCAAAGACGATAGCCATCACCAAAAGCCCTAATCCGATCAGAGTTATTTCGCCGACTTGTCCTTGGCGAAATTTCTGAAGGTACAGTCCCATGAGCAGGGCGATGGGAATGGTCATGACGATGGTAAACGTGCCCCAGGCATTGTGATAGAGTGCGTTCACGACAGCCAGACCCAACCCCGCTAGAGCGACAACCACGATAAACAACACGGCAATTGCGGTGGCCAGGCCGGTGACAGGGCCCAATTCGGCATGGGCGATTTCCGGAAGCGAACGGCCGTTTCGTCGCATGGATGACACAAGGATGATGAAATCCTGGACGGCGCCCGCCAGCACGGCGCCAATCACAATCCATAAAAACCCCGGGAGAAAGCCAAATTGTGCGGCCAGCACGGGACCAAGCAATGGGCCTGCTCCGGCAATCGCCGCAAAATGATGGCCAAAGAGGATGTATTTGTTGGCGGGGTAAAAATTGGTTCCGTCTGCCAGCCGATGCGCAGGTGTGCGACGGCGGTCATCCAGGTTCATGACCCGCTGTGCTAAAAACCGACCATAAAACCGATAGGCCAGCACATAGAAGCATGCCGCCGCGACGACTAGCCACAGCCCGTTGACTTTTTCGTGAGGATTGAGAATGCCGACGACATGGGCGAATGCCACGGCACAGAATCCGGCAAGTCCCAGCCATCCTATCTTGTGCCACAGTGACATGCGGGCCATCCTAGCAATGGGGAAAAAGGGTGTAAACGGTTGGCGTCTGGAAACCTGTCTCTCAGACCGGCCGTCAGGTCTGCGTGTGTTCGTGAAACACAAAAGGAGGTTTGTCTGCTTTCTCTCGCAGGGTGTTAATGACTTTGAGGATTTGGGGTTGTTGAATGAGTTTTTGTTCAAGCCGGTTCTTGCCTGGAAAATCCAGAAACAAAACGCCCAGAAGCATGGTTAAGAGACCTTGGCCTGGTAAGACCAACATGGCGATGCCTGCTACAAGGAATACGAGCCCCAAGGCATTTTTAATAAATAATCCAATGATGCGAATGAGCGGATGGTGATTGGCAAACCACTTGCGGTGGCCATGATTCTGGAAATAATCCTCTGGCAAACGAATGAGAATAGCAGGGATCGCAATGAGTGTTCCCACGAAGGCGATGAGTGAAAAAGTGATCATCCCGACCCAAACCTCCCGGGGAATCAAGGACTCGGCGAATTGGATCATTTGCTCAATCATGGACGGGAAAAGGATGCAGAGGATCAGAGGAATTCAAACGATCTCCTGTGACACGGCCTGTTGTATTCTTTTTAAAATTCCCCTTATAATCGCGCAGGTATTTTGGTGCCATCACCCTTGGTGATACGATGCGCCAACCACGAAGATTACAAACTATGGCACAGTATTGGTTGTTAAAGTCGGAGCCGACTACTTTTTCTATTGATGATCTAGCCAAATCCCCTCGTCAAACCACTTGTTGGGAGGGCGTCCGTAATTATCAGGCTCGAAATTTTCTCAAATCGATGAAGGTTGGAGATTTGGGATTTTTTTACCATAGCAATGTGGATCCCCCGGCTATTGTGGGCATCATTCAAGTTGTGAAGACGGCCTATCCTGACCCCTTTGCCCTCGATGCGAAGAGTCGGTATTTTGACCCTCGCAGTTCTATAGACTCGCCCCGCTGGTTCCTTGTGGATGTGCGATTTGTGAAAAAATTTTCTCAGGCCCTCCCTCTGGAGCAATTGCGAGGGGTCAAAGGTTTAGCAAAGATGGAACTTCTTCGTAAAGGTTCCCGGCTCTCGATTCAACCGGTTCGTCCTGAGGAATGGCAACTGGTGTTAAAGCGCGTTCCCGACAGAAACATTTCTCAGTCCACCCCGGAATAACTTTTCAGATTTTTCTCCAGAGTTGTCGTTCGTTCGCATTCCCACATGGCGCGTTTCAAGGTGTATCAGGGGTTTTGGGAAATACTTGTAGAAAAGGATGAATGGTGACTTCCTGAAAAACACCATGAATGGTATAGGGATCGTCCTTTGCGAATGCCTGGGCTTCTTCAAGTGATCCGGCTTCGACCACGATTAAACTCCCCGTTTTATCAGTCAGGGGGCCTGCGAGGATCACTTTGCCTTGTTGGGCCCAAGCGTCCAGCCGTTGGAGATGCGCTGATCGATAGAGCGGACGCTTTTGTGCCCCATCCGCCCCATCTTTTCCCAAAATCACAAATTTCATCCTCTGTCTTTCCTGCTGAAGGGTACCACTTTCACTTATCATTCAGCAGCCATGATGTATTTCAATGTATAAGTAAACGGTTGTTCTTTCATTCGCGGGAGAAGAAGTGATCGGTTGGTATGGAAGTTAGGAGAAAGGAATGTGGGGGATGGTCTGAAATTATTTCTCTGAGTCTTCAATGGGTTGTCTGTTGGCATACCCGCTGTCGATATCATGCCACCACCGAACCTGATCTTCTCCGGATTTCCAACATAAAAACACCAGCCGGTCATTGAGGAGAAAGGGGAAGTCACATAATCCTATTTCGACATCTTTAATGACCACGCCGAGTTCTTGAATGGCATGTAAACTGCCGTTAATGTCTTGTAACCCTTTGATGTATTGGACACCAACAACGGTTCCTCCTCCAAGTGATGCCTGTGCACTGGCCTTTTTGACTTCTTCGCGAGTGTCGACAAGTATTTGTCGCCCTTCTTTAATATTGGACCATAATTGTTCCAGCTCAGGGATTAACCCGTTGGCCTCAGAGAGGGTAAAGATCCGCTCACTGGAAAACGGAAAACCTGATTCAGACATGAGTGGGGACCCTTCCTGGTTGACTTCCATTTTACCTTTTATTGGTTTACCATAATAGGGAGAAGGGTGCCAACCTCACGTTAAGGGGATTTTTTCGATCTTATAGCCGGTCAGGGGTTGAGTTTCTTATTGCATCTTCC
Source organism: uncultured Nitrospirales bacterium (assembly GCA_963785905.1). GTDB lineage: Bacteria > Nitrospirota > Nitrospiria > Nitrospirales > UBA8639 > Nitrospira_E. The sequence goes on from CAWAXJ010000003.1 coordinate 4,412, forward strand.
GAAAAGCACCTATTGACAAGTCGTTCAATGGTGAGATAAAAATTTACTACGACCTGCCCAATAATTGCAAAAGTCATATCCGCCTAAATAACTTCTCGGACTTCAAGCGTTAATTCAAATCGTAGATAGGACAACACGGCTGATTTTGACAAGTGTGGTTCCTCAGTTTTTCTAAACAATCTTCCTAACACAACAGCGGTCCAAATTTTATTTTGAATGGGTCTGGAGTGGTTCCTATACGAGGGGCCGTCAACATGTGCAGCGTAAATCACCATGAGAGAGTTCGTATCCTTTCCACCCCTCATAACAGGTTGAGCCCACGAGACAACCCTTCCGGCCTATGAATGGAGTAACCTAATGTATCTTGCCGAATTGAAGCAAAAGTCCATTGGAGAATTAAATGAAATTGCGCGTGATCTAAAAATTGACGGCGCGCCAAACTTGCGGAAGCAAGAACTGATTTTTTCCATTCTTCAAGGGCAGAGCGACAAGAACGGAGTCATTTTTGGAGAAGGAGTCCTCGAGACCCTGTCTGATGGATTCGGGTTTCTCCGGGCTCCTGATTCGAACTACCTGCCGGGACCCGATGATATCTATATCTCCCCCTCGCAAATTCGACGATTTAATTTGAGAACCGGAGATATCGTCTCAGGCCAGATTCGTCCGCCAAAAGACGGGGAGCGGTATTTTGCGCTCTTGAAGGTGGAAAAGATTAATTATGATGAGCCGGAGGTGCAACGGGATAAAATTCTGTTCGATAACCTCACCCCGCTGTACCCTGAAGAGCGGATCAATCTGGAATTTGATCCGGAGGAATATTGCACCAGAGTGATGGAACTCACCACTCCTATCGGAAAAGGCCAGCGGGGATTGATCGTAGCGGCTCCCCGAACGGGAAAGACGATGCTTTTGCAGGCTGTGGCGCGGGCCATTATTGCGAATCATCCGGAAATTGTCTTGATTGTTCTCCTGATCGATGAGCGACCTGAAGAAGTCACGGACTGGCAGCGGCAGGTCAAAGCTGCCGAGGTGATTAGTTCCACGTTTGATGAACCACCTCAACGCCATGCCCAGGTAGCGGAGATTGTGATGGAAAAGGCCAAACGGCTGGTCGAACATAAACGGGATGTGGTGATTTTGTTAGACAGCATTACCCGATTGGCCCGTGCCTATAATACGATTTCTCCGCCAAGCGGGAAGGTGCTGTCCGGAGGATTGGATTCCAATGCGCTTCAACGGCCTAAACGGTTTTTTGGAGGGGCCAGGAATATCGAATTTGGCGGGAGTCTGACGATTTTGGCCACCGCTTTGGTTGACACCGGAAGTCGGATGGACGATGTGATATTTGAAGAATTTAAGGGGACCGGTAATATGGAAGTCCATCTGGATCGCCGGTTAGCGGATAAACGTCTCTTCCCGGCCATCGATATCAGCCAATCCGGCACCAGAAAGGAAGAGTTGCTCGTTGACCGGGACCGGTTGAATAAAATGTGGATCCTTCGAAAGGTGTTAAGCCCTCTCGGAACCATGGAAGCGATGGAATTTCTCATGGATAAAATCGGGGGAACCAAGAGTAATAATGAGTTCTTGCAATCCATGAATCGATAATTCACAATAGGTTTTTCCAGTTGAGCGTGTATACGTTCGAGACCTCGAATATGGGATTTGCGTGTAAGGAGGTAGTATGAAAAAAGGTATTCATCCAGCTTATGAATTTGCCAATGTGAGTTGTGCCTGCGGTATGACTTATCAAACCCGGACGACCGTGGGAGACTTGAAGGTCGATATCTGTTCCAGTTGCCATCCGTTTTTTACCGGCACACAAAAAATTGTGGATGCCGAGGGGCGTGTGGAACGGTTCAATAAAAAATATGCAAAAACGACCAAACCCACAGCGACAGCCAAAACCATAGCTAAAGCTAAAGCCAAAGCGTAGGCATCTTTTTCCTTCTCTTTAGGGTCCTGCCTGTTGAGCAACCATGGGAATACGTCTGTACAGGGTGGTGAAGGAGCCCTGTCGGAAGCTTTTTCTGTCCCGTGATCGCATTCCCGGGTTTCCCCACTGAAAATTCAACATCGTTTGAGGGTGAAGTGAGCCCATGTGCAGTTCCCTCCCATTACAAATTGCCCAATTCAGGATGAAAGCACCGTTATTTAAGAAGACGTAATTTTTGAGTTGTTCGAATCCTGGTAAAATATCTCCATGCCACCTGTCACTAAAGCAGAACTCAAAGAGGGCGGTTTGTTTAGCAAATGGGAGGCCATTGCAAATAAATTTGAGACACTCAATGATCAGCTGACGGATCCTGCGATTCTTTCACAACCCACCCTCCTGGTTTCTCTCAATAAAGAACGATCGGAGCTGGAACCCATTGCGCAGTTGTTTGGGGAGTACCGGCGGGTGGTCGAAGAGATTTCTCAAGCGCGGCTGATGGCGGAAGACTTACAATTAGATCCTGACATGCGGCGTTTGGCCGGGGAGGAATTGAAGAGTCTGGAAAGTCAGCGAGAGGCGATGGAGACGCAGGTGCTCGAATACCTTTGCCCCGCGGATGAAGGGGATAATAAAAATTCGTTTATTGAAATTCGGGCAGGGACTGGGGGAAGTGAGGCCGCGCTCTTTGCCGGAGACCTTCTGCGTATGTATACGAAGTTCGCAGAAATGAAGGGCCTTCGTGCCGAACTTGTTGAAATGCATGAAACGGGGCTTGGTGGGATCAAAGAGGCGGTCTTGCTGGTTGAAGGCAAGGGAGCCTTTGGATTTTTTAAATATGAAAGCGGAGTGCATCGAGTACAGCGGGTTCCGACCACGGAGGCCAATGGACGCATTCATACTTCGACGGCCACTGTAGCCGTTATGCCGGAAATTGAGGAAGTCGAGGTGACTATTGATCCGAAGGACTTGCGCATTGATACGTATTGTTCATCAGGGGCCGGCGGGCAAAGTGTGAATACCACCTATTCCGCAGTCCGGATCACTCATATTCCGACCGGGGTGGTGGTCACCTGTCAGGATGAGCGGTCCCAGTTGAAAAATCGGACAAAAGCCATGCGAACCCTTCGGACGCGTATTGGCGATGCCGAGCGCGAAAAACAAGAGGCCTCGATTGTTCAACAGCGCCGTTCCCAAGTCGGAACCGGAGAGCGGAGCGAGAAAATCCGCACCTATAACTTTCCACAAAATCGTGTGACCGATCATCGAATTGGGCTGACGTTGCATAAGTTGGATCGGGTGATGGAAGGCGACCTTGACGGGTTAATCGCCGGCCTCAAAGCCCAATAACGTCTTTCGTCTTCATCCTCCTTTCGTTTATAAACCACCTGTTCGCCGCGTGCGGTGTTTTGGAGACCGTGATGCCCCTCTTCACTTCCTATTCACAGTTATACCGTGGGGCGGTGGATACGCTGACTCAAGCCGGTATTCCCAATGCCCGGCAGGAAGCGTTGTGGATTCTGGAGTATGCTCTGGGAGTCCCGCGCTTGCAGCTTCATACGAATCCCTGCGCTCCACTTGATGCTGAAACATGCCTGCGGGCTGTCGCCTTGTTTCAGCGCCGCGCGTTGCAGGAACCCCTCCAATATGTGTTAGGGACCCAAGAATTTTGTGGCCTGGACTTTATCGTTCGACCAGAGGTGCTCATTCCCAGACCCGAGACGGAGTTACTGGTGGAAGAAAGCATCACCCTCCTGCGTGCTGAAACGCGGCCGGTGATTCTGGATATAGGGACTGGATCCGGATGTCTGGCGATCAGCCTGGCAGTCAATCTTCCCGGAGCGGTCATGATTGCATCAGACAAGTCGGTCGCGGCTCTTCATCTTGCCCGATTGAATGCCATTCGTCATGGGGTTTCTCAACGAATTCTGTGGGTAGCCGGAGACCTTCTCGCCCACTTGTTATCCGGAAATTTAGCAGGTAAAGTGACGGCCATTATTGCTAACCTGCCATATATCTCCCATGCGGAATGGGATCACCTTTCTCCAGATGTCAAAGACTTTGAGCCACGGCTGGCGTTGGATGGAGGGCCGGACGGGTTAGATCTGTACCGGCGTTTGTTGGTGGAGGCGCCGGGTATTTTGTCCTCAGAGGGATGGATGGTCATGGAAGTGGGAAGGGGGCAGGCTGACCTTCTTTGCCGGGAGCCGTCCGTCACGAAAGCTTTCCGGATTTTGAAGGTCAGGCCGGATTGGCAAGGCATTCCAAGAGTGGTGTGTGTGCAACGGCATACAGTCTAAAAACGGAATATTCACGTGGATCAGATTCGTATTACGGGAGGAGTTCCCCTCAAAGGATCGGTTGAAATCGGCGGGGCCAAGAATGCGGCCTTGCCTATTTTGGCCGCTTCGTTGCTCGGGGGTGGTGAATGCGTGATTGACCATGTTCCCCACGTTCGGGATGTCGTGACCATGGGTAAGTTGTTGGCGTTGTTGGGGGTCAAGGTTCAGGAAGAAGGTGCCAGGGTCACGCTGGATACCGCTCATGTGCAGTCGATTGAAGCGCCCTATGATTTAGTCAAAACCATGCGAGCCTCGATTTTGGTCTTAGGTCCCTTGCTCGCCCGATTGGGAGAGGCCAAAGTTTCCCTGCCGGGTGGATGCGCGATTGGCACCAGACCCGTGAATCTCCATCTCAAAGGATTGGAGATGATGGGTGCCGAAATTCAAGTGGAGCATGGCTATATCCATGCGAAAGCCGCTCGTCTTAAGGGGGCACGGATTGACTTGGATTTCCCGACCGTCACGGGAACTGAAAACCTTATCATGGCGGCCTGTCTGGCGGAGGGAACCACGAGTTTACATAATGTGGCGCGGGAACCGGAAATCACGGATCTCTGTGCGTTCTTAACGAAGCGGGGAGCCAAAATTCTTGGGATGGGATCCGATACGATTACGATTGAAGGGGTCAAGGAACTGCATGGGGCAGGACATTGGGTCATTCCTGACCGTGTCGAGGCCGGCACCTATTTGATGGCAGGCGCGATCACCGGGGGCGACGTGATGGTGAAAGGCTGTGTGACCGATCATCTGGGCAGTGTCTTGAACAAAGTGCAGGAAATGGGAGTTGAGTTGACAGAAAGCCGTGACGGAGTACGAATCCGCCGGTCCGGGCCGCTGAAAGCTGTGGAAGTCAAAACCCTCCCCTTTCCGGGTTTTCCGACCGATCTGCAAGCCCAGATGATGGCCTTGATGTCTGTGGCAGAAGGAACCAGCGTGATTTCGGAAACCATTTTTGAAGGGCGGTTTCTTCATGTTCCGGAACTTCACCGGATGGGCGCTTCGATTGAGGTGGAAGGTTCACATGCGGTGGTCAAGGGTGTGCCGTTGCTGACCGGTGCACCGGTCATGGCTTCGGATTTACGCGCCAGCGCCGGTCTGGTGCTGGCCGGATTAGCGGCTGATGGCGAAACGACCGTGTCCCGGGTGTATCATTTAGATCGGGGCTATGAACGGTTGGAAGAAAAGTTTCAGGCGCTCGGCGCGAAGATTGAGCGGGCTCGTGAGGTGGCATGAGCGAAATCATTACTATTGCCCTGTCCAAGGGCAAACTGCTCGATCCCACTCTCGAATTATTCAGACAGGCGGGGTATTCCGGTTATCATGTACAAGAGCATGACCGTCGATTGATCCTGGAGTACCCTGAGCATGGTCACCGGGTCTTGATTGTTCGCCCCAGTGATGTACCCACGTATGTCGAATATGGCGCTGCCGATTTAGGCGTGGTAGGCAAGGATGTCTTATTGGAGCAAAGTCCTGATGTCTATGAACCGGTCGACCTGAACCTGGGGGTCTGTAAACTGGTGGTCGCAAGACCGAAAGGGCAACAGCCCGTCCAGCGGTTGTCCTCCAAGCTTCGGGTGGCTACGAAGTACCCCACTATCACGGAACGGTTTTTTAACCAACAAGGATTGCCTGTGGAATTGATTAAGCTCTACGGGTCGATCGAGTTGGCCCCATTAGTCGGGTTGGCCGATCGGATTGTCGATCTGGTGGAGACCGGTACGACCCTGAAAGCCAATAATCTTGTGGAGGATGAGGTCATTGCCTGGTCATCCGCCCGGTTGATTGTGAACCGGGCCAGCTTAAAAATGAAACACGCCGTGATTACCGAACTGATTGCTCGAATTAAAAAATGCCTCTCCCGTTCTCGATCCAAAAGGGTCTACGCATGAATATCCTTTCCAATAAGGACCCAGGGTTTTTGCAGGCAGTAGAAAACGTCTGTCATCGAGCTGCCCAACAAAACACCAAAGTTGAAAAAGCGGTCCGGACGATTTTGGATGCCATTCGGCGGGATGGAGATCGAGCGCTTCAGCGATTGACCTGGCGATTTGATCATGTCCGGATTAGTCCCGATCGTCTACGTGTGACGTCGACGGAAGTCCACCATGCGTATGCCGAGCTTCCGTCATCCGATATCAAAGCGTTGAAATATGCCGCCAATCGTATTCGTACCTTTCATCGTCGGCAGCGAAGGACGTCCTGGGTCTATCGCAAGCAGGGGGTTCAACTAGGTCAACGGATCACGCCGTTAGATGCGGTGGGTGTCTATGTGCCCGGCGGGAAAGCTCTGTATCCTTCATCGGTGCTCATGAATGCCATTCCCGCAAAAGTGGCTGGCGTGACGCGTGTGGTGATGTGCACGCCCACCCCCACCGGCACTATTCATCCCGCTCTGTTGGTTGCGGCCGATTTGGCCGGAGTGGATGAAATCTACCGTGTCGGTGGAGCCCAGGCGATTGGAGCGTTAGCCTTCGGCACGTCCACAATCCGCCCTGTGGATAAAATTGTGGGTCCGGGGAATTTGTATGTCGCCACGGCGAAACGTCTGGTTTATGGCCAGGTCGATATTGATATGATTGCGGGTCCGAGTGAGTTACTCGTGATTGCTGATTCCGCCAGTAACCCCCAACATGTGGCTGCCGATCTCTTGTGTGAAGCGGAACATGATGAGGAAGCCAGGGTCTATCTGGTGACCACTTCTCTGGCTGCTTGCCAAACGAGTGGTGACGGAACTGACCCGCCAACTCGCACAATTGGGGACGACAGATGATTGCGTCCCGGTCGATCGAAAACCATGCTCTGGCCTTTGTCGTGCGAACCTTCGATGAGGCTTTTGAATTAGCCAATCGTATTGCGCCAGAGCATTTATCGTTGAATGTAAACCGGGCCGGAGACTATGTGTCTCGTATCCGTCATGCGGGTGCCATTTTTGTTGGGCGATATACGCCTCCTGCAGTGGCGGATTATGTGGCAGGGCCAAACCATGTGTTACCGACAGGGGGGCAGTGCCAGATTTTTTTCGTGTTTGGGTGTGGATGAATACATCAAAACCAGTAACGTGGTGGCCTATTCTCAAGCCGCGTTGCGCAAAGCCCGAGTGCCGGTGATGCAGTCTGTCTATGCTAGAAGGCCTGGATGCACACGGGCGATCCATGGAGAGTCGATGGACATGAATCAACAACCAGTTCCCAGAACGGCTTCACAAGAACGCAAAACCGCAGAAACGGCCATTCGAGTACAATGGACTCTCGACGGGTGCGGCAACAATCAGATTAAGACCTTAATCCCGTTTTTAGATCATATGTTGAATTTGTTCGGTAAACATGGATTTTTTGATCTGACCGTGGAAGCCACTGGGGATATCGAGATTGATGACCATCATACGATTGAGGACATCGGCATTGTGATGGGGCAGGTGTTAACCCAAGCCCTCGGGACCAAAGAAGGCATCGCCCGCTTCGGATGGGCCGCGGTGCCGTTGGATGAAACGTTGGCCCAGGTGACGGTTGATTTAAGCGGCCGGCCGTACCTGGTGTACAATGTGGCGCTACCCACGCGGTACATTAAGTCATTTGACTTGGGTTTATTTGAAGATTTTTTTCAGGCATTCGTGAGTAAGGGAGGGTTAAATCTCCATGTGAACGTGCCCTATGGAAGAAATCCTCATCATATCATGGAAGCAATTTTCAAAGCGTTTGCCAAAGCCTTAGACCAAGCAATCAAACGGGAAGAGCGAATCAAGGGAGTACTCTCCACCAAAGGATCGTTGTAACGTGTGAGAGGAGATGCGGGTAGAGAGGAAATGAACGGGATATGATTGCCATCATTGATTATGGGATGGGAAATCTTCGGAGCGTGCAAAAAGGGTTTGAGTCTGTGGGTCATGAAGCGATCGTGACCCGGGACTCTCGTGTGATTGACCAGGCCAGTCATGTGGTTTTGCCGGGTGTGGGAGCGTTTGGAGATTGCATGAACAATTTGGCCCGCTATGAACTGTTGGAGGTCATTCATGGCTCCATTGCCGGGGGAAAGCCTTTTCTCGGCATTTGTGTAGGCTACCAATTGCTATTTTCTGAAAGTGAAGAATTTGGGTGTCATCAGGGGTTAGGTATTCTGGCCGGAAAGGTGAAAGCTATTCCCCTGCGCCAGGCAGAAGGGGGAACCTCGCTCAAGATTCCTCACATGGGGTGGAACACGATTCAGGTCACTAAGCCGGCGCCGCCTTTACAGGGAATTGCTCCCGATTCTTATGTGTATTTCGTGCATTCCTACTATGTTGAGCCAGTGGATGGTTCTCTCGTCAGTACCCAAACCGAGTATGGAATTCCATTTGCCAGTAGCGTCTGGAAGGACAATGTGTTTGCCACACAATTTCATCCCGAAAAAAGTCAGGCTGTCGGATTGCAGGTTCTGAAAAATTTTGGTGATTGGCAATGAGTGCAAATCCATTGTCGATCAACCAGTGGGTGGTTAAACCGCATGCCCGATTTGTCGTGACGTGGCTCATTGGGTGGTGTTGCCTGAATTTTGGATGCGTGCCTCCCAAGGTTCAGACTCAGGCATCACCTCACTTTGCTCCGTCTCGTATATCCAGTATTGCCGTACTTCCGTTTCAGACGATCCAAACCCCTCAATCGAAGTATGGTTCCACACGTGGAGGCGTAAGAGATCCGGAAGAAATCCGTACACAATTCCGATTGCCGGGTACGGATCAAGTGGATGGGACTGAATCTAAAAAGGATCTCTATGTGGTATCCGAGACGGCAGCACATCGAATAACGGCAAAGGTGGTTTCAGCGTTGGGCAATCGGCCTTTATTGCGTGTGATTGGCCCGCCGGAATCCCTGGCCCTGGAAGGCAAATTAAGTCAGGAAGCCCAACCATCATTGAAGGCAATGGCTCAGGATGTGGGAACCCGCTTACAGGTGGATGGAGTGCTGACGGGACTGGTCCGGACATACCGGGATCGCGAAGGAAGCAGACTTGGAGCTAAACCTGCAGCGGTCGGGTTTGAAGTGTCCCTGGTGAGACCATCGGATGGAACCGTCTTGTGGACAGGGGAATTTTTTGAAGAACAAAAACCTCTCACGCAGGATGTCGTGGGCTTTTTTGAAAAAGGCGGAGGATTTATCACGGCCGATGAACTCGCCGACCTGGGTGTGCAAAAAGTCATGAGTGCATTTCCAGTTGGCCGGGGTGATAATGGACCTCCTCTGCCTCCTCCGTCCCTCAGTGGGAGCCCCTAACCGATGCTCTTGATTCCTGCCATTGATCTTAAGGATGGTAAATGCGTCCGGTTGCGGCAGGGCGAGATGGACCAGGTAACCCGGTATTCCGATGATCCTGTGGGAATGGCCGCCCATTGGCAAGGGCTTGGCGCTCACTATCTCCATGTCGTGGATTTAGATGGGGCAGTGACGGGAACCCCTAAGCATCTGTCACACATTGAAGCGATCACCAAACGATTGTCGATTCCGGTGCAAGTCGGCGGAGGCATACGAAATACCTCAACGATTCGTGACTACCTGTCCTGCGGGGTTGATCGGGTGGTGGTCGGGACTGCGGCCTTACAGGATTCGAAGTTTTTGGCGGAGGCGGCGGTGCTATTCCCACATAAAATTTTAGTCGGGATTGATGTCAAACAAGGGTTAGTTGCGGTTCATGGGTGGAAAACGGTTTCGACTTTGACTCCTCGACAGGTGTTTGAATCGGTCAAAGATCTGCCGTTGGGAGGCATTGTCTTTACCGATATCTCGCGGGATGGCATGTTGGCTGGACCCAATATTTCAGCCTTACGCGAAGCGGTTGACAGCTCGCCCTTTCCCGTTATTGCCTCCGGCGGTGTCACGGTTCTGAAGGATGTCCAGACTATTCAGGAACTCGGGAGCAAGATTTCCGGAATCATTATCGGCAAAGCGTTGTATGAAGGGACCCTGGATTTGAAAGCGGCTCTAGCCCTGGTGGCTTCGGCAGGAGATGTACGAACGTCATGCTGACCAAGCGAATCATCCCTTGTCTGGATGTGAAAGACGGGCGAGTGGTAAAAGGGGTGTCGTTTGTGAATCTTCGCGATGCGGGAGATCCGGTTCATGTTGCGCAGGTGTATGATCGGGAGGGTGCGGATGAACTCTGTTTTTTGGATATTACCGCTTCTCATGAAAACCGGGATACGATTTTGGATGTGGTGGTTCGAACTGCGGAGCAGGTGTTTATGCCTTTAACGGTAGGTGGGGGAATCCGGACCATTCAAGATATCCGCCGATTATTGGAAGCGGGTGCGGACAAGGTGAGCATCAATACAGCTGCCGTGGATCAACCGGATTTTGTAAAGGCTGCGGCCAATCGATTTGGTTCGCAATGTATCGTTGTGGCGATTGATGCCAAACGAGCCACGACATGTGAGGGAGATCGACCCGATTGGGAAGTGTTTACCCATGGAGGCCGGAATTCGACGGGCCTGGATGCCGTTCAGTGGGCCAGACGGATGAAGGACTATGGAGCCGGAGAAATTCTCCTGACCAGTATGGATCAGGATGGGACGCAGGATGGCTATGATCTAGCATTGACAGCGGCAATTTCCGAATCCATCACCATTCCCGTGATTGCTTCTGGAGGGGCCGGCACCCTTCATCACCTCTATGAGGCTTTCCATGTGGGGAAGGCCGATGCGGTGCTGGCAGCATCAATATTTCATTATCAGACCTATTCCATCGGGCAAGCCAAATCGTATTTAGCCCAACAGGGTATTCCAGTGCGCCTGGGGACGGTCCCTGTTTCAGTTTCCTAACGCCCCATGAATACAGACTCTTCAACATTCGCGTTGCAATTTGATGAACAGGGGCTTCTTCCCTGTGTTGTCCAGGACTGGGAAGACGGGACGGTATTAATGGTGGGATTTATGAACCAGGAAGCGTGGGAAGTGACTTGCCAATCGCAACGGGTGCATTTCTGGAGTCGATCCAGAAAACGGTTATGGAAGAAGGGGGAGACGTCGGGGCATGAATTAATCCTGAAGGAAATGTTCGTGGATTGTGATCGGGACACGATATTAGTGAAAGCCCAACCCGTTGGACCGACCTGCCATACGGGCAACCGGTCATGCTTTTTTTCTCCAATGCCTTTATCGACTTCTGAAAAAGACCCGGGGGCCCTGACTGGTACGGCCTGGGGAGGGATGACTCGACGCTTGTATGAAATGGTCGGCGACCGGAAAGCCCACCCGAGCCCTGGTTCCTATGTGTCGAAATTACTGGAGGGAGGGGTCGATCGAATTTTAAAAAAGGTGGTAGAAGAAGCCGGGGAAGTCCTGCTGGCTGGAAAAAACGGCGATCGTGAAGAAATTGTTTATGAAATGGCTGATTTGTGGTTTCATTCCCTTATACTGCTCGGTCACCTTTCCATTCCCCCTGAAGAGATCTATCAGGAACTTGGCAAGCGATTTGGAAAATCAGGCATACGGCAGCCTGAAGGAGATTCTACCCATGGCTGAGTGCATTTTTTGTCAAATTGTGGAAGGAAGGATACCTGCCAAGACATTCTATGAGAATGAACAGGCGATTGTGTTTGACGATATCAATCCTCAAGCGCGGGTGCATATGTTGGTGATTCCCAAGCGGCATGTGATGTCGCTGGATGATACCAAAGACACCGATGCCACCTTATTGGGTCAATTGATGGTGGTCTGTGCCAAGATGGCCAGGGAGCGCGGAATTGCCGACAGTGGGTATCGGGTCGTTACGAATACGGGACGCGGGGCCGGGCAAAGCGTCTTTCATCTGCATTTCCATGTCCTTGGGGGGCGGCAATTTGAATGGCCCCCAGGGTAGTCCTGGCTTGATGAGACATATGCGTCCCGATAGAATCTGTTGTCTGACGGTGAACAGATTCCCGGTGGCTGAACAAGAAGGTACGTCGTGGGTGGCGAAATGACAGTCGACAAACGAGGGGTTCCCCAAGAGATTCTTCAGCAAATTCGAGATCGGGTTGATCTCATTGATCTCATTTCCACGTATGTGAGTCTTTCCAAAGCCGGTCAAAATTATAAAGGGCTGTGTCCTTTCCATTCAGAAAAAACTCCCTCCTTCTCGGTGAATCCCGTTCGACAAATGTTTTATTGCTTTGGGTGTAGTGTTGGAGGAGATGCCTTTACCTTTTTGATGAAACAGGAAGGTATGGATTTCATGGAGGCGCTACGTGAGTTAAGCCAACGGACAGGGGTGATTCTCCCTGAACGGCGGGAATCGTCGACGAAGACGATCCCCGGGTTGTCTCGCGAGCGGTATTTTCATCTGTATCAATTAGCCGCATCCTGGTACCACCGCAATCTTCAGGAAGCTCCAGAAGGACAAGCCGCCCGTGATTATCTCGATCATCGTGGGATCAACCGGGAATTCTGGACCACGTTTCAGTTGGGTTATGCCCAGGATGGATGGAATGGGCTTTCCAAATGGCTGGAACGGCAATCCGTCAAGCCTGAAGAATTGATTCAGGCCGGGTTGGTGGTGCGGAAGGAAAAAGAGGATGGCAGTCGGGTTTCTATCTACGACCGGTTTCGGGCGCGGGTCATATTTCCCATCGCTGATCCCCGCGGACAGATTTTGGGGTTCGGGGGGCGGGTCCTGCAAGACGAGGCCTCTCCCAAATATCTCAATTCACCTGAAACCGACCACTTTTTTAAAGGACGATCGCTGTATGGAATGGACAAGGCCAGACAATCCGCAACCTCGGCAGGCCGGTTTTACGTGGTTGAAGGGTATTTTGATGTGATTGCCCTACACCAATACGGCATTGCCAATGCCGTGGCACCCCTGGGTACGGCGTTAACGTCCGATCATGTCCAGATTTTACACCGTTTGGCCCCTTCCGTGATGCTAGTGTTTGACGGGGATGCGGCTGGAATCGGTGCCGCCTTGCGGACCCTCGATCTGTTTATGAATTCGGGAATTGACGTTCGGGTGTTGTTGTTACCCGCGGGTGAAGATCCTGACACGTTTATCCGGAAAAACGGGGTGTCGGCATTTCGTGAGTTGGAGGGGAAGGCTGCGACCTTGCTGGATTTTGCCATCATGTCGGTGTTGAACAAGGCCAAGAAAGATTCAATCCAGGATCGAGTCAAGCGGGCGGATGAAATTCTCGCGATTCTTCAAAAGACCAAAAACCCGATTGAAAAAGACGAATATCTCAAAGTGGTCTCGGAACGATTGAACATTCGACAGGATTTACTGAGAAAGCGCCTGCCGACCGTTCGTCGCCAGGTCGATTCGACTCCATCCAGTCAGGCACAGGAACAACCGGGTGCCGATCTGTCGATTCCTCAGGGCAAACCCGAGGAACGAGATCTCATCGTCTTGTTCCTCCAAGGACGTCTGACACCTGACCAGATCCGGCAACTGCATGAGGGAGAATTCACGGTGCCACTCTACCGCCATATTCTGGCTAAGGCTTTAGAACATGTGGATGAAGACGGGCATGTGAATCTGGAGACTTTGCGTGGGGAATTCAGTGAGGATCCTGCGTATGAATCGGTAATCTCGCGATTAAGTGTGTGGGATCTGTATTTCGAGGATGTGTTCACCCATGTTGTCGGATGTCTCCGCGTCCTGGAAAACAAGCAGATCCAACGCCTGATGGACCAGTTGATCAGCCAACTCAAAGTGGCGGAACGTGATGGACACCCGGAAAGGGTGGATGCCATAAATGTGGAGATCAATCGGCTCCAGGGGAAAAAGGCCTTGTTGACGGTTTCTTCGTGAGTTTCGACCCATGGGGAAGATAAAAAAACGCCGGGGATTTTTTCTTGCGCACAATCTATGGTAAAAGATATGGTATGTGGTTGTGATCTCGGGCCCATAGCTCAGTCGGTTAGAGCGGCTGACTCATAATCAGTTGGTCCCAGGTTCAAGTCCTGGTGGGCCCACCAAGATGCAGGGCCGGACTTGAGGAAACGGATGAGCAAACGGCTTTTATCATGTTGAGGACCTTGTGAACTTGCAGTTGCAATACCTTATTAATCTTCAAAAATTTGATCTTCGAATTTTTCAGATTCAAGACCAGCTGCGGAAAGCCCCAGAATTTCTTAAATCCGCTGAAGTGCCCCTTCAGGATGTGCTCACCAGGCTGCAGGCCCTCAAAAATACCGGGGAATCTCTCGTCAAACAACGCCGAAGCGGGGAACGGGAACTTACCACTCAGGAAGATCAGCTCCAGAAAATCAGAAACCGGCTCTCCGAATTAAAAACCAACAAAGAATACCAGGCCCACCTGTTTGAAATTGAGTTAGCTCGTAAGAAAAAAGATTCCATTGAGGAAAATGTGTTGGAAATGATGGAGCGGGTTGAGCAGAATGAGCAGGCTGTCAAGGAATTGGAAGAGCAAGCCCATGTAGCCAAGAATGTTTTCGATGTCGAAAAGGCGAGACTCGAGACTCAATATGCCAATTTGGCGAATGAGTTAGCCGATCTGGATCGACAACAAAAGACTCTTGCCGAAATGGTGGAAAAACCTCTGTTGGTTCGATACAACCGATTAAAAACGATGAGAAAAGGGTATGCCGTTGCCCAGCTTCATGGTGGTGCCTGTGGAGGATGCCAGCTTCAGCTTCCTCCTCAACTGGTCGCGGAAGTGAAGCGAGGTGACGAATTGTTGGATTGTTCGTATTGCCATCGAATCCTCTATATGGCTCACCATCTCGAAGCGGAGACGCCGGAATAGTTTCTTAGGTGTGAATCCGCTTCTCTTGCTTTCCATTTTTGCGCAATCTACGATAAGAAGTTGATGGTGCGAGTGGGCCGGGTGGCTGCTCACGGGGAAACTTTCGTGAGAGGAAAGTCCGGACTCCAAAGGGCAAGGTGCTGGGTAACGCCCAGGCGGAGTGATCCGACACCAGCGCCACAGAAAATATACCGCCGATGGCAAAAACTCGGTTTTTGCCAGGTAAGGGTGAAATGGTGGGGTAAGAGCCCACCGCGCCTGTGGTAACACAGGTGGCAGGGTAAGCGTCACCTGGAGCAAAACCAAATAGGGGGACGATTCCAGGTTTGTCGGAGGAAGCAATTTTTCTACGAATCTGGAGAAAGGCCGGCCCGGTCGAGGTTCCCGGGTAGGTTGCTTGAAGCCTAGGGTAACCTGGGTTCCAGAGAAATGGTCACCACGGGATGAAATTCGTTTCATCCTGTACAGAATCCGGCTTACAGGCCCACTCCTCCACCATCTTTCATGTGTGGTTTTTCCGAGGCCTCACCCACCTCGTTAGGCGCCAAAGAGTGAGTAGGTTCCATTTCCCGTTGCAGGGTAAAGTAATCATGAACTGCCTCAGAAGGTTAATGGGCAGGGAATGCGTGGGAGATTTTCTCAAATTTTACCTGATTTCATACGGTCGTGATGATAACTTCTTGGTTTGACTCGTGTTTTCCCCATTGATAGAATGGCCGCTTCATCGCTTCAGCGTATTTATCAAAAGGCCTGGAATACATAATCCTGAATAACAACGTCCCCATCGTCTAGCCTGGCCTAGGACGCCGGCCTTTCAAGCCGGCAACACGGGTTCGAATCCCGTTGGGGACGCCATAGCTCAAGCCGTTGAAGATTGCTTCAGCGGCTTTTCTTTTATGTGGTAGGCATATGGGGTCTTGGAAGAAATTGACGGTGACCCCTTCACTCGGTCTAGTAAGTTCGATATGGTAAAAACAACAGTCAAGCTATTTTTAAAGAACGATCGAATCATTTAGCGTGACTTCGGTGTGCGTCCCCCGAAAGCAGCGATGTCGGGTCATTTCTGTGCGACAGAGGATAAGTTGGTCGTCGACTGAAATTTAGAACATTCTTCATCATTCATATATCTGGCGAGGATCTTATGACGCGTATATGGTTTTTGGGAATTATGGGAGTCTTCTTCATCATACATGGCCTGAGTCAACCTACCTGGCCTCAAGAATCGAAACCAGGAAATTCTTGGCTGGAGGCGCCGGTGCAGGATGATGGGCCTCCGGGATCCATGGTTCTCATTCCTGAAGGGGAATTTCTCATGGGGGATAATGAAGGGCCTCGAAACGAACGACCGGAGCATACGGTTTGGCTGGATGCCTATTCAATTGACCGGTACGAAGTGACGATGGCGGAATATCAAAAACTACTGGACAAAGATTACAGCATCGAACCGCCGCCGTTGTGGGATGATGGAATTGCCTCGGGAGAATTTGGGATTCGACCGGCCGTGGGTATTTCCTGGGAAGACGCCAACCGATACTGTCAGTGGGTGGAAAAACGCCTGCCGACGGAAGCCGAGTGGGAGAAAGCCGCCCGGGGCACCGACGGTCGAAGGTATCCCTGGGGGCACATGCAGCCGTTTGTGGATATTGCCAACTATAACCAGGGAACGACGGGATGGGTGAGTTATAAACTGACCCTCTCCCCGGTCACCAGCGGGACCAGGGGTATGAGTATTCGTCATGGGCTAAAACAAGGGGGAAAAAGCGCGTATGGTCTGTACCATATGGCCGGAAACGCCTCCGAATGGGTTAATGATTGGTATGACCGGTTTTATTACGACGACGAGAGTGCCAAGAAAAATCCGCAAGGGCCAGCCGAAGGTGATCTTAAAGTGTTGCGAGGAGGATCATGGGAAGACCAGCCTGTAAATTTACGAGTGACCGCACGCAAGGCAGGGGAAGTCGATTATCGTGATCTTACGACGGGGTTCCGTTGTGCGAAGGATGCGAAGTGAGGTTGCGGCCACGGTCATCCGTGGCTGCGCTCAGGAAACTATTATCGAGGGGAATTGGATGAGATCGCCAATTGACTCGATCGGTTGGAGGATGGTGGAAATCTTCCGTTTTTGGCCATAGAGCCAACGAGCGGTCGTGCCTCCGATATTGCGAATCGTGTACGACACCCCTCTAGGAATGCGAATTTCTTTTCCTAGAGAAGGCTGAAACCGCTCACCCTGCATCTCCAGTTCTAATTCTCCTGACATCGCCATAAATAATTCGTCCGCCTCATGGGTCACGTCTTTCCACTCTCGTCCGGCATGGTCAATCCACATGCCGCAAGAAAATCCCCTGGCATGCCAATCTTTAGCGACGCTTGGTCGATCGATGAGGGAAGAGCGTTCCATGAGAGGCCTTTTTGAAAAAAAATATTTATAAAAAATTCAGATGAATGAACTGGTTCCCGTCGAAATTTTGCCCTTGCCTCCTGCCGCGGAGGAAGGGCGAAGATGGTCGAGAGTGACATGAAGACACGCAGAGAATTCTACGGAGGGAATGTCATGGAAAGACGGCGGCAGCGAATCCATGGGGGTAGATAGAAGAGAATGAAAGAGGCCAATTGTTCAATAAATGTGTCATCTTATATAGAGGGTAACCATGCGTGTCAATGTCAAAAATTGTGGAAAAGGTGTGAAAGGTGGTGGATAAAATTCACCGTGAATGCACAACCTCTTTTGCGAAAAGGGAATTCAGTATGTGAATTCTGGGGATAAATATTTTTTCAAAGCATTGGTAAATGGGATGGGGTGAAGTCCGAACGGACTGTCGGTGTATGAGGTGTGCCCGTCCCATTGGTCAGCAGCGTGGCATATAAGGTAATGGAAATAAGGCGTCTACTCCCATATTCCTGATACCATCATCTCTGGTTTGTTGCCCTGCCCTTTGCGTATATTTTTACACGAATATGGTACGTATCGAGGTTTAATTATCATTAGAATAACAACATGATTGACGGAGTAAACTACTACAAAATCCTCGATATTTCCGAAGATGCGCTTCTGAAAGAAGTCCAGGGCGCATGGCGGAAATTTGTTAAAGAAAATCATGAGGATGTCGTTCCACAAAAAGAACGGCAAGCCGCCAAGGAAAGGATGTTCAGGATCAACGAAGCCTATGAAGTGCTCAGTCACGAAGAAAAACGGGCTGATTACGATAATGCGTATATGCTGAACGGCGGTTCAAAAATTGAACTCGTCAGGAGTCGAGTCAGAAGGGCCAAAGAAATCATGCTCAGAGATCGATCTCTCATTACAAGAGAAGAGATTACACTGATCGAATCCATCATCGATTATCTTGAGAGAAACACCCAGGAAACGTGTTTTGGCTGGATGACCGATATCTTATGCGAACGTCCTGAGATGGCGAGATATATGGTTGCCTCCGCGTTTGATGAGCAACTGTTGGGGGTCAACAGCCATTTACTCGACATGGTTTTAGAGAAAGCGCCGTACGCCATGACATGGGAAAAGATCTATCTCTATGGAGAAGACATCCTTGGGATTGCCGGGAAGGAAAATAAAGAAAGAAATTATAACCAACTCGCCCGTATTTTGTGTCATCGGGTTGATCTAGCCAAATATCTGGTGTATCCGGCATTCCAGGAGCAAGCCTCCGGTTGTGAAAGCTGCCTGCTGCCGACATTATTAAAAAGGGCCCCGCAAGACATTACTCAAGACCATTTTAATAATTATGTGGATACCGTTCACAGCATGCGTTGGATTATCTACGGTCAGCTCAGAAGCTATAACGAGCAGGCCATTGCCTGGATTCTGAAGGCCAGACCCGATCTCGTCAGAAAACCGGAAGAGAAAAAAGCCCCCGTTGAACTGCCATATCCATTACGGTCATGACCTGAGGTGCTAATTATATTGTTTTAAGAAAAGGGTTTTGCTTTGCCATCCTCATTTGCACCATGGCCATTCTAAGCATCCCTTCTTCTTCGTCAGTTGCATACCCGTCGAAACGAAATCCAAATTAAGTTTGTGAATCCTTTCAATAAAAAAGCCACGTCCTCTGAAGAAGTTTTTCTTCAGAAGGGCCGTGGCTTTTTTCAATCTCCAAAATTGTCTTTGCGGCTAATGGCTCATTAACCAGGAGAAAGTGACATCAGGTGAATAGAGATATCCTATTACGAACACCCGTTGGTGGATCCGCAGGTGTCACACTTTAAACAGGTCCCGTTTCGAACCATGGTGAACTGCTTGCATTCCGGGCAGGGATCGCCTTCATAGCCTTTTTGCCGGGCCTCCTGTACTTCAGTGATGGTAAGGGTCTCGCGCTTCATTTCCACTTTTCTGGCGACTTTCCCATGCTCCCCATTCTTGCCAACTCCGTTGCCCACCGACTTTCGAGAAGGAAATACTTCGGGACTGATCGAGGTTGAGCTGAGTGATCGAGGGTCCACTAAGCCTTCTTCGCCTTCATCCGGGATATCCGTCTCCTTCTTGAGCGCATCCACTCGAAGATCTTCAGGGGCCACCTGTTCCAGGTCGTGCCGGTCCAGATAGGTAATCGCCAGTTCCCGAAAAATGTAGTCGATGATTGAGGTCGACATTTTAATATGGTCGTTGAGCTTGACCGGTCCGTTTGGCTCGAACCGGGTAAACACAAACGCATCCACAAATTCTTCCAGAGGTACCCCATGTTGGAATCCGAGGGAAATCGCAATGGCAAAGCAATTCATCAGACTTCGAAAGGCCGCTCCCTCTTTATGCATGTCCAGAAAAATTTCTCCGAGGGTTCCATCTTCATATTCGCCGGTTCGGAGATAGATTTTATGACCGCCGACAATGGCCTTTTGGGTATAGCCAGCTCGACGGGTTGGCAGCGGACGGCGTTTCGCCAGGTAACGGACCAGTACGCGGGATGCCGCTTCTTTCGCGACAGAAGCGATTTGCTCATTTTGGACAGATAAATCGCCCCATTCACTGACGGTATTCAGCGGTTGGCTGAGTTTTGACCCATCCCGATACAGGGCCACGGCTTTCAGCATGGAGGTCCAGGACATCATATACGTCTCCTTGACGGAGTCCATGGACGCTTCGGCAGGCATATTGATGGTTTTGCTAATGGCCCCGCTGATGAAGGGTTGAGCGGCCGCCATCATCCTGATATGGGCAGGAGGAGTAATAAAGCGTTGCCCCAGACGTCCGCACCGGTTGGCACAATCAAATATGGGAAGGTGTTCCGGTTTGAGATGGGGCGCGCCTTCTATGGTCATGGTGCCACAGCAATAGTCCGTCGCCGCAAGAATTTCTTCCTGGGTAAAGCCCAGGATTTTGAGAATATTGAATTGAGGACTCTGAAGTTGAGGTTCAGTCAGACCTAATTTCTCACGACAAAATTCCTCCGTGAGGGTCCATTTATTAAATGCAAAGTGAATGTCAAAGGCTCCATCCAGCGTGGCCTCCATGCGTTCCAATACGGTCCGGTCGAATCCCTTGGCATGCAAGGTCTCATGGTTAATAAACGGAGCGTGTTTGAGGGTACGGGTGCCCGTCGCATAGGTGATGATATCTTGAATCTGGCCCGGGCTATATCCCAGATGCCGTAACGCCGGTGGAAGACTTTGATTGATGATTTTGAAGTATCCACCGCCGGCCAGTTTTTTGAATTTCACCAGGGCAAAATCCGGCTCGATGCCGGTGGTGTCGCAATCCATGACTAATCCAATGGTGCCGGTTGGCGCGATGACCGTGGCCTGTGCATTGCGATATCCGTATTGCTCACCCAGTGCTAATGCACGGTCCCAGGATGTTTGGGCAGCTTTCACGAGGTCGTGAGGACATTGGTCTGGATGAATCCCTACTGGCGGGATGGTCAGCCCTTCATATTCCTCGGGCGGAGCATTGTAGGCTGCTCGTTGATGATTACGCATGACTCGTAGCATGGCTTCGGCATTCCGTGGATAGGCGTTAAAGTGCCCTAATTCCTTGGCCATTTCTGCAGAGGTGGCATAGGATTCACCGGTCATCAGGGCCGTAATGGCACCACACCATGCCAAGGCCTGTGGAGAATCGTAGGGAATCCCGAGTTTCATAAGAATAGAACCCAGGTTGGCATACCCAAGACCGAGGGTCCGGAAGGAATAGCTTTTTTCCGCAATTGACCGGCTGGGGAATCCAGCCATCAGGACGCTAATTTCCAGGACAATCGTCCACAACCGAACGGCATGTCGAAAGCCATCAATATCAAATTGCCCTTCCGGTGTCAGAAATCGGGCTAAGTTGAGTGAGGCCAGATTACAGGCCGTATCATCGAGGAACATATATTCGCTGCAAGGATTGGACGCGTTAATCCGACCATCCTGGGGACAGGTGTGCCATTCGTTAATGGTCGTGTCGTATTGCACCCCGGGATCCGCGCAGATCCAGGCTGCCCAGGCGATTCGATCCCACAAGTCTTTTGCGGGAATCGTCTTGCAGACGGCCCCGTCTGTACGACGGGTTAATTTCCAGTCTCCCCCTGCCTGAAGGGCGTCAAAAAACTCATTGGGAATTCTGATGCTATTGTTCGAGTTTTGCCCGGAGACCGTCTGATAGGCTTTGCTGTCCCAATTCGTGTCATATTCATGGAACACAAAATGGGTAAATCCTTCCTGGGCATAGCTGAACATCCGATGAATGTAGGGTTCAGGGACCGCCACTTCCCGTGCCGCTTGGATGGCTTCGCGTAAGGATGGATTGTCTCGAGGATTGACTTCAACCTGAGAGCTTCCGTCCGGGCGTGAGACGTGACAGGCTTTTAAAATAGCATTCAGATGACGTGCGCAGATTTTTGAGCCGGTGACCATGGCCGCCACTTTTTGTTCTTCAATGACTTTCCAATCAATGAACTCTTCAATGTCGGGATGATCTAAATTCAGGCACACCATTTTAGCGGCCCGGCGGGTTGTCCCGCCGGA
The DNA here is from genome assembly GCA_963785905.1 of uncultured Nitrospirales bacterium. GTDB lineage: Bacteria > Nitrospirota > Nitrospiria > Nitrospirales > UBA8639 > Nitrospira_E. The sequence continues at coordinate 26,357 of CAWAXJ010000003.1, forward strand.
TTTGATGGCACCGGCGGCACGGTCGCCGATCTTCAGAAAGGACATCAGTCCAGAGGAGCGGCCGCCCCCGGATAACGATTCTCCGTCTGCGCGTAGTCTGGAAAAATTGGTCCCGGTGCCAGACCCGTATTTGAAGAGACGGGCTTCACGAACCCACAGGTCCATAATTCCGCCTTCATTGACTAAATCATCTGAAATCGATTGGATGAAACAGGCATGGACTTGAGGCCGCTCATAGGCATTGCGGGCCTGTTTGACCCGATGCGTATTCGGGTCCACATAGTAATGCCCTTGTGAGGGACCGGACAGGCCGTAGGCAAAGTGCAATCCGGTATTAAACCATTGCGGAGAATTCGGAGCGGCCATTTGCCAGGCCAACATGAAACTGAGCTCGTCTTTAAAGGTTTCGGCATCCTCAGGGGAGTCAAAATAGTGATGGGTGTTGCCCCATTCAGTCCAACAGCCGGCGAGCCGGTGGAAGACTTGTCGGGCATCACGTTCGCCGCCAAGCAGGGGACTGCCCTTGTCATTAAGGAGAGGGTGTCCTTGATCGTCAAATTGAGGAACCCCTGCCTTGCGGAAATATTTTTGAGCCAAAATATCGATCGCCAGTTGCGACCAATGTTCAGGAGCCAGAATGTTGTCCTGACGGAACACGGCCGAGCCATCGGGGTTTCGGATTTCTGATAATCGGGTGGAAAAGGGAATGGCCTGATACGGGCTTTCACCGGCTTTTGTGAATCGACGTTCAATTTTCATGAAGGGGCTCCTTTGGAAGATACGGCATTCCTGAGGGGTATTTCTTCAGTCATTTCCAGCTACCAGCTCTGTTAAACCTGTTTTCCATCTTCCCAAGAGCGCACATCTGAGACATGCCTCTTTTTCTGTCTCCAGAATGCCCCAAAATGCAGTCTTATTGTCTAGGCGGGGACATTATATCAACAGTTCTACCAAGCCAAAATTTCAGCTTGTCGAAGAGATTTGATACGCCTCTCGTCGGGAAATTTCTGCCTCGTCCAAATGTCTGCATCCATCTAGGAAAAACAGGAAAATATGAGACCGTAAGAAATAATTGGTATACACCAATGACCCACAATCTATAGCGGCGTAAAAAAAATGTCAATACTAAATATTGTAATTTCAGCCGGACGGATGGGGATTTCTGTGCAGAAGATGTGAGTTGAAAAAACGTAATATCTGGTGCGGGTTTCCGGTGGAATTTCTAGAGTTACCCACAGCCGGAAATCTCTGTATTTTCAGTTATCCACATAACAAGAAATTTTCAGAAGTAAAAAATCTGGAAATAGAAACTTAGAGGATCACGCTTCTGTCTCCCGCCATAATTTTAAAATGAACATAACCCGTAAAACTCAGGAAGGAAAAAATGGGAATAGCGGGGTCAGGGAGCAGCGGGTCAGGATGGAATCTCACAGACGTTTCTTTAAGAGAGTATTTTGATTTGAGGCGACCTCTTGTGCCACGTTATGACGTGTGGCAGATGGACACGGCGTAAGCCGGGGAAGCCTCTCAATTCATTCTTTTTGCAAGAAGGAGCCCGAACGATGTATGTGTGGAGTAAACAGTTAGTCATCGGGTTATTGCTGACATTTGTCATGTTGGAGGGGATATTTTTCTGGATGGCAGGTGGGGGAGGGGAAAGCCAGTTATATGTCCGGACCACCCAATGGATAACGGCCAACTATGTATTGTTGATGATTTGGATTTTTGTCTGGATGTATGATCAAGCCCGGGTGAGAGGGAAAAATGTGTGGGTGTGGTTGTTGCCCTATGTCATTTTTCCTCTTCCGACACTGGCGTTCTTTATTCTCAGACTGCAGCGGCGGGTCGCCTGACCGGGATTACCCGATGACCACTCGAGCCTGCGCATACCGATAGGGTTTGTGGACAGAGGTTTTGACGGCAAACAATCCTATCATCAATGGGCCGAACCGGCCCAGCAGCATGGATAGCATAATCATCACTTTCCCAAAATCTGTGAAGAGGGCGGACAAGCTCAGGGTTTCGCCGTTTCCTAATGACATGCCCACAATACCCATGGCGGAGGTGACTTCAAACATGAGGGATAAGAACGGTTGCGACTCGGTGGAATCCAACAGCAGCGTCATGCCGGTAATGAGGGCCAGGGCCATGACCGTCAAGCAGAGAGCCCGGGTGATGAGATCCTGGGGAATTCGCCGGTGAAAGACTTCCACGTCACTATCCCGACGAAGCATGCTTAGGACCGTCAAAAACACAATCGCGGCGGTGGTGGTCTTAATGCCTCCTGCCATACTTCCTGGCGATCCTCCAACGGCCATCAGTAACAATAGGAAATAGAGCGTGGCATCGCGCATATTGACGATGTCGATCGACGTGAATCCGGCGGTACGGTTGACCGAATGAAAATACGATATGGTCAACTTTTCTCCGATGGAAGACGATTGAAAGGTGGAGGGATTGTTCCACTCCAAAATGGTAATGCCCAGCGTTCCGACTACGATGAGAATGCCGGTCGTCACGATAACCAATTTCGTATGAGTCTGTAGCCGGAAGCGTTGTCCCCGAAAATTTTCGAGAAGATCTTCAAAGACCAAAAAGCCGATGCTCCCGAAGATCACCAAAATGGTGATGATTCCATTGATGGTCCAGTCTGTTTGGAAGGATTTAAAACTATCAGGAAACAGGGCAAACCCGGCATTGTTAAATGCCGAAATGGCATGGAAGATCCCGTAATAGACGGCCGTCCCCCAAGAAAAATCGACGGCAAAACGGAGCGTCAGGAGCACCGCTCCTATGCCCTCCAACCCAAAGGTAATCATGGTGACCAGTTTCACGAACCGCACCAATCCCTGCAAATCCATGGTGTTCATTGATTCGCTGAGCATCATGCGGTCTCGCAAACCAAGGCGGCGCCCCAGCATGAGTAAAATCAGCGTGGCCATCAAGGCGTATCCCAATCCTCCAATCTGAATCAGAAAGAGAATCACCCCTTGTCCAAACATGGTGAAATCTTGTGGGGTATCCATGACAATGAGGCCGGTGGTACAGACTGCGGACGTCGCGGTAAAGAGCGCGTCGAGGAACGAGATGTGTACCCCGGCACGAGTTGCCACGGGGAGCATGAGCAGGCAAGCACCGAAGAAAATGAGTCCTATGGCCGCCAGGGCCACCACTTGCCCGGGCGGTAGGCGAATGCCCACAAATCGGGTAATCAGGAGTCTTCCGAAACCGTCACTCATAGCGTGAAGCGGGAGGTTTCAACGGAGAGTAAATCGGAATGGGCGAAACCATGCACAGCATGCTGGAATCAGTACAGATGCCAACATTTGGTCAATTTCCAAACACAGACCTCCAGTGGAAATAATTCGGGATGAGGTAGGATGAGGGGAATAAGAAAATATGGCTGGTGGCCAATCCTTGAGAGCTGCCTCGTCGAACTCGTTGATCGAAAAAAATACTAGCATGTTCAGAGGGCAATGGGAACCTTGTTGCAGGTTGTCTTGTTGTGGGGAAGGAGCTTCTTTATAATCACACCCGTATGATTTCGCAGGATTTCCATCAACCGCGTGTGACGTTGTATACGTTAGGGTGTCGGCTCAATCAAGCTGAAACGGCTGTACTCACAGACGGATTTCACCGGAGGGGATTTGTCTCTGTCGAATTTGGCCGGGAAACGGATGTATTCGTGATCAATTCCTGCACCGTCACGGAAGGGGCTGAGGTGGAGTGCCGACGAATCGTTCGCCAGGTTCTCCGTCATTCACCACAGGCCTTTGTCGCTGTCACCGGATGTTATGCCCAAACCGGCTTCGAAGGCCTTCGACGTATTGCAGGCATTGATCTCATTGTGGGCAATCAGTTCAAGATGCAGCTTCCTGACATGATTCCCCCTTTTCCTCAACTCAAAAAACAACCTGAGCCGCGGATTCATCATGGGCGGATTGATCCAGAGAATTTTTCCCAAGAAGGCGTTGGAACGTATGACACGACTCGCGCAAATTTAAAAATTCAGGACGGGTGCCAATTTATGTGTTCGTTTTGTCTGATTCCGTTTGCTAGAGGCCGCGAGCGGAGTCGGTCACTGGAGGATGCAGTTCGTGAGGCTGAGGCGTTGGTGGAGAGAGGGCATCAGGAATTAGTCCTGACGGGGGTGAACATCGGACAATACCGGGATGGCGCCGCCGATCTGTTGCGGTTCATTCAACGGCTTGAAGCCATTGAAGGTCTAGAGCGGATTCGCATTTCCTCTATTGAACCCACGACGGTCCCTGAGAGCCTTCTGGAGTTGATGAGTAGTTCCAGGAAACTGTGCCGGTATTTACATGTGCCATTACAGAGCGGGGACGATGGCATTTTGCAAGCCATGAATCGGCGGTATTCGGTCCGAGAGTATCAGGCGGCGATGGAATCTGCTCTTCAACGGATTCCTGACTTGTGTTTCGGCACGGATGTGCTGGTGGGATTTCCCGGAGAAGGGCCACGCGAATTTGCGAATACGCAAGCGGTGGTGCGGAATCTTCCCTTTGCGTATTTGCATGTGTTCAGTTACTCGGCCCGTCCCGGTACGGCCGCGACGAAGTTGCCTCATACGGTACCTCCAACGACGATCAAAGAACGAAGCCGGACATTACGCGAAGCTTCTGATCAAAAACGGATGGTGTTTCAACAGCGGTTCTTAGGGCGACGAGTTTCGGTATTATTTGAGGCAGCAGATGACGAAGGATATTGGCCGGGTCTGACGGATAATTTCCTTCGGGTGGCGGTTCGTTCTTCCCGCCGGTTGCATAACACCATACATCCGGTCGTGGTGACGGGAATGTTGTCGGATAAAGTGCTGGGATTGTTGGATCATGCCTCTGACAGGATGCCCGAAAAAGATCTTCTGGATTTCTCTTCACTCGTATCAGTCATATAGGGAATCTATTCTATGAGCGGATCCCCCTTACTTCTTCCCACCAGTTTGAAAGGTCAATCCCGTTCGTCTAGCGGAACTGGCTACCAGGTCTATATGGAGACGTTCGGATGCCAGATGAACGAGTATGATACGGAAATCGTCCGTTCGCTTTTGAAAGCCCGTGGGTTTCAATTTACTCCGCACGATGACGAAGCCGATGTGGTTCTGTTTAATACCTGCGCCATTCGGGAGAATGCCCATAATCGCGTGTATGGCCATTTAGCCCGCTATACCAATAGAAAACAGGAACGTGGATTGGTCATCGGTGTATTAGGATGTATGGCTCAGAATCTGAAGCAAGAGCTGATGGATACCCGATCATTCATTGATGTGCTGGTCGGGCCTGATGGGTACCGGCGACTACCTGATCTCCTCATGGATGCGCTGGAGCACCGCAAACGTGGGTTGGCCGTTGATCTGTCCGAATACGAAACCTATGCCCACATCGTTCCGGACCGGCCGGTTGGCATTAATGGATGGATTGCGGTGATGCGGGGGTGTGATAATTTTTGCTCCTTTTGTGTGGTGCCGTATACGCGAGGACGAGAACGCTCTCGAGACCCGGAGGGGATTATCCAGGAAGCCCATCGTCTGGCGAGCGAGGGAGTTCGGCAAATCACCTTGTTGGGACAAAATGTTAATTCCTACCGGTCCGGTGAATGGGATTTTGCCCGGTTGTTAATGGCGGTTGGGGATGTTCCCGGGATTCAACGGGTGCGGTTTATGTCTCCCCATCCCAAGGATTTTCCTCCTGCCCTGCTTGAGGCCGTGGCGGGACATCCCGCTATCTGTAAGACGATTCACTTGCCGCTACAATCGGCCAATGATCGAATTCTGGAACGCATGGGGCGGGGTTACACTCAAAGGGAGTATCTTAAGCTGGTTGAAGCCATTCGGAAAAAAGGTCCTCTCGTCCTGACCACTGATCTCATTTGTGGATTTTGCGGAGAAACCGATGAAGAGTTTCAGGAAACTTATCGTCTCATGCAAGAGGTGGGCTATCAGGCGGCGTTTGTGTTTAAGTATTCGGAGCGAAAGCATACGATTGCGGCCAGAAAATATATTGACGATGTTCCCGAACAGGTGAAGGGATATCGGACAAACCAGATCGTCGAATTGCAAAAAGAGATTTCCCTTTCAAAAAATAAAGCACTCATCGGCACCACTGTGGAGGTCATGCTCGAGGGAAATTCGAAGAAGTCCGAACTCCAATGGATGGGACATAGCGACCATAATGTCACGGTTGTATGGTCCAAAGATGACGCAGCCCGTCGGCCAGGGGATCTGGTGCCGGTTTTAATACTGGATGCCTCACCTTCCACACTCTATGGGCATGTCCAATCCTGAAGGATTCCTTATTTTCTCAGAAACCTTAAGGCCTTAAGGCTGTTCCGGCCCCAATCATCCCGCATTTTCCCAGACAATCTTCGCGCAACTATCTCCCTCAATCTGAGCCTTTTGGTCTATCCCGGTCGTTTTCCCCAGCTCCAAGTAGGTAGTTTTGTGATCAGGTCTTTACCTCAAGTCGAATGCTCATTGTCCGATAAAACCTTTGGATACCTGTTAATTTCAGATCATCCAGCAGAACCGATTTTTTCAAAAACCTGAGTTTTTCCCACAATGAACGATCCAGAATGTGACAACAACAGAAAGCATTGTGAACAGCCAGGGTAACGGGTGACTGGCGTCGAAGACGGATAGACGCGGCGAATGGCGAGATAAGGGGCAGGTCTGACGGATCATGGATTCTCAAATCCTTCAACGGATTAAAAATTGTAAGACTCTTCCGGCAATTCCGGCCTTACCTCTGCAAGTGCTGCAACTGTGCCGAGATGAGAAGACCAGCGCCAAAAAAATCGGGGATGTCATCAGCAAAGATCCTTCTTTTGTGGCCAAGCTGTTGAATGTGGCCAATTCAAGTTTCTATGGAGGCAGTCGGCATAAGGTGACGACTGTGACTCATGCCGTAACGTTGTTGGGCATGAATTCCATTGCCACGTTGGCGTTTTGTTTTTCGTTATATCGAGATTTGCGAAAAAAAGGTGGGGGCGTTTTTGATCATACCCATTTTTGGCATCGATGTATTTTAGCGAGTTTGGCTGCAAAAATATTAGCGAAGCGTGTGCGGGTCTCGAATGAAGAAGAAATATTTCTTGCCGGGTTATTGCAGGACTTAGGTGTGTTGGTGATGAGCGAGGCGCTAGGCACGGAATACGGATTGCTCTATAAAAAAGCTGACCAGGATCATCAAGCCCTCGAGGCGTTAGAACAAGATCGATGGAAAACGGACCACTGCGAGATCGGAGCGTGGCTGGCGGAAACGTGGGAATTGCCTGAATTGTTGCGGGAATCCGTGAAAGGCAGTCATGATCCTTCACTGGCATCCAGTAGCGATGAGGTGTCACATTTAACCATTAAATGTGTGGCGTTGTCCGGGCGGCTGGCTGATATGTGGTGCCACCGAGAACCAGAGCGGGCTATTCAATCGGCCCTTCAATTGTCAAAGGAACTTTTGAACATTGAACCTGACGGGGTGATAGAAGTCGCCAAGCAAATTGCTGATGGGATCCCTGATATGTCCAGCTTTTTCCAGATCAGCCTTGGCAAACCCGAAGAAATTCTAAAAGTGTTGGAACTCCTTGAACAACTCGTGATGGGCAACGTTCAACCCGAACTGTCTGAACCGGTTCCTGCCTCATAAGTGAATCGTTCTTTTCCATCCTCGTATCTGTTTCCGTAGGGGTTCTACCAACGATGGCAATGGTTATGCGGTGGAACCACCAAGGCCCTCCTCATGCAAGGGGTTTGACGTCGATGCCCTGATGTTTGGCCATGGGATGGCGAGAGCCCGACATAGAATGGGAGGATTTGGGCAGCAAGGCGGCAACATTGAATGTGACCCGTGACCCGGTATGAGGAAGGAGATTTTATCGACTCATGGGAACTGTCAGAATCGAGATCCAGTCCTTGGGATCTTCACTTCCGGCGCGGATAAGATCGAACTTGTCGACCGTGAAGGTGAGTCGAAGGGTTTCGGATAAGGTTGCCGTGATCTTGTGTTTCCGTTCAATGGGATAATGGCCATATAACAGACTGAGATGCGGCATATAGGGGCTGGTATTCTGGACGAAGAGTTTTCTTGCCCGTTCATGCGCATCCATCAGCGCCGGACTTTCCTGAGCCTTCAGAAACACGCATTGAAAGTACTGATCGCCAAACGCCGGTTCAGTCAGTTGAATTTCAAAGGACTGAAGTGAAATTCCTAGACGCTCAGATCGAAAGGAAATCTCCTCTTCTGTACCTGTGAGAGAGCTCAGAAGCGTTACATGTGGGTCGAAGCACGGGCCTTGATTCGATCTGCTCAAGTCGCTAATGGTTTTCTCAAGAATATCGTAAGCCTTGCCTGATGGTTTAAGCCAAAGATGATAAGTGATTGCCACTAACGCCTCTCATGGCTTGTGTTAAGGCTTTGATTCATTCCTGGCGTTGTGCGCTAGTGTAAGTGTAGAGGTATGGGGCCATCTACCTGATTCGGGCAATTCGGCCTGGTGATCACCTCTTGGAAGAGCGCCGAGACAACAAGACACCGTATCACCCAAAGAGTAGCTCAAGGTCAAGGTGTTTCGGGCGGTTTTGGCGGCCTGATTCCGGTCCAGATGAGAAGGCCTCCGCCTATGACCAATATCATTGGGATGAGCATCACCATTGACATATATTTCTCACTGTTTTGCCAGGCGGCAGTGCCCATTTTCCCTCCCGCCAAGGCGAACACGATGCCAACTGTGACGACTAAAACTCTCAAAAAGAAGAAAACCACCCGCTTAATACGGCTTCGACCTTTCTTGAGACTGTCAACTTCCCTGTAAGTCTGATGTGTCGGAATTGATCCCTCCGAAAAATTATGTTCCCTCTCATTGAAAGGTCTTTCCACTGGGATCACATCACGTTTTTTCGTCCTGATAGGGCCAAGAATTTGAAAACGAATGGCAATAAATCCTTCTTTCGCGATATGGATGCAATCCAGTCTAAGTTGCAAAAATGACCATAGCCCACTGCTGACAATCTGTTTGGCCACATCCGCTGGAACGTATCCCAGTATTTCGTGTTTCGTAGAAAAGATCTGCTCCGATATCCCGATTATCTTGATGGCATGGGGATCCTTGGGATTACTCGGTTCTTGTTCCCAGTCCAACAGTTGATTGGACCCTTGAATAAATTGCCAGACAGTGGTTTGGCGATCTTCAATTGCCTCGATTTCAAGGTTCTCGTAATAGATTTCATAGCCGACTTGAATAGGCGGCAGAAAAGAAATGACTTCTTGCATGACGAATTTCTTATCGTCCCTTAGTTTTGACATACCCCGGCGGTTCAGGAATCGTTGAGGTCATGAAAGATTATCGGTTGCTTTCCATTCGGAAAAAATGAATTTTACCCATATTACCCAGGATTCTTAATTCCGCACAGTATATGCGCCGCGCGTAATCTGGAGCTGATCACGCAACATTGTCTACACCATACAAAAATTCGAGGCTAAAGGAAAAGAGTGGGAAAGGGAGACGGTTATTCAACTGTCCCCTCGGCCACCATATCTTCAGTTGATTCTAGAAGATTCATGGCTCTCTCAAAGAGCGTTGGATTTCAGGGAGATCAGACCAGGCTGGAGTTCAAATCAATGATTCGTTCAAAGAAAGCATCGTCGCCATTGGAGATGCATTGGTGCGCTCGAGAGGTATTGTTCAGTTCGGTGATGAAAGGCGGGAGGGATTTGAGGGTACCTAAATACCTTGATAGGGGTAAATGGGTTGAATGCTTATGGGGTATGAGTTTCGTTATCAAATTATGTGATTGAGAACGTGTTGTTCACAGGAACCATAATCATCGTGTGAAGGTTTGATCCTCGTGACAATATCCTGTGAGTATCTTGAGTACCGGATGACTATGTTCTCTGTCGTGCCGGTATTATCTCAATAACCACACGAGTACCCCGGATATGAAGAGAAGCCACCATCCGATTCCGAAAGAGAGTTTTTCTCCTTCGCTTTGATAGCAAAAACGTTTGTTCATATCATAGGTCCTTAATCTTTTCAATAAAAACTACAGAGATGGGTTGATGCCGACCATTCCTCAAAGGTGGGGTACACCCGATGAGCTACTATCAGGAGACATGCCTTGCCCTAATTGGCGATGGGTTCCCACACAAAAAAGAGCCTGACCCGGTGTGGTCAGGCTCTTAGGAGACCAATCAAAAGGGGATTTCCTCTTCTACGTAGTTAACTTGTTCTCTGCTTCTCAGCGGTTAGGGGAGTAATGGTCAGGGCTCTAGGGTTGAATTTCCCACTCGGAAGGAATGCTAGCAGGGAACCCAACCGAATCGATCGCCGTCCCATTCATCAGCCACACCGCCACCGTCCCACTATTGGTATTCTGCCAGATCACATCAGCCTTGCCATCGCCATTCACATCGGCCACTTGTTCAATCTGCCATTCGGATGGAACGCCCGAAAGAATAACTGTTGAGGCAACAGCACCCCCATCGAGCAGCCAGATTGCCACAACTAGGTCATTCTGATTTTGCCAGAGAATATCCGCCTTTCCATCGCCATTGAAATCCCCCACACCCTTGATTTGCCAATCCGTTGAGGTCCCGCCAACAAACACCACTGAACCAATAGAAAGGCCATTCATGAGCCATACCGCAACCGCTCCATTAGTGGTATTCTGCCAGACGACATCTGCCTTTCGGTCGTCGTTGACATCCCCAATGCCCGCAATCTGCCACTCCAGAGGCACACTCGCCGGGAATCCCACTGAGGTGATGGTAGTTCCATTCATCAACCAGATGGCCGTGTGGCCGGTACTGGGGGGCGGGTTGCCGACAACGGCATAGCGCCAGAGCAGGTCGGCTTTCCCATCGCCGTTAAAATCTCCCAACCCCTTAATGTCCCAGAACGGCCCGGCGTTGCCGGAGACACCGACCGATGTGATGCTCAACCCATTCATCAACCATCCGGTCACCACCCCATTTGTCTGATTCTGCCAAACCACGTCGGCCTTCCCATCGCCGTTCACATCCCCGATGCCCTCAATCTGCCACTCGGCAGGAACACCCGCAGGAAACCCCACCGACGCAATCGTGATCCCATCCATGAGCCACCCGGCCACCACCCCGCTACTGGTGTTCCGCCAGACGAGGTCCGCTTTCCCATCGCCATCGAGGTCAGAGGGCGTAGTGATGGGTAACACGATGGGTGGAGGGATGGGACCACTCCGGGTGTCCGTTCCCGTGCGGGTCCACTGACAGGTATCTCCCACCAGGTCTTGACCATTAAGATTGTACGTCAGGGTATTTCCCACAAGGGAACCCGTTAAAGTGTATTTGCCGCTATACCAAAATACCCCATTCAAGGTCACTTCAAGGGTGCATGAGGCACCCACGGTTCCATCCGATGACACCGTCCCTGAGCACGTCGATATGCTCCCAATTTCCCCCCTCCCTTGATCAAACACAGTCTTTACATGTGTGAAACTAAAATTGGCGCCAGTTTGGTTGGTAATATCGTAGAATTTCCCTGCCTCGTCAGAGCCGTGCCCGTTATCCACCGGATCCTGACACCCTATTGTCGACTGACTAAAGGGACCCTCTGTCCAGGTGCCTCTAATGTCAGGAACTGTTGCCGCATGCACACGCTCCATGGCCAACGGTAAAAAAAGTACCCCACTAAATAAACACACTTTCGCCATTCCATCTGTCCAATTTTTTCCCTTCATGGGACCAATGCTCCTGTTTAATCCCTAACAGTCGTTTCCTCACTGCGGAGGGTGCATATTCTAGGGCAACGATTCTCATGAATGCAAAACGCTTGTGGAAGTACTCGTTGACCAGTCGGGAGAATGAACAGGCTAACTGGTCATCCTGCCTAGGATGGGTCCAAGTGAAAAATGCTGGAAGGAACGGTTAGACGTTCCGTCCTTTTTAAAGATCTGTCGGCAGGATTGTTTGAGGGAATGCAAATTCAAGGGCTTAAAAAAGAAGCCCTGAGCGCCTTCCTTCAGAAGCTGACGAAGGGCCGGGAGATCTACCCCGCCGGATATGACCAGCACCGGCATCTGATAATAAAACCCCCATGGGGATGGTGAATCACTCAACAAGCGCACATGCGTGTCAGGGGCAAATGCTGGCAATTTGATTGCAAGGGGGAATCGCGAGTTAGTCAACAGAAAAATCGATATTTCACGTAAGGTGACCATATGGAATTACGATAAGCTTCTTGTCAGTAAAACCAGGTGCAGGGTGAACGGGCTATACCTAGTAGGAGGAGTGACCAATCCAGCGGATGTTTTTTCTAAATATTCGCGAAGTCCGCATGTGGAAACAAAAACGAGTTACTACCAACCAGAGATTGACGCAGTACCAGTTCTTCCGTTCGGGGTTAGTTTTGAGTCGTCTCTGAGCATGGTTCAGGCCGATTCAGGCCTTGGGGGAGTTTGGTGTGGAGATCCAGGCAGGCCATGTTAATTTGTGATTGGGTGAGTCCTTCTACCTCTCTTAAATCGACTTCCCTGAATTGGGCTCTATAAAGCATGGCGTGACGCAAGGATGCTTTTTTATTAAAGTGAGTCTTTTTAAATTTGGCAAGATGGAGCATGGCATCATCCAACGCAGTTCCTGTCAGATGAGCATGGGCAAAGTTGGCCCCGGAAAGATTGGCGCCCTGTAATTGGGCGTCGTTGAGTTGGGCTCCCGAAAAGTTCGCGCCTTCTAACATCGCCATTTGAAAGCCGGCGAACTTGAGATCAGCCTTTTGGAACTTTCCGGAGGAGAGCTTGGCTCCACAGAAGTTGGCTTTTTGTCCGTCAGGGTCCTTTGGATCTTTTAACCACTTTTCATGGGCTATTCGTACCTTCAAGACAACCTCATCGGAAGGTATCTTGTCTTTAAACGGACCATTGCATTGGTAAGGAAAGGCTGAGGGAATTGGTGGAGGCTCCTTTCCATTCAGGGGTGAGCAGCCGAAGACCAGTATGGCAACCAACACACATAGTATCCGAAGCATCATTACCTCAAAACCCTACCTCAGACCCACATACGACTTTTGGTAAACCACCAGAAGATTAATTCGAATTTCTTCCTGATTGGAAGGTTTAGGCACTTTGCCATCATAAGAGTCTTAACCAATTGGCGGAACCATACCATGGCGATTATCAATTTCGGCTGCCATGATTGTACAGGTCTCCACGACAAGAAAACATGGCCCACTTCCATGAACCCCTCGCCTGAAGACAGCTCTCCGTAAGATGAACATATCTTGCCTCCCCATAGCCAGTTTCTTAATGCGATACATGTCCGCCATTAACAAGCGGAGATGTGTGCCTCCACTGCTTCTTTTTCAGAGTGGTAGATGGGAACAATATCCGAGAGGTGGGCTGCCTCTAATAGATTTTTAACGGTAGGCTGCGGGCTGACGATACTGAGGTGAACGTGATTAAGTCTCATATTGTGATACCAAAGAAATAGTTGACCTAACCCCATTGAATCAATCCATGTAATGTGGGAAAAATTGAGGACGATATGCTGACAACCCATTTCTTTTGCTCCTAGGATGGCGACTTCAAGGCCTATCTTGGAATTCACGTCAAACCGTCCTGACAGGTCCAGAATTTTTGTATTGTGATGGTAGTGTTCCCTGACGGCAAGCATAGACTCCTCCTCATCTTTCTTAATAAAATTTGTCTGAAAACCGATCATAAACCGGGTATTTTGCCTCCATTTTTTGGCGGGAGGCCCTCACCCTTCCTTACTCCATATCCCTCCCGATAGGAGCGTGCGGATTAAAATGATTTCCTGATAGGCCTTTCCGGTAAAAAAAAATGAATCATAGGGTTGTGTTGGGTCCTCGTATGAATAGATATTTTTTGACAGTTCACGCCTTAGAGGTTCTGTCTTCAATTCCACAGAAGTAGTAGCTTGAATTATGTAAGTAATAACACTATTTATTTGTTCAGAGAAAAATTAAGAAAACTGTGAAATAAAGAGAGGACAACGTTTCCGCATTGGCGGAGTGCTGGGAGGATCTAGGGCAGGCTACCTTATCCGCTGTAAGAAGAAGAGATTTGCCCGACGCGTATCAATCGTCTGGAAACAGGCGTTGAAGGTGAGAGTCTATTCCCTGAGTGTTGAGAGTATGTAACAGAGGACAATTTTTTGAAACTACACCGGCTTCTGTCATTAGACCTTCATGGCTTATCAAACAGTAAAGGATTAAGGGACATTCATTCCTCAGTTGGGGGTAAATTCAAAAAAAGAAGGTGTGGTGGCATGCAGAACATTCCCAAAGTCTTAAAGCAGGATAGGGTCCTTGTCACAGAGTTGACGTCTCCTTTAAGGGATCTGTATAAAGTTTGCTACCTTAAGGTAAAACGTATATTTTTTTAAGGAAAGGTCATTCGGGCAGTTCCGTCAAGAGGAAGTTGAATGGGGATTTGTAAGGCAGCTGGTCATCGCAGGTCTCACTCCATGATTTTCGGCCCATTCTCTCCAGTAATATGGGCCGGACGTGGTTTAGTCCACTGACAATTAATGAAAATGACGGGACATAAGACTTTGGAGGTCTTTAAACGGTACAATAGCTTCCGGGAAGGCGATTTGCGGGAGGCTGCGTCCCGTTTGAACACCAATTTAACACGAGTTTATTCTGCTACTTCTACCGACTCACCGAAGTCATTGATAAACCACATCTAGCGCCCGTAGCTCAATGGATAGAGCACTTGACTACGGATCAAGAGGTTACAGGTTCGACTCCTGTCGGGCGCACCACTGCACGGGTATTCTTTTTTAATCTCTCCGCAAATTTTTTGACCATGATACCCCATTAGACCTCGGATTACCGGGGCTCAACGGGTTCGCGGTGGCCCGTAGAGGAGGGTCACGTTGATCCTGCGGCATTCGTAGGTATCCTGAAACTCGATGACGTCGGTTTCGTGGAACAGGTTGGAATATAATTGACAAATTTTGCCAAAATTTGTCAAATTAAAGGAAAAGAAGGAGGTAGATGTATGGCGACGATGAATGTTTCGCTTCCCGATCCCATGAAGGCCTGGGTGGAGGCCCAGGTTGAAAGTGGGCAGTATGGTAATGTCAGTGATTATGTACGTGATCTCATTCGTCGTGATCAACAGACGAGGGAACAAATCAAGACCTTGCAGGACGCCATCACAAGGGGCATGGAGAGTGGAATCAGTGACCGGACGATGCAGGACATTCTAAAGGAGGCCCGTTCAAAGGCCAAATCGGCCAGACATGTCCTATAAACTGACTCCGGAGGCCGAAAACGATCTCGTCGAAATTTATTTGTACGGTTTCCAGAATTTTGGCGAAGCCCAGGCAGAAAACTACTTTTCCCAACTGGAAGAGGTATTTCGGATGCTGGGTGAAACGCCGCTGATCTGCCGAGAACGCCTGGAATTCTCTCCGCCTGTCCGGATTCATCCTCATGGCTGTCACCTCATTGTCTACGTGATTCATACCGATCGGATTTTGATCGTTCGGGTCCTTCACCACAGTATGGATGTCCCGCAGCATTTGTCAGACGTATGAGGGGAGTGAGCCTGCAGTTTTATTGGGTAGTCAAAACGGTACAAAAGTTCGGATCATTCAGAATTTATGGTTCTGGCCTTACAGTTTGACGATGTGTATCGGAAATCCATCCCGGGGGTTTTCCCGTAAACAAGCGCCCGCAGATGAACACCTCGCACCTGTTTCCCCCACTCTTGTGTCAACGTGATATTCTGTGTTGCCGGGTTTCGCCCCATAGCTGTTAAGCTAAACATGGGCCATTCTGGGTGTGGAGTTTGGGATCGAAGCCAGCTTCCAACATTTCCCGTGTGGTCATGCGAGAGCGTTGGCGATATTTTCGACAGTGCATAAGCAAGCTCTCCAGTTCTTGAAACCAATAGACCCTGGCCTGCTGCCCCGACGACAGCAATAATTGCGCGAGGGTGAATGCCCGTTCCTGCAGTCGTTTGTACAACTTATCCAAACTGATCTCTTGGCGTGCGGCCTTCCACCGTGCGGTGGTGGCCACCGCGTGAATGCGATGCACCCACACCGCCGCAATCAATTTGCCATAGAGCTCGCATCGCAAGCGATGCTCATTGCCGGTATTGGCCTGTTGCACCCGAAGAATGGATTTGAATTGCTTGAACAGCAACTCAATCTGCCACCGCAGCGTATACAAGGCTCGGACCATGGCCAGCGGCAGCCATGGCTCCGGCACATTGGTAATCAGGAGCGTCCAGTCGCATAACACCAGATGCCGTTGGCTGCCGGTCCGTCCTTGTTTGCGCGCGTGGGCCTTGAACCGTCTGCGCCGAGCATTGGCCACCTGGGCACTCACGCGCAAGCACACCAGTCGACAGGCGCGCGTTTGATTCGGGCCCTGCCCCATTCGCACCTGCCTGGCATAGGCGAGCTCCTGGGAGTGCCTCAAGACCTCACCCAGGTCAATGGGCTCCTGCGTCCGCGCATCCTCTAAGACCATGCCGATAAACAAGCGCGTCAAAAAGAAGGCCCCTTTGTTCATGATGGCCTTGAAGGTGGTGAGCTTGAAATAGCCTTGGTCGATGAGCAGCAGATCCGTCTTCTTGAGCAGGGCGGGCAGGTGGTCCGTATAGCGATTATCCGGCACGGTCCCGGCCGTGTCGGCCAGAAACACGAGGGCGCCCTGTTTGTAGTCATACGCCGCCTGGATCTTGTAATTGGCTTTCGAGGCGTTGCCGCCCGCCCCCGGGAGGACCGCTCGGAGCTTCTCGCTCACATCCCAACTCGAACTGTCCACCAGCAAGACGCGGGCGAAAGGCCGGAGCAGAGACGTGCGGACTGGGGCCGTCGGAAATTTGTGCCGTAACATCGCGTGCAGACAGTGGCGGAGAAAGGCGGCGGCCGGAGCCGTAAAGCGTTGGTGCAAGGCTTCCCGGCTGATGCCCGAAGGTAACGCGGCCACCATCCCCCCCAACGACGGATGGGGCATTCCCAGTTGGCCCACTGTCAGCAAGACCAGAAATTCATAGGGCGTGAGCCGCCCTTGGCGTTGCTGGAACCCCGTTTGTTTGGCCAACCGCGTAATCCCGTTTTTTTTAACCCCGCGAACACCAACGGAAGCGCCCTCATGTCGACGCCCCCCTGAAGCCCTGTTTGCGAGCCAGGGCGAGGCACGCCTGCACCCAGGCGGTGGTTAACCGCTTGAATTGCTGATAACGCTTGAGCCGCCGCCGTACCTCCCCCAGATCCTCCTTCTGGACGAAGAGCGTGGAGCTCGTGCCCGCCACGGTAAAACTCAGCTGATAGTAGGGGCCATGCTTCTTGGGGTTGGACGAGGCCTTACACCGACAGCCTGGCGTGCCGCACACATTCCACTGCTCACTCAGGCTTCCCGGTAACACCGGCCCCATGTGAGCCAGTTGCGTCTGAATCCGTTGCATCGCCTGCGCTTCTCTGGTCATAGATGCCTCCGGTTATAACCGATAGCCGTAATATTGCTATCGGCATCCTAGCACAAAAAAAGCGCTTGGCAAGCGCTCTGCAAAGATTGCCCCCTCTCCTTAGCTTAACAGCTATGGGTTTCGCCCCGGCAGGCGAGGCCTCCTTCGGCAGGGCTCAGGACAGGCTTTTGTTCCGGCAAAAGGTCCCAAAACCAGTGACGCCCCGTCTGGCCTCATTGGAGCGGACGGACGCCAATCTGAGGAGGGCGGACCAACTCGCTCCGCTCAAACAAGGCCCGCCAGCTCATGAGAGCGTCCCTCCCTTGGGCCAGACGGCAGGCGTCGGAACCTGGCAATAAACGCCTGAAGTCTTCTGCGATACTTCTTTTTTCTATGCCTGTTTTTGGATGTGGATGATTTGGAAGCAGGTTATCGTCGAAAATGAGCCGGTTACGAACAAATCATGATTGGTCATTCGGTGGGGCGCATGGTAGGACTTCTTCGAATCTTCCAGAAGAATGCGCGGCTCCAGCTTCGGCCGGTTTTCCTTGCCTATTCAGGTGAGCTCGAGTTTGGTTTTCGGGGCCATTGCTCAGTGCTCATGTGACGGCATATTGGCGAACATCCACCTGAACACCCACACAGGCGGCTTCTTTAGCCGTCTTCAGCAGGTACGCAGTCGTTGCCTCATCCACGTATTCTTCCCCGCAGTTTCTGCAAACTTGCGCGGGAACCCCTTTCACCACCAGTGTCGTGCCGTCCCTCTCAAGCGTCACCGTCGACGTGCCTGATCGAGTTTCACCTTGTTTGCAAATCACACACTTCATCGTGGCTTCCTCCTTGTAAACTCTTGTTGCCATTCCTCCGGATCAGGTTCGTAAGTCGTAATCACAATCGTTTCTCCTGTTTCCACATTGTCGGCCGCCACAATGTGAAGAGGACGCGCATTCCGCCACCCTAACACCAAGCGGCTTGGGTAAGGCATATCTTGCGGATAGGTTTCAAGTGTTTCACCGTGCTCCAGGACATACCGAACATCATCCTTGCTGATCCTTCGCTGGAACATTCGCTTAATGGCATGAACGCGAAAGACCAATGGTCCAATGCTCATGGTCCAGTTCCCTGAACGGAAAGAACAGTATGAAATAATCCGAACTGATGCAGATATTGAAGCGGCGAGGTATGACAGATGACTTCAGACAAGGCGCGATTCCCCGCGAAGCGGGTCCTCCGTCAAGCGGAATGTGTCCACGCCGTAATCCGCCAGCTTGGCCAAAAACACCACTCGGGGGACTCCGGCCAGGCGAGCTGCCGCGCCCGAAGATAAACGGCCGAGCTCGAACAGCTTGACCGCAGCGGCCATCCGTAATGCGTCCCCCATGGCTTCCGGCGCAAGCTTGAGGGCCAGTAGGGTTTCCTCCGGAATATCTACTGTGATCAGGCTCATCTTGACTATCTCCTTCCCTCTGTGCAAAACCTTAGCACGAGATTGGTAGTATAACGCATCTATGGTTTGGTGTCCTTATCCATAAGGCTACAAAGGCCACAGAGTTGAAGCTGGATTGCCCGCGGGACGAGATGCGGCGCCTGGTAGGACGGCTAGTGTGGGCCGGGGTGCCAATACAGTGGGTGAATGCCACGGCCTCTCCTCATAGGGTTCAACATGACGCCTGTGGAACCGACAAAGGGTGCACTCTTTTTCTGACTGTTGCGAATCGACCAACTTTCGATGTCCACGCGATGTTCTGTATTGCCGGGTTTCGCCCCGGCAGGCGAGGCCTCCTTCGGCAGGGGCTCAGGACAGGCTTTGTGTTCCGGCAAAAGGTCCCAAAACCATTGACGCCCCGTCTGGCCTCATTGGAGCGGACGGACGCCAACCTGAGGAGGGCGGACCAACTCGCTCCGCTCACACAAGGCCCGCCAGCTCAGGAGCGCGTCCCTCCCTGGGCCAGACGGACAGGCGTCGGACCACGGACGAATCCTTCAGAGAGACACCTGAAAGCGAGAGGAACCATAATAATGCTGTATGATCCCCTTTAGCCAAGGAGCACGCATGCCGGATGCAACCTGGGTCGATTTCGGCAGTGCAGATGAGTTGAAACATCAGCCGGCGGTTGCCAGTAAAACGTGTGGGCAGGGGAACGCATCGTACGATTGTCCCCTTACTTTCATGTCAACGCGATGTTCTGTATGGCCGGGTTTCGCCCCGGCAGGCGAGGCCTCCTTCGGCAGGGGCTCAGGACAGGCTTTGTGTTCCGGCAAAAGGTCCCAAAACCAGTGACGCCCCGTCTGGCCTCATTGGAGCGGACGGACGCCAACCTGAAGGAGGACGGACCAACTCGCGGAGCCTGTCCTGAGTCTTCTCGAAGGGCTCAACAAGTCCCCAGGAGAGCGTCCCTCCCTGGGGCCAGACGGCAGGCGTCGGACCATGGACAAACCTTTCAGAGAGACACATGAAAGAGTGAGGAACCATACATTCTGTGTGATCAACTTTAACCAAGGAGCACGCATGCCGGATGAAACCTGGGTCGATGTCGGCAGTGCAGATGAGTTGAAGCATCACCCGGTACAGCAGGTGATGATCGGGCGAACACCGGTGGCTCTGAGTTACCACAATGAGCAGTTCGGTGCGATTAATGGGGCGTGCAACCATGTGGGCGGGCCATTGGGTGAAGGCACATTGGACGGGGAGTACGTGGTCTGCCCCTGGCATTATTGGAAGTTTCATTGTCGAACGGGAAAAGGGGAGCCGGGGTATGAAGAAGACGCGGTGCCTGCTTATGACGTGAAGGTGGAAAACGGGCGGGTCTTGATTCGATCCGCCGCGAGTTCGAAACGATCTCGCAAGGCCCATGAACCCCATCCGCTTGCCCGCACGCCCAAACGGGAGGAGGGGCCGGTTCGGGTGCTCGGACTTTCTACCACCGTGATGACCCCGGACCATCCCCGCTACAGCACTTCAGAGGATTTATTGGAAGTGGGGTTGAAGCATGCCTCGGAGACTCTAGGATGCGAGACCCGCTTGTTGCGTCTTCGGGATCTGTCCTTCCGCCCTTGTGAGGGCTTTTATTCCAAGTCGTCACGGGCGTGTACATGGCCCTGTTCGATTACCCAGATGGATCCCACCGATGAGATGGACCAGGTCTACGAAGGATTGGTGCATTGGACTGATGTGCTTCTGCTGGCGACTCCCATTCGGTGGGGAGCTGCAAGCAGCCTTTATTACAAGATGGTTGAGCGGATGAACTGTATTCAGAACCAGGAAACCCTTTCCAATAGACACCTGCTTCGCAATAAAGTGGGCGGTTTTATTATTACGGGTGGCCAGGATAATATTCAGGCAGTCGCGGGACAATTACTCGGATTTTTTGCCGAAATCGGCGTGCAATTCCCGCAATTTCCCTATATCGCGCATTCCCGGGGATGGAGTGCGGAGGACATGGAAAATAATATACGATACGTGCAGAAGTCCCAATCGCTCCGGGAAGGAGCGATCGCACTGGTGGAACGCTGTGTCCAAATGGCCGGCCTGATGGTGCAAGGAAGTTTAGGCGAATGCCGGACGGCGAGGGGAGGGCGAAAAGCCCATGAACTGGACACCAGAGCGCAGCTTCATGGTTCCACACCGGCACAAACATAGAGGTCACAGAAGACGAGGATTCAAGAAGGGACACGATGCGGGGTAAACAGATTATTGCCGTGGTAGGGGCGACCGGTGCTCAGGGTGGCGGATTAGTTCGGGCCATTCTCAGCGATCCGGCGGGTATTTTTTCGGCACGTGCCCTGACCCGTGATGTGAACTCGGATCACGCCAAAGAACTGGCGCGCCTCGGGGCAGAAGTGGTCCCGGCGGATGTGGATGATCTGGAAAGTCTTCAACGTGCCTTTCACGGTGCGTACGGTGCTTTTTGTGTCACGTTTTTCTGGGCCCACTTCTCACCCGAAAAGGAATTTGACGAGGCCAAAACCATGGCAATGGCGGCTAAAGCTGCCGGCGTGGAACATGTGATCTGGTCCACCCTCGAAGATACCCGTCAATGGGTGCCACTCAGCGATACCCGGATGCCCACGTTGATGGGCAAATATAAAGTGCCGCATTTCGATGCCAAAGGCGAGGCGAATGCCGTGTTCACCGAAAGGGGGGTGCCTACCACATTTTTCTTGACGTCATTTTATTGGGACAATTTTATTCACTTCGGGATGGGGCCCAAGAGAGGCGCTGACGGGAAATTGGCTATTACCCTACCCATGGGTGACAAGAAACTTCCCGGCATTGCCGCGGAAGATATCGGCAGGTGTGCCTATGGCATTTTCAAGAGAGGCAGGGAGTATATCGACAAAACGGTTGGTGTGGCAGGGGAACATTTAACGGGTGCCGAGATGGCGGCGGCGTTCACTCAGGTGTTGGGGCAGGAGGTCCGTTACCATGACATCCCGCCGGAGGTGTATCGAAACCTGGATTTTCCCGGAGCAGATGATCTTGGCAATATGTTTCACTTCAAACGGGACTTTCATGAGGTGTTTTGCGGCGCGCGTCCCCCGGCAGTCGCTCGCAGCCTCAATCCATCGCTTCAGACGTTCACGACCTGGTTAGCTCACAATAAAGATCGTATTCCACTGGGTTGAAGGGATTGTGAGAATTCTTGACCGGCCATTTCCTGGTGGCCGCTTCTAGACGTCTGAGGGGTTGGTTTTTGAACATACCCGGCTAGGTGTGATTTCTCCACATGCGACCGTCCTTGGCCAACAAGGCATCGGCTTCCGGGGGGCCCCAGCTTCCTGAGCTGTAGGGATGAATGGCATGCGAACCCAGGCTCTCCCACACCTTCACGATAGGATCTACCACACTCCATCCCACTTCGACGCTATCACTTCGTTGGAACAGTGTCGCGTCTCCAGCCATCACGTCGTGTAAGAGTGTTTCATAACCCGTGCTCGGGGCATCACCGAAATATTCCGCATATTGGAAATCCATATCCACCGTTCCGACCTGGACCTGTGGACCAGGAATTTTGGCTCCAAAACTTAAGGAAATGCCTTCATCCGGTTGAATGCGGATGACCAGCACGTTGGGGGTGAGGCGATCAACCGGAGTCTTGCGAAACAGCATCAGGGGAGCAGATTTAAACTGGATAACGACTTCGGTCACGCGGGTGTGTAACCGCTTGCCTGTACGGAGATAGAATGGCACGCCTTCCCAGCGCCAACTTTCAATGCCCAAGGTCATTGCAGCAAAGGTTTCGGTCAGCGAGGCGGGATCGACATTCACCTCCGCTCGATACGGGAGGACGCTGGAACCGTCAACCGATCCGGCTTCATATTGTCCGGCAACGGTGGATTGTAAGACATCGACAGGATTCATGGGTTCGATCGCTCGAAGCACTTTTGCTTTTTCGTTACGCACAGCTTCAGGGTCAAACGTATTGGGTGGTTCCATCGCCACAAACGACAAAATTTGCAAGAGATGATTCGGGACCATGTCGCGAAGCGCACCGGCCTTTTCATAATAGGCCCCACGATGGATCACCCCTAACGATTCGGCCACAGTGATTTGGACATGATCAATGTATTGCCTGTTCCAAACAGGCTCAAAAATGCCGTTCGCAAAGCGAAAGACCAAAATATTCTGGACTGTTTCTTTTCCCAAATAGTGGTCAATTCGATAAATCTGACTTTCATGCAACACCGTGCGCAGCGCTTGATTCAGGGATCGGGCCGATGGCAAATCATGGCCGAATGGTTTTTCAATCACGACTCGCCGCGAATATTCTTTTCGATGCTCCACTAAACCTTTGGCTCCCAGTTGCTGTACGATCTCAGCAAAAAATGTCGGCGCCGTGGCCATGTAGTACAAATAATTTCCTTGGGTGCCGTGAGCGGCATTTAATTGTGTGAGCATACCCTGAAGGAGTTCATAGGTCTGAGGATTCCTGAAATCTCCGGAAAGGTAATACAGGCGGTCAAGGAGCCACTCCTTGATTGTGGCGTCGATGGGACGGGGAGACAATCCTCAATATCCCGACGAATCTTCGCGCGAAAATCTTCTGTATTCATCGGGATCCCGTCCACTCCAAGAATCGCAAACTCTTGGGGAAGATGATGACTTGAGGCCAGGTTGTACAATGCCGGGATCAATTTTCGCGTGGTGAGATCTCCCTGAGCCCCAAACACGACAAAGAGTGTGGGTGGTCTCGTCCTGCCATTGCTCGGTTGTTGGAACAGGGGACTCTCTTTCAGGTCCTCCGCGTGGTTTGAAACAGTATGGGAAACTTTCATTTGCTCTCTCACCTTTCCAGTGATGTCATTCGCTCTTGGTCTTATGTAATCCAGGAACGTACGGCGATTCCTTTTTAGATATTTTCAGGATAAAAAAGGCTGCGACAATACGCCGCAGCCCTGACAATCTTTCCAGTTACTCTTTATCATAACACTTTCCCGGTTAAGCGCTATCCACAGGTGATTTTCTGCTTAAACGTTACGCGATCCCCAAAAGCCTTGTTTGAATCTCATAGCCCGGATTGAACATTTTTGGGCTATTTTTTTCGCCCTAGACTCTATTAAACTGAAGACCTTCTATCCGGAATGCCGATACCTGCTCTTTTCCCCGACAGGATATCCGGCTCAACCAGGGGATGTACGCTTAAATAATCCTACGCGGAACGCCATGCGCGACATTTCACTCTTGTGATATATTGACGTAGCTTTTCACCCTGACCAGACCTGTTTTGGCCTATCTATGATGCCTTTTCGGGCTTTCCCTCCACTTCCTTTCAAGCCAGGCTGGTGGAAAGACGCCTTCCCCAACCCCAATTTATTTCCAATCTATTGGATTCTTTTGGGGCTCGTCATTCTTATGGGGGATTACATTGCCGGGCCAACCATTCAGTTTCCGATTTTATACCTCATTCCGATGTCTCTCGCCTCCTGGTTTAGCGGCTTTAGGTGGGGGCTGGCATTAGCCGTGACGATGTCTTTAATCCGTTTGTATTATTCTGTAAAATTGTGGCCCGTTCACCTGGCAGTGTTCGATGCCTCGATCAATACCGTTATCAGAATACTCGTTCTAGGTGGCATGGCATTTCTTGTGAGTCGGACGGCCGCACAAAGCCGGGCATTGGCCAAGAGAGTCAGGGTATTGGAAGGCATTCTTCCTATTTGCAGCTTTTGTAAAAAGATTCGTGACACTAACAATACCTGGCACCCGCTTGAAGGTTATATCAGCGATCGATCCAATGCTCAATTTACGCATGGATTCTGTCCGGAATGTGGCGAACGCCATTACAGCGATTATCTGAAACAGGGTGACGCCCCTATGCAGAATTCCTAAATCTTCAGAAGGAAAGGATCGGCAGCGGGAGGCAACATGATCGGGATTATTTCTGATACTCATGGACTGGTGCGACCCCAGGTCCTTGAGGCATTGACGGGGGCGGAATTAATTATCCACGCAGGAGATATCGGGAACATGGACGTCCTTAAGACCCTGGAAACGATCGCTCCGGTCATAGCGGTGCGTGGGAATAATGACCGTGGCCTTTGGGCTGAACAGATTCCTTTGACAAATGTCGTCGAACATCGTTCTTACAGTTTGTATGTCTTGCATGAACTGGATCACCTGGATGTCGATCCGGTCGTTGCGGAGTTTTCCGCTGTTATTTTTGGCCATTCCCACCGTCCCTCTGCAGAAATCCGCCGGGGTGTGCTCTTTCTCAACCCCGGGAGCGCCGGCCCCCGTCGATTTACCCTTCCCATTGCCATAGCCCGCCTTCATATGACGGAAACCGGCCTTACTCCTGAAATGATTGAGATTGAAAGTTAAGGGAAGGATGGTTAGGCCGAAGATGTATCCGGAGGCCCCTAAGTCTTCCCTTCGTCAATAAAGTTA
This sequence comes from uncultured Nitrospirales bacterium, assembly GCA_963785905.1. Classification (GTDB taxonomy): domain Bacteria; phylum Nitrospirota; class Nitrospiria; order Nitrospirales; family UBA8639; genus Nitrospira_E. The sequence goes on from CAWAXJ010000003.1 coordinate 51,673, forward strand.
CAAATTCCTATTTACCAAAAAATTTTTAGTAGCGATTGTCTTCGCTACCACGATTTGAGGCCTTTCAAGGAGGCCTCATTTTAAATTGTGACCATAGCCTTTTAATAAATTGGACGTCTGCTGGTTCTTACCATGAATCTTTTTTCGTGGGATGACACCCTCTTGCCATCTCCAAAGGTGATAGTGTGTTCGATTCTGTGGCTTGGACCTCTTTTTCTCGCCTGGGCCGGTCTGATCATATTGTCCCATCAGACCACCGAGTGGGCCATTATGTGGACCCAACGGTTGTTCGGTTGGATGCTATTGATGACCTATGTGTTCCTCTGGGGTTGGGTGATCGGTGTCAGCCGACGGCCACGACTCATCCTTTTTCGGGGAATCCTCTGGACCATAACTCTTTCAGGACTCATCCTCTGTTTAGAGCTTTCAGCCACCTTGAAGTTGGTGCACTGGGGATTGGTTTTTGAACAGATATCTGGTGAACCGCAAAACTACCTTTGGGCGTATCAGCGAGACCGGGAGCTGGAGTTCCGGCGAAGACCCAACGATCGGTGGGAAGGTTATCTGAGTAGCGACATTGAATACCGTTGGTTGATGCCTCGTTCACGACATGAGCCACTTGTCTTTACCTATGACAAATGGGGGTACCGCAATACTGTGGACCTCAAGCAGGCCGACATAGCGTTGGTTGGAGATTCGTATGTGGAAGGTTGGTATGTTTCTGATACCGAGACGACAGCACACCGCCTCCAAACCCGTCTGGGTCGCCCGGTCGTCAACCTGGGGATCGCCGGCTATGGAACACAGCAAGAGTTGCTTGTCCTTAAAAAGGACGCCATCCGGCTTAACCCCAGAGTGGTTGTTTTTTTCTTCTTTGAAGGCAACGACCTCTATGATGATAACCGTTTTGAGTATTCCTTACTGTCCGAGGCATCCAATGAGATGGAGAAAAAACCCAATCCTCAGGGATTTGCGTGGACCCAGGATTTTCAGGAGCGCTCGTTCACTTTCCCTGCTCTCCGCAGGCTGCGCCGCCTAAGTGACCCGATTTTACCAAATAATTCCCCGTACGTCGGACGCCTCACCGTCCAAGGCCATGGCCAACAAGTCGTGCATTTTGCGAACTATGCCGCTATTCCCTGGGATGAGTGGGTGGCCAGTCGATGGGAGAAGGCGCGAGACACGCTGGGACAAGTCGCTAAATTTTCCGATGAAAGGGGTATCCGCGTGCTGTTTGCCTTCGTGCCTATCAAGTTCCGGGTGTACCGTCCATTCGTAACCTTTCCGCCTGACAGTCCCTGCGCCACATGGAGCGTCTGGCCAATAGCGGAGCTGTTCAAGGACTTCTGCCAATCAACCGGTGTTCCGTGTCTGGATCTAACGGAACTTTTTCAAGAAAATATACGGGAGGGCGGCATGCCGTATTCCGCGGTCGATACCCACTGGAGTCCTGAAGGACATGACCTGGTCGCTAAAAACTTGGAAACAGAACTGCAGTTGCGGGGCTGGCTCTCGTCCGTGCCCACCGTCCGTTGAGCGCTGGAGCTGTATGAGAAGGATTATAAGGGCCGGAGCGGTTCGGATAAGACGCTTAGCCTATAGGGATAATAACCCAGGCCATCTTTTGGCCAATTGATTAATTTCTGTACATAGCACACACGGCTCCCACCGTACGTGGGTCCTCGGCCCCTACTTGTTTTCGCTTGTCAGTTACCCTGTGGCTTTTCCTTACAGATTCTCATGGTTTTTGGAAGACCACGTGGCCCCAAAGCCAATCGTCCTGCCACACCTGAACGAACCCAAGTTTCTGCAAATGATCGAAAGTGGGTCCAAAATCCTGGACAATGTGTTGTGGACGCTCCTCATCTATCTCGGAGGCAAGACGGGCAAAAAAGAATCCACCAGGCTGTAACGCATCTGAGAGTTGATCAATAGTCTCGACCGGATCAACCAGGTGTTCAAAGACGTCCATGGCGGTCACCATATCGAAGGCTCTGCTTGGGAGCCTGCCCGATTTGAGATCGATAAATTGAGCTGGAAGCTTTCGTTTCTCTAGACGCCACTGGCTGAACCGTTGCAGAGGGGAGCTGATATCTGCCAGCGTCACTGCCAGCCCATTCCTGGCGAATAGAATTCCACCGGAGCCCACGCCTGCCCCGAAGTCCAAGTAGTGACGGCACCCCTGTTGTCGGGCAAATTCCAAAGCCGTAACGTAGGCTAACGGAGACGAATCTTCAGATAAGGTATGCCACCACATCAACTCATAGATGGTGTTGTGACTTTCGTCATAATATTGCTCGACTGACTTTCGATCGCCTACGGTAACCTTGTTCTGCCATTCTTTCCTGAGAGCAGCCACTGCCCGTTGACACCGATTTAGAATTTCCGCCGGGTCTTCGCATTCCATGTGTTGTCCGAGTTCCCAAAGAATGCTTTCCTGAAGATTTTGATGAGTCTCCAAACAGAGAGCGTTTTTCCATATACTCCGGTATGTATCCAGCAAGCGTTCTTGCTCAAGGTAACAATCTTCTGAACTAAGGTCCTGTTGATCAACCCGTTGCCACAATTCCTTTACTTGATCAGGCACCAGCTTCCCCATTGCTTTCCTCCGTGCGTCAATTCGTTTGAATGACTCGGGCCTCCAATGGTCCGCACCGAAATCGTGAGGCCACCTTTATGTACAGGCTGCCTATAAAACTATAGCCGTGTGGGAAAACGCTGAACTTCACCCCGGACGGCCGGTGATCTCTTGCCTTCCAAGAATTCCTCAGAGAACACCAGTTGACGATGCACCCGATGCCGCTCATCACATAAGACGGAACCGTGTTCTATAATCAGTGCGCTGTTACACTTCCGGTGATGCGGAATTGTCTTTCATCAATGCCTCTGAGCAGACGGTCTCGCCTTTTCCAGCAAACGCATTCTCTATTAGGTCGACGAGGACCCTATCTGAATTAAAAAATTCCTCGGCAACTTCACGGGCCACCTTGCTATGCAGATCATAGTTGTCCTCGACCTTATGAAATGCCTCAACAGCCTCTTCAATTGTCGTGAACGGCATGAGGCCTTTTCCGGTCGGCAGGACGGACGAAAATCCGGTATCCTGGAGTATCACGGGCTTGCCTGCAGCCAGATAGCAGGCACTTCGACAACTAAACCACCCTGTTTTTCCTGCGACATAGGCATTTTTCGCTATACTCCATTCCCCTTTTGAAGATTCAATATACCGACGATAACTATCCAGGTCGGGGCAGACCTCAGAAGGGTTCACGATTTTCCACCCGTTGTCCAGGATTTGTTCATAGGGTGTGTGACGGGTTTTCCCCACGTTGGCCGCAATTTCCAAAATGGTGGGTGAGACCATTCGCGGAAGATGAAGAAACCGTAGGAATTCCACATCCTTTTGACCGTATGTTTTACCTTGATACGTTACATCGTTGTAGCTGGTCCAATTCATGACCGTGGTGAACACATTCCGGTGAGGCATGCCTGAATTCCATTCCGAAAGCACAATTGGTTGTCTGGTCGGAATCCAATGATGCCCGGTCTTCGGTACTGCTGGGGAGAGGCATTCGCCATAACTGAAATGGATATCATGCGCATTGACCTGATCACGAAAGTTGGCAGGCCCCTGGACCAACTTGATTTGCGTGAACATCGGGTCGGAATCAATATAGACCAAACGCGGTATCTGCCGATACGCTCCAGGCTGATCCAGACAACCTGAAATATTAACAAGAAGATCTGCGGTGTTAATCGCATTGACACGCTCGGTTTCTTCCAAGCCAAACCATTGCGTTTGCAAGGGGAAGCAGTAGGCCCACTTTCGCTGAAGCCCGAACCTACCCATGAGATTTGCAAGATATTCCACATTAAACGTACAGTCCTCTTTGACGATGCCTCTTTCCACAGGATTGTAGGGCCACTGTCCGGAGTCCTCAAAATAGTAGACATCATGACCAAGTTGCTGGAGCCCGATAATGAATTGGAGATAATCCCACGCAACCCCTCCTAACGGATATTGCGCGATTAAACCTGTGACAATGACTCGAAGTTTTGTGGAGGCCATTCTAAATCATTCCTAACTTTTCACCCGGGCACCCCCAGCTGTTCAAAACGAACTGCCACGCTGGGATCGGATGCCCATTCCGGCCTATCACCTAACCATCGCGATTGAACATAGGCTCTTGGTAAATCAAACCTTCGTAGGAAATCAGCCCGTGAGCCTTTTGGCCAGCGGGCCCGTTCGTAGACATATCGTTTTAAGTTTTGTCTTATTTGAGTTAGGCCGGAACTTCAGTTGAGTCCGGAGATTGAATACCAAGCTGAGTGCAGTACAACCGGGCGTAATGTTTTCCCAAGCTCAACAACTCGGCATGAGTTCCGCTCTCAGCAATCGTTCCATTTTCGAGGACCACGATTTGGTCGGCCTCACGCACGGTCGATAGTCGGTGGGCGATGATGAGGGTTGTTCGCTCTTTCATGAGTCGTTTCAGGGCTTCCAATACCTGTTGTTCCGTGGCGGAATCTAGAGCACTCGTTGGCTCATCCAGAATGAGGATCGGGGCATTTTTGAGAAATGCACGGGCAATCGAGAGACGTTGCCGTTGGCCTCCTGATAGAGTGACCCCACGTTCTCCTATCTGGGTTTCGTAACCACTGGCAAGCGCTTGAATGAAATCATGGGCGCCGGCTGATCTGGCGGCCGCCTCAATTTCTTCATTGGTGGCTTCGAGGCGGCCGTAAGCAATGTTCTCACGAATGGTTGAGGAAAATAAGACCGGCTCCTGCAGGACCAACGCGACGTTTTGTCGAACGGACTCCAGGGTGAGGCTTCGCAGGTCACGGCCATTGAGCATGACGCGACCTTCCGTTGGATCATAAAAGCGCATGCCCAGATTGGCGAATGTGGTTTTCCCGGCCCCGGAAGCACCCACGAGCGCCACGGTTTGACCTGCGGGAATCTCCAAACATACGTTCTTTAATACGTGCTTCTCCTTGTCGTACGCAAACGTAACATTTTCAAAGACAATAGGACCTGCTGTGCGTTCCGGGAGGGGGATGGCGCCAATCGTATCACCCACTTCCGAAGTGTGAGACAGAATACCGAATACCCTGCCTGCTCCGGCGGCGGCGCCTTGAACGATTGCCGCCGTGTATGCCAACGTTTCAAGTGGCTTGTACAACATCGCGAGATAAGATACCAATAGGACGATATCTCCAACGGTGAGGACGCCATGGAGAACTCGCCATGCCCCGATCCCCATCACGGCGGCTGTCCCCACAGCCAGTAACAGGCCCACCATGGCTTGTGATCCACTCTGTAACACCGTCAACCGCAATCTTGCGCGAAGACTCGCATCCGCATGATGCCCGAAGCGTTGACTCTCGGCAGCTTCCCTTCCAAAGGCCTGGACAGCACGGATACTTGACAGTGTTTCCTGGACTCGGGTGCTGATGTCACTTTCACGTTCCGCTGCACAGAGAGACCGTTCCCTCATCGGTCGATCCAATTTTTGGATCAGGATTAAAAGCGGTATACCAATGGCCAATGCAACCAGCGCGAGCAACCAATCAACAAAGAACATGATGCCGGCAATGCCCAACAGCGTAAATGCGGCAGTCAAAGCGGGAATGAGCCCGCTATTGAACAGGGCCTGCACGCAGTAGGTATCCCAGGTCACCCGGTACAAGGAATCCCCCACCGTCGTGGTGTCATGGAACCCAAGGGACAGTCGCTGGAGGTGGTCGAATAGACGACAACGCAGCTTGAACACCATACGCAGACCTATGGCGACCAGAATATAGGTGCTCAAAACCGTCAGCCCACCCATAAGCAGTTGGATCAACAGGATGCCGGTACAGAGGACGAACAACAAAACAAATTTTTGATCGATAAGGACGCCCGGGGTCAGTTGTGAAACGAGGTGTGTCAGGTCGGCAATTCCCGCTGGGGCCTCAACGCTTCCTAAGACAGTGTCCACGACGAGCTTCAGGGGCCAGGGTTGCAGAAGACCAATGGCAGAGCCGGCCAGAAGTACCAAAACTCCCAATACGATTTTGGCCCCTTCCCCCTCCCCACAGACACGAAGAAGCCAGACGGACAGCTTCCAGGTGCCCAGAGGTTCTCTCGTACTCCATGTCTCTGCTCGTCTCATATAATTATCTGAGAGATGTGGAAATGTTACAGGAAAATCGTGAATCCCTTTGAATACACCCTATTACTCTAAGATCAATACAGGTTCAGTGAACAAGGCTTTTTCCTGCACAACCGCAGACTCAACTTGCGTATTCAGCTGAACGGTCAGGCTGAGCGCTTCTTGAACAGCAAGGGTGGCGGAGGAATACTCTTGTTGTGCTCTCAATCCAAGTAAAAGGGAGCAACCGGCCAATAATGTTCCAACGGCCCAACCTTGATCCATAAACGCCCACACACAGAACATGGACAAGGTAGCGGTACATGCTATCGCAACTCGTGAGAACGTTGGCCATGTTCGACACCGGATCATTTGTTTTCCCGCTCCATGCTCTTCAATCATCATCCGCACACGGGTCCCACCCAGTATCCCTGGTTTGACGTGTAAGTCCCAACGGTCGAATTCGCCACCTCGTTGCACGGCAAATCTTTTCTCACCAATCGTAGTTTCGATGGCTTCCAATCGATCAGGTAAGGCTTGCCAATGCTCGGTCCATGCGGTGAAGGTATATCTCCAGGGAAAAAAATACGTTTTGGAAAGACAGGTTCGCCAGGGAGTTAATCCTGAAGCGAAGCGGCCGGTCAATCGCGCGATGGGTTGAAGAAGATGTAATCCTGCCGTGAGCAATTTCGATCGAGTTCGAAGGATTGTGGTATTCGGAATATCGAAAGGACTAAGGTATGCGTGACGTAAAGCCACAAAACCGGCGGTGCCTAGTGCGCAGAGCAGAATAGGTAGGGCCATCAACAGTGGCGTCCAAATCAACAACCCGGCGATTGAGAGGCCAGCCAAGGCGACGATGGCCAAACTCCATTCAGGCATGCTTAAGATCGAAAGTGTATGTGAAGGATCAGCTTGATACATCAATTGGAAAGGCGCGCTTCCCCACACGCCCTGATAAATGCGTGAAGTGCTCCACAAGCATGCTTTGCTGCTGCCCTTTCCATACAACCGGCCCTTCCATGACAAATGCCCGGCGACGTTGTATTTTTGGGGCCATTTTTTTTCTAACAGGGCTTCAGCCTTGCCATATCCCTGTTGTTGTCTCCAATAAGTCCGAACCGAATTCCGCCGATGGTGCCAAACCAGTGCAGATGGATGAAATCCCAGGGTCCATCCTTTTTCTTGTAATCGCCAGCAGATATCCACATCATCACCGGCAGATCGAAACCGGGGGTCAAAGCCTCCGATGGATATCAAGGATTCCTTTCGAAAGGCCATGTTACAGCCGGGGATATGTTCCGCCGTTTGATCATCGAGTAACACATGAATAGGGCCGCCTGGAGCATTGGCGACACATTCAGCAATCCAGCCATCATCCGGAGGAGGGAGATTAGGTCCTCCAATGCCTGCATGGGAGGTGGTGAGAAACATATCTGCCAGATAATTCAACCAGTGGGGATCCGGATAGGCATCGTCATCAGTATAGGCGACGATTTCTCCTGTAGCCAGGTTTAAACCGGTATTACGAGCCTCGCTCAGCCCGCGATTGGACGTGCTAATGACCTGGAACGGATATTCCCGGGCAATGGATTCTGTGGCATCGGTGGATCCATCATTCACCACGATGACCTCATAATTCGGGTATTCAATCCGCTGAAGTGCATCCAGGCAATCTCGAATGGTTCTGGATCCATTGTAGCTGCACACGATGACGGAAATTCGCGGCCAAGCCGGGCCTGGAAGAAGGGGGAATTCATGAAACGCTTGTTGTACCGCTTCAAGTGCCGGCTTCGCATTTCTTGACCGGTCTGTGAGTCCAAAGTCCCAATCTTCTATTTCCTGGCCACCGCAATACCATTCGTCGGTCCACGCAAAGGCAAAGGCTCCAGCGCCCACCGGCTGAACCCACCGTGCGAATTTGCCAATCCAGGACGTCGGCTTGGGTGTCCTGACCGTTGCGGAGACTGTCTAATCCAATTTCAGCGAGGATTAATGGACGGTCGCCGGCGATGTTTTGAAGTCGGGCGAGATACGCTTTAAGGGTGTCTGGGTTTTCCAGATAGACGTTAAAACAGATAAAATCCAGGAACGGCAGATCCAAATACTCGGTGGTGGGATAGTTCACATAGGTCACAAGACCCTGAGGATCTTCGGATTTTGCAATTGAATGGAGTTGTTCGAGGAAACGCTCGATTTTTCGTCGTCCGTACCATCGAACAATCTGGGCAGGGATTTCGTTGGCCAAGGAATATGCTAATACCGCAGGATGTCCCGCGCAGCGATGAATTGATTCCCGCACACGTTGCTTGATGGAGTGAACGAGTTTTTTGTCATCCAAGAACGTGACAAACTGATCCCACCAGAGACCGACCAGAACAAACAGGCCGCACCGGGAAGCAACATCCAGTAGCCAACGTGGCGGTAGCGTATAGGTGCGGATGGCATTGAAACCGTGAGAGGCGATTCGGGAAAAATCCTGCTCGACGGTTATGGGATTAGGAAACAAGTCTCCTTCCGCGTTTGGCCGGAATGTCCCATAGGTCACTCCCCGAATCCAAAGTTTTTGATTCCCTTTGTACAGGAACTTACCCTTGACCCGAGGCCGATCAACGGAGAGGGTATGAAATTGACCATTTTGAAACATTTCTGAGGAAAATGACGGATCATAGAACAGCATGAAAATTGATCTCCTTCATTATGAATGTTCCAGCACGTATGAAAATGACTACGCATATAAAAGGGATTTTCTCTCAGAAATAAGAAGAAAAAAATATCCATTTTTGCTTCTTTATTGTATACAGCAGGGCATACCCATTTACCTTCATAAAAGGGACCAATCACTTAAGGAAAAAGCAGATGGATCATAATTGGGTAGATATCCACAAAGCAAAAAAGCAAAAAAATGAGAAAATTTGGCCGATAGGTTAGTGATTCTTCGGTGACATTCTTTTGATTATTTTATCCGTCATGACCGACATAAACTCGGACAAAGCAATGGACATTCCACTTCCTTTCTGTTTTAACAAAATACAACATATGGATTTAAGGCAAAAGCTAAATACCATTTGCAGTGCGATAATTTAATTTAAGATCAATTTTCGGGAATGTTTTATTATCCCCAGGACTATTGCATGAATGTTATTTCATTCAGTTAATTTACTTAATTTTTATCTTTGGGATGGAATGAATACTCTGTAGATAAGCAGGAAATGCTGCTTCAGTTTAAGGCCTTCGCCAGCCCTGTGCCCGGACTAGCCCTTGCCAATAGGTTGTCCGGCTCTGCCGAAAGAAGGCTCTCCCCCCACCAACCAACCACCCAGTTAAATGCATAATTCGGTGAAGCCCTCATTGGTTTCCCATTGCGACAAGCCATACGGCACACGGTCCTTTGATGTCACCAGCAGTCCATGACGGAAGCCTGTACTCTATCTGAGCAGGATCGAGACTTATTTTCGATGACGACCGACTGTGTGCAGAAGGACAGTATGGCCGTATTGGCCTCCTACGATTTTCCCCCATGTCGCATCGCTAAAGGAATTGCACGATTGTTTACCCGTCGTGGGACCAGGCGTTTCAAGCTAAGGCTGCTACGGGTGATGTTGTGCCCCAAATGAAGTTTAAACGTAGGCGATGTCCTGAGAAGAGTTGCAGCCGGGACAGGAATGTAATTTTCTGAGGAGCGTTGACAGGAAGTTTAGGGCTGGGAAAAAAGGAAAGACAGTCGGTAGAGGCGCTTCTTGATTCACCTCATCAAACCACCATTTTTTACAGTGTCCCCCACAAGCCATTCGCCTGAGCGACACGCCAATTTATTTGTGAAGGTGGAAAACGGAGAGAGTGATACAAATACTCGTGACCAGGTAGAGTCGCAAATCAAAAGTCGTAAGGCCGTAACAAGCAGACGTTTCAGAACACGAAGGGAGGAGAGTAATTAGGTTTCCAGGTATAAACGAAGGGTATTTTCCTGCCCTAAAGTGACATGGCCCACCTTGCATTCTCCACTCAGTGAACAGGTCCGTTTTATGGCAAGCACTACGGCAGGGCTTTCATCAGATCGATAAATGACATCTTCAATGCGGATTTCAACGGCTTTTTCCTGATCTTCCCGATCTAAATACTCCGCTTCATTCATGAACAACCCCTGGTTAAGTATAAAAAAATCTGCAGATTCATTTCTCACGATTAACCAAGAACTATGCCAGAGGCACTTCAGGCGGAGAAGAAGAAAACCCTTATAAATGTGCTGAATTAGACGGATTTTTCCCTGCGGAAATTTTGACACCAGGCAATGACTGCCCTGGCTAGGTAAAAACGATGGGCTGTACTTTCAATCAATGACGAATGAGATGATGAGAGGGGTACCAAGTCATGACACCTCTTCAGCTAGACTCGACCCTCCCAGGGGTCTGGCCCATGCAGGAAAAGGATTAGGTTGAGGAGGAACCGGTAGATTTCTGTCCTGAAAACAGCGAGGGCAGCTCCGGTAGGGCCGGAAGAAGAAGGGGCAACAGGGATACTAAGGTGATAAACGAATTTTTAAACTCCTGCTGGGTCGCAAACAAAAATACCACAATGACCCCGAAAAGTAATAAAAACGGATACTTCAGGCGAGCCCATGTGTCAGGAGAGTCTCCCGCTTCCCATTCTGCGATCCCGGTGTTTGTGGCCATCTCCAACACGAAAGACCGAAAACTCTCATTGAGTAATTGGATATCGGGATTCAAGCGTAGAAGTCCCTTTTGACACAACCCGACCAATTCAGGGTTATGAGCATGGAGATACCCATCGGACGCCACGTGGTAGAGAGCACGTTTTTCGAGGACGGAACTAGACTCCCAAAGAGATCGATAGTAGGGGAATGCCGACAGTCGAAATTGATCCTTCATGTCTTGTGGTGACCACATCGGCCATTCCTTGAGAGAACGAATCCAATTACCGATTTTCTTCAAATGAACCGTCGTGGCCGTTTCTTGATTCAACAACCGATTGACAAACAATAATTGCCCACGGTCTTCGATAGGTCCATCGCCGGTTTGGGGCCTGAGCCACTCACGAATCACCGCTTCCATTTTGTTGGGAATGAAATAGGCGAGGCCAAATGTGTGAAAAAGGTCCGTCCACTGTCCTTGCTGGCCAAGCGAGGCAATTGCCGAAGAATCCTTAGATGATCGTTCGCCCCATTCAAAGGGGTTGCAGGCTGACATGATGCAGACCTTGATGTTACGAGAAAGCAAGCCTTCAATAAAAATACGCTTTTCCCGGTCCTGGACAGAGTTTCCCCATTGGTACTCAAAATGATCTACCACCACCGCACCTGTCGTTCCTGCCACCTGTGCCAATGAAGCCTCGCCCCAGGATTCGCTTCCTCGTGTAGTATGAAGATCGAATCGTTCCCATTCCTGGTGCAGCTTTTTGGTAAAGGCGCTTTTCCCCGATCCTGGGCGGGCCCAGTATCAATAAATTTTGTAAGGACTCATTGCCAATCTTCGGTTCCTGGGACATCGCATTGTGACTTCGATGAATACCTGAGGGCATGGGAAAAATCCTGGCAATGACATATCGAAGAAGGCCATAGCTCACCATCAAGAGGAGTCCGCCGAGGAGGATAGTCCCGATCAGTACGCGGCCGAGATTCCATGGAAAGAGGGGAGCCGCGGCCTGCATTTCAAGCAGACTATCCGGTTGATTTTGAGAGAATTGAGGGAGGAGAAGATCAATGGACTGATAATTCCGCTCAATCTTTCTGGACCATTGCGTTGGAGGCGTGTTGTCCTTTGTCTGAATGAATCCCCAACTTTCTTGATTCATAGGATTTTGCAAGGAACTTTTTCGAACTAACTGGTGAAGCCTGTGTAACCAGGGCGTGCCTGCCTGAGAACCAGACACCTTCTGCGCAGATTCCAAGGAGAGGCAGACAGGAAAGGAAAGGTCCAGATACAACCCGTGAAGAATATATTGGATGTGGGGAGACGAACGGGAAATGGCCGATGGCACACAGTGGGTGCCCTTCGTGTGATTGGCTTGAATTTCCCCCTGACATCCTGCAATGAGACAAGGGCGATTATCGGTCAAATACTGAAAATTTTTCCGGTCATCCCCGATTCCGACTTGCCGCCAAACGGCACGGGTGTGATGTTCTAATGACTCGGCAAGCCCCCACATCTGTTGCTGCACAAATAATCGCATCTCTTCATCGTGGGCCAGTTTAAAAAATAATACGGCGGGCAACACGCCGAGGAGGATGAAACTGCCTATGCCCAATCTGGCGTAGGCACTTAACAAGCGAGGTGAATCCAATAAGACCCTTAAATCGGCCTGGCTCTGTTCGGCTTGCATCAATTCCCTTCCTGCCGATTTCCATAATGTTCGCACAGTGAGCCATAATCCCAGGATGGGAAGGAGCACTCCCAGGATGGCATATTGGTGAGCCGTCCCCCATTTCCAATCCATCCACACGAAAAAAATAATTCCCAGGATACTCAACAACCCATGAAAAATCGCGAGTCTGTTATAGGCCTGACAAGCGCTCTGGCGAGGCCACAGCCACCGTACGGCTTGCCCCCAGGCATCGGTCCGATACCACACAGACAAGACTTTTAGCCACATTAACAATCCAATGATATACAGGGTGAAGAGACAGGAGGAAAACATCAGAATTTCAAAATTAATGGTTCGAAACATTTCCTTGCTTCGAAACGTCACAAGCGTCCATGGCAATTCTTCGATCGGTTTAGCATAAAAATGGTGCCCGATCCCCCAATATTTCCCTTCAAACCTGCCCTCTGCCCGCGCATGAATCAATGCAGATAATTCGGCATTGTTATCCGTTTCCTCCAGAAAGTTTTCTCGAAGCATGCGGTGGGCATCCGAATGAAACAGGACTTGTCCTGTCTGATTGTCAATGACTGCCAGGCCTGATCCTGGCGGCAGCACGGCTGATTGCAACAAACCCAATTCTTCCGTTTGAATGGCGGCAATCCACTGATGGTCTCTATGAGTCTGATCACGAGAACCGCCATGAGGCATGGAGACCACGAAACTCCGCTCGCTATTTTCCAGCGTGATGAGTGGTTGAACGTAAAATTCTATCCACTGATTGTCGATTCGACGCCGATACAAGGGAAGACGTGTGTCTTGAATAACCGAAACATACTCACGATGACTCAAATCGTGGACGCCCTGAACATAGGGTTGATTGTCCGGAGACCAGGTTTCTCGCAGCATCCCTTCCTCATCGACCCAAAACGCCACCGAATAATCCGGGAAACAACCCTGAGATGCCTCCCCTTGATTATCGACACAGGGGTCAGGAAGAGCGACTCGGGCCAGCCAGGCTTTCGGATCATTGGTGCGTGATAATCGCTGAAGATCCTGCAATTCTTCAACTTTTTCATCAAAATCTTTCAGTTGCCATACCAGACGGTCTAATTGTAATTGAAAGCCCTCATGCGTTGATTCGGCAACGGATTGTAATCGTTCATTAAGGAAGGACGTAGTCTGCCGGTAGAACGCCAGGTCCAAAACGAAAAATGTCCCGACGCCGGCCCCAAGAATATTGGTGATTAGGAGCGTGCTCACGCTGAACCGGCTCAATCGTTCTCGTGGACCCATCAGAACAAGGCTCAACAAAGGCAGGATTAAAAAAGCGCTCACGAGCAGAAAAATAAACAGGAGCAGGACCGTGAAAGGAATCGCAAGATATTGGTCTCTAAAAGTGCTGGTGGGAAGGAGTCCACATAAAATCCAGGGCGTGGGATTTGAGACTGAGCCCCGCATGAGGTCGTTGGAGGCCGGGAATACCACAGCCTGCATAAATATTTCATAATCCGTTCCCCCAAGGGTGACCTGAACATGGGCGGGAACAATTGATTGAATGGCTTCATTCAGGTTTTTGTCATCAAGAGACTTAGCAGAATCCAACCCGCTTTTTTTCAAGACATCAGCCCACCACGTATTATCCACTCGTTGATTATGCAGAAGGTTTCGAAGGTGGAAAAAGCGAAAACTCGAAGGATTCCGCTGGTAGACGATCAATCCCGTGGGATCCACGAGGAGCACATCGCTAAACACCGGCTCAGTCACAACCGTTTTAATCAATTGGTCCAGGTCAAACGATGCTGTGAGGTTCGCATCAGACTCTTTCTCTATCGCCGGTGTCTCTGGTGTAGACTGAGGATCGGTTTGAAGATTCAACCCAAAGGATAATGGCGACGAGAGGGCTTGGTCCGTTGTATCCTTTGAGGTTTGATCAATCCGGACATAAGGAAGTTTTTCGAGCTTTTCCTGAATGGGACTCAGTAAAAACGGAACTGGTTTCCATCTTTTCTTTTGATTCCACGGCTTCGAAATAAAGAAGCTGACTGCTGATGTCTTCAAAATCTTGAAGAATGGGTCCTTTGGGAGTGGAAGGCCTGTTTACTGAACGAGAGGTCAGGGAATTTTTCTTTTCTGTTTGAATCTCGGTTAGTCGGAATTTAATGCTCTTCAAATTATTCTCATAGGTTTCACGAAGTTCCTTGCTCCACGTCGCCAGTAGCCGGAAATTCCGCTCAACCAAATACGTATAGTTTTGAGAGACATACACATAAAAGAGGGCCCCGAACACGAAGAAGAGGAGAAGTGTTCCAAGGGTAAACGCTTTCCCGGATCCAAATTGTAAACGTTTTCGGAAGGTGGAAAGAATTTGATCAGGCATAGATCGCCTTTGTGGGAGTATTGCTCAGGGGAATCAACTGTAGCACATTTTCTTTTTGATGTCGGTAATCGCACGCTTTAAAAAATTGTTCCGTTCAGGGATGTCATCCCACCTTTTACACCCTTCGGTCTCGCTTAATTGGCCGGCGCCATTCCTGCCGACCTCAAGTGCTGCTTCAAGCCACAAAGAGTTCTGTCGTTCGGGTAGGGGGAGACAGACTGCATAAGTCCATCGATGAACAGAGGAGTGAATATCCTACCCTCGCAACATCGCATCCCCGAAATCCTTATCCGATGGAAGCCGCGTATTAGGGTTTAGTCGTAACCGGTAAGAGAACGGATTTGAACTGGTGCGTCGTGCGTTGGATCTCATCCAGAAATGTGGAGTCGGAATGGTGTTCAAAAATTTTTCGAACCAGGGCGCTACCGATAATCACCCCATCTGCGAATTGGGCCACTTGCCCGGCCTGATCAGCGGTGGCAATTCCAAATCCCACCGCCACAGGCTTTCGTGAGATGCGTTGAAGGTGCTGCACACTTTTGCGCACCTGGCTGAGATCAGTTAGTTTGGCACCTGTAATGCCGGTGAGAGAGACATAGTAAATAAAACCGTGTGTCCGCTTCATCACCGCCCTTCGCCGTTTGTCTGTGCTGGTAGGAGCCAGAAGAAAAATGATTACGGGTCCCCCTGAAGCCTGAGTGGCTTCATAGAGAAGGTCAGATTCTTCCGGTGGCAAATCCGGAACAATAATCCCATCGACACCAACTTGAACTGCCTGAGCACAAAAGACCTCGATTCCCATGGCCATGATTGAGTTGTAATACGCCATCAGAATAAGGGGAAGAGACGTCTTTTTTCTGAGATTCGTGACGGTGGCCAGAATTTTTTTGAGTGTCGTACCGGAACAGAGTGCCCGTTCCGCAGCCTGTTGAATCACGGGACCATCGGCAATCGGATCCGAAAATGGCACACCCAATTCGATCAGGTCGGCCCCGCCCTGTTCTAAAGCCAGAACAAGAGATTCTGTCATGGCTAAGGTAGGATCACCGGCCATAATGTATGGAATGAGGGCTTTTTCACCCTTAGTACGCAGTTTTTCGAACGTGGCTTGGATGCGATTACTCATAAAGAAATTTCAGGGATACATGGGGGAGCCGGTCCGTAGGGTTCTTCTCAAGACGACCACCATACGTCACGGAATCTTCTAGAGAGGAATGCCCCGCATTTTGGCTAATTGCTGGACGTCTTTATCTCCGCGCCCGGAGAGATTCATGATCAGGATTTGTGATTTTTTCATGGTGGGCGCAAGCTTGATAACTTCCGCAATGGCATGAGCGCTTTCAAGAGCAGGAATGATGCCTTCTTTTTGAGCCAGCAAATCAAACGCCGCCAGGGCTTCAGCATCCGTCGCGGAGGTATACCGGATTCGTCCTGCATCATGATAGTAACTGTGTTCAGGCCCAACCGCCGGATAGTCCAATCCCGCAGATACCGAATGCGTGGGATTCACCTGCCCATCCTCATTCTGAAGGAGATAGGTCATGGTTCCATGCAGGACGCCGGGTTTCCCTCCCGAAAAACGCGCGGCATGTTTTCCGCTTTCGATCCCATGCCCACCGGCTTCCACGCCGACCATCTGCACGTTGGCATCTTTCACGAACGGATAAAACAACCCCATGCTATTGCTGCCACCTCCCACACAGGCCACGAGGCTGTGTGGCAACCGTTTTTCCAGCGCAAGAATTTGTTTGCGGGTTTCCCGACCAATCACGGATTGAAAATCCCGAATCATCATGGGGTATGGATGAGCACCGAGGACCGAGCCGAGCAGATAATGGGTCGTCCCAACATTGGTCGTCCAGTCACGCATGGCCTCGCTAATGGCATCTTTGAGTGTGCGGCTTCCGGCATTGACCCCGGTGACTTTTGAACCGAGTAACCGCATCCGGAAGACATTCAATGCCTGCCGTTCCATATCCTCAGTTCCCATGTAAATTTCGGCTTCCAGGCCAAACATCGCTGCCACGGTTGCCACCGCCACACCATGCTGGCCGGCGCCGGTTTCTGCAACGACACGTTTCTTTTTCATGCGTCGTGTGAGCAAAGCTTGACCGACGGTGTTGTTAATCTTATGCGCGCCGGTATGACAAAGGTCCTCTCTTTTAAGGTAGATTTTGGCTCCACCCAGTGTTTTAGTCAGACGTTCGGCGTAAAAGAGGGGAGTGGGACGACCCACAAAGTGCTTGAGGCAATACTGAAATTCTTGGTGGAACGGGCGGCTCCGTTTGGCAGCCAGATACGCCTGCTCCAATTCTTGAATAGCCGGCATGAGGGTTTCCGGAACGTACATGCCCCCGAATTGCCCGAATCGCCCTTGTTTATTAGGATAGGTTGCCAAGGAAAGTTCTACCGGAAAAGGAATCGAAAAGTGAAGAGTATAGCGATGGAAAGGCTAACACACAAGACGAACTGATTGGATAAAGGCACGAATTTTCGCCGAATCTTTGCGCCCAGGGCATTGTTCAACTCCACTACTCACATCAACCCCATAGGGTTGAACCTGTCGAATCGCGTCCTGCACATTTTCAGGAGTTAATCCTCCCGCCAGAATAACGGGGACCGCCTTTGCCACCTCTCCGGCAAGGGACCAATCCGTCGTCTGTCCGGTTCCTCCATACACCGTCTCTGAAAACGCATCAATCACAAATCCCCTTACACCCATCCGGCCTTTAAACTCTGCTAATGCCAAAAAACTGCTTCGGTCGCGCACCCGGAGAGCCCGTAACACCGGGCGCTTCAAGGATTCACAGAAACTGGGGGATTCGTCACCATGGAGCTGGGCGAGGGCCAGTCCGCAATCATCGAAGAGGCGTCTGACCATGTCGGGATCTTGATTGACAAACACACCAACCGGAAGTACGAAGGGTGGGAGACTCTCAATGATGTGCTTGGCGACAGCCGGTTCAACATAGCGAGGGCTTTGGGAATAAAAGACAAATCCCAGGGCATCGGCCCCCTCCTGAACCGCAATTTCGGCATCCTCTGGATTGGTGATCCCACAGATTTTTATTTTAGGGGGCATAAGAGCGTCGGGCATCTATTTGGAATATACCTATCACTTATGATGTTGTGTAACGGACGATTATTCAAAGGCCCGCTGATATTGGATACGCCACACTTCAATCAGTTTTCCAAAATGGCGAAAGAGGAAGTGCAGGCTGTTCTATCTCATCCACCAAGATGAGATTCAACGAGAGGGGGCCACTTCCTCTTTCGAAGATGTCACGGGACGCAATAATTCCTGAATTTTGAATTCAATAGAATCTGCGCGTAGCAGTGCCTCTCCAATCAGCATCGCCTTTGCTCCGGCTTCCAGCACACGCATGACATCGTTACGCGTATGGATTCCACTTTCACTCACAATCAGTTTGTCATGAGGTATACGTTGGGCAAGCCGTGTGGTGACGCCTAAATCAGTGGAGAATGTTTTCAGATCCCGGTTGTTGATGCCAATGAGGCGGGCTAAGGAAACTCGCTCAAGTACGGTATCCAATTCCCGTTCATCATGAATTTCGATGAGTACATCAAGCGACAATCCATGGGCGAGTGTAAAAAAATCTTCCAGCTGAAATCGATCCAAGGCAGCAGCAATCAATAAGACACAGTCGGCGCCATACGCCCGGGCTTCATAAAATTGAATATCCTCTATCATAAATTCTTTATTGAGTGTCGGAAGCTCGACTGACTCCTTCACAATGTGCAAATGCTCCAGGCTGCCCTGAAAGAAATCCTGATCCGTCAGCACGGAAATGGCACTCGCCCCGTGGGCGCGGTACTGAGAGGCAATGGTCACGGGTTCAAACCGATCGTGGAATTCCGGTCGCAGAAATCCTTGGCTGGGAGAGGCCTTTTTCACCTCCGCGATTAAGGCTGGAGCCGTCGAGGAAAACCCTGCCTCTAATGCCCGAATGAATCCCAGCGGATGACCCCGATCAACAATGCGCCTCTTCATTTCAGCCAGGTATCCCCGATTCTGTTTTCGTCGTAATTCGGCTTTTTTATGTTCGAGAATTCGAGAAAGAATCATGCTGCCAGCTCTTTGGTAAAGGAGATGAGTTTCTCCAATTTTTCAAAAGCGGCTCCGTTGTCGACAATCCGGCCTGCTTCTTCAAAACCTTCTTTCAGCGATCCCGCCTTTTGGCAGGCGATAAACGCCGGAGCGGCATTCATCAGCACGATATCCCGTTTGGCCCCTCGGCGCCCCCGGAAAATATCCCGAATAATCTGGGCATTGTTTTCAGGGTTCCCTCCCAACAGTTCTTTTGGCGAAACCGGGTGAAGCCCAAAATCCTCCGGACCGATAGAATACCCCTGCACCCGTCCTTTTTTTCCTTCAGCAATAGAGGTACGACTGGTAAGCGATATTTCGTCTAACCCGTCCATCCCATGGAGGACAAAGCAATGTTGTGTGCCCAATCGCATCAGGACTTGAGCCAGTTTTTCGGTGAGCGCCTGATCGTAGACGCCCAACACCTGAATCGTGGCCCGTGCCGGATTGGAGAGTGGCCCCAGGATATTCATCAGGGTACGGATTCCCATTTCAGCACGAGGTTTGGCGCAACGTTTCATCGCTCCGTGATAGAGGGGGGCAAAGAGAAACCCGATGCCGACTTCATTGATGCAGTCTGCGACTTTCTCAGGGGATAATTCGATATTGACGCCGAGCGCTGCTAACACATCGGCGCTCCCTGATTGGGAGGAAACTGAGCGATTCCCATGTTTGGCAACCGTCATCCCCCCGCCAGCCACGACCAGAGCGGCGGCCGTCGAAATATTAAAGGTTTGGCTCTTGTCACCTCCGGTTCCACAGGTATCTACGACTTGGGGATCGGTAATAGGGATCCGAATGGCCAGCTCGCGCATCGCTCGGACAGACCCGGTAATTTCCTCGATCGTCTCGCCTTTCATGCGTAATCCCATCAAGTAGGCGGCAATTTGGACTTCGGTCGCCACTCCCTGCATGATCTCCAGCATCGCCTCTTCTGCCTCTTTTTCGGAGAGGTCGATACCCTCGGCTAATTTGGCGATAAGGTCTTTGAGTAGAGACATGTGAACCTTCCCATGAACAGACAATTGGCGGGTAGCAGGCTAGGGGGCCGTTGAAGACCATAAAGGCAATGACAAAAAATTTCGCAACAGATCCATTCCTGAAAGGGTTAAAATCGATTCAGGGTGAAATTGTACTCCTTCCGCTCCGGTTGGCGTATGCCGGAGTCCCATAATTTCGCCTTCCACCGTTTCAGCAGAAATTTCAAAATCGGCAGGCAAGGTTTCACGCTTGACGATTAAAGAATGATACCGGGTGGCTTCAAAGGGATTCGGTAGGCCTTCAAAAATTGTTTTTCCATCATGATGGATCATGGAGGTTTTCCCGTGCATAAGTCGGGAGGCCCGGATAATTTGACCTCCAAAGGCATAGGCAAGAGATTGATGTCCGAGACATACACCGAATACGGGCAGTCGCCCGGCAAAATGCCTGATCGTTTCAACGGAAATACCCGCCTCTTTAGGAGTGCAAGGACCTGGAGAAATTAGAATCCGCTCAGGGGACAGTCGTTCAATGTCCTTGAGGGTGAGGGCATCATTTCGAAAGATCTGAAGATCGGCTCCCAACTCTCCTAAATATTGAACCAGGTTGTACGTAAACGAATCGTAGTTATCGATCACCAAAATCATCGTCTGTACTCCGCTTGCCTCATGCCAGACCTTGTTCCGCCATTTCAATGCCGCGCATCAGGGCTCCGGCTTTATTTCGAGTTTCTTCATATTCCCGGGAAGGGTCAGAATCCGCCACGATTCCGGCCCCAGCCTGAATATATGCCTTCTGTCCTTGAACCACTATCGTGCGGATATTGATGCATGTGTCCATATTGCCGGAAAAACTAAAATACCCGACCGCTCCGGCATAGGGTCCCCGACGAGTGGGTTCCAACTCTTCAATGATTTGCATGGCACGGATTTTCGGAGCACCCGAGACCGTGCCGGCGGGAAAACAGGCCTTCATGACATCGTATGCCGTGTATTGCGGATCTAATTCTCCCCTGACCTGTGACACAATGTGCATGACATGGGAGTACCGTTCCACTTTCATGAACCGTTCCACTTTGACGGTTCCGGCTTTGGCGACCCGACCCACATCATTTCGACCTAAATCCACTAACATGACATGTTCAGCCAATTCCTTATGATCGGATAACAGCTCCTGTTCCATTGCCTGGTCGTCTTGCGGAGTCTGTCCGCGTGGGCGCGTTCCGGCAATAGGCCGCACCACGATGTTTCCATCCTCACATCGCACGAGGATTTCCGGAGAGGATCCTACCAGTTCAATGCCGGCAATCCGTAAATAAAACATATATGGGGAGGGATTAATCACCCGAAGTGCCCGATAGATCTCCAGAGGATTGGTATGGATGGTGGTGTGCCACCGCTGAGACATGACTCCCTGAATGATATCGCCGGCCTGAATATATTCTTTCGTGCGAAGAACCATTTTTTCAAAGTCTGCAGAAGTCATATTCGATTGAAATTTGAGCGGCATCCGCCGCCGTGAGGACGAAGGTCGACGCCGGGGTTTATTGAGCTTGGCAATGATGGATTCAATCCGGTCAATGGCGTCCTGATAAGTCCCGCGAAGCTGAGACTTCTTCGTAGAGGCAATATGGGCATTGGCCACAACTTTGACGGTATGGGCCACATTGTCAAAAATAAGCAGGGTATCAGTAATGCAAAAGGCAAAAAGGGGAGTCTTGATTCCGTCCTTGGCAACAGACGGAATGGGTTCAAACGATCGGACGAGGTCATAGCCTAAATAGCCAACCGCACCTCCAACAAATCGTGGCAAACCCGGGACGACAACAGGGCGATACTCTGCCATCGTTTCACGAATATGATCCAACGGGTTTCCCCGAAGTGGAACCCGCTGTCGCTTCCGGCCTTTTTGGGTGACCACTTCCCCATTCTCTTCCCAAAAAACGACGGAAGGGTGACTACCCAGGAAGGAATACCGAGCCCAATTTTCCCCCCCCTCAATACTTTCAAACAAAAAGGCATGGGACCCGGAATTAATTTTGTAGAATGCAGAAACAGGAGTCTCAAAATCTGCCAGAATTTCTCTATAGAGGGGAACCAGATTTCCTTGGGAGGCTAACTGGCAAAACTTCTCAAAACCCACTGAATAATAAGCATTTTTCATGGGTCTGACGGTAGCATACGGCCTATGAGGTGTCAACGAAAGTGTCTGTCGCCGCAATCCTCCTCAGAGAGGAGAAAGAGAAGGCCGGAAGCCTAAGGAAAAACATTTCCTTGGATTCCGGCCTTATGTGCAGAACAGAATTGGGAGGATTTAGTGACTGCTGACGATGAGTTTTTGTCCGACGTGAATGGTGTTATCGGGCAGTCGATTCCATGATTTGAGGTCTTGGACCGATACCCCGTATTCTTTGGAAATACGGTAGAGGGTTCCCCCTTGGCCACCGTATGGGATTCACCGCCCTCACTTCCTCGTGTATCATCCATAGCCGAATCAAGCGGGACTTCATTCCCCAGATTCAAGTCCGAATCAAGTTTCGCCAAATCTGCATCCTTAAAGTCGAGATCATTCAGCCCAAATTCGGAAATGGACGGTTCGGAGAGTTTCATGCCGTCCGATTTCCCCATACCTCCCTCACGCACACGTGAGAGTTCATCGTGGGAACGATTCAGTTGGTCTCTTAACGCTTCTAATTCGCCATTCAAATCACGATTTTGGGATTGCAATGATCCCATCTGCCGTTGGGCATCCTGATACTTGACATTCAATTCACCGGTTCGTTTTTCTTCTTGTGCTAAAAGACGTTGGAAATTTAACGCACGCGCTTTTTCGGCTTCGAACTTTTCCGTGCTCACACATCCGGTTAAGAGTCCACCACAAACCAGTACACCGACGACAACTTTCACATAACCACACCAACCGGCCCGTTGGGGGCCTACCTGGCATCCCCTGAACAATGGTCGCGCCATGTTACACATTCCTCCTCCCTTGAGGTTCATATGGATCCCTCCTTTTGGGACAATGGTCAATAACCACAAGGCTGATATACACACCATGCAGTGCCCTTTGGTTACACAATAATTCGGAACTGAGGTAATGTCAAACAACTGTTCTGGTATGTCAACAGAAGTTATGGAACAGGCTAATCGATTGACCGTCGAAAAAAGGCTGTGATAGTTTCCACCAGAGAACCCCGTTATCCTCCCTATGCCACATCATCACTCACTTCCCACAGGCCCTTCCGTGATGCAAGTCGGGCAGGTTTCTCTCCGCCTGGCTCGGCCTCTCGCGCAACAACAAGTCTGGATGGGCGATCGAGAGATACTGCGTCAACTGCTCGCCTGCTGGTTTATAGTTGATGAAAAAGATCTGCCGCTCTCGCCGCGAATTGTCGGACAGCCGGGAGTGGGAAAAACCACGCTCGCCATGGCAGCCACACAAGAACGGAAGCAAGATCTTTTTATTTACCAATGCACGGCGGACACCAGGCCTGAAGATCTCTTAGTCTCTCCGGTTATTGCCGAGGGAGGCACGATTACTTATCAAGCCTCTCCTTTAGTCACAGCCATGCTCACCGGCCATGTGTGCCTTCTAGATGAAGGCAACCGGATGAATGAAAAGAGTTGGGCTTCGCTGGCCTCCTTACTCGATCATCGACGTTTGGTCGAATCGGTTGTCGCAGGTGTCCAGATTCGTGCGCATGAAGATTTTCGATGTTGTGTCACCATGAATGAAGATGCATCGACCTATGAGGTCCCTGATTATATCTTGTCCCGCCTGCAACCGACGTTGAAAGTGGAATTCCCCGCCAAGGAACATGAGCTAGCCATTTTGCAGTACCACCTTCCCTTTGCGCCTGCGGAGATGATCAATCTTACGGTTACCTTTCTTCAGAAAGCCCATCAATTGGATCTCCCTTTCTCCATCCGTGATGGTATTCACATGGTGCAATACGCCATGAAACGAATGGCCCAGGATCCCAACCATCCCCTGGCTCGTGACGTCGCGTGGCGTGAAGCCTTGATGAAAGTGTTGGGAGAAGAAGCCATGGACCTGGATCTGTTAGCAAAACGCCGATCACAAGCCTTAAGCGGACAGGCGCTCCCTAGAGGCTTGGGGGATTTCTTTTTTGAAGAAGATCATCCTTTGCATCCTGACCATTAGGCTTCCCGTCCGGCAGATAACAGGCGATGATGATCATCGCCACTTCTGAATCTTGAGTGTGGAGGTCTTAACCGTTTCCACCCACAATCCATCATGACGCTCGCATCGTTAACTCCCGACTCCATTTTCGCTTTATCCCCTCATATTCATGTGCTCCCGATCGTGCATGGAAGCGGGGATATGGCTCACACCGTGCGGGAGATTATTGTATCCCGCTACATTGATTGTGTGGGTCTTCCGATCCCGCCGTCCGTCCAGACGCTAGTGGAGCAGGGGGTCGAGCAATTACCCGTCATCAGCCTCGTCGTCCTTCCAGAAAAAGAGCACGATGATGATGTCCCGCGCTGTTCCTACGTGCCGATTGATCCCTGCCAACCGGTGATCATGGGGATACGAGCGGCCATGTCGGAGGGAATTCCGCGAGCCTATGTGGACCGCGACGTACAACGCTATGCTCCCGTCTCCTGGGTTGGACCTGACCCCTATATGCTGAAGTCAGTACCCTTAGGAGCCTTTTCCGCTGCCACAGTGCCATTTTTACCACCACCTGAACCACAAACTTCTCGCTGGGAACGCATTTGTTGGATGGCATTCCGACTCCATGAACTTGAACTAGACTTTCATTCCATTCTCTTTCTTTGCCCATTGACCGATTGGCCCTGGCTGCGCCAGGCCTATCAAGAGAGGATGCCGTATGTGGCACCGGAGCAGCGGGAAGGACTTCCTGCCTGGTGGAAGGTGGAACCGGCGTCGCTCTATTTCGTGTTGGGTGAATTACCCTTTGTCACGCAACTTTATGAGCAACGACGGGAAGAGGCCCGTTCCGACACCCATCTGGCCATTGATGGGATCAAGGAGTTGGTCCTTGAGGCGCGGTTTCGGTGGGTGGCGTCACGTCCCGCCACCATCGCTCAAGAGTCCAATTGGGTGACCCCCCAATTATTGCAACGCTATTTTCAATACGTGCGAAATCTGACTCTCCTGGAACATCGGCTCAAACCGGATTTGTATACGTTGGTCCAGGCCGCCAAACAAATGGCCGGCGATGATTTTGCTCTCATGCTGTTGGAAACGTCAAAAACGTATTATTACCAAACTCAACCGTCCGTACTGGATTCCAGACCAAGCGTGTTGCTGGGGATTGGCGAACTTCAGGATCCCGGGGGAGAAATATTTCGAGCTGGGAACCGATTACAAGGGGACCCGTTGGTTTGGCGAAGCGTCTCCCTCAGACCCAGAGCTCCAACTCCCAAAAAACAATCCTGGGCACACCAACTGGATTCCGTCCCGCCAATGCTCCTGGCCTCCGGAAGATCATCGAATCGAATTGTTTGCCGCTCATGTCCGGCAACAAAGTCGACATGTTTTAGGAGTGGATGTGGCACGGGTCGAACGATTCAACTCATCGCTGGAAGACGGAATTGATTTGCGCGAAACCCTGCGTCAGCGCGCCATTACTCCTCAACGATCGATACAGGACATTTACGTTAAAGTGGTTCCTCCTGTGCAAGGAACCATTGAATCGCTGATTTTTTTCTTTGAAGTTCCGGCCGACCCTCAAATATTTTCCTGGCGAACCACCTGGTATGCCGAACATCAAGAAGAATCCACTCTCAGCTTTTACGCTACACCCTTTGGCGAAAATATGGTCGGACCGGGAATCGGAGAAGCCTGCTACGGAGGAGCGCTGTTCCTATTTCCCCCCCGTCCCATCCCCGATATTTGGGAAAATCCCGCATTGGATTTTGCCACATCCCTTGAAGAACGATTGCTCGCGGGGGCCTGTGCGCACTCACGGGAACCCTATGTCGCTGTGGTGTCTCCCGTTCCCCTTTTATCCGCCTGGCGAAAAATTGCGCATCGCTTCGGCCGGAAGCTTCTTCCCATTTCCTTACAGCGCTTTTCAGGACAAACGATTGCTCGTCTGCGCCGATTTCATGTATTAAACGGACACGACATCCGAAGTTATGCTGCCAGATTCATTCAAGGGTAAACCTGCCGATACACCAGCAGAGGGTTTTTCGGATAATCCTCGACCTCTTGCTGTGCCATCTCCAAAGATTCAACGCAAACTTGAAGATTTAAAACACACCATCCGTCGACATGATGAATTGTATTATGGCCAGAGCCGGCAGGAAATCTCTGATACCGAATACGACCAGCTCTTTCGGGAGCTGCAAGCATTAGAAAAACTATATCCCGCCCTGATGACGCCCGATTCTCCAACCCAACGGGTCGGAGGAGCGGCACTGGCCCAATTCAGTAAAGTCACACACGAATTTCCCCTTCTCAGTCTGGACTCGGAGCTGGATGAAGAAAGCGTATTGGCCTTTGATCGGCGGGTTCGTAAGGAACTGGGCGTGAACCACGTGAGCTATTGTGCCGAACCAAAATACGATGGATTATCCGTAGCGCTCACTTTCGACAAGGGAATATTTGTACGTGGGGCCACGCGAGGAGATGGCGCAATAGGAGAGGATGTGACGCATAATCTTCGTACCATCCGCGCCTTGCCCTTACAGTTGAGAGAAGGCGGGACCTATCCTTCTCATGTCATAGTGCGGGGAGAGGTGTTTATGAAGCTCCCAGATTTTCACACATTGAATCGACGTTTGACCGAGCAAGGGGAAGAACCATTTGCGAATCCGCGCAATGCGTCATCCGGAACATTACGCCAATTGGACCCGGCCATCACCGCAACCCGCCCACTGACAATCACCTGCTACGATTTCATGAGCCCAGGGGCATCGAGAGCCAGCACCCATTTTGAAGCCGTCACGAGCCTGAATGCCTGGGGATTGCCCATCCCTCAATTTCGCCGAAAATGCAGCTCAATTCAGGAAACACTTGAATTTCATCGTGAAATGTTCGGACAACGGGATTCGCTGCCATTTGAAATTGACGGCATCGTCATTAAGGTGGATCGATTCGATTGGCAGCAGGCTCTTGGCGAAAAATCACGAAGTCCGCGCTGGGCCATCGCCTTTAAATTTCCACCTAGAAAAGAACTGACCAAGGTGAGACAAATTGCCGTGTCAGTCGGACGCACGGGCGCTCTCACCCCGATAGCGTTGTTGGATCCGGTGGAAATCGGCGGGGTAACGGTGAGTCGCGCCTCACTGCATAACGTGGAGGAGGTGGGCCGTAAGGATGTTCGGGTGGGAGATACCGTAAAAGTCGAGCGGGCAGGGGATGTTATTCCAGATGTGGTAGAACGAGTGCCCGTGCCAGGTGAAAAGCGTGGAACTCCATTTACCCCTCCCCCTCAATGTCCGGTCTGTCAGTCCCATACCATTCAGGAGGGACCGATCCTCTATTGTACCGGGCAAACGGTTTGTCCGGCTCAATTGAAAGGATCGCTTGAACATTACGCGTCTAAGAGCGCGATGAATATCGATGGCCTTGGCAAAAAAACCATTGCACAGTTTGTCGATGAAGGGTTGGTGAGGAATCTGGCTGATTTGTATACCTTGCGGAAAGAGCAGCTCCTTGAACTGGAAGGGTTTGCGGAGAAGTCTGCGACTCAATTGATTGAAGGTATAGAAAAAAGCAAGCAGGCGCCCCTGGACAGATTCTTAATTGGGCTTGGGATCCGACATGTGGGCGCCCATATCGCCAAAGTCTTGGCGACCCAGTACGGGTCATTGCCGGCCATTCAACAAGCCACTCAAGAGAAACTTCAAGCGGTTCATGAAATCGGTCCGGAAATCGCCGCCAGTGTGGAAAACTTTTTTCAAGAGGAACGGAACCTTGCCGTAATTCAGCGCATGAAGGAATTAGGTGTACGGGTTCAGGAAATAGAACACTCTTCGCTTAGCACAGAGCAACCCCTTACTGGAAAAATCTTCGTGCTGACTGGAACTTTGGAGAACATGACCCGTCAAGAGGCCAAACAGAAAATTGAGTCGCTCGGCGGGCGGGTGACCTCCAGCGTCAGTAAGCGAACAGATTACGTGGTGGCGGGGAACGATCCTGGCTCTAAATTAGACAGCGCGACACAATTGGGAGTGACTATTTTAAATGAAGAAAAATTTTCTTTATTAAGTCAAAGAGAAAGCCATAAGGATACATAATGCCGGATTACACCTTCCTCGAGTAAGAAAACTCGTTTTAAATGAGACCGAAAATCGTTGTCCCATTAAAAAATGGATTTCTCCCTTCCCTCAGATAGCAAAGGGTAGGATTTCTGAGAACCTTTAGCTTATAGAAAATGACCTTATTGCTTGGCTTTCGTTACGATTCAGAGGCAACAGTGGAGGGTTCAGTGGGAGGCCTTTCCAGAATAGGTTCCTCTTTAATAATCTGCACACCTTTGATAGAGCGTTCATCGGCATCCTGCACGATTAAGAGGCAGTTGTCTGTATGAACTTTCTCGCCAATAGCAGGGATATGGCCCAACTCGTCGAGAATGAGTCCGCTAATCGTGTTTTGTTCTTCGTCCAATTCTACCTTGAGGAACTCATTGATGCGGCGAACTTCAGTGCGGCCATCTACTAAAATTTGATTTTTCCCCGTCCGGCGGATCCATTCTTCGCTGAGATCGCCTTCATCGAGAATCTCTCCTACTACTTCTTCAAGCAGATCTTCGACGGTTATCAACCCCATGACTCCGCCGAATTCATTGACCACGATGGCAATATGGCGTTTTTCTTGTTGGAATTGCCTCAATAAATCATCTGCCGTTTTGGTCGATGGGATAAATAACGGTGGTTTGGCTAAGGATTTGAGAGTGAGATCAGTATGACTTTGCGCCAGTTCCATCAAGGCATGGTTGCGGTAGAGAATGGCGGTGATATTATCGGGATTCCCCTCATAAATTGGAATTCGAGAATATTTGGCTTTAAACAATTCCTCACGAGCCTCTCCGAGTGTCTGATTGCCGTCAAGAGCGAACATATAAATCCGCGGAGTCATCGCATCTCCGGCCGTCACATCATTAAAACCAAACACGTTTTTAATCATTCGCACTTCATCCGTCTCCAAAACCCCCGCTTTTCCTCCGGCATCGAGCATGATCTTGAGTTCTTCTTCCGTGATGAACGGAACGGTTAACCCCCGACCCCCGGTCAGTTTTAAGATAAACGGTTCCAGGAAATAGAGAAAAGGAGAGAATAGCTGTTCAAAAAGATAGATGGGGAATGCCAGTAATTTCACGGCCGTTTCGGAATGTTTTGCACAGATGGTTTTGGGGACAATTTCCCCGAATAGCAGGACCATAAACGTTAATAAACCGGTGGCCACCGCCACGGCCTCAGAGCCAAAAAGGCGAATGCCAATCAGGGTGGCCATGGAGGCCGCCATAATATTGACCAAATTGTTGCCAATCAGAATTGTGGAGAGAAGGCGCTGAGGATTGGACCGTAATTTCAGAGCAAGTTTGGCCCCTTTATGGCCTTCTTCGGCCAGGGCTTTTAAACGGCTTTCGGTAATAGAAAAAAAAGCAATCTCGGCGCCAGAGAAAAAAGCTGAAAGTCCTAAACAAATAAGGACGGCGATAAAATCCATAGATGGATTAACGAGCTCCGGCGGGGCAGAGGAGAGAATTGGCAGCGCAGAAAGCTGCAAGATCTCGAGGGCTGGCTTTGTGAGAGAGTGAAATCAGAAGAATTTGAGAGGAATTCATAATAAGGCCAAAATGTCTCATCGCATGAGATGTTTTGAGCCCTCAGTATTCAATGGAGTCGATAAGCTACCACAAGGTATTGGTTCAAGGCAATTGTAGAGGGAACATTCAAGATAAACTATTTTCTTTCAGTTAGTTATCATGTAGAAGAAGCGGATCAAGATTGAACCGATTTTCCAATTCTTTTGCGACAGACTTTGCCTTTTCCTGAGTGGAAAAGGTCCCAACCTGAACCCGGTGCCATTGCCCGGAGGGCAGGTCCACAGTCTTCAATCGGACATTGGGGTAGTCATTGGCCAGTTGTTCCCGCAAGGAAACCGCTGGAGGCAATGTGGAAAAGGAACCCGCCTGAACCCAAAAATTTTGTGTCTGTTCATCTGGCCCGTTGCCGGAATACCCGGAGATTGGGGAATCTACGATGGTCAAGATGACGTCTTCAGTTCCTTTGCCAACCATAGCCAATTCCCGAGCGGCGCCATAAGATAGATCAATGACCCGTCCTCGAATGAATGGGCCACGATCATTGATTCGAACGGTCACAGATTTTCCGGTATCGACACTCTGAACTAAAACTATTGATACCAAAAGGCAGAGTGCGATGGGCTGCCGTTAGTGCCCACATATCGTAGGATTCCCCATTGGCAGTTGCATTACCGTGAAAACTGGGACCATACCAGGAAGCCACTCCTCGTAGAGTATGCTCGGATGTCACCGGTCCTGATCGCTGAGGGCCGCCCGCACAGGCGGCCATTAAAGAGCTAGCCAGGATAAGGCAAATCCACCCGATTGGATTGCTGTCGATCCGAATCACCCGTTAACCACCATCTGACGGTAGGGGAATGAAAAAAAACGAATTTACAGAGTCAGGAGAAGCACCATGTGATTGACCCTCTATAGGGTCTGGTCCAGTGTACGTCTATCAACAAACCGGTAGCCTTGTCGATTAAGCACGGGATATACCGAAAAGATCGGTGTTCCAAACGGCACAACTGCGCTGTCGATGCCTCGACTTAATTGAAGATGCAAATTAATGAAATTAAAACTCAAGCCTTCTTGCCAGGGTTGAGAAAAGTTATGCACGTATGATTCAACCTTATCGGAGGCGTAGGTCCTGGTCATAAGACCCGCTCCCCCCTGCAACCCATATTCAGCCAAATCTGGGGCACCTTGAATGAGGAGGGAAACCCTGGAGGCATCGAACCACACTTTGATATTACAACTGACTTGAACAAACGGTCCCAAGCTCCCGGTATGTTCTAAAATGGCCATGGGATACACCAATTCTGGAGGAAGGGAGAGATCAGTCTGGGAGGCTTGCACGGTAAATTCAGAGTCCTTTATAGCCGATACAGAGACAAAAATGAGATTCGGATCACGCAGGTCCACATCAAGCACTTGGCCATCATGGTAACTGCACAATTTCCCCATCTCATAACGCAAGGGAAATGAATAGCCTATTTTCCCATAAAAAATTCTGATCCCGGCTTCCAACGGATCTTCGGGACTTCGACTGATTTTCAAATCAAATGGCAATACGACATGAAAGGCATTAGTGCGGGCATTGATGAAAGGAGCACAGGCACCGGGAAATTCTTTATGGATAGCCATATTTTCTGGTTCAAACTTTTTCGCCGTCCCTCCAAAATGCTGGGCAGTTTTTGCCTCCTTGGTTAACCGGTATTTTTCTTGGTAATACTCAGAAGCACGCTTTTGAGCAATTTCGAGAAAATATTCAGGGACATCGGTTTCAATAATCAAACTTTGCCGATCGGGAGATTGTGACCGGGAAACCTTCATAGCCTCATTGTAGCGTTGGAGATCACTTTGAGTTTTTTTTATCAAATGTTCCAGATCCCGGCCTAATTCAGGATCGTTATAGTGTGTTTGAGGTAAAATTTGGTAGGCTTTTTGCAACAATTCTAATTTCATGGTGTAGCGTTTGGGCTCGGCAGAAAACACCGTTGCCGTTGCCATTAACAAATTGAACTGTTCCTCTGGAAGGAGGGCATAGTTGGGTAAGGTCATTCTCCTTCACAAAAGCTAACGCTAACGGACCAAAGGCTTCTTCCTGCCGGAGATGCAGGGTGAGGAGATAGTTGAGATAGGCGCGAGCGTCTTCTTGGGTCATACGAGTTCCTTTTTACCGGAGGGCATTCTAAGGCAATGTCCCGATTGGGGCAAGCCAGTGTATGATCTCTTCATGTTGTTAACAAATATATTTGCCTGACTGGGAAACTTTTTAACGCTCGACCGTGCAATGGGTCAGAAGAAAATGAAGTACCAGGATCTTTGAAAGAAAGGATTCAATATGGACCGTGTCTTTTTACAAAAAACCAGACGTGCCACACTCAGAATGGGAATATTATTGGCTGCTGTCACCCTCTCCCTCGGATTTGGAGTGTCCCTGGTTGCGGCAGAAGGAGCCTCCAGCAACAAGGCTCCGGGGCCAACCGCACCCGGAGGAGATGACTTATCCACCGATAGTCTGAATAAGCAAATAAATGATTTAGAGGTGCAAATACAGAAACTCCGCGACCAAAGCCTTGAACTCCAGGAAAAAACTCGAGCCAAACTGCAGGCCCAATTAGAAAATTTCAAAAAGCAGCAAGACACCCTTATTCCTCGTATTGAACAACTTCGGGACAATAGCGAGACGGCCTGGAAGGACATTAAGGTAAATATTCAAAAGGCCATTGAAGATCTCAAGCTCTCCGTGGAATCCATGAAAAAATAAAGATGATCCGATCGTCCAGGTATTTTTCGTCTCTTCTCTCGTCGTTGCAACGTTCCTTTCTCTCCGGCTTTTCACCAGCTCCTTTTGCATACTCCACTTCATAGGTATCTTCCTTATTCAGGAAGGACTTGCATCAGCATGCAGGCCTT
The DNA here is from genome assembly GCA_963785905.1 of uncultured Nitrospirales bacterium. Taxonomy (GTDB): domain Bacteria; phylum Nitrospirota; class Nitrospiria; order Nitrospirales; family UBA8639; genus Nitrospira_E. The sequence goes on from CAWAXJ010000003.1 coordinate 84,267, forward strand.
TTTACACTAAGGATCTATGTTATCTTTCATTGTTCCCCACACCGAACAGGTATTGGAATGGGGCGTATTGGTGGATTTTCTCGCCAAGGAGGCCGCCTCCACGATGGGGGCGGATTGTTGTCGGGCGCTCACCTTCTCGTCCGACCTTGAGACCGCACGTTTTCAACAACAAGAAACAACAGAAATGGTTCAAATTCTCGAAGGAGCTCATCCTCTCCACCCGTTGATATTCCCCGACATTCAGAATCTGCTTGTGCATGCTGAAAAGACAGGGCTTCTTGACGGGCCGGAGTTGCGGGATATTTCCTCCGTCCTAGGATTAAGTCAACGCACCCGACATTTTTTGCAGATTCATAGTTCGATGTTTCCGACGATCGGCCCCCGGTCCCTGGACCTTCAAGATTTGATGCAGGTTCAACAGGTCATTGATTCTTGCATCGATACGAACGGCCATCTTCGAGAATCCGCGAGTCCCGAACTCCAGCAATTGACACAAAAAAGTCAAAATCTTCGTCAAAGTCTTCGGCGACGATTGGAACATATGCTGGCCTCTCAGCAATATGAGAATCTACTGCAAGGGCAATATTTTGCTGAACGCGAGAATCGTTATGTGCTCCCCATTAAAGCTGAACGGCAACACGAAATCGATGGAATTGTCCATGATATATCCAGTAGCGGTGCTACGGTATTTGTGGAGCCTCGCCATTTGATCGAATTGAATAACGCCATCAAATTTGCCGACTTGCAGGTAGCTCATGAAACACGTCTTATCCTGCAAGATTTATCCAGCCTCGTTTCCATGCATGTTCCATCTATCCGGGAAAACTTGAATCGTCTGGCCTCCTTAGATTGTCTGATGGCTAAAGCACGGCTCAGCATGAAAATCCACGGCTCTCCTATACATCTCAATCAAGAGCACCGCATAATCCTGCATCAGGCCCGCCATCCCCTTCTCGCATTAACAAAGGAACGCGTCGTGCCCAACTCCCTTCGTTTTGAGGGCGACACCAAGGTTCTCATCATTTCTGGACCAAACGCCGGCGGGAAAACCGTCACGTTAAAACTGGTGGGGTTAATCGCGATGATGGTCAAAGTAGGACTTCATCCTCCGTGTGGTCCTGACTCTGATATGGCATTTTTCGAACGGGTGTATGCGGATATTGGCGACTCTCAAGATCTCAGCAAGGACGTATCAAGTTTTTCCGGTCATATCCTAAACATGATCGCGTTATTACAAGACATCAGGTTATCTGACGAGGCTCCTATCCATCACTCGCTCGTCCTCCTGGACGAAGTGGGTAGCTCAACCGATCCTATTGAGGGCGCTGCATTAGCTGAATCCCTCTTGGGCATCTCTGCAATTGGGCTGCATTATCCTGGCTACCACTCATTATCCAACCTTGAAAACATTAGCCCTTCGCAATCCTCATGTTCGGAATGTCAGCCAGGAATTCGACATTGACACACTCTCTCCCACCTATCGCCTCATAGATGGAATTCCCGGGGGTTCTTCTGCCTTGGAAATCGCGGGACGATTAGGAATGAATCCGATCAATTATCCAGTCTGCCAGATCTTGATCCAACGGCAGGATCGCGATCTTGATCAGATCGTCCGATCTCTGCATGACACACACGCCCGCTTGGAAAGAGAGAGTGACACAAGCTCAACATCTTCGTCAAGTGGCGCAACAATTATTTGATGACGCACAAGCGACTCGCGATCCAATTCAGATCCAAGAACGTGAGGATCGGCAACGATACCGAAAGCAATGGCAACGAGGAGTTTTCCAAGGCACAACGACACCTCAATCAGATCGATAAACGATTTAAAAAATGACAAAACCCTTTCCAAAGTGAAGTCGATCCAAAAACCTAGGCACAATTAATCAGGAAATTCTCTCTCACCTCCCAAACAATACATTGGTCTTCATCTGAGGCACTCATGAAGGGGACCTGGTAGAAATAATTCGCTTGGGACGATAGGGTTTGCAGGAAAGTCTTGAGGGAAAAAACAGGTATCTATTCGGGTGGGAACCCAAACAATAAAAACAGCGCCTTCTACCATACGAATCGAGCGACATCTCCTTCCGGCACTGAAACCCTATCGGAGTCGAAACAATTGGTGGACATCGGTCTTTACCCGCAATGCCACTGAATGGGTTCCTCCAGTCTCTACTCCAGGAAACTAGGGCTATCAGCAAAATTGGTATTCGTGGTATTCGTCTTGACGATGCGATGGAGATGACGCTTGCGGCGCTCGACCACGCCCTGGTCGGCCAAGCCAAATATCTTAAAGTGATTCATGGCCAGGGGACAGGTGCACTCAAAACCGGGATCCGAAAACTTTGTCGATTCCTCTCCCTATATCCAAAGTTTTCGCGCTGGTGATCCAGTCCGAGGGAGGGAATGGGGTGACAGTTATCGAATTACGGTAGGGGAATCAGTGGGCGTTTGGTTGTCGAGTCCAATCTGCACATTTCGAATAAATCCTTCATACTTGGGGCGGCGCAAGGGGCTCCCTTTCGTCATTACTTGGAATTCTTCTTTGGTGAGATTCGCCAATTATCGATAATTGAGGATGCAATGTCCAGGAAAATGCCTGAAATCCACGTTCAGAAGTTGGTTTTGCATTGATATTAAAGGGACAAATATCCAGACAGTCGTCACAGCCATAAATTCTATTGCCTATTTTTTTTCTCAACTCGGCTGGCAGGGCATCCTGACTTCCACGATATTCAATCGTCAAATAGGAGATGCATCGCTCAGCATCAAGGAGATAAGGTTCTACAATCGCTCCTGTTGGGCAAGCCTGAATACACAACGAACAGGTTCCGCATAAATCCATGGCAGGTTCGTCAAATCCAATGCCAAGGTCGTAAGAATTTCTCCCAGCAAGCAGCCACGACCCGAAATCCGTGGAAACAACATTGGTGTGTTTGCCAATCCAACCGATACCGGCTTCCTGGGCCCATGCTTTTTCCATGATGGGCCCGGTGTCCACATAACTTCTGGTCTGAATGTCCGGGACTCGTGAGTGAAGGAAATTCTCCAGGTGGGTCAACCGTTCCTTCATTAAGGTGTGATAATCCGTTCCCCAGGCATATCGGGCAATGCGTCCACCTTTCTTTGACTCATCTGGAGTTTGATCCGTGTAATAATTCATACCGACCACGATCAATGATTGACATCCTGGAAGCACTTCCGACGGGTCAGACCGGCGTTTCGGGTTTCTCAACATCCATTCCATAGTTCCATGAAAACCCAATTCCAGCCATTTTTTCAGACGTCCCCATAATCGCAAAGTTATCGGTGAGTCCTCGGAAAGAAATTGGATCTTGGCCAGATAGCAAAGAAATGCTGGAAAGAGGCGTGGAAAGACGAGCAATACCCACCGCATCAAAACCTAAACGACGGGCCTCTTCTTTGATCTGATGGACGAGGGACGACTGAGGAGGCATGATTACTTTCTCCTCGGGATAAAAAGGGGAGTTATTTTCGTCGAGGCGATGACTGGTTGGCAGGAGGAACATTGTCCGCACAATTAAACATCACGATAAATCTTCCCGTACATTGTTCGGTTTGACAGGCTTGGCATGTTCCGACAATCGATGTTTTCCAGTCGGTATGTTTTTGATCAAACTCGCACGATGTCCCTCCTCCTCTTGAGATATCGGCCCAGGGTTCGGAATAGCCAGGAAACTGTGCCACGGTACATCCATTGGGAATCGGAACCCGGCATTCAGTCTTTTCGTCGCCTTTGGCCATGCCAATAGTGCAATTCGATTCGGTCCGCGAAAGTGATTCGGCCGCTTGAATTTTGCTGGAAACACCAATAAAGCCGTTCACAGTCATTAGAAGGGCAATGACAGTCCACGCCGATAGACTAGTCCTATTTTTGCCGGAAAAACGGGTTCTAGTATTCACTAAGTGTAAGATCATGGTTAAACATACTGGGCTAAAAGGCTATTGAGCATGGTGAATGAAATGTGAACGTTAAAAGCAAAGATTCTCTCACTTATACCACACCACCGAAACAACGTGTCAAAAATCCCTTTTGAATTCCCAGTCTAATGGAATCGGCATAATATGCGGTTTTATGGTGCAGCAAGAGCCGACTTAAGCCAGGAATGCTCATAATCAAAAGTGATGAGCAACCTTCGCTCTGTAAGGGTAAAAAAAGCGAATGACAATTTCGGTCCCCCGTTCATTTTTGGGACCACGGAGCACATGAGCACTAAGTAGGAACATGGCTAAAGTGTGCGCACAAACAATAGGTATTCAGGGTTCAAAAATAAGTAAAAAAAAACCTGGAGGATCGTAATCCTCCAGGTTTTTTCCCATTACTCTTAAGAGTCTAACGATTAAAATCCGCCCATGCCGCCCATACCGCCCATGCCGTGGTCATGGCCGCCAGGCATCCCAGCTTCTGACTTCGATTCTGGAATGTCTGTAACCATGACTTCGGTGGTGAGCATGAGGCCTGCAACACTGGCAGCGTTTTGCAACGCGCAACGAGCGACCTTGGTTGGATCAATCACACCGGCCTCAACCATATCCACAAATTCTCCGGTGCCTGCATTGTATCCTCGATTCGTGGATTCACCTCGAACTTTTTCCACAATAATGGAGCCCTCTGCGCCTGCATTGATGGAAATTTGGCGAATTGGTTCTTCCAGCGCACGCTTGACGATGTTCACCCCGACTTGTTGATCGTCTTCTAATTTCATTTTGTCCAAAGCTGGAACACATCGAAGGAGAGCCACTCCTCCGCCAGGAACAATGCCTTCCTCTACCGCGGCTTTCGTCGCATGCAGCGCGTCTTCCACACGAGCTTTCTTTTCCTTCATTTCGGTTTCGGTCGCTGCGCCTACGTTAATCACCGCAACGCCACCAACCATTTTCGCCAATCGCTCTTGCAGTTTTTCCCGGTCGTAATCGGAGGTGGTTTCTTCAACCTGTGTCTTCATATTTGCTTGACTCGACCTTCAATCCGTTTCGGATCTCCGGCGCCTTCCACGATCGTGGTGTTATCTTTGTCAATATTCACCTGTTTGGCACGGCCGAGGTCTGTCAGTTTCACGTTTTCGAGTTTGAGGCCAACATCCTCGGAAATCACCTGGCCGCCCGTCAAAGTTGCAAGATCCTCCAACATGGCCTTCCGTCTATCACCAAAGCCAGGAGCCTTTACCGCTGCCACATTCAACGTGCCACGAAGTTTATTGACAACCAAAGTCGCCAGGGCTTCGCCTTCCACATCTTCGGCAACAATGACCAACGGTTTGCCCATTTTTGCTACTTGCTCAAGAATGGGGAGCAAGTCCTTCATGGCACTAATTTTCTTTTCAACAATCAGCAAAAAAGCGTCTTCCAAGGAAGCTTCCATCCGGTCTGCATTGGTCACGAAATAGGGAGAGATGTACCCGCGGTCAAACTGCATTCCTTCCACGACATCCAATGAAGTGGACATGGACTTGGCTTCTTCAACGGTGATGACGCCATCTTTTCCCACTTTGTCCATTGCCTCAGCGATAAGGTCGCCAATGGTGTGATCGTTATTCGCGGAAATCGAACCAATTTGGGAAATTTCTTTTTTGGTTTGGCAGGGCTTGCTGATTTTTTTCAGTTCTTCAATCGCCACTTCAACGGCTTTATCAATTCCCCGTTTAATGTCCATCGGATTGGCGCCTGCGGTAATATTTTTGACGCCTTCACGGTAAATGGCTTGCGCCAAAACGGTCGCTGTGGTCGTGCCATCTCCAGCGATATCACTGGTTTTGCTTGCCACTTCCCGAACCAATTGGGCACCCATGTTTTCATAGGGATTTTTTAACTCGATTTCTTTTGCAACCGTCACGCCATCTTTGGTGATCGTTGGGGCGCCAAACTTCTTATCCAAAATGGCATTTCGGCCTTTTGGTCCCAATGTCGCTTTCACCGCATCGGCCAATTGATTCACTCCGCTCAATATCGACGCTCGCGCCTTTTCACTGTATTGCAACTGCTTAGCCATACATTTCCTCCTTACAAATCATTTTTGTGATGTGGAATAACAATCAAGAGATTGGTTTCTAAAGTATAGGGTGTATTAATTTTCAAATACGCCCAAAATATCTTCTTCTTTCAAAATCAAACAGTCAGTATTATCAATCTTGATTTTGGTGCCGGAATATTTATCAAACAAAACTTGATCTCCGACTTTCACATTTTCAGCATCAGGGCCTGCGGCTTCGATTGTGCCCCTTTGTGGTTTTTCGCGAGCCGAGTCAGGCACATAAATTCCCCCTGCTGTCCGCTCCAATTCTTCCGTATAGGTCACGAACACCCGATCACCCAGAGGACGAAACCCCTTAGCACTGCTTCCACCTTCTTTTGATTCCTTTTTTTCCTTCTCTTTTTGTGGCTGCCATGTCTACCTCCTTCTTTGGTTGTTGGCCAATTGAATGGGAAAATGGTGAGATCTTCAATGCAATTAACTTGGTTGGCACATATCTGCTTAAATTTCCACAGATGTGTCACGTCGAAAGGAGAGATAAGTCTGGTTGGAATGAAGTCAAGAGGGAAAGAAGCAAATTCTAATGAAAAAGGACTGGAACTTCTCCTAACTGGGAAAAAGGAACCGCTATAATTTTAAAAATGGGAAAGCAGATTTTAATACGTATATAATCTTACGCTTTCATTTTCTGAGATGTTCAAAATCCTGGATATCTTTTTTCATAAGCTCCCGTAACTTCTTAATTATTTTGGCCTCAAGTTGACGAGTCCGCTCCTTGGTGATCATATATTTTCTTCCTAAATCCTCCAGAGTAACGGGAGTTTCCGATAAGAGTCGATTGCGAAGAATATCCTCTTCTCGCTCCGTTAGCATTTGTGCAAATTCTGCCAATTTTTTTCGAAACAGAACTCGAAGCTGAGTATCGGCTAGCTGATCATCAATGGGAGCTTGAGTAGAAGGAAGGAGATCATGAAATGTTCCTTCCCCGTCATTGGTCATCGGCTGATCCAGGGAAAGTTCCCAACTCCCCAGTCGCTGATCCATTTCCACTACGTCCCGTTCACGAACGTTGAGACGATCCGCCAGCAACTTGGGATCGGGGACATACCCTTGTCTCTCCAATTTGGCCTTTTCACGACGAAGATTATAAAAAAGGCGTCGCTGTTCCTGGGTAGTTCCAATTTTAACCAACCGAAAATTATTGAGGAGATACCGCAAAACATAGGCCCTTACCCACCATGCCGCATAGGCATAAAAGCGAACATTTTTGGTAGGATCGAATTTTTTGATGGCTTGCAGAAGCCCCACATTCCCTTCCTGGATGAGATCCATTTGATCAATCCCTGCCAGCCCATACTCTGAGGCAATAGCCACACACACACGCAGGTTGGCCAAAATAAGCTTTACCGCAGCCTCCCGTGTCCCTGACTGTTGATACTCGTGGAAGAGTTGAAGCTCCTCTTCCTTGGAAAGAAAGGGATAGCGACGAACCTCTGCTAGATATCGGCTGAGGGTCGTAGTCGGAATTAGGGCGGTTGAGACAGTACCCCACGTGGCCTCTGGCTCAGATTTATCTTCCCTGCCTGGTTGGGCTTTCTTTTCCTTTGTCTCATCAAGTATTAATTCTTCCGGAACTATAGTGCTCGAGAAACTAGCTTGAGAGTCTTCTACAATCACATCGATCACTTCCGATTGCTGTTTTTTTGAACGTTTAGAGTTCATGCTTCGGCTCAATACCATGCGGCCCAGGATGTGCCACCTTTCTAATGATATTGTAATGAATTTTTCTTGGATCACCAAACAGATTGACCAAATTTCCTGTTCTGGGGTCTTTTCAAGGTTTACCATGTGATCCTCTCTTTAAATAAGCATTGTCTAGGAGAGCAATACTTTTTACAGTCCTGCCACTAGAAGACTCCATTGATTACAGTGCCCAAGACAATAATGATGATGAGATTTGCCTCCTCAAGAATTTGGGTGGAGATATGTTGAGAGATGGATTACGTTCCGGGCATTGGCCAACCCTGCTTGGCGCGTGGCTACACTTTGAAGTCAGTTTTATGGTGTGGCTGCTCATCGGCGCCATGGGTATCACCATATCTGAAGAATTTTCCCTCTCAGCCACTCAAAAAGGGCTATTAGTTGGGATTCCGTTATTGGGAGGTGCATTGCTTCGAATTATTGTCGGGCCGCTTGGAGACCGCATAGGAGCCAAAATTGTGGGATTGGGTATTCTGGGGTTGGAGGGCATCGGATTGATGCTGGGATGGCAGGGGGGAACCACTTTCGAAGAAATGTTAGGGATTGGGATCTTTTTAGGGTTTGCGGGAGCGAGCTTTGCGATTGCTCTGCCTCTGGCCAGCCAAGCCTATCCCACCGCCCATCAAGGGTTGGCCATGGGAGTGGCAGCGCTTGGAAATAGTGGCGTGCTGTTGGCTACGTTCATTGCCCCGCGCCTTGCGGAAGAGTATGGCTGGCATCAGGTCTTCGGCATCATGTTGCTGCCTGTAATGGGAACGGCTCTCCTCTTTTTTCTGTTGGTTCAATCGGTTCCAGCAAAGAACACTATCGAGGGATCGAAAAATCAGAACGAATTTGGTGTACGTCTACGAAAAGGACTTCAGGATCCCTTTATGTATTGGTTGTGTCTTTTATATGGGGTGACGTTCGGAGGGTTCGTGGGGCTCTCGAGTTATCTCCCGATTTTCTTCCATGATCAATTCCAAGTGGGCATGGTGAGTGCCGGGTCGTTAACCGCTCTTTGCGCACTAGCGGGAAGTGGTGCACGTCCTCTTGGCGGATTCCTCGCTGATCGGTTCGGAGGCCTGAACTTTCTACAAGCGATCTTTCTTATAATAACCGCCTTATGCCTGGTTTCAGGAGATCTTAGTCAGTTTGGTTTGGTCTTCACTATCGTCTTCCTGGTAATGTTTTGTTTAGGATTTGGAAATGGGGCGATTTTCCAGGTGGCGTCTAATCGGTTCAAATCCATAATGGGAACAGCATCCGGCTTTATTGGAGCGGCAGGAGGCGTCGGAGGGTTCCTGTTACCATCCGGTTTCGGATGGCTAAAAGAGAGTACAGGGACCTTCTCTGCAGGATTTTTAGTGTTGGGGGTGGTTTCAGGATTAGCGGGCCTTAGTGTTATGATGGTCCAGCGCTCGATCCGGTTGAGCAACAAATCCATATCAGAAATCTAATCAGCTGAGGCAGAGCAGTTGGATCTTCAAGGGAATCATCCATGAAAAAAGAAGCGACCCCAATAAAAAAGCCTCAATTCCATACCATTGCCGAAACCTTACCGGATATTCAATCTGGGAAATGCGTTATCCTTGTGGACGATGAGGACCGGGAAAATGAGGGAGATCTGGTCCTGGCCGCTGAAAAAGTCACTCCTGAAAATATTAACTTCATGGCGAAATACGGCCGAGGGTTAATTTGCCTGGCCCTTACTCCTGACCGAGTTGACGAACTGAAGCTTCCTCCACAAACGAACGAAAATACGGCCCCGTTCGGCACCGCCTTTACCGTGTCGATTGATGCCGCCAAACATATTACCACCGGTATCTCCGCCGCTGATCGTGCCACCACTATTAAACTAGCGGTCGACCCAACGGCTAAACCAACCGATTTTGCTAGACCGGGACACGTCTTTCCACTAAAAGCCCATAAAGGCGGAGTATTGCGCCGGGCCGGACAAACCGAAGGATCAGTTGATCTCTCGCGTCTAGCCGGGCTGTATCCCGCAGCCGTGATCTGTGAAATTATGAATGATGACGGCACCATGGCTCGAGTCCCTCAATTGATGGAATTTGCACAACACCATCAAATGAAAATCATCACGATTAAAGATCTCATTCAATTTCGGCTGCATCGGGAGACTTTTGTGAAAAAAGTAGCCCAGGCGAACCTCCCGACACGTTTCGGTCATTTTCAGTCTGTGGTCTTTGAAAATGAACTGGATGCCGGAACACACATCGCTCTTGTCAAAGGGGAGATTGATGGCGATCCAACACTTGTGCGAGTCCATTCAGGATGTCTCACGGCTGATGTCTTTGGGTCCTTGCGATGTGATTGCCGGGAACAACTTCATCGGGCAATGGAAATGATCGAACAGGAAAACAAAGGAGTCCTGCTGTATTTAAATCAAGAAGGACGGGGAATCGGGCTCACCAATAAAATTCGAGCCTACAATCTTCAGGATCAAGGCAGTGATACGGTCGAAGCCAATCTCCAACTAGGTTTCAAGGCGGATTTACGGGATTATGGAATAGGCGCCCAAATATTAGTAAATTTAGGGCTCAAAAAAATCAGGTTGATTACCAACAATCCAAGAAAAATTGTCGGGATTGAAGGTTATGGGTTGAAAGTGGTTGAACGAGTGCCTATTGAAATCATCCCTCAGGAATCCAATGTTCATTACCTGCGTACCAAAAAAGCCAAATTAGGTCACCTATTGGAGAATGTGTAACGGGGGCTTGCAGTTACCTCTGGCAAGTGGTACACACTCATCGCCTTCCTTTACGTGTATCTAAAGACTGTCCATCGAAGGGACTAATCGACTAAAATGAAGAATCCAGAGGATAACGTAGGACGGGACAGACTGTCAGATCGCCATCGTGGTCAGTACCTTTAACGAAGTCGTCACCAGTCGATTATTAGCTGCGGCTGAATCAACCTTAACCCTATTGGGCACCCCACCCCATCAAAGACAAGTATTTCGTGTTCCCGGGGCTTTTGAAATTCCATTGATTGCTAAAACGTTGGCCCAATCCCGTCGATTTGATGCGATTATCTGTTTAGGGGCTGTGATACGGGGAGAAACGCCCCACTTTGATTATATTTGTGCAGAAACCTCTCGGGGAATTAGCTGTGCGGCCCTCGAGACGGGAATTCCCATCATTTTTGGGGTGCTCACTACGAACACAGTCGATCAAGCCATGGAACGTTCAGGCCCACCTGCTCGAAATAAGGGGGCTGATGCAGCCCGTACAGCCATTGAAATGGCCCTATTGATGAAACGTCTCAGTAAGACAAACATCCGCCAATCCGGATTTTTAAGGGAACCCACGAAATCATGACGATGACGATTCCATCCGATCCTCCGCAAGCCAGTCGTACAAACGCCCGTCCATCCAGGCGACTCGCGCGTCAACTCGCTCTTCAAATGCTTTTCCAACATGAGTTTCAGGATCAAAACCCGTCATGGCAAGAAAAGTTTTGGGCCAGTCAATCTGCTTCACCGAAAGTCCAAGCATTTACGTCCAGTATTTGCTGGGAGTAATCACAAACCAGGTAGAGATTGACCGGATCATTCGAGACTTTGCTGTTGATTGGTCTTTAGAACGGATGCCGGTGGTAGATAGGAATATTTTGACGATGTTCCATTTACGAGTTGTTGTGGGAGCCCAATATTCCGGCAATGGTCACGATCAACGAAGCCGTTGAATTGGCCAAACGGTTTGCGGATGATGAGGCCAGACGATTCGTGAATGGACTGTTGGACCACGTTCTCCGTGATGAACCAAGACTTGCGGAAAAACGAATCCGGATTCAAGTCAAGTTCCCTGCGGTGGATGTTTCTGATTCTACGCCTACCTCCTAATCCCCTTGTCCTATGATTGATCGCTACACGTTACCCCGTATGGGGGCCGTTTGGACCCAGACCCGGAAGTATGAATTGTGGTTGCAGATCGAACTGGCCGTGTGCGAAGCCATGGAACACACCGGAAAGGTTCCTCGTGGAGTGGCAACCCGGATTCAAAAGAAAGTCACGATCAACCCTTCACGGATCGCGGCTATCGAACAAATCACGAAACATGATGTCATCGCCTTTCTGGAATCGGTGGCCGAGCAGGCCGGCAAGGATGCGAGATTTCTTCATGTGGGACTGACCTCATCGGATATCGTCGACACCTCTCTCGCCTTGCAAATAGTGGAAGCCACGATGTTGATCCTGGAGGACCTAAAGGGACTCTTAAGGGCATTACGGGATTTGGCTTTCGCGCACCGGGATACCCTGATGGTAGGGCGTTCGCATGGCATCCATGGGGAACCAATTTCATTCGGGTGGAAAGTGGCAATTTGGTATCAAGAATTTCAACGACAGCATCAACGGTTAAAAGTCACTTTGGTGGATATCGCGGTGGGCAAGCTATCAGGAGCCATGGGAACATTCGCGCATCTTTCGCCCTCCATAGAAAAAGCCGTGTGTCAACGGTTAGGCTTGAAACCCGCGCCTATTTCTAATCAGATAATTCAGCGTGATCGGCACGCCGCCTTTCTCTCGGTTTTGGCCCTCATGGCGGCCAGCATTGAAAAAGTGGCGACAGAAATTCGGCATTTACAACGAACCGAGGTCTTGGAAGCAGAAGAGTTCTTCGAGCCGGGCCAAAAAGGCTCTTCCGCTATGCCGCATAAACGAAATCCGATTGGCTCCGAAAACTTGTGTGGACTGGCCAGAGTGGTCCGCAGCAATAGCCTGGCCGCACTGGAAAACGTTGCGTTGTGGCACGAACGTGACATTAGCCATTCATCCGCTGAACGAATTATTCTTCCTGATAGCACCATCCTCGTTAATTACATGCTGATCCGTCTTACCAACATGTTATCCACACTGGTGGTCTATCCCCAACGTATGCTGACGACATTAAACCATACCGGAGGGTTGATCTATTCCCAACGGATATTACTGGCATTGCTCGAAAAAGGAGCGATTAGAAAAGAAGCCTACGAGCATGTGCAGCAACACGCTATGGCTGCTGGGAAAGGGCAGGGAAGCTTTCAAACACTTATCGAGCGTGATCCCTTTATCGCTCACCACCTTACCGCGAAAGAAATCGCCACCTGCTTCGACCCCAAAGCCTATTTGCGCCATCAACAACAGATTTTCAGACGAGTGTTTGGGAAACAAACCCAGCCGACGACCAAACCATCACCACGAGCGACCATTTCGCGGAACACTGCAAACAAGAGGAAGAAAACATGACTAAAGGAGATATGCTGTACGAAGGAAAAGCCAAGAAGATTTACCTGACCGAAAAAGAGGATGAGGTCATTCAGTATTTTAAGGACGATGCCACGGCCTTTAATGCTCAAAAACGCGGGACTATTCTGGAAAAGGGTGTGGTAAATAATACCATTTCCGCAAAATTATTCCAGCTTCTTGCTGAAGCGGGAACACCCAGTCATTTCATTCAGCAACTTAATGATCGAGAAATGTTAACGCGTCGGGTAAAAATTATCCCGGTGGAAGTTGTCCTGCGTAATCGAGCCACCGGCAGCATTGTCAAGCGGTTAGGTTTGGAAGAAGGCATGATCATTGATCCGCCATTAATTGAGTTTTTCTATAAAGACGATTCACTGGGTGATCCCCTGATTACCGAAGACCATATTCGCCTGCTTAAACTGGCCACACCCTCACAAATTGAGGAACTCCGACACCAGGCACTCAAAATCAACGCGACCTTAAAACCGTTTTTTCAAAAAAGGGGAATGATGCTCGTGGATTTCAAACTGGAATTCGGTTTATATAACGGTCAGGTGATTTTGGCGGATGAAATTTCTCCGGATACCTGTCGATTTTGGGATATCCAAACCGGGGAACGGATGGATAAGGACCGCTTTCGAAAAGACTTGGGACGGATCGAGGAAACCTATCAGGAAGTGCTTAAACGGGTCTGCGGGTAATGCAGCGTGTTCTTAAGAATCAATTGGTCTCCAGCTAAAGCCATTCTTGGCAACCACTGTGAATGGTTCCTGAGAAATTTTATCCATCTTGTGTATTGCTATCCTTCTGGAAAATCATGAAAGCCAAAATTTTTGTCACACTGAAGAATGGAATTCTTGATCCTCAAGGTCGAGCTATCCAGCAATCGCTTCATACTCTCGGCTTTTCAACGGTGGAAGAGGTCCGCATAGGGAAATTCATCGAACTGGATCTCAATGAAACAGACACCACGTCTGCAGAAAAAAGCATAAAACGATGTGCGAAAAACTTCTGGCCAATACGGTCATTGAAGATTTTCATTACGAGATCTTTGAGAAATAATGGATGTTTTCTTGCCCGTCCCCATTTGGTTATTGTTTTTTCCCGCACACCCATTCTCACTTGGCCTACGGCTTCGATTAAGAGGAGATCGCGGTGGACATCGGCATCATTGTCTTTCCCGGATCCAATTGTGACCGTGATTGTGTTCATGTCTTATCGAAGGTCATGGGGCAATCCGCTCATCTCATCTGGCATCAAGATACTTCCGTCTCGGGCATGGATGCCATCATTTTGCCAGGAGGATTTTCGTATGGGGACTACCTGCGTACCGGCTCCATCGCCCGATTTTCTCCCATTATGGACGCGGTAGCTGAATTCGCTGGTCGGGGAGGCATGGTTTTGGGTATTTGCAACGGATTTCAAATTCTTTTGGAGGCAGGACTCCTACCCGGCGCCATGTTGCGCAACCGTCATCTCTCTTTCATTTGTGAAGATATCTACATCCGGGTAGAAAATGTTGACACCCCGTTCACCAATCAATGTGAAACTGGGCAGATCCTGAGGCTCCCGATTGCACATGCAGACGGAAATTATTATACGGATCCGGTCACATTGTCAGCCTTACAGGCTAATGCACAAATCGTATTCCGATATTGTGATCGGGACGGCATCTGACCTCTCAAGCCAATCCCAATGGATCGCTCCAGAACATTGCCGGAATACGTAATGCGGCAGGTAATATCCTTGGCCTGATGCCTCACCCCGAACGAGGGGCTGAAAAAATGTTAAATAATGAAGATGGTGCAACTATTTTTCGTTCAATGCTTTCGACATTAGAAAAACACAAGACCCACCAGCCTGTGTAATTCCGTCTACATCAACCGCACACGGAATGGCACCATTGCCTGCCAAAATCAACATGGAAATTTTTCCAGGCATAACGATGACTCCGCATACCTGTAACGGGAAGCCGTGTGTGGCCGGAACCCCCGTTGATGTGGCCACTGTGGTTGGAACACTCGGCATCGGAAAATCTTTCTCTGACGTCCAGGAAGCATTAAACCTGACACATGAACAAGTGCTAACCGCATTGCGATACGCCTCCTACGTTACGGATCATTTACCGCTTCGCATGCCTTCAAGCGCTTCCAGTCACAGGACAGAATGACCGTGGCTATGATACGTTCCCTCTTATGCCAAGACCCGGATGAGCCATTCGCTTTTTTCATGTTCCGGTCGTTTTCAGAATAGAATACAGACGATTTCGCCCCCAATGGTTTGCGCCTCCTGACACACAGCGATGAGTATTTTGCCATGACAGACAAATCCAGGCCTTTGCACGCATTTACCTGTGACTCCGAAGATCATCAAACAACATGGCCTTTCTGAAGAGGAGTATCAACAAATCCTCAAACATCTTGGGCGTGAACCCAATCTCACCGAATTAGGGATCTTTTCCGTGATGTGGAGTGAACATTGCAGCTATAAAAGCTCACGGGTCCATTTGAAACGGTTTCCGACCGAAGGGGAGCGAGTCGTGCAGGGCCCTGGAGAAAACGCTGGAGTTGTGGATATTGGCGATGGGCTTGCCGCAGTCTTTAAAATGGAATCCCATAATCACCCATCGTTTATTGAACCGTTTCAAGGAGCAGCCACCGGTGTCGGAGGAATTCTCCGCGATATTTTTACCATGGGCGCGCGACCGATTGCGTTATTGAATTCATTGCGATTCGGTGAATTGGATCTTCCCAAGAATCAGTATTTATTGAAAGGTGTCGTCTCTGGAATTTCTTCGTATGGGAACTGCATAGGAGTTCCGACCGTTGGTGGAGAGATTACTTTTAATGATATTTATTCAAAAAATCCCCTGGTCAATGTATTTTGTCTCGGAATCGTAAAGAAAGACCGTCTTCTACGAGGATTAGCCAAGGGAGCGGGAAATCAAGTGTTGTACATTGGCGCCAAAACTGGTCGAGATGGGATCCATGGCGCCACCATGGCTTCCGACAGTTTCGACGATGCATCAGAGAAAAAACGTCCAAATGTACAAGTCGGTGATCCATTTTTAGAAAAGCTGTTACTTGAAGCATGCCTTGAGTTTTTGGAGCAGGACTTGTTGGTGGGGATTCAGGACATGGGGGCGGCTGGACTCACCAGCTCATCCTGCGAGATGGCCTCCCGTGCCGGAACCGGCATCGACATGGATGTGGCCAAAGTGCCCAGGCGTGAACCTCACATGACTCCCTACGAAATTCTGTTATCTGAGTCCCAGGAAAGAATGTTGCTTGTGGCTCAACCCGGAAAGGAAGAAACCGTTCTTGCCATCTGTCGGAAATGGGGGATTGATGCGGCGGTGGTCGGACAGGTAACGGAAGATGGCTTACTTCGCATCAGGGAGGGCAATGAGGTCGTGGCGGAAATACCCGCCCATGCCCTCGCCGAAGAAGGCCCACGATATGAACGTCCCGCTGCGCCACCTGATTATCAAGAAGTCTTGCAGTCCTTGAATCTGGATGCCCTCCCTGACGTGAAAAATCCTGCCGAAGTATTACTGAAGTTATTAGCCTCTCCCACTATTGCCAGTAAACACTGGGTGTTTCGGCAATATGATCATATGATCGGGACGAATACGGTGGTATGCCCCGGCTCCGATGCCGCAGTGGTTCGCATTAAAGGGACGACCAAAGCCCTGGCCATGACGACAGACGGGAATAGCCGATATTGTCTCCTAAATCCTTATTTGGGAGGAGGGTTAGCGGTTGCCGAAGCAGCCAGAAATCTTGTGTGTGCCGGAGCTCAACCGATTGGTGTCACCGACTGCCTGAATTTCGGAAACCCGGAGCGTCCTGACATCATGTGGCAATTCATCATGGCGGTTGAAGGCATTGCCGACGCTTGTCGCAAATTTGAGATTCCTGTTGTGAGCGGGAACGTCAGTTTTTATAACGAGACGAATGGACTTTCTATTTATCCAACACCTATTTTGGGAATGGTTGGACTCATTGAGGACCCGAAGGCCATTACCACCCAATGGTTTAAGCACCCCGGCGATCAGATCTTTTTGTTAGGGGAGACGAAAGAGGATTTGGGAGGAACGGAATATCTTAAAGTCATTCATTCGCGTGAACAAGGTT
Organism: uncultured Nitrospirales bacterium; assembly: GCA_963785905.1. Lineage (GTDB taxonomy): Bacteria > Nitrospirota > Nitrospiria > Nitrospirales > UBA8639 > Nitrospira_E. Next base: position 101,383 of record CAWAXJ010000003.1, read on the forward strand.
AGCCACCTTGGTTAGATCTCGACGGTGAAAAAGCCCTGCACTCGTGTCTGCTCACTTTAATCCGCAATGGCCTGGTGCAATCAGCGCATGATTGCTCAGAAGGCGGGTTACTGGTTACACTAGCTGAGTGTTGCCTCACCCATCCTTCCATCCTATTCGGGGCAACTGTCACACTGATTACAACATCGATTGCGCCTGGACGCGCTGCTCTTTGGGGAAAGCCCCTCCCGGGTTCTCATCTCCATCAAACCCGAGCATCTTGATCGGATGATGAAAACGATTCAAAACTGGGGAGTACCGATCACAAAATTGGGTCGGGTCACCCAGGGAAATATGGACCTGACCGTTCAGGGACCGCAAGAACAGCCGGTGTGCCAGATGAAGGTGTCTCTTTCAGAAATGGCGGACCAATGGCACAACAGTTTGGCACGACAACTGGGTACCGAACAATCATGATGACTTTTTTGTGCTTCTCCCGGAAATACTTTCCAGTTTTTTCACGTCGAGAAGGTATCATGCTCGTGAGGAGGTCATGAGCGAGTTGCCGATTGTTCGGACTACCCCTTCACCCGATGGATTCCATGAAGAATGTGCTGTCTTCGGGATTGCGGGTTCGAAGGAAGCCGCGAATCTCACCTATTTAGGCCTGTATGCCTTACAACATCGAGGGCAAGAGGGCTCCGGCATTGTATCTTCGGATGGCGAACGGTTTTATCAAAAAAAGGGGTTGGGCCTGGTTGCCGATATTTATTCTAAAAAGACTTTGCGCGAGCTTCCAGGGTCCAAGGCTATCGGGCACAATCGGTATTCTACGGCCGGCAGTGGACAGTTGCAAAATGTCCAACCATTGTCCGTCAATTTTGCCTTTGGCAATTTGGCCTTAGCCCACAACGGCAATTTGATTAATGCGGGAGTACTTCGTGGCGAACTCGAAGCCTATGGGGCTATTTTTCAATCTGATTCCGACAGCGAGGTTATCATTCACCTGATCGCTCATTCCAAAGGGGACACGATCGTCAATCGGGTCATCGATGCATTAAGTCTGGTCCGAGGTGCCTTTTCGCTGGTACTGTTAACCGATGATCATTTGATTGCAGCGCGCGATCCGTTTGGATTTCGTCCCTTATGTTTGGGACGCTTTAAAGGCAGTCTGGGTCGTGGCATCTGAGACGTGCGCCTTTGATTTAATCGATGCCAAATTCGTCCGTGAAATAGAACCTGGTGAAATCGTAGTCATTCACGATTCCGAATTGACCTCATATCATCCATTTCTCGAACGCCCCCGTGCCCAATGCGTCTTTGAATATGTCTATTTTGCGAGACCCGATTCAAAAATTTTTGGCCCCAATGCCGTGTACCCTGTTCGCAAAGCTTTTGGGCGTCAATTGGCTAAGGAATGTCCCGCGGACGCGGACCTCGTCATTCCGGTTCCCGATTCCGGCGTTCCTGCGGCTCTTGGCTATGCCGAAGGAATGGGATTACCGTTTGAGATCGGACTAACCCGCAATCACTATGTGGGGCGTACCTTCATCGAACCGCAACAAGCCATTCGACATTTCGGGGTGAAACTCAAATTGAATCCGGTTCCAGATGTCTTGGAAGGAAAACGGATAGTCGTCGTGGATGACTCAATTGTTCGAGGAACCACCAGCCGGAAAATAGTCAAAATGCTTCGGCAAGCCGGAGCTCGTGAAATTCACATGCGAATCAGTTCCCCGCCTGTCATTGCTCCATGTTTTTATGGAATCGATACGCCGACACAAAAAGAACTCATTGGGTCAAAATTCAGTGTTGAAGAGGTTCGTCGTTATGTGACAGCCGACAGTTTGGGGTATTTAAGCCTGGAAGGGATGTTAGCGATGGCTCCCGGCTTATCTCACCATTACTGCAATGCCTGTTTTACGGATAATTATCCCATCACATTGACTAAGGCCGAGCAACTCCAGCTCGGATTATTCGAGCCGGATCACCTCTCCCGCTCCTAAGTGCATCTCCGTTTTGTTGCCGCCCAAAAATTTCGTGTGTTAGAATTTTAGAGATGCAGGAGAGGTAGAAACTCTAACGGTGTGCCTTTATAACGTATATATGACCAGGAGGACCCCATGAAAAGGAATATTCATTATGTACTTTTCGTAGGAATGTTATTGGTGAGTACCAGCCTCATTGTTCATGCGGGAAGTTTTTTTAAAGTCGGCGAACCCGCGCCAAATTTCTCACTCACGGGGCTTGATGGACAGGTGCTCTCCCTTGAACAGGTTAAGGGCAAAGTGGTGGTTCTGGGACTCTTTCATATTTGCGAGCCTTGTTTAATCCAAAGTACCAACCTGCAGAAAGTCCATGAAGCTACGAAGGGCAAACCCGTGACTGTGGTCGGTGTCAATTCTTCGGGTGATTCCCGGGCGGATGTCATGGAGTTTATACAAGGGTTCCCGGTGAAGGTCACGTATCCCTATCTGCTGGACCCCGAGAAAACAACAGACAAACTCTATGGAGGAGGAAAATTCATTCCCAATGTCTATGTCATCGATCAAAATGGCCTAATTCGTTGGCAGCGGGTGGGGAATTTTTTTACTGACGGCACATTAGCCGGACATGAAGCGATTGTGCAGGAAGTAGAGAAATTATTGCAGACAGCTCCGGCTCCTTCGACCATGTAAACCGAGGTCTTTATGTATGATTTTTGAACCGATATTAGGGTACCATGGACGAACTGGAAGACGGAAAACAAAAATTTCTTGAGATCGTAAAATCCCTTGATGCGTCCGTGGAGGTCGTCATTCCGACAACCCCCTCGCGCAGTCTTCTGCTTATTTCTCTTACCAAAGGCCCCAATCGTAAGTTTATTACGGTCCATGAAGATGACATGTTAGATCTCCCACAGGAACCCAGCGTGCAAGCTAAAACTACAGCCCTTCTGCAAGAAACCTTGAGAACCTTATGAAAACCATTCTGCCTCATATTTCGGAATGGTCCTGGTTCTCTGAAGAAAAACAGCTGAATTTCAACGGGCATTTATTAGCCGTGGGAGAACATCGAATATTAGTCGACCCGCCACCCATGAGCGCGAGTGATATGGCTATGACGCGGCAAGGAGGATCTCCCGACTATATTATTTTGACCAATCGTGACCATGAACGGGAGGCGGTACACTTTCGAACAGAATTTAATTGTCAGATAATGGCGCCGGAATTGGATGCCAAAGAAATGGCTCTCACAGTTGACAAAACATTCAAGGATGGGGAGTTGCTTCCAGGTGGCATTTGGGTTGTTCAGCTTTCGCATCAAAAATCTCCTGGGGAGAGCGCCTTATTCTTGCAGCAAGGCAAAGGCGTGCTCCTTGTCGGAGACGGGGTGATCGGTCATCCCGCAGGTACACTCCGCCTTCTGTCTCCAGAAAAATATTCAAGCATCGCTCAAGCTCGTGAGGGTCTTCGACGATTATTAAAGTATGCCTTTGACAGCCTCCTGGTGGGAGATGGCACCTCAATTCTCACCGGAGCTAAGCCTGTGCTTGAACAGATGTTGGCTCATGAATGAATGGCATTCAGGTATATATTGGAATATTCCCTTGCTTTGTCCTGTTAGGATGCGTGATCGCTGATGGGATGGTCTCAATCTGCCGACCTCAATTGTTTAGGCAATGAACACTTTTCTAAAGGTTTTTATACCGAGGCTTTTCAGTGTTACGCGAAGGCCTTAGAAGTTGACCGGAAAAATGGAGACCAGCGGGCTCTGGCCACCACACTGGGTAATCTGGGAAATATCTGCGCAGTGAGTGGTCGAAGGGAACAAGCCAGAGCCTATTACACAGAAGTCCTGGAGCTTCAAAAAATTCTTGGAGATGATCGAGGGATTAGCACCACCTTAGCCAATTTGGGGAATCTTTCTGCTGATGCAGGGGAATGGGAACGTGCCCAGGCGTATTATTTAGAAGCCTTGGATCTCATGAACCATCTGTCCGACTATGCCGGCAAAGCCGTCTTACTCTCTGACTTGGGGTTAGTCGCTCGGGAAACAGGACGGGAAGTCGACGCGCTAGCCTTTTATCAGGAATCCTTGATTTTGATGCGCCGGGTCGGGAATGAGGCCGGTCAATCTGATGTGTTTCGTATGATGGGTAGACTGTATTTAAGCCAACGACGATTTGAGGAAGCGCAATCCTGTACGTTGACCAGTCTGGATGTCGCTCGACGGCTAAAAGATGAACTCCGTATGGGCGGCGCCTGGTATGTCCTTGCTAGTTGCTATGAAGCTCAAGGGCAATGGAGTCAGGCTGTGCAGTATTTACAAAAAGTCGTTCGCGTCGACCAAAAATATCAATTGCCAAAACTTGCAGAAAATACCCAGCGATTACACGCTTTAGAATCACGTCTGGGTGCCGCCACAGGTCAGCCGCATGAATGAGCCCTCCAAACCTTCAAACCTCTGGCCTCAGGCCAGAACGTATCTCGTCAATGAAATTCACGGGTGGTTGGATAGCCATTCCACGGAAGCGTTAACTCTACCCTTGCCGGATGAGGACTGGTTGCTTGAAATCACCCCTGAGGGCAAACTGGTGTGCATGGCAGGGTACGACCTGGAGGATATGAAAAGCATGCTTTCGGATGGGACGCCCGAGGATTTAGGAACAGATGAACTCGCGAAACAAGCCAAATTCTATCTGCAACAAACTGTCTCCAAACACCGTCCAAAACTCATTCGCCAGGGTTTTACAGAACGGATTGAGATGAATGATTCGTATGTCGCCGCTCACTATGAACGCCCGGTAGATTTTGAAAAACTGTCTGATCTTCACTTGCAAATCAAGACCTGTCTTACATGGTTTTCCCCCTCGATGTAGCCGTAGTCTCTAGCCTCAACACGTATCCGACTGACTGCTATTACCCTGATTCTCGTTATGAATAATGTCCCCATTTCCATCAAATCCTTTAATCGGTTTCGAGAGGCCATCTACGCATTTCGACTGCCAAGGATTCTCTTTTCTGCGTTAGAGCTCGATTTGTTCAATAGGATGGAAGCTCGAAATTGGGCTATTCCTCAATTGGCTAAACGTTTAAGGGCGAGCCAACGTGGTCTTGCCATCCTCTGCCGTAATCTTGCCAGTGTGGGTTTATTACTCAAATCACGATTAGGGTATCAAGTAGCCCCTTTTGCGAAACGATATCTCCAAAACACAAGCCAAGATTTTCGAGGAGAGTATTTGGCCCTTATGCAACGTCAATGGAGAGAATGGTCGCAACTTACGGAAGTCATTCGTGCCGGTCGGCCATTGGATAGCCAGGAACCGGAAACATCCGAATATCGACGGTCTTTTACGTGGGCCATGCATCATCGTTCCATGCAACCTTCCCAGGATGTGGCTGAACAAGTCGCCTTGAAAAGTGCCCGCTCCCTTCTTGACCTAGGCGGTGGACCCGGAACGTATGCCCTGGCATTTTTGAAGCGAAATCCGATGCTTCACGCGACAATTATGGATCGGCCGTTGGCTCTGGATGTTGCGCGTGCCCTCGCTCAACAGTCCTCTTTCGGGACTCGTCTAACCTATCAACCTGGGGATTTTTTGAAGGAATCCATTGCAGGGAACTATGATGTGGTTTGGTATTCTAATGTCCTCCACATTTATTCTCCGGCGGAAAATCTCAAGGTCTTTAAAAAAATCAAGCGACTCCTGAGACCTGGTGGTCGCCTTCTCATTCAGGACACCTTTTTGCAGGACCCCAAAGGGCTTCGGCCTCTTGAAACCAATCTTTTTGCGGTCTCCATGTTGCTCTACACCGACCGAGGCAATACCTATTCCTTCCAAGACGTTCGTGCGTGGCTTCAACGAGCCGGCTTGACTCACTTCCGGGTGATTCAACTAAAAAAAGGAACGGGAGATTGGGATGGCCAATTGATTGAAGGACGTATCCCGCGTTCCGGTTAACGCTCATTTCTTCACGAACATCAATAGGACGTTTGTCTTTTTCTCCCGAACTCGTCATTCGATCCCAATTTCTTTCATTTCCGCCATTTTATAATGTGTGTGAACAATCAGAAAATAGCGAAGAGGATTTTTATTCGAGTTTTGTTTTTGGCGACACGTTGTGGATTGGGGAAACAGATGAGGGTGAATGAGACTGGTAGCTTGGTAGATTCACGAAAAAGGCGGTTCCTCTTCCTTTCACACTTTGTACCTCAATTCTTCCTTGATGTTCCTGAATAATTTGGTGAGCAATGGCTAACCCCAAGCCAGTCCCTTCATGCTCCTGGCTCAAATGTTTGGTGGTAAAAAACGGATCGAAAATGTGCTCGACGTCTTCCGGTTCAATCCCCTTGCCGGTATCTTGAACCTCCACCTGCACCCAATCTTGCGCCCGGTCTGAAGCAATTTTTCGAGTCCGTACCGTTAACACGCCTCCTCCTTCTGAAACCATCGCCTCGACAGCGTTAAACAGAAGATTGAGCAAGACCTGCTTTAATTGTTGACGATCGGCGAAAACTTTGGGCAACCCATGGCTTAAATCGGTCTCGACTACAATCAGTTCATGGGAAGGCCGGATGCGGAGAGTGTACAAACAGGATTCCACAATTTCATTGAGATCTTCTTCCTTCAGGAACGGTTCCATCGGTTTGGCATAATCCAAAATTTCCCGAGTTAACCGTTCAATTCGAAAAACATCTTCCTTCACCACCTTACTGAATCGAACGAGAAACTGTTCATCATCCTTTCGTTCGGGTGCCAGATCCACAAATGCCTTGATCGAAGTCAGTGGGTTTCTAATTTCATGAGCCAATCCCCCGGCCATGGTCTCAAGTGAGCGAAGCCGATCAGTTCGCCGGACTAACGATTGTGATCGCTTGAGTTCTTCATACAGAAGGGCATTGTCTAAGGCCACTGAGGCTTCTTGAGATAATGTGGTTAATAAGTCCAAATCTTGCGACGTATATCCTCCTCCGCTTTTTGTATTAGGTCCGAACACACAAAAACCTAACAAACGATTTTTGTTGACCAACGGGAGACAGACTTCTGCTCCGATGTGGTCCAATTGCGAGACTATCGCTTGAGACTCAGTGTTCTTGGTGGACCTTTCCAATTCGTTGATGACAAAACATGACGTCCCTTGCCTCCAGAGCTCCGTCAATGTAGGAGTTTTAGCCAGATGAAGAACCGGAAGATCAGTCGTGGATTTCCCAAAGCTGGAGACCGGTCGGTAATCCTGGCTGCTTGAACTGCGTAAGTATAATACGCCCCATTGCAATCCTAATGTCGGACAAATGGATTCTACGATTGTCACAGTCAAATCTTTCAGTTCCAAAATGGAGACGAGTGACTTCGAAAAGCCTACCACCGTTTCATGCCGGTAATATCGCTCCTTAAACAGAGATTTGGTAATAAATGTTTTCGCCTCACGTTTCAACGAAGACGCTCCAGACACCAGGAGAAGCAATACGCCTAATTCCACAAAGGAATAAGCAATATTGATATGTCCGAAATAGAGGTTTTGACCGAGGAGGAGGATCGGGTAGGCCGGAAAGGCGACAAGAGCCAAAAGCAAGCCACCGGTAATCCCTCGTTCAACAGCTGTTCCCAGATCCAGAAGTCGATATCGAAGAAGCGCATAGGCCACCACCGACGTATAGACGGTCATAAGAATCGTCCCGTTTGGTGGTATATCAATTTCATACCAAAAGGGGAAACTGGTCATTCCTCCAGAATAGGCAATCACAGAACCGATGGTCAGGAGGTAAAATCGAGATCGTTCGGTACCAGTTTTTGTCCGCGCCCCCTGATATAACAACCATGTTCCGTAAATGGCATATAGGGTGAACCCAATTAGATAAACGTGAAAAACAGGCCCTGGTTGAGGCCAAAAGGGAAAATCATGGACAGGGTGCACATCGGCCACAAAATAGGAAGTAAAATTCATGCAGAAAAAAAATATCCCGGCTCCCCAGCCAAGTCGAATAAGCCATATTTTCCCTTGCACCTGCTCCAATAAGGTCAGGACATGCCACAAGTAGGCCACCGGCAGAAAGATGGCTCCACTCATTAAGAATCGAACAAAGAAAAGGGCAAGATCGTGGGATGACGAGACCTGCCATGCCCAATACCCGTATCCCCACGTTGCGGCAGCTAAACAATACACTCCATAGGCTTGATTCTTGGGGTTCCGAGGGTTTTGGGCATAGACAATGAGCCCGGAAACCGTGGCGGCGAGACCATTCAGAAGTCCGCTGAAGGCGTAGAAATTCACGTAAGAAAAAACTGCAAAAATAAATGGAATTAACGTCATGGTCCTGTTATCCTCGCATTCTATTGGACAATAAACGCTTGCAGAAGTCAAAGGATAAATGAACAGTCTTTTCAGAAAAAAGGCTACCTTTTTTTCTCCTTGTGCGGAATTGGTAATCGATAAATGTTCATGGTCATGAAATCTTGACATGTCGCTCAGTATACCTTGACCCAGGAGTTTTGCGGGAAAAACAGTCGGCCTATGCCACCTGTTTCAGAAGTTCTGACTCAGCATGCAGTGGTTGAGGTCGATATTCATTTCGCATGGCAGGCAGAGAGACTGGTGTCTGGACAGCCGGTTTTTCCAAAACAATGAGAAAGGCTTGGCCGGCAAAAGTTGGATAAACTTTCACATTCATGCAGCCTAAAGCGGTCCCAATCGATTCCCATTGGGTTCGATCAAAAAAACAAAATTGCCCTTCTCTTTCGGCCTGTCGAATTTTTCCATAATTACTCAACAGAACCCGGGCCTCTTCCCGTTGCTGCGGGAGAGCCGCGTTGCTGACCAGGCTTTGGTAGATACCGGAAAAATCGCCATTTGGTTTCAAATTGGAAATGACCATTCTTCCGCCCGGAGTCAGGACCCGATATAATTCTTTCAACGCAGCGAGGGGGTCTGAAATATATCCCAGAACCAAGTTGGAGACTATCCGGTCAAATTGGTTGTCTGGAAAGGGGAGGGGAGAGCCTAAATCTACTTGCGCCCATGACATCTTCATCAAAGGAAGTGGATAGGCATAGGCTTGTTGAAGTTCTGAGATAGCCGACAGAATTGTCTTGCTTGCCCTCTTTAATGCCTCAGGGGCAACATCAATCCCCACATAGTGAATGGATTCATCCATGAACGGGACAACACCGGGAATGACTGGTCGTAGCCTGTTCAACAGGAACAATCCAGCATTGCCGTTGCCGCACCCCGCATCCAGACACCTGTTGCCCCGCGGAGACCGGACCCAAAGCATGAAAGACATGGTCTAATAATTTCACATAATCCGGACATTTTCCCACAGACTGAAAATGCCCCAAGTAATCTTCCCAAAAGCCTGTGCCGACTTCGGTGACCATCAATCGTTGCATGGCGATCTTTTCAGTTCGATTTTGTCGACCGAGTTCCAATCGATTGGGATAGTGGATCACGCCATAAGATGAAGGCATCGCCGCTTGTTCCTGACATTTGACAACGACCTCTCGATAGGTTTCACGGGCAATTTTTGGATTTTCCTGCAGACGATGTAAGGCCCCAGGCACGACGATCCAACTCTCGACCCGTCTCCCCAAGGCCTTTCGAAAGACCTGAAGGTCCTCGGGAGCGACCCACGCATCTTTACCGGCAGAAACCACAATCACGGGAGAACCTAATGATTCTGCGTCATGTAGGGTGTGTTCAAGTGTCACAAAATTATTGCTGATGGCATCACCCAAAAATTGGTTTCCCACATTAAAGCCTAAAAAATTCGCGGAGTCCGGCGATTCCCCCACAACATATTTTGCGAAAAGATCTTCCTGATGAACCGTGACCACAGATCGTTGAACATTAACAATTCCCATGAGCATAACCAAAAGAGCGACCGATGGGCGTTCAGCCTCGGCCTTAAGAGCCACTCGAGCTCCGAGACTTGAGGCTACCCCTATTAAAGTTGTGTGGGGCCAGGTGTCTCTGACAAAACGGGTCACTGTTTGAAAATCTTCCTTCATCGACGAAAGTGAAACCTGATAGTGTGATCCATCACTTTCACCAACATGATTGGTATAATCATAGCGAACCACTTGAAAGCCATTTCCGGCAAAGTAATACGCCAAGGTCAAATAATCTCGCTTGGTTTCCCCATAGCCTGGGGAAATGACCACAACCGGCAGTTCAGCGACCTCTTCCCCTTCTGGCCGGTCATGATAGGCACGGATTAGCTGGCCATCATCTTTTTTAATCGTCAGGGGGGAACTGCGGATCCTCCCTTTCCCGGCGAGAGAATCTAAGGGCTTGTCTTTCTCCCCATTTTGTCGAAGAGAGGAAGTAAGCGTTGGGAGAGAATCGCTCGACATGCCGGTATTCGATAAGCCGTCAAACAAATCCTCCAATATCCGGCCGAACAGTACGTTGCCTACCGGCGCTGATGGCAAATCTCCCATCTCTGAATGAAGCGTTCCAGTAGCTCCATTTCCTGCTCCACACTGAAGAAGCAAGTCAGTGGTTCCCTCCCACGGTGAAGAACCCGTTTGCACGCGTATTTCTTGAATCAACCCTTGATACTGTTGCAATGAGTGTTTTTGGTCATTAACAAAAAATCGCAACTGGACGTATTGAAATCGTTCTATCGGGGGGAATCCGGTCATTCGCAATTGCAGACAATCCTCTTTCCATCCGATCAGATGCCCCTCCCAGGTGCTTCCCAGGCAACTCAAAAAGAATGGAAGTGGAGAGGTGGAGTGGAGAAGGGAGAGGACGCCTGGAACAAACTGATGAATGACTTGATCCATCCCATGAGGGGGATATATTGAAGTCCTACCGGAGAGGGCATGGTGTCAGTGTATTCATAAATTCACCCGTTTAAACTTAATTGTTTATACCTATACGTCGGCACAAAATTTCTCAAAGGTCCCAGAGGGTCCATACGCTGCATCAACCTGTAATGGAGGAGGGGTGAGAGAAGAAACAATCAAACAAACGTTTAGCGATCACTCATATTTAACGAGTTGTCCACCAACCGTTTCACTTCATGTCAACTCTCTGAAGAAAAGACTAGAGCAACCTGGATGCCAGATGACTGGGACAATAGGCCGGTGATCGTTACCAAAAGAAATCCTTCGAATTTACGGGGAATTTTTTGCCCAAATCTTTTATGAAGTGCGAAAAACATGATGCTGACCACAGCATATCTGTCGATCCACTGACGGATGAACAATCGGATCGTTGATCTCTTTGACAGGCCATTTATTCTTTTTCATTGACACCCCTTGCTCTGCTACCTAAAATTCAAAAAAATTGAGAGGAGGGTCGCATGTCAAACGAATCCGCTCCCACCATCCGCAATGTGGCCTTTGCGTCCTATCCTGGGGCGGGAAAGACCACCCTCTGTGAAGCCCTGGCCTTTTATACCGGCAACATTCCGTCCATGGGGAGCATTCCTCAGGGAAACACCATTGGTGATTTTGAACCGGAGGAGGTTCACAGGCATCATTCCATCAGCTCCGCGTTATTTCAGTTAGAATGGCAAGGGGCAAAAATCAATATTATTGATACCCCGGGAATCATTGATTATGGCTTTGAGGTTCAATCCTCCCTCCGGGCTGTGGATGCGGTGGTGCTGGTTGTCGGAGCCAGTACAGGGCTCCGGTCGGAGATCGAGCGGGTCTGGGATCTTATTCAGGAATACGAACTTCCCTGCCTCCTGTTTATTAATGAACTGGATAAAGAGCGGGCGGACTATCGCGCCATTCTGGCAGAATGTGAGAAAACGTTAGAATGCACCGGGGTTCCCCTCACAATCCCAAATGGGAACGAGGCCGAACTGACTGGCGTGATCGACCTCATTTCCAGGAATCTCCTCACCCCGATTCCCGGCACGACAAAAATCCAGCAAACCGAGATTCCTGCAGAACATCAGGCGTTGGCCACAGAGTTCCGGCGCAGAGTGATGGAGCAAGTGGCGGAAATCAATGATCAATTGGTAGAAAAATATCTTTCTCAGGGTGAGCTCTCAGACGAAGATTTACGTGATGGATTAACGATGGGAACGCTGGAACGGAAACTCGTTCCGGTATTATGCGGGTCTGCCACCCGCAATATTGGGATGACCTCCTTATTCGATGCGGTGTTACGGTTACTCCCGTCTCCTGCCGATCGCGCCAGTCTTCATCCACACGTGGGGCAACAACCTCAGACCCATCACGAAGATCAACGAAAATCTGATCCACACGAACCGTTCTCAGCCTTTACCTTTAAAACGACCATTGATCCCTTTATGGGGCGCCTTTCATTTGTGCGGGTGCTGTCTGGGACTTTACATGCAGATTCCGGATTTTATAATGCTTCTCGCCAAACCAGGGAGAAGGGGGGACATTTATTCTTCTCGCTCGGCAAGAAACATCACCAGATTGATCAAGTTCATGCGGGCGATATCGTGGCAATCGGCAAACTGAAAGACACTCAAACGGGCGATACGATATGCGATGAGAAGCATCCCATCGTCTTCCCCGGCCTGAAAATAATCCGCCCCGTCATGTCGTATGCTTTGGAGGTTAAGAGCAAGAATGAAATAGACAAGGTCAGTTTGGGTCTCCATAAGTTAGTGGAAGAAGACCCCTCCCTGGAGTTTCTCCGGAATGAGGAAACCAAAGAAATGTTGCTCAGTGGGGTAGGGCAGAGTCACATCGATGCCACGTTAGAAAAACTCAGGCGCAAGTATGGAGTTGAAGTGAATTTGCACATGCCGAAAGTGCCCTATAAGGAAACGATCCATCGCCTGGCACAGGCGCAAGGGAAATATAAAAAACAAACCGGTGGGCATGGGCAATATGGAGACTGTTGGCTACAAGTTGAACCCCTTCCTCGCGGGACGGGGTTTGAGTTTCACAATAATATTGTTGGTGGGGTCATTCCAAGGAATTTTATCCCTGCTGTGGAAAAAGGTGTGATCGACGCCCTGCAACATGGAATTGTTGCCGGATTCCCCATCGTTGATATCCGGGTGGCTGTTTATGATGGATCGCATCATCCTGTCGATAGTTCAGAATTGGCCTTTAAGGTGGCAGGATCTATAGCCCTCAAACATGCCTTAGAATCCGCTCAGAGTACGCTTCTTGAGCCGATTATGTCGGTCGATGTCATCGTTCCAGATGATCTGGTGGGTGCCGTCATTGGGGATCTTAACTCCCGGCGGGGCCGCATCCAGGGAATGGCCACAAAAGGACACAATCAAATCGTGAAGGCTTTTGTGCCACTGGCGGAAATGCTGAAGTATGCTCCCTCCTTAACGTCCATGACGGCAGGCAAAGGCAGTTATGTCATGGAGTTTTCAGGGTATGAGGAAGTACCGAAGGATATTGTCAATCGCATAGCGGAAGAACATAAAAAGGAAAAGGAGGTGGTTTCCTCCCACTAAACCAGGCATCAAGGAGAGAGCCGCTACGGCTGAGTTTTAATGACAATAAAAAATGCCCGCGCTTTTCGGATAATCCGGAGTAACACCGTTTGACCCGGCTTCACTTTGGCCACTGCATCAGAAAATTGCGTGACAGTCCGAACGGTCTCTCGATTGACCTCATTAATTAAATCTCCTTCCTGAATCCCTTCTGAATGGGCAAGCCCGCCGCGTTCAACTTTGGTCACTAACACGCCAACCGTTTCCTGTAGCTCAAATTGTTCGGCGAGTGCGGCTGTCAGCGCTTGGACATCCAGCCCTAAGATAACTTCTGATTTTTGTAAGGGGAGTGAGGCCAGCATGGATTTTTCCCGCCTTTCGGCTATCGGCACGAGATAGGTCAATTCCTTGCCGTCCCTTAAGATCCGAATTTTGGTGTTATCCCCTGGTCCGACACGAGCGACCAGGCGAGAAAGTTGGTTCGGGGAATCCACGGGGCTGTCATCCACCGACAATATAATATCACCGGGTTTGATTCCAGCCACGTGCGCCGGATCGTGTTCATACACTTCATTGACAAGAACGCCATTACCTTCATGAATCCCAAATTGTTCCGCGAGTTCTTTGGTGAGAGATTGAATCCCGACCCCAAGCCATCCGCGGACCACTCGCCCCTGAGACACCAATTGATCAACCACACGCGAAACCATATCGGCAGGTATGGAAAACCCGATGCCTTGTGCCATATGAATAATGGCCGTATTGATTCCGATCACCTCACCTCGAAGGTTAAAAAGTGGGCCTCCTGAATTCCCAGGGTTAATCGCGGCATCCGTTTGAATAAAATTTTCATAGCGGGACAAATTCAGACGTTCCCTTCCAATGCCACTGATGACGCCAAGGGTCACTGTCCGGTCTAATCCCATCGGATTTCCCACAGCCAACACCCATTGCCCGACTTTTAAGGTGTTCGAATTCCCGAAATGGGCAGCTGGAAATTTACGGTCTGATTGAATTTTGAGGACCGCTATATCGGTTTCTTTATCACGTCCAATGACCTGAGCAATCATGTTGGATTTATCGGACAGCCGGACACCCGCCTCGGTCGCATCTTCCCCAACCACATGATTGTTGGTCACGATAATTCCATCTTCTCGCACGATGACGCCTGACCCGCTCCCTTGAGAAAACGGAGCCCGTCGTTGAAACCCTTGTCCCTGAGATAGCTCACGAATTGGCGTAATATTGACCACAGTCGGCGTCACTCGCTCAGCCAGATTCGTAATGGTATGCTCGATATCTTCAAGAAGTTGAAGGCCTCTAAGTTCTGTGACTGTCTGGCTAAAGGCGGGGTATGCAGAAATACCCACAAGAAGGCAACATAATGAAAATACGAATGAAAACCGATTAAATCTCATCTTAAACTTTACATTACAATATGTCGGATAATAAATATTATGTCAACTAGAAGACAGCTTCATTTTACTTTCAGTCCCATGGATAAGCCTTACTATGTTGTCTTTATGACACCAATAAATAATTCCCAGAATCGTTAAAGCAAAAATGCACAAGGAAAAATCATCCGTCAAAAAGAAGGCTAATAATGGAAAAATCCCAAAGGCGGCCAACGCTCCTCCTGACGAATACCTGAAACCCAGTACGGTTCCCAACCATATCACAATAAGAAGCAATCCAATGAGAGGATGAATACCTACAATGGCACCTAACGCGGTGGCGACGCCCTTTCCGCCTTTAAACCGTAAAAATATGGAAAAGACATGCCCAAGAACGACTGCCAACCCTACAAGAAGTATCCAGGACCAGGGAAATCCCATGAGAATGACCAAGGTCGTCGCGAGTAGCCCTTTCCCGAAATCCCCAAATAACGTTAAAAATCCGGCCTTTTTCCCCGACACCCGAAGGACATTGGTAAACCCGATATTAAGGCTACCATGCGTTCGAGGATCATCACTTCCCAATAATTTAGAGACGACCAGGCCAAACGGGATCGAACCCAAGAGGTAGGCGCCAATAATTCCTAATAGATATAGTCCCATCTCCTCGCTTCTTGAGAAGAGCGAACTACCAATATTGCGGACTAATTTTCTTGAAAATATGAAGGAGGTATCGCCACCCGGAAAGAAGGGAAAAAAACAAGGCCACATACAGAAGACCGGTACCAAGCTGAGATAGAAGATTTTCAACTTGAAACCAGACGCTTTGAAGAATAAGACAAAGAATGCCACCGATTTGCCCGACTACTTTTAATTTCCCAAGAGAGTCAGCAGGAACCACAAAGCCTTCTTTCGCCGCGACTGCCCTGGCTCCAGTGACAATCATTTCCCGTGCGATCATGACAATGGCCAGCCACACAGCAACACGTTGAAATTGAACGAGAAGAATGAGCCCGGAGGCCACCAGAAGTTTGTCCGCAACTGGATCGAGCAATTTTCCTAAATTGGTAATCTGCCCGCTTCTCCGTGCCAAATAGCCATCGAGAAAATCCGTAAACGCTGCTCCGGCAAACACCAGCCCGGCTAATAATCCCCGGTCAGGGCTGGAATCAGAAAAAAGCCAGACAAAGACAGGAATTAATAGGATCCGCAAAATTGTAATAGAATTCGGAAGATTGAGATAGGTTTCTCCCATCACCAAATCACTGCCTTCTGCCTTTCTTTTGACTGCCTCTGATCGATTCATTTGACCCGGTTTTCCCTATCTCTAAATATCAAGTAACAGGTGAGATTGCACCTTTTCCCGTAACTTGCCAAATTGCTTGCAATTGTTGCAATAAACCTCGCAGTTCACTCAACCGCACCATATTGGGCCCATCGGACAAGGCTTTTTCCGGGCAGGGATGGACTTCCATGAAGAATCCGTCACATCCGACTGCCGCGGCTGCACGTGCCAGAGGTGCCACGAATTCCCGCTGTCCTGAAGAACACGTTCCCCCACCCCCCGGCAATTGCACACTGTGCGTCGCATCAAACACAACCGGATAACCTAAATTTCGCATGACGGGTAATGACCGCATATCGACGACAAGATTTTGATAACCAAAGCTGGCTCCCCGTTCCGTCAGAAAAATTTTTTTTGTCCCGGCTTCTTAAAGTTTGTTGACGACATTTGTCATATCCCATGGGGATAAAAATTGCCCTTTTTTTACGTTGACGACCCTGCCGGACTTGGCGGCCGCGCAAAGCAAATCGGTCTGTCGGCATAAAAAAGCCGGTATTTGCAACACGTCTACGACTTCGGCAACCCGGGGGATGTCCTGGATCTCATGAACATCCGTCAGTATGGGTAGTCCTAATTCATCTTTGACTTTCTTGAGAATTTTCAATCCTTCGGCAATGCCTAACCCACGGAATGAAGAAATCGATGTGCGATTAGCCTTATCATAGGAAGCCTTAAAGATGTATGGGATGCGAAGATCTTTGGCAATTTCCGCAATCGCTGGAAGCGGTCTCGAAGCACCAACCCCTTCACTTTCGATGACGCAAGGGCCCGCAATTAAAAAATGGGGCCTATCTCCCTCCAACGGAGAATGGGCCAATGTCTACTTCAGTTGATTGGGCCATGATCAATCCGATTAGTTATGTGCCGAATTTTCTTTGAAGTGCGGCGCCAATAAATGCCGTAAAAAGCGGATGGGGAGAACATAGCCTTGACTGAAATTCAGGATGAAATTGTGTGCCCACAAACCAGGGATGACCTTGCAATTCAATGATTTCCACGAGCGTCCGTCAGGGGACGTCCCACTAATTATCAGCCCCTTTGAGGTCAACGCATCAAGATACTCATTGTTAAATTCATAGCGATGCCGGTGTCGTTCACGAATATCCGAATGCTCATAGGCCGCAAAGGTCAGAGTATTGGGAACCAATCGACAGGGAAAGCCTCCTAATCGCATCGTCCCGCCTTTATCCTGAATGGATCCGTTGCTCAGGAAGCAGGTCAATGACCGGATACGGCGTATCAGGATTGAACTCCGAACTATTGGCTTTCTGAAGTCCCCCTAGACTTCTGGCGATCTCAATCACAGCACATTGCATGCCCAAGCAAATTCCGAAGAATGGAACATTTCTATCTCTGGCATATCGGATGGTGTCGATTTTTCCTTCGATCCCTCGAAGGCCGAAATCCACCTGGAATTAAGACTCCATCTACATCAGCTAAAGCCGTTCGGGGCCGTCCTTTTCAATTTCACCCGATTCCACCCATTGAATATTGAACGCCGGTTTCATCGCGTAATCCGCCATGAATCAAGCGCTTCCGACACACTCTTATAGGATTCTCGAGATTCCACATATTTACCAACCAGTGCGATCGTGACTTCATGTCGTGGCCGCTTGATCTTCTGGACTAAAATATCCCAATCCCGAAGGTTAGGTGGCCGGGTTTCCAGCCGAAGTGATCGGACAATGAGTTCATCCAGTCCTTCTTTTCTCAGGACAATCGGCACTTCGTAGATAGAATCCACATCTTTGGCCGTCATGACGGAGCCTTTGTCCACATTACAGAACATGGCAATTTTATCTTTCACTCCGGGAGGAAGAAACCGGTCCGTCCGGCACAACAGAATATTGGGTTGTATTCCGATTTCCCGAAGTTTATTGACGGAATGTTGGGTCGGCTTGGTTTTGAGCTCTCCGGCGGTTCCGATATAGGGCACCAGGGTAAGATGAATATACAGCACATTTTCCCGACCGACATCATAAGGCATTTGCCGAATCGCCTCTAAGAACGGCAAACTTTCAATGTCACCGACAGTCCCGCCGATTTCGACGATCACCACATCGACATCATGGGCCACATTGAGAATTCTTTGCTTAATGGCGTCAGTAATATGGGGGACCACCTGAACGGTCGCCCCAAGATATTCCCCTCTTCGCTCCTTCTGAATCACCGATTCATAAATTCGTCCGGTTGTGCAATTATTTTCACGGCTTAATTGAACCGTCGTAAATCGTTCATAATGTCCCAAGATCCAAATCAGTTTCGGCTCCATCATCGGTGACGTACACTTCCCCATGCTGATAAGGATTCATCGTGCCCGGGTCCACATTGATATAGGGATCTAGTTTTAAAAATGTAATGGTCATTCCACGGCTTTCCAATAAATGCCCGATAGCCGCCGATGACAAGCCTTTTCCCAAAGATGAAACCACTCCCCCTGTCACAAAAAGAAATTTACTCATGGCGTTTTTCTGGTTAGATGATGAACAATCCTACCTGGGCATCCACTGTCGACTCCACCATATTGCTCTACCTATTTTCAACCCTCTGGTGTCCGCCAAAAAACTATCCTTCAGACTCATAGCAGGTTCTGGATAAGAGTACTTCCGCAGTGATGCATATCCTCAGGGATTATCAATACGAATGGACCCATAGGCTGTTTCCCAAACCATAATGGGAAGCCCATGTTCTAAGGCTCGAAGTTGTTCTAATTTTTCGGCCTCTTCAAGATGTCCCGTCGGCAATTCGGCAAATCGTAACAGCTCCGATTTCCTAAAAATATAGATCCCTAAATGCATAAACGCGACAGCAGTATTTCCAGGAAGCACCCCATCACGCCAGCAGGGTATCGGACTTCGTGAAAAATACAATGCTTGCCCCTCGTGATCGGTCACAACTTTCACAATCGACGGATTGGTCAGGTCTTGGATTTTATGTAATTTTCTTTTCAGGGTCCCGATGCCCGCCTGAGAACG
Organism: uncultured Nitrospirales bacterium; assembly: GCA_963785905.1. Lineage (GTDB taxonomy): Bacteria > Nitrospirota > Nitrospiria > Nitrospirales > UBA8639 > Nitrospira_E. The sequence continues at coordinate 120,447 of CAWAXJ010000003.1, forward strand.
GACAAAAGGAAGAATGAGATCATCCAATAAGCCAGGATTCTGAGGAATCTCATCGGCCTGTAAATTCACAATCACATCATATTTCAATTGAGAACTACTTTCGCCACCCGGTCCGTCCCTGTTCGGCAGGGTTCCCTGACGAGACAGACTTCACCGCCGAAATTTCTGACACATTGCTCAATGCTCTCATGGTCGGTGATGACCATGATTTGACCAACAAGCGAGACCTGTTGAATCGCTTCATAAACATGTTGGATTACCGGCTTTCCGGCCAGAAGGGCTAAGTGGTTTTCCCGGAAATCTGGATGATCCATAGCGAGCCGGAATGCACAGACTCACCAAGGAATCAGTTGCGGCCATGACTCAACGCCTCTTGGAGTTGTGCTCGAGTCACCGTGGCCGTACCCACCATTCCCACCACAAGCCCTGCCGCTTGATTGGCCAACACTGCCGCATCAGGAAGCGGGGCTTTCGCACTGATGGCCAATGCCAGAGTACTCACAACCGTATCTCCCGCTCCAGTCACGTCATAGACTTGTCGAGCCACCGCCGGGATCGTCCAGGATTGTCCATTATGTTCAAAAATACTCATCCCCTCCTCTCCCCGTGTGACCACCACCGCCTGACATCGTAATCTTTTCTGAAGGGAGACACCGATGTGTTCAATGGGAACGTCCTGGGTAGGAAGAAACCCAGCAGCCTGTTTGGCTTCGAGATGATTGGGAGTGATCACCGCCACTCCCTCATAATACTTCATATGCTCGACCTTGGGATCTACGACAATCGGAACGCCATGCTGATCTGCCAATTCTTGAATCGCTCTCATGAGGTCTTTGGTGATCATCCCCTTCGCATAATCTGAAATCACCAGGCAGGACGCCCCGGGGAGACGGGAAGCCACATGTCGTACCATTTTTTTTGTCAATTGATGGGAAATATCATGGCGTTGCTCCACGTCAAACCGAACGATTTGCTGATTATGGGCCACAACCCTCGTTTTTTTAATCGTGGGCCGACTGGCATCGACAAAGACTCCGTGAGAATACGTGGAAGATCGCCGGATATCTGCAAGAAATTGTTTGCCGACTTGATCCGCCCCGACCACTCCACACAATTCAGCCTGCCCGCCTAACGTGATAATATTATGGTAAACATTCGCTGCTCCACCCATCCGATACGATTCTGAGTCAACATGAACGACAGGTACGGGAGCTTCCGGGGATACTCGATGAACCTTACCCCAGACATAATGATCCAGAATCAGATCTCCGAGGACCAGAATTCTGGCTCGAGAAAAGCCTTGAAAATATTGTGTTAATTTCCTGACGGAAATCGTTGGAACAACAGCGAGCGGTTTCATCCTTGAATCGGCCCAACGCAGAATGGCTGGTTGATCAATAGAATATTTACCAAACTATTCGATGAGTTTCCCTATCCGTTCCCATCGAACCCAATCAGTCCAGGATCCTTGCCCGTTCCATGACCAATACACTAAAAAGGCTCTCCCTTTAATTTTATCCATTCGCACAAATCCCCAAAACCGGCTGTCCAGACTTTGATCGCGGTTATCCCCCATCACAAAATAAGATTCCGGAGGAACTGTTAAAGGGCCAAGATTATCTCGTGGATTGATACGACCATCAATAATTCCCGGGTCTATACGCTGGGTGAAGGCTTCATCCATTAAGACCCCGCCATTTACCGTGACTTTTTTATTCTGAATGTGAATGGTATCACCGGGAAGCCCTATCACGCGCTTAATAAAATCCTTGTTTTCATCTTCCGGGTACCGGAACACGATGATATCCCCACGCTGTGGGGGGTCAAAACTCATGACAATAGCAGAGGAGAAACAGGTGACAGGCGGGAACGAGACCTGAAATTCGCAATCCTTCGGCAACTGAAATCCATAGGCAAGCTTGGAAACCAGAATATGGTCGCCAATCAACAAGGTCGGAATCATCGAGCCCGACGGAATCTTAAAGGCTTGCACTACAAAGACTCGAATGGTCAGAGCCAAAATAATTGCAATGACCAATGCTTCGGCATATTCCCGAATAATGGACTTTTGAGTTATCTCTTTTTCCTGGGAAACTGAAGCGACCGGAGTTCCTTCTCTAAGGCCTTTTTCAGAAGATTCGTTCATTTTCGGCTGTTGTGGGTCTTGATTGGTCATGAGTAACTCAATTGGGATCGGTCTTTAAGATAGCCAGAAATGCCTCTTGAGGGACTTCGACACGGCCCAATTGTTTCATACGCTTTTTCCCTTCTTTTTGTTTTTCCCAGAGCTTGCGCTTCCGGGAGATATCTCCACCGTAGCACTTCGCTGTCACATTTTTCTTAAGAGCGCCAATAGTTTCCCGCGCAATGATGCGTTTACCAATCGCCGCCTGGATGACGATTTCGAACATTTGCTTAGGGATCAGTTCTTTCATTTTTTCGGCCAATTGCCGTCCCCGGCTTTGAACTTTATCCTTATGCGCAATAATGGAGAGCGCATCCACCGTTTCCCCATTCAATAATAGATCCAATTTCACCACCTCGGATTCGCGATAGCCCAACAATTCATAGTCTAAAGACGCATAGCCTTGAGTTCGGGATTTCAGACGATCATAAAAGTCTAACACAATTTCATTCAAAGGGATTTCATAGATTAACATCGATCGGGTCGGATCCAGATATTGCAGGCCCAATTGAATGCCTCGACGCTCCTGACACAGTTGAAGGACATTACCAATATACCGTTCAGGGGTGATCATGGTGGCTTTGATAAAGGGCTCTTCAATCCGTTCGATCTGGGCGGGATCCGGAAGCTTGGAGGGATTGTCGATCACAATCATCTCCCCACTGGTGGTATACACTCGATACACAACCGTGGGTGCGGTACTGATCAAATCCAGCCCGTATTCCCGTTCCAATCGCTCTCGAATAATTTCCATATGGAGGAGTCCCAAAAACCCGCATCGGAAACCAAAGCCCAATGCCAAGGACGTTTCAGGCTCATACACAAACGAGGAATCATTGAGTCGTAATTTCTCCAATGAATCCCGCAGATCCTCAAATTTGGCATTGTCGGTGGTGTACAAACCACAAAAGACTACCGGCTTCACATCCCGGTACCCTGGCAAGGCGGTTTCTGTGGGTCGCCGGGTGTCCGTGATGGTATCGCCGATTTTTGTATCAGAAAGCTCTTTCATCCCCGCACAAATATACCCCACTTCCCCGGGACCCAGTCGGTTGACCTTGGTCCGTTTTGGTGAAAACACTCCCACTTCCAGCACTTCAAATTCCCGCCCGGAAGACATGAGCCGGATCATCATATTGGGGATGATTTCTCCATCCATGATTCGAACCAAAACCACGGCTCCTTGGTAATTATCAAACCAGGAATCAAATATCAGGGCCTTCAATGGATGGTTAATGAAACCGCCAGGAGGCGGAATAATCCGGACCACCCCCTCAAGCACTTCCCTCACCCCTCGACCATCCTTGGCGCTGACCAAAAAGGCCTCCTCACTCGACAACCCCAACACATCTCTAATTTGAACCTTGACACCTTCCACATCGGCACTGGCCAAATCAATTTTATTGATGACGGGAATAATGACTAAATTATTCGATATCGCTAAATAGGCATTGGCAATGGTTTGAGCCTCTACCCCTTGCGTGGCATCGATCAACAAGAGCGCTCCTTCACAGGCAGCCAGACTCCGGGACACTTCGTAGGCGAAATCCACATGCCCTGGAGTATCAATAAGATTAAACTGATATTCCTGGCCATCCGAGCTATGAAATCGCGTGGTGACCGCATGCGCTTTAATTGTAATGCCACGCTCACGTTCCAGATCCATGGCATCCAAATATTGCGCTCGCGCCTCCCGTTGAGAAACGGCACCGGTTATTTCCAGAAACCGGTCAGCAAGCGTGGATTTTCCGTGGTCGATATGAGCAATAATGGAGAAATTGCGTATGTGAATTTGGGGGAAGGCTTTACTCATTCGAAGTGTCCGTGATTGTAGTGAGCCCCTAAAAGGTTGTCAAAAATCGATGGATTCCGTTAGGTTATTTGTCTTGGAAAGTGCCATGACCGTCCAAACGACCCGCACACAATTACAAAAAGACGATTGCCAATACGTATGGCACCCCTTTACGCAAATGCAGGAATGGGAACGCCACCCTCCGCTCATTATCAGACGCGGAAAAGGTTCCTATGTCTATGATATGGAAGGCAATGCCTATCTTGATGCCACCGCATCTATCTGGGTAAACGTCCATGGGCATCAGCATCCTCGGCTAGATCAAGCCATTCGCCAACAACTCACTCAGGTGGCGCATACCACATTGCTGGGGCTTTCCCATCCTCCAGCCATTCAATTGGCCAAGGCTCTCATTGGCCTCGCTCCAAAAGGCTTACGAAAGTCTTTTATTCAGACAACGGCTCAACAGCCGTCGAGGTTGCCGCAAAGATGGCAATCCAGTATTGGCAGCAATGCCCAACTCCCCAACCAAGCAAAACTCAATTTATCCACCTGGGCATGTCCTATCATGGGGATACCAGTAGGGGGGCGTGAGCCTCAGCGGAGTCGAACTGTTCCGCAGGCCTTTTTCCTCTCTCCTATTTCCAAGCCATGACATTGAGCCTCCTTACTGCTATCGATGTCCCCTTGGATTGCACTTTCCCGAATGCAGTCTCGCCTGCCTCGACCCACTTGAAAAGCTTCTTCAAGCAAAGCATCAAGAAATTGCAGGCCTAATTCTTGAGCCCATGGTGCAGGCGGTCGCCGGCATCATTCCCTCCCCTGCAGGATACCTGAAACGGGTCAGGGAGCTATGCACCCGATACCACATTTTATTCATTGCAGATGAAGTTGCCACGGGATTTGGGCGTACAGGTCGGATGTTTGCCTGTGAACATGAAGGAATCTCTCCGGATATCATGGCCATTGCCAAAGGGCTAACCGGAGGATATCTCCCATTGGCCGCCACATTAACGACGTCTGCCATTTATGAGGCGTTTTTGGGTGAAATGGATGAAGAAAAAACATTTTTTCCATGGTCATAGTTATGCTGGAAATCCCTTGGGATGTGCAGCTGCCTTGGCAAATCTAGCCATTTTTAAAACTGAGCGAACCTTGCAAACTTCAGCGACGGATTCCCCAATTATTATTCGATTCTCAAGTCACTTGCCGATAGTCCATGGGTTGGTGACATCCGGCAATGTGGCTATATGGTTGGGATTGAACTGGTTCAAGACAAAAACAAAAAAACTCCGTTCTCTGCTTTCGATCGCATTGGCCAGAAGATTGCCATGACGGCCAGAACACTAGGGCTGTTGGTGCGTCCCATCGGTACGATTATGATTCTCATGCCGCCCCTTTCCGCTACCGTGAAAGAATTGGAACAAATGGTCTCGATCTTAAAGCTCGCCATTTCAGTAGTTCGTGCCACACAGCGAATCTTCCTCCACTGGGCCACAACACTCCAATACTCGCCAGTCATGAGATTTAGATCAGTTCTACCGTTTGGCCAACATGCAGTTCACACCGGTCCACCGCCCGGCCTTGCTTAATAAAAATCTCCAAATGCCCATTACTATTAAATAGGGCTTCCGGGAGTCCAGTGGCGCCCTCTCCATAATGGGTTTTTATTCCCTTAATGACGACCTCTCCAATTTTGACACCAGAATAATCTTTCTTGGTTACTGACCGAAATGTCTCTACATCTGCCTTGGTGATATTAATCATGGCATTGCCAAAATGATCGATATAGACAATTCGCCCATGTAGGGACTGTTGTTGCATATGCGGAGGATCGTGAGGGAGAGTGACGATAATCCCGTATTAACCGACCGTAAGACCCAGGAACCTGCCCTTTCGTCAGCCAAGCCGCAGAAGGAGCAAAAAGATCCCGCCCATCAAACGTCGCTCCGGCAGAATCCAATCGGTATTGTTTGTTCTCGATCAACCGAACTTCTACCGACGTTTCCTCTTGGAGCACGTAGCTCAGGACGCCATTATCAGGTGCCAGGAAAAAATGTCTTGAGGTTGAGGCCAATAAAGCTCTCCGGGAACTTCCCACACCCGGATCTACCACCACCACATGCACGGTCCCATCCGGGAAATACTGATAACAGGACTTCAGAAAAAATGCTGCCTGCTCAACTCCACAAGTAGGAATGTGATGCGTGAGATCGACCATTCGCAATTGAGCGTTAATCCCGAGCATCACACCCTTCATACTCGGGACGAAATAATCGACATCCCCGAAATCGGTTAATAGCGTGACTAATGAAATAGCGGAAGGCATATTTACAACTCCTCAAAACAAATGGACTGGACCTGATATTCAATAATTCCGGCTGGTCGATGCACTTCCACAATGTCCCCGACCCGATGCCCAATCAGCGCGCGACCTATCGGCGATTGGACGGAGATGGACCCATTTTTGATATCGGCTTCCTCTTGACCCACCAAGGTGTATCGTTTTTCTTCCTGTGACTCTAATCCCAGAAGCAACACGGTGGCCCCAAACACGACCGTATCACTCTGACCACTGGATATTTCTACCACTTGGGCATTGCTGAGTTTATGTTCAAGTTCCGACATGCGTGTATCAATAAATTGCTGATGCTCTTTGGCGGCTTTATATTCCGCATTTTCCTTGAGATCCCCATGTTCACGAGCCTCCGTAATGGCTTGAATGACTTTAGGGCGTTCTTCACGTCGCAGCCGGGTTAATTCTGCCTGCAATGCCTCATAACCTTTTTTCGTCATAGGAATTTTCATGAAGCCACATTCCCCCAATTGCTCGTATAACTTGGATGGTCAATTGTGCTTTCCCACATCATGTCCTCTTAGTCTTGGCTGACTGACATCGCAGCATGATATTCCTGTAGACTCCGAACTTCCATTGACGTTTTCTTCATGGCCTCTATTCCTGAAACAGCCGCCTGAGCGGCCTGAATCGTCGTAAAGTAGGGAATCCCGCCGAATACGGCGGCCTTCCGAATAGGTGCGGAATCTTCCTGAGATGACGTTCCGCCTACCGTATTCACGACTAAAGACAGTTCTTTATTTTTCAGAAGATCTTCAATATGTGGGCGACTCTCGTTAATTTTGTTCACCGTGAACACCGTAATTCCATGGTTTCGTAAAAAAGATGCCGTCCCTTTGGTGGCATTAATCGAAAACCCTAACTGAAAGAGACGTTGCGCGATATCAACAGTCGCTGGCTTATCTCCATCCTTCACACTGAGGAGAGCCGTCCCTCCCATAGGGAGCGGCATCCCCGAGGCCGCTTGCGATTTCGCAAATGCCCACCCGAAACTTTTATCAATACCCATAACTTCACCCGTCGAGCGCATTTCAGGGCCCAACAACACATCCGAGACACCCAATTTCGTAAACGGAAAAACGGCCTCCTTAATGGCAATGTGGGAAAACTGAGGTCTTCGCGTAAAGCCTAAGTCTTGCAGGGTTCGCCCTGTCATGATCTTCATCGCTAATTTGGCCAAAGGGACACCGATGGTTTTACTGACAAATGGGACGGTACGAGAGGCACGAGGATTCACCTCTAAAATATACACCGACTCATCTTTGACGGCATATTGAATGTTCATGAGGCCCACCACTTGAAGTTCCTTTGCCAGAAGAATTGTTTGGCGATGAATCGTTTCAATAATCTCTTCTTTAAGTGAATGTGTAGGTAATGAACAGGCCGAATCACCGGAATGGATACCCGCCATTTCGACATGCTCCATAATGCCGGCCACCACCACTTCTGTTCCGTCGGCAATTGCATCAACATCGACTTCTATCGCGTCTTCCAGGTAATCATCAATTAGCAGAGGGTGTTTGGCTAGATTTATTCCGTTTTTCTGTAAATATTCATCCAAGGTTTTGGCGTCATAAATGATTTGCATGGCGCGCCCCCCCAACACATACGAAGGGCGAACCATCACCGGATATCCAATGTTAATGGCGATAATATGGGCTTCATGTGAGGAGCGGGCGGTCCCGTTTTGCGGCTGAAGCAACTTCAATCCCGTTAACATATCACTAAAGCGTTTTCGATCCTCCGCACGATCAATGGCATCCGGCTGTGTTCCCAGAATCCTGACCCCTTCCTGTTCCAAGGGCACTGCCAGTTTGAGAGGAGTCTGCCCACCGAATTGCACGACGACCCCTTCCGGACGTTCGGTCAGGATAATTCGCAATACTTCTTCTTTCGTCAACGGTTCAAAATACAATCGATCAGAAATATCATAATCCGTACTGACGGTTTCCGGATTGCAATTGACCATAATCGTTTCAATGCCCTCTTCTTTTAAGGCCATTGCGGCATGGACACAACAGTAATCAAACTCAATGCCTTGACCGATGCGATTTGGCCCCCCGCCCAAAATCATCATCTTTCGTTGTTGAGTGGGACGGGATTCACAGACCAACCCATACGTAGAATAGAGATAGGGCGTATGCGCCTCAAACTCTGCGCCACAGGTGTCCACTCGTTTAAAGACGGTGCCGCAGTCAGAATTTTCAGTGTTGCGCCATTGTCGAATACCATCTTCTTCTCGCCCGAGTAATTGACCCAACCGTTGATCGGAAAACCCCAGCACTTTGGCTTGTTTAAGAAGAGGCATCAGGGAGTCAGGGCATCGGCTGAGGGAATCCCTTGAAGAAAGTTCAGTGCCAAGGCATTGCTTGCCTATGAGAACCCATTCCGCTTCAAATTTAACAATCTCTTCAATTTCATGTAAAAACCAGGGGTCAACACGAGTCAGTTGATACAGTTCATTCACCGACATGCCGATTCTAAAGGCATCAGCCAAAAGCCACAGACGATCAGCCGTGGGAGTTCGAACCGCAGATTGAAGACGCTCATACAGCGGATGTCGGGCTTCAGTGGTACCATTTTTTCCATCCAATCCGTGTAACGACACCAACCCACACCGGTCCGTCTCAAGTGAGCGAATGGCTTTCTGTAAGGCTTCTTTGAAGGTGGCTCCGAGTGCCATGGCTTCTCCAACCGACTTCATATGTGTGGTTAACGTCCGATCAACCCCTTCAAATTTCTCAAATGTAAACCGTGGAATCTTGACCACCACATAGTCAATCGTGGGCTCAAAGCATGCTTTGGTGACTTGAGTAATATCATTGGGGATTTCATCAAGGGTATACCCGACAGCCAGTTTCGCAGCGACCTTGGCAATTGGAAACCCGGTAGCCTTCGAGGCCAAAGCGGAACTCCGGGACACGCGAGGATTCATCTCGATTACCATTAATTCCCCATGATCCGGATTCAAAGAAAATTGAATATTGGACCCTCCGGTATCCACCCCGATTTCCCGAATGATGCGAATCGCCGCATCTCGCATGTGTTGGTACTCTTTATCAGACAAGGTCATGGCCGGCGCCACGGTAATACTGTCTCCCGTATGCACACCCATCGGATCAAAATTCTCTATGGGGCAGACAATGACCACATTGTCTTTGGAGTCCCGCATCACTTCTAACTCATATTCCTTCCACCCCAGGAGCGATTGTTCGAGCAAGGCTTGTCCAACAGGACTGCTCACCAGCGCCCAATCAATATATTTATCGAACTCTTCTCGATTATAGGCAATATTGCCTCCTGCTCCCCCCAACGTGAAGGAGGGACGGACAATGGCCGGAAAACCGATGCTTTGAAGAAGGCGCAACGCTTCTTCCCGTGAGCGAAATGACCCGCTTGCCGCCACTTTCAATCCGATCCGCTTCATGGCCTGTTTGAATAATTCGCGATCTTCCGCCTTTTGAATCGACTCATACGAGGCTCCGATCAGTTGAACGCCATATTTTTCCAAAATACCTCGCTTCACCAATTCTACCGTGACATTCAGCGCCGTTTGTCCACCCATCGTGGGGAGCAAGGCGTCAGGGTGTTCACGTTCCAGGATCGCTTCCACGACTTCCACGGTGATCGGCTCAACATACGTTCGGTCTGCCAGATCCGGGTCTGTCATAATGGTGGCCGGATTACTATTCACAAGGACAACTTCATATCCTTCTTCTTTAAGTGCCTTGCAGGCCTGTGTTCCGGAATAGTCAAACTCACAGCCTTGACCAATGACGATCGGTCCCGACCCGATTAACAAAATTCGATGAATGTCGTCTCGCCGCGGCATAATACGCTCTCAGGATTTCGAAACGGATCCGGGAATCGGGTGGAATTGAGGAGAGGCGGGCGTGGGTGATTCCGGATGATAAAATTTCATTGCTTGGGGAATCCAGGCCTCTATTTGATTAATACGGGTCACATCCGAAGGATGGGTCGACAAAAATTCTGGAACCGCATTTTGACTGCGAAAACAAAATTTACCAATCATTTTTCTGGGGCAACCACTCATTCGTTCCCAAAAAGGCACCGCTTCTCTTGGGTCATATCCCGCCTTCGCCATCAATTGCAGTCCGATGTAATCGGCTTCCGTTTCTTGGTCACGGGAATTGGGGAGGGCTACTCCCACTCCATAGGCACTCATGGCACCAATGGCGAGGCCGGGGTCTATGCCGCCGGCAGCGGCACCGGCCAAAGCCCCAAGTTGACCAATTTGCTCCAAGATCCCACGGCTATATCGTTCGGCCCCATGCCGTTGTAACGCATGGGCAACTTCATGGGCCATCACGGTCGCAAGCCCAGCTTCCGTTTTCGTATATTGTAAAATACCGGTAAAGACGGCCACTTTCCCTCCTGGCAACGCAAAGGCATTCACTTGCTCATCATCCTGGATCACCGCAAACTCCCAGACATATTCGGGTTTATTGGCTCCCTTGGCAATGCGTTGCCCCACACGATTCACCATTAACGTAATTTCCGGATCCTTGCTCAACCGTGCCGATTTGAGGACTTCCCGAAATGCCGCAAGCCCCAGCGCAATTTCCTTTTCCTCGGAAATATAAATTAATTGATCTCTGGCAGTTCCTGGAGCCTTCTGGCAGGCCGAACCCAGAACGAGCACGAGCACATACACGGTACCAGCCCAAAGCCATGGAAAGCGGGCTTCATCTTCTTGTGGTTGCGTCCTTGGCGTCGGCATGCTCAGGCCACTCCGTCAACACGATTAGGGCATCCACATGTACAGCATTTGTGGTGTCCCGCCGCTTAGAACACTAAAGAGAGAATTCGCATCGACCTTGGGAAACCCGAGCGGACCTACCTGAGGGGGATCATACCGTGAGTAAATATTGTGATGAGAACCCCCTCCTCTGGTGTACGTGACGACTTGTGCCTCATCCAACTTGGCTTCCTTTTTGGCTAGATCGATCGCCTCATCCAGGTAACCAATGTCATCCACGAGGCCTTGGTCTTTGGCGATATCGGCAGAATAAATCCGTCCATCGGCTAATGTATCGAATTTTGTCCTTGCTCAAACCAGGGCGGCCTTCTTCAACGACCGCAAGGAACCGCTCATACAAGTTATCGATCACCCCTTGAAAAATGGCCCGCTCTTCATCATTCAGAGGCCGGAACGGAGACCCCATTGATTTTTTAGGGCCCGAGACAATCGCGGCTGGTTGCACGCCTACCTTTTCTAACAATCCCTGAGCATTCATGGTGACCATAATGACTCCAATGCTTCCCGTAATGGTTGACGGATGCACAAGGATATGGTCGGCAGCCATCGCGACGTAATACCCGCCAGAAGTGCCCAAATCCATGATGGCCGCAATGACGGGCATCTCTCGCTTTTTCTTAAAAGCCTTCAGCTCGTGGTACACGAGGTCTGACGCGGTGACGGTTCCCCCAGGTGTATTAATTCGAAGCACCACGGCTTTAACATGATCATCCTGTTCAGCTTTGGTCAATTCCTCTTTGATCTGCGCAGGAAGACTGGGTCCATCAAAAATACCTGAGGACTTGCTGGTGGTCAGCATGCCGGATATGTCGATCAACAATACCTTATCTTTCCCTTCACCGGATAGGATCGTTTCCTTTAATTTTCCTCCTCCGGAAAACAGATCGACATGGATACATCCGCTTACCAAGGAGAGAAGAAAAAGCACGACGCAGTAGTTCTTACCCATCCCGATAACCTTTCATGATTTCTACAAATTGCGTAAACACATACGAGGAGTCATGTGGCCCGGGTGAGGCTTCAGGATGATATTGAACCGAAAGAATGGGACTATCCAGCCCCACCATCCCTTCACAACATCCATCATTCACACTCCGATGCGTGATTTCCATCCGGCCAACGGAAGAATCAAACCGTTGAGATTTCAAACCGATACAGGCCTCATCTTTGTGGGGAAGGCCAACGGCAAAATTATGATTCTGCGAGGTAATTTCGATTTTTCTCGTGCGTAAATCCATAACCGGATGATTGGCACCATGATGTCCGAAGGTTAATTTATGCGTGTGCAATCCTAAAGATAGTCCCAAGATTTGATGTCCTAAACAAATACCAAGCAGGGGTTTCCATCCCAATAACTGTTTCACCGTTTCCACGACATAGGGCACCCCTTCAGGGTCTCCTGGACCATTGGACAATACGATTCCATCGGGATTGAAACGACGAATATCCTCAGCCGTCGTCGAAGCGGGCACCACTCGAACCTGACATCCCAGATCGACCAAACTTCGCAAAATATTCTGTTTCACACCGAAATCCATTACCACTACACGTAAGAGAGGCAGGGCGTTATCCCGATTAGCATTCGACAAGTCATGACCTGATGCGTCCAGGGCTATCGTTCCCTCCGTCCATTCATAGGGGCTGGAACAGGTAACTTCGCTGACCAAATCTCGTCCGATGATGGAGGGAATAGATTTGGCTTTTGCACGTAAAGAATGAAGGTCGAGATCCACATGAGAAATGACGCCCATTTGTGAGCCGTAACTTCGGACATGACAGGTCAGTGTTCGGGTATCCACTCCCTGAATAGCCACGATATGATGTTCAATTAAATACGCTTCCAAGTTTTGCCGGCTCCGCCAATTGCTCCGGTGCTTCGACGCTTCACGAACAATGAACCCGTCGGCCCAGACCCGACGTGATTCATTGTCTTGCGGTGTCACACCGTAATTCCCTATTTGGGTTGACGTCATCAACACAATCTGCCCTTTATAGGAAGGATCGGTCAGGATTTCCTGATACCCGGTCATGGCCGTATTAAACACCACCTCCCCGACTGTTTCGCCCTCGAAACCGAGCGCATTTCCGGTAAACACAGTCCCGTCGGCTAACGCCAAGACAGCCGGTTTCATGTTTTTTCCTTTATCATCATCTTATTTCCGCAACCGGTTCATCAACAAAGGTTAGTGAGTAGGCGTAGATTGGTGAAAGAGGGGTTTCCGTAATTTGACAATAAACAGTGAAGCCGCGAGACCAAGATTCACTAAATGTAAGGCCCGCACGACCATATGAAGCCGGAAAAATTGAGAATAGGCAACATCTTTTTCTTCTTTGGAGATGGCCTCAAACGCCTGTTCCTGCAAAGAGACCGCTTGGGGGCCAAGGACTCCAAGGATGCTAAACGTCACAAGGGTCATCCCGGCCAGAAGCCACCATTCTGTTGGGGAGACAGAAAACATCTGAGAGAGATCATTGCCAAAGGAGCGATATCGCACCCAGACTAATGCACCCAACAGAATTAAAATCCCGACATTCATCAGACCATACCCATCAAATACCCGACGCAGAAAACGTCCAGCCGGTTCCATCCCAAAGGAATTAAACACGGCCGGAATCACCACCGCAATAATAACGATCAATCCGCCCACCCATAGGGTTAAGGCACATTGTTCGAAAAGATAGACCACAATCCCCCAATTCACCCGTTTCGTTTTCATGAGTTACCGGGCATCATAGATGACCTTGCCCCCAACCAGTGTCATCTTCACCTTCCCCTTAACGGTCCAACCTCCAAACGGCGTGTTCTGACTTTTTGAGTGAAACTGGGTCGGATCCACCACCCATTCTTCATTGGGATCAAAGACCACCACATCGGCATGGCTGCCAGGCTGAAGGCCTCCCACGGGAAGATGGAAGAGCTGAGCAGGAGCTCTTGTCAACTTATCAATCGCTTGCTCAAGGGACAAGACCCCCTCATGCACCAATCGTAAAGTCAAAGGAAGAGCCGTCTCAAACCCCACAATACCAAAAGGGGCCGTATCGAATTCCAATTGTTTTTCCTGAAGAGCATGAGGAGCATGATCGGTGGCAATAACATCAATCGTCCCATCCACCAAGCCGATTTTAAGCGCTTGAACGTCTTCATCCGTCCGTAGTGGCGGATTCATTTTGGCGTTAGAATTATAACAGCGGACAGCTTCTTCAGTAATGGAAAAGTGATGGGGACAGACTTCCGCGCTCACCGGTAACCCCTGCCCTTTTGCATGCCGGACCAATTCTACCGAACGGGCGGTACTCAAATGGGCCAGATGCACATGAACACCGGTCAGATCTGCCAGAGCCAGGTTCCGGGCCACCATTACCTCTTCTGAGGCATCGGGAATGCCCGGCATTCCGAGTTCCGTCGACACAATGCCCTCGTTCATACATCCACCATCGGTTAAGTGCAGGTCTTCGCAATGGTCTACGACAGGAATCCCAAAGGCTTTGGCATATTCCAAAGCCCGTCGCATGACCAAGCTATTCATTACCGGACGTCCGTCATCCGAAATGGCCACACATCCGGCCTCCACCAATTCCCCAATATCCGCAAGTTCTTCTCCCTCGGATTTTCTGGTGATGGCGCCAATGGGAAAAATTCTGGCCTTCCCGGCCTCCTGCCCTTTGGCCAACATAAATTTAGTGATGGATTCATTGTCATTCACCGGCTCTGTATTCGGCATACAACAGATGGACGTAAACCCGCCGGCTACCGCCGAGGCTGCGCCCGTGGCAATGGTTTCTTTATATTCAAAGCCCGGTTCCCGCAAGTGGCAATGGAGGTCGACAAGGCCGGGCGCCACAATCCAGTCATGGGCATCAAGGATGGTGACTGACGAATCCTGATTAATAGGGGTCGTAAGCGGAAAACCGATTTCGACTATTTCTCCATGTTGAATGAGCACATCGGCCCGTCCATTCACGTGACCGGGGTCGATCACGATACCACCTTGAATTAGTATGGTGTGAGAGGATGCTAGCTTTTCTGGTATCTCTTTGCTCATCTGATCCGATCATTCGTTAAGGGTTGAACGTTCGCCCGATCCCGACAATAAATACATAAGGGCCATCCGCACTGAGACACCATTCGTCACTTGATCCAGGATCACCGCCGCGGCACTATCGGCGACTGACGGAGATATTTCCACTCCGCGATTTAAAGGACCGGGATGCATCACTATGGCTTCCGGTTTGGCGAGCTTGAGGCGTTCGGGAGTCAAACAAAACAACTTGGCATATTCCCGAATGCTGGGAAGTAACGCTTGACCCAGCCGTTCCCGTTGCAACCGTAGCATGATGATCACATCCGCTCCGATTAATGCTTCATCCAGGCGATAAAAGACTTTCACGCCAAAATGTTCGATATAGAGGGGAAGCATGGTCGGTGGGGCAACGACTCTCACCTCCGCCCCTAATTTCGTCAAAGCCAGAATATTCGAGCGAGCCACCCGGCTATGCGCAATATCTCCTACAATCACTACGGCCAATCCTTCGATTCGCCCTTTTTTTTCTTTAATGGTAAACACATCCAGGAGGGCCTGTGTGGGATGTTCATGCCAGCCATCCCCGGCATTGATCACCGACGATCTGACTGATCGGGCGAGGTTTTCCGCGGCACCCGGAGAAGAATGGCGCAGCACAATAATGTCCGCCTGCATTGATTCAATATTCCTGGCGGTATCAATGAGCGTTTCACCTTTTACGATACTACTGGTGGAAGGAGAAAAATTAATCACATCAGCACTCAGACGTTTGGCCGCCAATTCAAACGATGTTCGCGTGCGCGTGCTGGGCTCAAAAAATAAGTTTACTACCGTTTTCCCTCGCAATGCCGGGACTTTCTTGATGTCACGCCCTCCAACTTCTTTCAGGGATTCGGCCGTCGTCAGGATAAGCTGGATCTCTTCCGCCGTTAAGGCCGCAATGGTCAATAAATCTTTGCGTTGAAGACCCATATCAAATTACGGTGACAAAATGGAGACCCGATCGTCCTGTCCTAATTCATCAAAAAAGACCTGCACTTTTTCCTCCCGGGCGGTCGGGATGCTTTTCCCCACATAATTCGCGCGAATGGGAAGTTGTCGATGCCCCCGATCGACGAGAACCGCCAACTGAATCTCCGCAGGACGCCCCAAATCCATCAGCCCATCCAATGCCGCTCGAATGGTTCGTCCGGTGAAGAGCACGTCATCGACTAAGACAATTTTCAAATCGGAGATATGAAATGGAATGGTTGTTTTTCGTATTTCCGGCTGATCTTTTCGAATCGAGAGATCATCCCGATACAACGTGATATCCAACTCCCCAAGAGGCACGTCACGTTTCTCGATCTGCTGAATGCGCGCGGCAAGTCTCCGGGCGAGGAACACCCCTCCTGTGCGAATCCCCACCAAGGCTAAGCCCTCAATTCCCTTGTTCCGCTCCAGGATCTCATGACTAATCCGGCTTAAAGCCCTGGCCATTTCCTGGGCATCCATTAAGAGCCGTTCTGGTGGTCGTTGAGAAATGGTCATGTCATCGCACTCGCTTCATGAAGACAAAAAAAACCCTTCCCAGGACGACATGAGAAGGGCACAGACAATTCGGCCAAATCGGCGGCCACCATGATTTTATTCTCCTTACCCACCTCACCGGATGGGTCTTAAAGGTTACCCCATACTATTCGCGCCACCTAGCAGTGTCAAGAGAGGACCCGAGCCCTTGGTAAGCGCATTTCACATCAGAAAAAAGTACAAAAAAAGTATTTGACCATTGAATATCTTTCTCATACTTTCTCCTGGATCTTCCACGGAAGGGAAAATTCAGGTGTGTGGTAGCAATCTCTGGCCATATAGAAGAAGCCATACTAAGATACTCCCTATGATCCCACTTTTGTTCAAGAATTTCTAAGAAGGTTTGACTCATCCCGGACAAACAGACAGAGAACCAAAATTCAATTTCCAATCTTATCTATGGGAGGCCCAATGTATAACGATGAGGAAGAAGATCTGACCACGTATAAAGTGGTGATTAATCATGAAGAACAATATTCCATTTGGCCGGTAGACAGGGAGAATCCCTTAGGTTGGGAAGATCGTGGGCCCACGGGCCCCAAAGCGGAATGTCTGGCATATATCAAAGAGGTCTGGACGGATATGCGCCCGCTCAGTCTCCGCAAACACATGGAGGAAGTGGCCCGGCAACAAGCCGAGAATCCGCCACCGCCCCCTCCTCCACCCAGTACAGAGCCGCCTAAGCCTGATGAATTAGTGACCCGGCTCGCGACGGGAGACCATCCGGTTGAAGTAGGACTCCGCCCGGAAAAGACCGCTCAGGCGTTCAAAGAAGCCATTAATCGTGGCTATGTGCACATTAAATTTACCGGGACCAGGGGAGGGACTGAGTTGGGAGTACGCTTGGATACCGGGGCCAGTGATTGGAGCCAAGCAGACTTTACACAAGCAACAGGATCAGTTCATGTGGAAGGTACATTGACTCTTAATTATGTCAAAGTTCGCTGCCTGGCTGATATTGATCTCAGTACGCTGACCGGTTCTGGACACCTTGTCATTTTAGAAGAGTAAGACCGGAGTACAGCCTCACTCTCAAACGGATCAGTTCAAGAAAAAGCATGAGACCTGAAAGTCACTTCTGAAATGATGATTACCCTAGAACAATATTTCGACATGTGGGCTCAACGGATTCCTGATCGGGAAGCCCTGCTGGGACTTGAACAATCTTCTCTTACTTTTGCACAACTGGGGCAACAACTCCGGACCCTTCGAGCGTCCTTTCGCCATCTGGGGTTGGGCCGAACTGCCCGACTGGCCCTCATGGCCCCCAATGGGTCAGATCTCGCTCTCGCCTTTCTGGCTAGCGCCACGTCTGCCATCTCTGCCCCCCTCAACCCGGCCTATCGCCGGGAAGAACTCGCCTTTTATTTCGACGATCTGGAGGCCTCCGCCCTCCTAATTGCCGCCTCCCTTGATTCCCCGGCCCGTGAGGTGGCGCGCGCGCGCGGCATACCCATTTTGGAACTCCACGCGCTACCGGATCAGCCGGCCGGCTGTTTTGCCCTTGACGGCACAACCGGTCTCGTGGGCCTGCCAGAACAGGCGGCCATGCCCGAGGATATCGCGCTCATCCTGCATACCTCGGGCACCACCGCTCGCCCTAAACAAGTCCCTCTGAGTCAGGCCAATCTCTGCGCCTCCATCCGTCATCTACAACAGAGCCTGGCCCTTACGCAGCAAGATCGCTGCCTGAACCTCATGCCCTTGTTTCATATTCACGGGCTGGTGGGAGCCCTGTTAGCCGCGCTGGGGAGCGGAGGCAGTGTCGTCTGTCCCCCGGGCTTCTCCGCCCCCGACCTTTTTTCCTGGCTGCACACGTTTCAGCCCACATGGTATTCGGCCGTCCCGACACTCCACCAAGCCATCCTGGCGCACGCCCGCCTCACCCCTACAGAGGTCGCCCGGTGCCCATTACGCTTCATTCGCTCCTCCTCCGCTTCGCTGCCGCCTACGGTCATGGCCGAGCTGGAACAGGTTTTTGGTGTCCCAGTCATTGAGGCCTATGGGATGACAGAAGCCGCCCATCAAATGACCAGTAACCCGTTACCCCCAGGGGTACGCAAACCGGGCTCCGTGGGACCACCTGCCGGGCCGGAAATCGCCATCCTGTCGGAGTGCGCAACGTTCCTGTCGATGGGAGAAGTCGGTGAAGTCGTGATCAGAGGACCCAATGTGATGACCGGCTATCGGCAGAATCCTGAGGAAAATAGGCAGGCCTTTACGCAGGGATGGTTTCGCACAGGGGATCAAGGCTATCTAGATCGGGACGGCTACCTCTTTCTGACCGGGCGGTTGAAAGAATTGATTAACCGGGGGGGAGAAAAAATTTCACCAGTGGAAATTGATCAAGCCCTGCTGGGTCATCCAGCGGTGCAACAAACCGTAACCTTTGCCGTGCCCCATCCCACTCTGGGCGAAGAGGTGGCCGCAGCCGTGGTGCTCCATCCGCACGCCACGGTAACGGAATCGGACCTGCGGCAATGGTTATTCAGTCGATTAGCGGAATTTAAAGTGCCACGAAGAATTCTGTTTATGGATGACATCCCAAAAGGACCAACGGGGAAAATACAGCGCGAGGACTAAGCGAACAGTTGTCGGAATTGTTGGTTTCAGCATCGGAAAATCCTTCAGAACCCATTCACATTTTTCTCCTTGAAATATTTCAGAACATTTTGAAATTAGATCATCTCGGAATAGACGATAATTATTTCATAGTTGGAGGTGATTCGCTCCGTGCCGTTCAAATAGCCAACCGGATCAGGGATATTTTTCCGCTGGCATTAGATGCCGTGACCATTTTTGAACATCCCACCGTGAGAATCCTTGGCCAGCATATTACGGATAGGCTGGGTTCGGAAACCGTGGCTGGCCATCTTGATTCATTATCGTAATTGTTGAAGAGGCTGGTCCTCGACTTCTGATATGCGTGAGCTAATCTCGTGAACGGACATCACCTCCTCGCACTCACATTAAAAAATTTGGGCGTCACCCATGTCTTCAGTATTTCAGGATCTCCTATCAAGGAGACTCTCCCGGCCTGCTCTCAAATGGGAATTCGAGTCATTGGTGTTCGTCATCAACAGGCAGCCGTGTTAATGGCTCTTGCCCACAATTACGTATCGGGGCGTTTATCGGCTGCGGTGATCTTGTCGGCCGGTCCCGCAGTGACCAATGCGGCCACAGGCATTCTCGTGGCCAAGGACAATTGTTGGCCCCTGCTGGTGTTTGGAGGTAAAACTTCAAGGGCTGACGATTCCCGGCCAGGAACCTTTCAAATGCTGGATGGCGCAAAATTATTCCAACCTCTAACCAAATGGGCAGCTCAAGTTGATTCACCAAAAAAAATAGTCGAATACGTGACTCGTGGCTATCACCTAGCCATGGCAGGACAACCAGGTCCCGTCTATTTGGATTTACCTGTGGGAGTCCTGAATGAATCTGCTCCTTTTGTCGAGGCTCCATTCCACAAACCTTTTGTCTCTCCGAAGCCTGATTGCGCTTCTCTAGAACACATAGCGGAAATCCTCCTCAAGGCTCTACGTCCCGCTGTAATCATTGGCAAGGGAATTCGATGGTCGGAACCTTACCAGGAACTCCGAACCCTTATTGAGACTTATCGGATCCCCTTTATTACTTCTCCCATGGGACGTGGGTTGCTGCCGGATGATCATCCATTTTGTGGTAATGGCGCCCGGGATTTTCTCCAACAACACGCTGATTCGATCCTTGTCTTGGGAGCACGTCTGAATTGGACGTTTCGGTTTGGCACTCAATTGGCCGATCACGTCAAACTTATGCATGTGGACATTGCCAAAGAAGAACTGGCGGTGCATCGTCCCAATTCAATCATGGTGCCGATTCAACCCACCGGGTCAAATCCCCCCATCTTTTGCTTTGGGTTTGGTTCAAACTTTAGGCAGTATCTAAAAGATTACCCGAACCAACCATTATATATGTTTTTAAACCAGGGCCATGATGGCAGACCTGTTCTCAATACCACAGTCGAAAAAATTGCTGCCCTGTGCTTGAAAGAAATACGCACGGTTCAGCCCAAAGGGCCTTATCATTTGGCAGGATATTCCTTTGGGGGGATTGTGGTGTACGAAATGGCGCAACAACTTCGCAAACAGGGAGAAACCACCGGGCTTCTCGCTTTGGTCGACCCAACGACTTCTCGGCCTAAACCGGCATCCATCCCGCGGAGAGCTCAACTAAGCCACCTGTTAGAATCCACCACGCATGAAGGAGAAAAAAGACCACTCCACTTCAAAATTTTGCATATTTCCCATGCCATTTTCACCAAAGCCGTAGAGGCTGTTCACTGGAGATGGAATAAATTACAAACCACTTCTTGGAACAAACTTAGGAAAATGTTCTGCCACGTCTATTTCCGATTCGGATATCCTTTACCCACATATCTCCGACGTTTCTACCGTGACATTGTGGTGAGAAAAGCCGCCAGCCAATATACCCCCCAAAACTATTCTGCTCAGATCGTGATCTTCCAAACCAAAAATTTCGTGGAAACCTATTGGAGTACCCTCTGTTCAGAGGTGGTGCAGGTGTATGATCTTCCGTGTAAACATCACGAGATTTATTTGGACGGGCCTCATGCCCCATCGCTCCTTCATCAGTTACTCAATCATCTTGAAAAGGCCAAGAAAATTCAGGCATGAAGCCAGATGGCTACGGTCCCTGCCAAGCAGTTTTTTCTGAACCCCTCAGGATCCCCTCAGACTTCACATTTACAGAAATAGAGAAGAAATTCATCGTGTCATTCTGAGCATTCCTGGCGTAGAACCTTACAACCCTTGGACGACCCAAAGGTGTAAGTCAGGGTTCAACCATCCAGTGGGAAGAATGGTTTGATGGATGTGGAAGGTGGGCAAGGAGTTCCCTGATACAGCGTGTACAATCTGAAGCCCCTGACCCTGAAAGTTCCCTCCCAAAACGGGAGGTCCTGCCACACAGCCAATACCTCCCGTAGAAAGATGGGTCGTTAAAAATTTTCCCCACTTGTTGATCATGGTGGAGTTTGAATAGTCTGAAAAAGGGATCCAGAGATAAATCCAATCATACCTTTCTTGAAGGGCTTCCAACATGAGCTGCTCAAACGGGATCAGGTGGAAATTGGGGAGCCACGCAAGCCGGTCCATTTTGGAAAGCCTGTTCCATATAGATTGAGCTTGCTTTTGGGCAAATTTCTGCCAGGTGTACCAAATGGTATGCATTTGGGGGTGTTGAAAATTGAGACACGAGCTTAATCCCACTTCGCAATGTGCAAGCAGGACCCGTTTGGCATTAGACCTCCGATGAAAGAGGTCTGGGTGTTCTTCTAAAAAATCATCCCAAAAGTCAACGACAAAGGGTAGGCTTTCCTGTTCGCCAATCATCTCCTCTCGATCGGGGTACAGCAAAACTGTGGAAAAGGATTGCGAGGGAGCAAGGACGGGTGGCATCGCAGGAAAACAGTCCCGCCACGAACTGTCGAACGGCTGCCAGGAAACAGAATGGCTAAGACTTGAAAGCTGCCAGGATGATCGAATAGCTAATTCCTTCCGAACAGGACCATCGAACAACCAAAGTTGATTTGTCGTTGCCGCCACTCCCCGATTGTCCGACATCGGTCGTCCTGAATCGTTTATCCGGTTAAAGGACAATCCGGTCGGATCATCCCACCACGTCGCTTTTTGGATCGTGTGGTTTCTGACCGTCACGCACAAACGTTGATCTTGATCGATATAGCGGACCGGATAATGAGTGGCAGGGAGCCACTGTACTTCATGGGAATGCTCGGGATCCAAAAATACTTTCAGTGGAGATTGGCTGGAGTGAACAGAAGGGGTAAAGAATTGACTGAACAGCCGGAAGGCCGCTTCGGAGGGATAGACAGGAAGGCCCCGGTATTGCAAGGGACGAGCGCTATTGAGGTTTTGATCGTCGTATAATCCTCGGATCAATTCAAAAGTGGCACTGCCTGTTCCCGGCAGGAGGGATAAAAATAATTCTACCACCGGCAGGTAATCGATCCGGTTCCATTCCATCCGGCTCATACAAGACATAAACCGGGCTTTTTCAAACGACCCATTGGGTAAAACATAAAAAGCGTCTTTGACTTGATGAATCGTCGCTTGCCCGTCGCCGTGAAAAACCAAATCTTCATCTCGATAAAAAAATCTCATCATTTCCAAATCTGATTGCATGGACCGGGCCGCCATGTGGCGAAGGTCATCTTGAGTTAACCGTTCCCAGCCGGGCCGCCGGGATAAATCTAAGGAAATGGTGTTAACCAACCCTTTTGGCTTAATCCCAACCCATTCTCCCCAATCCAACTGAAGACGGGCGGATACCAGCGAAACATCGCCAGCCGTCTGTTGTTTCCACGCGCATTCATGGAGAGGATGTCCTTCCGGATCAGCAAGCAGGATTCGTTGCCCATGTCTGCCGTAAAACACGCAATGACCCGAGTTTTGAACGCGTACCCGCCCACCGGACGATTCCCAGTCCTGCACATAAATCTTGTTTTCAGAAAGTCGAATGGCGTCGGGATGTGTGAGAAAGGCCTGAGGGGTCATAGGAACAATGGATGAAATGAAGGCATGGCCCGTGAAATGGCCACATGACATCAGGAGAGTGACAGGAAATTCAGAATAACGCCATTTGCCAGATTATACTATTCGCGAATTTGGCCGGAGCCGTATACGACAAATTTTGAGCAGGTCAAATCTTCTAAGCCCATGGGTCCACGCGCATGAATGCGGGTCGTGCTAATGCCAATTTCGGCACCCAATCCAAATTCATAGCCATCATTCAGACGGGTAGACGCATTCACCATCACCGCGCTGGAATCCACCTCCCGCAAAAATCGCAGGGCACGGTCATAGTCATTCGTGAGAATGGATTCGGTATGGCGGGAACCATATTGATGAATATGGTCCATGGCGTCCTCCATATCCTTCACCACTTTGATAGCCACAATTAACGATAAAAATTCTTTTCCAAAATCATCATTCTGTGCGGATTTGGCCTCAGGAAGAATCTGACAGGTCTTGGGACATCCACGCATTTCCACGCCGGCCTCGACAAATTGTTTCGCCAGAGGTGGCAATAATTTTTTGGCGACTTTCTCATGCACCAATAGGGTTTCCATGGCATTACAGGTGGAGCATCGTTGAACCTTCGCGTTAAAACTGATTCGTTGAGCCATGGGCAGATCCACGTCCGAATCCACATAAATATGGCATACTCCTTTATCGTGCTTAATCACTGGGATGGTGGCATGCTGGGTCACCGTGTGCATAAGAGCATCTCCGCCTCGAGGGATGAGAAGGTCCACATACCGGTCACTTTTAAGGAGAGCAAGGACCACCTCGCGATCGGTCTTCTCAATAATGGTAATAGCTCCTTCCGGAATCCCCGTCTTATGAGCCGCTTCTCCCAGAATCTTGGCAAGAGCCGTATTGGAATGGTGTGATTCCGATCCTCCCCTTAACACACAGACATTCCCGGATTTAAGACAGAGCGCCGCAGCATCCGCGGTCACATCGGGGCGAGATTCATAGATGATCCCGATCACCCCGATCGGAACACGCACTCGACCGACTCTCATGCCATTGGGTCGTTGCCAGAAACCCAACGATTCCCCGACAGGGTCCCGCAATTGAGCAATCTCTCGAATGTGTTTTGCCATGTCGGCAATTCTGGCTGGCGTCAGGCGGAGTCGATCAACCATAGCCGTCCGCGAGTCATCTCCGTCGTAGGCTGAAAGATCTTCTTCATTGGCCTCAAGGATCGCTGCTTCTCCGTCTTCCAACCCATCTGCCATGGCCATTAATGCCGCATTCTTTTTCATGGCAATCAACCCACTCAATGGGCGGGCAGCCTTTTGGGCTTGTTGAAGCAACGGTTCCAAATATTCCTCGGGAGTGAGTTCTTCTTCTTTTCCCGAAATTTCAAGCTCATCTTGAGATTCACCGGCTAGCATATTCTTATCTTTTTCAATGTTCATAGGAGCCTGTGGTGGATTAATCACGTGCTAATGAAGATGTGCGGAATGGTGTTTGAGAATACCCTGCGGTCACAAAAACCGTCAAGGAACCATTTATATAAATATATATAAATAAGTGTCCTACAAATCTCCGTCAACCTGGACAACTCATTATTGTGTCCGAAACAAACTTAGCAAGATCTGCCCCAAATAAATCAAAACAGTGGATATGAAAGCAAAATTCTCTCCAAGAAATGAATGTATTATTGAAAGTTAGACTGAAGCGAAAGGGAAATTGGCGAATAATACAGGTGTCGATTGTGGCCAAAGCTCCACGGCACATGGCTTATGGTAGAATAAACAAACAACTGACACGCAAGACGAGAACCATATCATGTTGATAAGTAAAAGACCCAGTGCTTTACTCCACGGATGGGCATCCATAATTTTCAGCATGCTTCTCCTGTGCCCTATGGGAGAGTTGAATGTTGAGGCAGCCTTGATCGCGAACGAAGTTTTGACAACTGGTGACCGTATGCCAGAGGGCAACCTGACCACAGAAAGTTCTCTAGATCTATGGAAAACTCAAGATTGGGAGAATAGGCTTCTCGGGGAAATACTTTTCAAACCTAACCCTCAACAGGGTCTATTTCAAAAGCAGCATAACTCTCTTTTTCATCTGAAATCTCCAGGAAAATTACCCGGTATCGAATTCGGAGTCGAAATGCACAGTCTCCAGGCTATTCAATCTGTAGTCCCTGCAGAAAGTTTGCCAAAGGGATTTGATCCCAAACAGGACCAACCTCTGCTTCTCTCGCCCTCAATCAATGCTCCTGACTATAATGGCGGATTTCTGCGGTTCACCTGGTAATGAGATGGTTTGTCTCCTCCCGGGCGCATTTGAATCAGAATCGAAAATTCTTGAGACCAGTCGGTTTCTGTGTGAGTATGAGTTGAATGTTGAAAATTTCCGCATTCCGCAATCGCTTAACTCACTTGCCCTCTACCTACCTGGACCTTGATCTACTTACCCCGTAAGATCGTGTTGCGAGTTTCTTAATTTTCCCAAAATCATCCACAGATCGTCCACGACGCAATTGGTTGGAAAAGGAAGAAGTCTTTATGTTATAAAAAGCTTTCGACTGTCTGGATTCTCAAAATGTGCCGAGGTAGCTCAGTTGGTAGAGCACAGCCCTGAAAAGGCTGGTGTCCGCAGTTCGATTCTGCGCCTCGGCACCACGAATCTGAAAATGCTTCACGGATTTTTTTATTTTTTTGCATGAAGCTCCTTCACCTGCCTTCTGTGACAGCCACCATGCCTTCCCCTCTCTCCTTATTGCGGCTTGCTGTCTGCCTGGTTGGCTTGCTCTGTCATCCCCTCATCGCAGCAGGAGATGAAAGGCCACAATCGGCTCAATCCCTCTCTCAGGTATCTCCTTCCCCAAAAACCAGAACAGTCGTAGCGGACATCCTGATGATCGATGGAGCATTTTATGTGGTCCGGGGAGAACGTGGAGAAATACGAATTGAGGTCACCCAGGAGACCCAGCTTTCGGGGACGTTCAAGTTTGGCGACCGCATAAAAGCTATTCTTTTACCTAACGACGAGGCCATCTCCATTACCAAAGCTCAAGCCGGTGAACCTATTGGGACAACCAGCGAAGGTTCCTCTTCAGTGCCTACCCCACCCGTCTCCTTATCAAATCCGTCACCGGCACCTGCGACACCACAACCAGCTCCTTCTACTTCAAAAGAGTCTGAGGTGCGAATCATAATCGCCGACCTCTTAATGGTGGATAGGAACTTATACATTATTCGGAGCGACTATGGGGAGATTCAGATCGAAGTCACACCCCAAACCCAATTGTCCGGAACCTTCAAGTTTGGGGATCGGATCAAGGCACGAGTCACTCCCCAAGACAAAGCGTTATCCATTGTCCACGCGAATCCTGGAGAATCTCCCGGCATCCGCTTAGAGGAACCTAAGAAGTCTTCTACGCTCCACTGCCCAGCCTGTTCCTCATGCCCCCACATCAGAACCCGCACCACCCACTAAAGACATATCGGGTACAACTCCTTCCAAAGAGGCATCAAAAATTCGTACCATTGTTGCCGAAATTTTAATGATTGATGGAGCCTTTTATGTCATACGAGGAAATAGGGGAGAAATCCGTATAGAAGTCACTCCGAAAACGAACTTATCCGAATCGTTTAAGTTTGGAGATAAGATCAAGGCCAAAATTTTGCCTGACGACACTGCTCTGTCGATTGAGCGGGCCCAGCCAGACGAACCATTTGGCGACTCCTCGCCCTAGATTACATAGCCTCTCTTCCTAAATTTTTCGCCAACAATTCCATATCCCAACACGGCACCTGTGTTTACTTGAGCACCAGAGCGCAAAGACTTATGGCCATCCGCAGAATGTAGAAAAATAGACCCGTGTGTAAACTGAATGATAATGAGGCATCAGCACAAGAAGAACGTTAAAGGCCCAGAGGGGTTTCAAAACGGAAAAGGGGGATGGATTTAAATATCTACGTGAGGATTTTTGGCTTCCCGATTCACGACTTGCTGAAGGATGTCGCGATAGGCTCGAATACGCTTCACAAATTGCACGGGCTCCCATCCGCGAGCATACCGATGAGGCAGATCCTGGTAGTATTCTTTATGGGCGAGAAGGGGAAGCACGACTTTAAGATCATCCCATTGACCTGAGTTTTTTCCTAAACGTTCAGCCAACAATCGGGCATCGTTAATATGCCCCATTCCCACATTATATGCTGCAAGCGCAACAAATAGACGATCCGGCATTCGAATATCATCATGAACCCGCTTCTGTAAATACGACAGATATCGGGCCCCGCCCGCAATGCTTTTCGAAGGGTCAAGCCTGTTGGTGATTCCTAAATCGGAGGCTGTGGAACGCGTAAGCATCATAATCCCTCGAACACCCGTGGGACTGATGGCCTTGTGATTCCATTTTGACTCTTGATAGGCCATGGCCGCCAACAACGTCCAGGGGATACCGGTTTTTTGCTCAGCTTGCTGAAATTCTTCTCGATAATATGGAAGACGGGATTCGATATGTCGCAAAAACGTCTTCACCTCATAGGCCGGGAGTTTCGTTCCTAATTGAGCGATCCTTTCCTGGTGGGAAAGAGCATTGCGTTCGTAGTGGGGAAGTTCCCAAAGAATCAGCAACCCGCCTAATAAGGCCAGGACCAAGCCGAGCTGCTTACTTATTTTCTTAATTGTTTCCGTGACCATGATCATCCCGTTAACGAATCGTATCATCTCGCCTTGGAATTAGGTGTAAATGGAAGAGGGATACACATGCGAAGGTGGATTAGGGTTATGGTGTCACAAAGTTCATCATTAGGCAAGAAAGCTTTCCGGTTCTTCTCTTAAATAATAGATCGAATAGTGTATGTTTCTGCATACAAGTCAATATGTTAATAAATTCGCAGAGCCATAATATATATTGAGAAACACTTCTTATAACCCATGGAATCCGGCCCTCTATCATCTTCTTCGGAGTATGCCATCCGAATATTAAGCGACCCTCACCCTGTCCTACGTCTCTGATTTTTGTTTGGCAAAGACGGTGGCATCGCAAGAAAAATACTTAATTTGCTTGAGGGGAATGATAGTGACTTCCTTTGGAGTATCGATCTCGAGTATTTCCATATCATCGCTGATGGTATGACGGATAGCATCTTTGAATTCTAATTCTTTATTGTCAATAAAAATCACTTTGACCCAATATTGCACCGTCAACTCCTTTCAAAAAATGCCCCATGCCCTATGCCTTGAACCTCGCACGCGTGGAGTGCCTCATTGACCAAGTTC
This sequence comes from uncultured Nitrospirales bacterium, assembly GCA_963785905.1. Taxonomy (GTDB): domain Bacteria; phylum Nitrospirota; class Nitrospiria; order Nitrospirales; family UBA8639; genus Nitrospira_E. Next base: position 148,988 of record CAWAXJ010000003.1, read on the forward strand.
ACGAGATCGATGGGTGGCAGCCTCGACAGCCTGCATCAAGATGGCTCTGAGTCCACCGGCTTCTAATTGTTGAAGGCCCGCGATAGTCGTTCCGCCTGGTGACGTCACACGATCTTTAAGCACAGCAGGATGTTCTCCAGTTTCGAGTACCATGCGTGCCGCACCTAAAACCGTTTGCGCGGCCAGCACACCTGCCACAGCCCGTGGGAGACCGGCCCGCACCCCGCCATCTGTGAGTGCTTCAATGACCAGATAGATATAAGCCGGACCACTCCCGCTCAATCCGGTTACGGCATCCATTAAAGATTCTTCCACAATGACGACTTTTCCAACCGATTCAAATATGGTTTGAGCCAGCTGGAGATGATGAACGGGAAGGCCGGAACTCCCAGCCAAAGCTGTCACGCCTTCCTGGATGACCGCAGGGGTATTCGGCATCGCACGTACAAGCGAAACATTTCCCCCGATATGTTGTTGAAGACGTGTTAAGGGATAGCCCGCTGCTACAGAAATCAGTAATTGCTTCCGAGAAAGTTTCCCCTTGATCTCCGATAACACCCTATCCATGATCTGTGGTTTCACACAGAGGATTATCACATCAGCTTGCTTCGCTTCCTCTGCATTGTCAGACCCCACCTGAATCTGAAAGGTCTTCCGAAAGAGCTCTAACCGGCCTGGGGAAATATCCGTGGCAGAAATATTGGCGGGAGTCGCAAGGTGGGATTTTAGGATTCCGGACACTAAAGCTTCAGCCATATTGCCCGCTCCTATAAATGCATATTTGGGAGCCTGTGACATTCGCCGAGTATAGCCCGAGAGGAACAGGGGTTCAACTGAATCAAGAGGAAATAGTGGAAAATCAGCTAGGGTCATTTTTCCCGCTTGCCCTCTCATTGCTATCTACATGGAAATCATTCAGTCGATCAACAATGCGTGAATGAGATAAAGCCAAATGAGAGTTGGGATTATCAGTTATTTGTCTTTGCAAGAAAATGGGAAGATACCTTCCAGCTTATGAGTTGCCCCACCATTAATCTGGAGAGTATATTGAAAAAACTTTGAGAACCTCGTTTGGAGATTAATCTTCCACCCATCAGCCTACAGATACCCCATGGTGAATATTGAATATGCAAGGAGGTTGTCATGAGAACCAGGCCTGTTTTGTTCTTCATCATCGTCATGTGGTGTTTCGGAGGCACTTCAACAGAAGCTGGACGTATTCATCTGACTGCCGAGCAAAAAGCCCAATTAGAAAAAGCGCAGACGGTGTTGGTCGAGGTCCTGGCCTTAACCGAAAAAGGGGCTTATGACACCAGTCCGCTCATAGCCACGGTCAAGGAGCGATTGCAAGACATGGGGTATACGGTGACTACGGACCGGGCTCAGCCCCACGATGTGGAAGTGAAAGTGAAATGCGAAGAACAGAAAACTTTGACGGGAACGTCTCCGACCGGCGGGGACGTGGATCTGGCAGACGCACCCGACCGGCTCTGGACGGGTCCCGCCTGTTTGCTCACCTATTTCCTTAACCAAACCGATTTGCAATGGAAAAAAGAGGTGCGCACGATGTTTCCGGATGCCCGACAGGCCGCTCAAAAAGCGCAGGCGGAGGATGCCGGGAAATTTGCCATGGACCATCTCAACCAACGGCTCAAGGAATATGATTTCCCGGTTCTTCTTTCCGCCGAATGGGGCCAGGTGGATCGTCTGCTGACACTCTTGGATAATCCCAACACGCCGAAACTCCGGAAAGTCAAAATCCTGTCGGTGCTCAGCAATCTACATGCCGAAGAAGCTCTCCCCCAACTCACACAATTACTCCAAACAACCGATCTCCAAAAGGAAACCATTAATGCCCTCTCTGGAACCGGTGCGGATTCCATTCCATTACTCATCGACTTATTCCAAACCAGTACCCAATCCAGCATTCAAGCAGAAGCGGCAAAAGCTTTGGGGAATATTGCGGCAAAGACGGGAGATCCCCGATCGATTCCTCCTTTGGCCAAATATGTCTCCTCAATTTTGCCTCAGTTGAAATCCTCGGAAGATATTGACTTCCCCCTCCTCACTGAAGTGGTCTGGGCGATCGGAAAACTACGATGGGGACCCGCCCTCAGCCCCATTGCAGAACTACAGGAAAAAGTTTGGCTGATTCATGACAATTCGAAAGAAATGGCCGATCTGCGCGAGGCCACCAGTTGGACCTATAAGGCAATAAATTTGCAAGATGCGGCGATGTTGAAAGCATATTGATAATATACGGTACAATTGAAGAGAAATCTCTTTCGACTCCCTCTTAACCAATCGTACTACCTATCATCAATATAATAGATAGGCCTTTACGATTCGAGGAGGTATTTATGAAGATCTGGCCTATTTTCTTCATTTTCATCCTGATGTGGTGTTTCGGAGTCACTTCAACAGAAGCTGGACGTATCCATCTGACCGCCGAGCAAAAAGCCCAATTGGAAAAAGCGCAGACGGTGTTGGTCGAGGTCCTGGCCTTAACCGAAAAAGGGGCTCATGACGCCAGTCCGCTCATAGCCACGGTCAAGGAGCGGTTGCAAGACATGGGGTATACGGTGACCACGGACCGGGCTCAGCCCCACGATGTGGAAGTGAAGGTGAAATGCGAAGAACAGAAAACTTTGACGGGAACGTCTCCGACCGGCGGGGACGTGGATCTGGCAGACGCACCCGACCGGCTCTGGACGGGTCCCGCCTGTTTGCTCACCTATTTCCTTAACCAAACCGATTTGCAATGGAAAAAAGAGGTGCGCACGATGTTTCCGGATGCCCGACAGGCCGCTCAAAAAGCGCAGGCGGAGGATGCCGGGAAGTTTGCCATGGACCATCTCAACCAACGGCTCAAGGAATATGATTTCCCGGTCCTTCTTTCCGCCGAATGGGGCCAGGTGGATCGTCTGCTGACACTCTTGGATAATCCCAACACGCCGAAACTCCGGAAAGTCAAAATCCTGGCGGTGCTCAGTGCTGTTCACGCGGAAGAGGCACTCCCTCAACTGACTAAACTCCTCGAGACCACAGATTTGCAACAGGAAACGATCAATGCCCTCTCGGGAGCCGGAGCGGATTCCATTCCATTACTCATCGATTTATTTCAAACCAGTACCCAAGCCGGCGTCCGAGCGGAAGCGGCAAAAACCCTGGGGAATATTGCGGCCAAGACGGGAGATCCTCGACCGATTCCTCCGTTGGTGCAGTACGTCTCCTCAATATTGCCGAAACTGAAAACCTCTCAGGATATTAATTTCCCCGTCCTCACTGAAGTCGTCTGGGCAATCGGCAAGCAGCGATGGGATCCTTCCCTTAAGCCGATCAGAGAGCTTCAACAGAAGATTTGGGTGATTTTTGATAATTCGAATGAAATGGCCGATCTGCGCGAGGCCACCAGTTGGACCTATAAACAAATCGACTTAGATGGTCATCTCAGTTAATACGCCCCATCATTATACGGAGGGAGGACCGGCATGAGGTTATGGGCTATCTGTATGGTCACAGCTTTTTTATTCATAGGGCTTTTCTGTTCAGAGGGGTTGGCTCGCCGGACCTATCTTACTCCAGAAGAAAAAACTGAACTCGATAAAATTCAAACTGTCCATGTTCACGTCCTTGCGCTGACAGAGCGTGGCAAAGTGGACGGAACTGGCATTCAAAATGTCGTGCGACAACGTTTGGAAGAATTGGGCTACACGGTGGTGACCAATCGCGATGATCCGTTCGATGTGACCGTGAACGTGAAATGCGAAGAACAGAAAAAATGGGCCGGCACCACTCGCGCCGGTGGTGATGCTGACCAGGTCGGGGCGCCGGCTCGTCTCTGGACAGGACCTGCCTGCCTGTTCTCTTATCAATTGGATGGAAGAGATTTAGGCTGGTACAAAGAAGCGCGAACCACGTTCGAAGATGCCGGCGAAGCCGCGAAAATTGCCAATGCGCCCCAATCCGGACTCTATGCCATTCAGCAGTTAGCCGAACGGATAGAAGAATTTGATTTTCCTGTCATGATTGCCGCGGAATGGGGACATGATACCCGTCTACTTGAACTACTCAAAAACCCGCACACATCCAATAAACGGAAGCTGAAAATTTTATCCTTACTGCCTCAGGTACAGTCTCACGAGGCACTGCCGTTTCTTAAAGACATTATCAAAGATAAAGAGTTGGCGGAAGAAGCGATCGTGGCGCTTTCCAGCACGGGAAGCGATGCCATTCCCTTCCTGACAGAAATCTTTCAGAGTCAAACTGATTCAGCTATTCGGGCAGCTGCAGCCAAAGGATTAGGAGAAATCGGGGCCCATACCGGAGACCCCACGATCACCCCCCCAATGCTTAAATATTTATCTGAACATCTTCCGCGCATCAAATCGTCCACAGACATTGATTTCCCGGTACTCACAGAGGTCGTATGGAGTTTAGGCAAACTTCGAAATGAAAAGTCCATCAAACCCATTATTGAGCTACAGGGAAAAGTTTGGTTAATTCACGATACGTCCAAAGAAATGGCGGAGCTGCGTGAAGCCACCAGCTGGACCTACAAACAGATTGACATGGATTGGCAGGTTCAATAGTCAGCAGTTCTCGAAGGGATGCAATCGCCCAAACACGATGGCTCGTCAGAATGGTATTCATTTGTCCGTATGAACATACGCCATATTCGGCAGACATGGATATTGTGTTTCCATTTGGCACTTAGCATTACATGGGGAGAAAGCGGGTTTGCTCAGGTGGTCGGGGAGATTGGAGAAATGGACCGCCTGGAGCAACAAGCAGATGATGCTATCGCGAATGAAGACCCTGAAGGCGCGGCCCTGTCCATTGGGAAGGCTGCCCTTATGGCAGCGCTTATCGGTCGAAAGGAAGAAACCCCACACGCTCGGTTGCTGTATCAGGCCGCAGAAACCCTTTTCAGAGGACAGGAGCAGGGCTACCGAGCCATCGCACTCTTCGAGCGAGCCGGAGGCCAGCCACCCGCGTCAAAGGGTGTGTGCCAATTCCTCTCTCATGCCGCTGAAATGGTCAAAGAATCCGGGAAGGATCTCAAGGCCCTAGAAGATTTCAACATGGAGTCCCTGAAAGAACGGGGGCAGCGTCACATCGCCAAGTCCAAAGAATGGGGAGATCTTCTCCAAGGATTGCAACAAGACTTATCCTGTTAGTCTCTTCCAGTCTGCCAGGGGGCGCAAATCCCGATCCGCACCCGTGCTCATCAGTAATCGTCACGTTTTCGATCTTCAACAGGACAGGCCGTGAGTTAATACGGACAGGCATTGGGAATAGTCTGGCTATTGGACGAATCCGGTTCGGAACTGAATACCGACTGGGTGAGCAAACGGGCAACTTCCTGGGAAATGACCTCCTGCATGACTTTGCTGGCCCGGACGCGCGCTTCATGGTCGGTAATATGCCCTTCCCGGCCTGACCGGGAAATCACTCCGACGAGACGGGCAGACTCCGTTTCACGGATTTGCACATCTCCACACCAGCGAACATAGTGAAATAAGGGATCCGGCAAATCTACGGTCCACAATCTTCCGGTCCCGGAAATTGAGACATCCGCTGGTGTCTCAGAGTTCAGGGAATCCCCTTCCCTTGCACTGGCTAACAGACCTTCCCGCTTTAACCCTTCGCCAATAGCCCTCTCCAATTCCTCATGATTTTCTCCCTCTATGACAATGGAGATCACCAGGTGACTGGCGACAAAATCCATAAACTCCCGTTGCACCTGCTGACTGGTATAGAGTGAGGGAATTCCCTCTCCGCTAGCGCGAATCACCCGCAAATCCGTATTCATCACCTTGCGTTGTTGAAGAAGACCGAGGGCCTGTTTATATCCTTGAATTCGATGAATTTTTTGAGGATGAGACCGGCCCTGCATGACGAATCCTTCAATAGCCACATCGAGATCGCTCAGACGTTCGACCAACGCGGTTTCTGTATGGTGTCGATCCAATCCGGCCAAGACGAAAAACTGTTGATCGAGTGTTCGGTACCATGCGTCCAGAACCTTCACATTTTCGAGGAGCTTGGTGGTGGTCACCTGGGTCACGTGATCGATATGCAATGTCCGGTGCGTTAAAGATTGATCATTCGTTTCTGTCAGGGAATACGATTCTTGATCAAGTGATTTGGCTTGGACATTCGCGGAAAATATGCGTGCCACAGCGGCGTAAGCACGTTTTTCCGCTTGGTCACGAGTAGACCCCTCCCCCATTCCCACTAAATACCGGTCGCCCGGATATGCCACCTGTGGCGCCAGGATCCAGTCCGGAGGAGTCGGCGTGCTTCGAAACCAGCATCCGGACAACACCAGGGCACCCGCCAATGGCAGAAAAAGTTTGATCCACATCACGCCAATCCTGTTATTCCAAATACTGCCGGAGTAACATGCGAACTTCTCCGCTTTGTACATCAAGTTGCTCTGGCTCTGGCGATCCAACGACCCGTCCCTGATGGTCAACCGCATGCACCAGAACGCTATAGGAACCGGCTGGAATCCATAGGTGAGCCATTTGAATTTCTCCCGGCAATGTCCGCCAAGAACGGATATCGGCTTCTTCGGTCACTAACACAAAAATTCGAGCCAGAATGGCCGCTAACGGTCCAACCCAATCTTGTGAATTCTTGTGAACAGCAGAACGGGCTCCAATTCCTATTCCTTCAGCTGCGGCCATTTTCATCGCGGTTCGAGCGACGGCCCTCAACACCAACCGGGGGTATCCGTCCTCCATATTCTTTTCCGCGACGGCTCCAATATCGTACAGACGTTGGGTGTGTGCGTTGTAAGTCGTCGTTCCATCCGTCATGTGTATGGTGGTGTAAGCAGTCTTCGTGCGTGGGGGAATGAGCCGAGGCAAAGCCACGCGAGCGATTTGACCATGAATCCCATAAAGCAACGTCTCTCCCTCTCTGGTTGACCGAGTGCTTCGACCCCCGGCCGATTTGGCCAGGACAATCAATTGAAGGGCATCCAGACTAATGGGCACATCGATATACAGATCTTCCTTTCGCGGACTTTGACCATGGTAACTGACAACGATCAATTGGGCCATATCGGAGTCGTGGGGCATGGCGGCATCCGAAGTCACTTCCGGATATTTCGCCTGATATCGTTCCAGGTCCTCTACCAAATGAAGAGCACTCGTCACTCGAATCAGATCCGTCTTCACTACATCCGGAAGCGGCACCTTGGACCAGGCACGAACCTCCTCATAGACGGCCTCAGCTTTGCGATAGGCGACATAGGCATTATTCAAATCTCCTGCATTTTCATACAACACCCCGGTCAGATATCGGGCAAATGGATCCTCCTGATACGCATGTCCTTCCGTCCGGTCACTTAAGACATTGAGTCTATGGTCAATTCTTCGAGCTTCGACCAAAGCCTCGTTCCAACTTTGCAATAACGCATAATTCAATCCTTTAATGACATTGATTAGAACATGTTCAAATGGCTCTCCTTCATAAGGAAGCTGTGTTTCATTTAAGAGAATCGCCGAAGCCTGATCTCGAAGCCGTGTCGTATATTGCTCCTCCACCAGAAGATAGGCTTCTTCCAGGACCGCATTACTCTCGTGATACCGGCCGGCCAAATGAAGAACCATCCCTTCGTCCATCAAGTAGAGAAGGCGATTTTTACGTCCATAGTCGTCTTTGGCCCCTTGAATCAGTGCCACAGCCCGGTCCGGATTGCCCGCTTTGAGACTGCGGTCGACCCCTCCATAATGGGAAAACGTTCCACTACATCCTGATAGGAGGAAAACAAGGGTGAACAAACCAAGGCGCCACGTCGACCGGGAACCAGGCCCATAGTGCCGGAAATAGAAAGGGGATTTTGCGAAGGAAATGAAAAATGGATAAAAGACTGAATAGGACTTACACGAGAACCACGAAGAAGAAAAATGGTTCACCGGAAGGCATTGCGTTAAAACAGCAGACGTTTCCGTTCGACGACTTTTTTGATTTTTTTTTGTCCGTACCAGGATTTCACATTCGTTTCTAAATTGATCAGATCTAAATCGACCTGATAATAAATACCCTTCACGCCGTCAGATTCATCGACAAGCGTACTAATCGTCCCCTTCATCATAAAATCCGCCCCCAGTTCCTGGCCAGGGCGTTTCTGGGTATCTTCACGGGCATGGACGGCTTGTTCCCGGCGTTCCTGTCGAATTTCTTCGCGATCGCTTTGACTGGCCACGAACAACACTTTCTGGGAATTGCTCATTTCCCGTTCCAAATCCGTCACAAAAGTGCCCACATCGATATGTTCATGGCTTTTATTCAAAATGGTCCCCACGATGACCGTCGGGACACGACTGTGTTGACTGGAAAAGTTTTCCAACCAGGGCCGATTCACCATCTCCTTCATCATCGCTTCTGCAACTAACTTGGAGTCGGTGTCATTCCAACGACCGCTAAAATCTGTCACAACACCCGGATCAATTCGGGTGACCTTTTTTTCTTTTCCGCAGGAGACCACAAAGAAAAGGCAAAGGCAGGAAATGACGACCGTACCGGATCGAAGCAATCGAGGCGTCAGGAACAATGGATACCTTTATGGTTGGTTAAAAAAACGAAGAAGAACAGTCATCATCAACACATCGAAGTCAAAGCCCCCCCGGCCGTTTGGCTTCTTCCTGTTCCAGTTTTTTAAAAGCCTTTTCAGCATTTTTTCGGACAAACTCTCGCACTTCTGCATCCAATTCTTGGGCTTGTTGGAGGACTTCTTTCATTTCCTCAAAAGATAATTTAGTCAACACATAATAGGTGGACGTATCGTCATCTTTGTACCGATCAACGGGCCGGACTCCATTTAAGGTCACCGCCGAAAAAGTCTTCACGGCTCGTTCCACGTTTTGTTCTTCAGTGGTTTTGGTGAAATTGCCGGCTGCGGTAGAAGCAGCGTAATCTTGCATAAGATAGGCGGTATACGTTCGAAACGTTTTTGCCAATTCGGCTCTCGCTCGATTTTCAGCAGTTTCCCAGGCAAGGGGCTCATTTTTCACACCGATCACAGATCCCACTCCATAAATCGACTTGGAATCGTCTTTATTTAAGACACCCGACCCTTCTTTCACCCAATTCGGGGGACCTCCACATGCCGCCAGAATGCAGGCCATGAGAGCGAACCCTCCGATGCGATTTATCCCCTGACGCATAGCATGAAATGAGATATTCATGTGGTGTCCTTACCTTTTGCGGAAAATTTTCATGAAGGCAACATTTCCGGCAGACTTAAAAAAATGCTAGCATTGGACCTACAACCTGTCAAGAAAACAGGATTTTTTACTGTCTTACCCTGTCTCACATCGAATTCCATTCATCGTCATTCGAGGAAATGCAGGAAACAAAGGAGGAAACATTGTGGCTGAAGTCACCATTGAAGATGGCATCATTCGAGTGAAAGAACTCGATATTCAAGATGGAAAAGCCGTCAAGGTGTTGGAGGAATATCCGGAGGCCAGATGGCCGGAAATTACCCGGCGCGCGTTAAAAATCGGCCTGGGATATTTAAAAGGAGGAGCACAGGATTAACCGTTTACCATTCCTCCAGGACCATGGACACTTAACAGTTGGATTTGTCTAATAAACCTGTTCAACTCATGGTCTTCCTGGGAGACGGGTATCTCAGCCAACAAGGTGTAAGGGGCCTGGACCAATCGCTGAAAGAGTGGCTCCTGATGGGAGGAGATTCCTAAAATCGTCACAAATGCGTATAAATATTCCCGCTGCCCTTGGGCCATTTCTTGAAGGAGGTTGTCATAATTGATGACCACAAAGGCTCTGACTTGTTCGCCGCGTTTCACGAGACCATCTTCTGTCCACCAGGATTTCCCCGTGGTAGAAGACAAGTATTCGGTTGTTCCATCCGTGGTAATATCGAGCGTGGCCTTTATCGTACAGCCGGAGGAACTGATCAAGAGGAATAATAGCCACATTGCGAGACTTTGAAACGGTCTGAACTGGTGTTTCTTTCATACAACTCTCTTCACGGTGGTTATGAGGGATGACACAGACAATTTTTCCTTTTAGAATCTTTTTTCATATCGGGACACCCAAAACTTTGGCATGTTTCATCACGAAACACCACCCGGTCGGAAATGATCCGACGGACCACTCATCTTTAGAATTTGGACTAACAACGCCTCATGCTCACACCGCAGGATCATCTTGAGTTAAGACGCCGTGGGATTTCCGCCTACCAGGTTGAATCCCAACTCCAGCGATTGCGTCACGGGGTCCCTCCGATCACCATCATCCGCCCCTGCCGGGTGAATGATGGAATTGTTCAACTCCGTCCAGATCAGTTTCCACACTATCAACAACAATTTGAATCCGTCTGGCAGACCAACCGGGTCAGTAAATTTATCCCCGCATCCGGAGCCGCCACACGCATGTTCAATGATCTCCTCAAATTTTTGTCTTCAGAAGCATCGAACAGTTCAGGCGCCAGCCCCACTCAAGCAATTCCTCAGGCTGTCGATCAGGCATGGAAACGGCTGCAAGACTTCCCATTCATTCCGGACCTGGAGGCCTATCTCCATAGGCAAGGGCAGGCCCCTCCCGCGTCTCAGCATTCTCACGATATCAACACCATCCTTCAAACGGTATTGTGGACACCCGGCCTCGGCTATGCCGACTTGCCCAAAGCGCTTCTTCCCTTCCATCGATACCCTGAGGGGCCACGTACCTCACTCCAAGAACATGTCTACGAAGCCATCCGGTATCACCCCACTCCTGCGCAACCGGTAAAAATCCATCTGACCGTATCACCGCAATACGAACAGGTTATCAAGGACCACCTGCACGCCATTCAACAGGCCTTGAGCAAGCAGGGATGGAAACTTGAGCTCACGGTCTCCATTCAAAAACCTTCTACCGACACCGTCGCGCTGAACGCTGACAACCAGCCATTTCGAGCCGACGATGGCACACTGGTCTTTCGACCGGGAGGACATGGCGCGTTGTTGGAAAATTTAAATGACTGCCAAGCAGACATCGTCTTTATTTCCAATGTTGATAACGTCGTTCCGGACCATTTGAAAGATCCGATTGTCGAATGGAGAAAGGTTTTAGGGGGATATCTGGCTGAGCTTCAACAACACGTATTCCATCATATCCAACAACTCAGTTCGGTCCCGGCGAATGCGAAAAGTGTCCAGCAAGCCGAAGCCTGTATCCTCCAGGAACTCCTCCTGCCGCTTCCTCAATCCTATCGGGAACTGGCGCTTCCGGATCAGGCCACATTGTTGAAACAGTATTTAGATCGCCCCATCCGGGTCTGTGGAGTAGTTCCCAATACCGGCGACCCAGGCGGAGGGCCATTTTGGGTGGCACACCCCGAGGACGCCCCGTCCAGGCAAATTGTAGAGCAATCCCAGGTGAATCCTGATTCTGAAGCTCAGCAAAAACTGTTTGCGTCCGGCACGCATTTTAATCCTGTGGATATGGTCTGCGGAGTCCGGGATTATCAGGGCAATCCATTTAACCTCCTGGAATACGTGGATCCCGGCACAGGGTTCATCGGCATGAAATCCCACCAGGGACGCCCACTCAAAGCATTGGAATGGCCCGGCTTGTGGAATGGAGGGATGGCGCATTGGATCACCATCTTTGTGGAGATTCCTCGCGCAAACTTCAACCCCGTTAAAACTTTTCTTGACTGGCTGCATCCCGCCCATCAGCCTCCCGTTAGTCCGTCTTAACCACCATTCGGTGGTATGAACATTCTTTTGCTGTCCGTCGTAGTTCTCCGGGAGGCCCATACTCGCCACAATGGCTGGTGCCGGTTAATTTTCAGGAGATTCAGACCGAAACGTAATGGAAGTCATTCCCCATTGACTTGTCCAGACCCATGACAACACCAGGAAACGCTTCGATGAACGATCAAGAATTTTTCTCCTTATGGCAAAATTTTGGATTTCCCTGTAAATCCCACCCATGGCACGGCGTCGAAATTGGAGAGGAAGCGCCACAGTGCGTCACGGTTTATGTCGAGATCGTCCCCACCGACACCGTCAAATATGAATTGGATAAAAAATCAGGGCATTTGCGCGTCGACCGGCCACAGCGCTATTCCAATGTCTGCCCCACGCTGTATGGATTAATTCCTCAAACCTATTGCGGGCAGTCCGTCGCCGAACTGAGTGCCGGGCGCACCAGCCGGCCTGGACTCGTGGGCGATCTGGATCCGTTGGACATTTGCGTCTTAACCGAGAAAAGCATCACCCACGGAGACATCCTGCTTCAAGCCATTCCGATTGGCGGGCTGTGTATGATCGATGGCGATGAAGCCGATGATAAAATTGTGGCAGTCCTCAAGGGCGACGCTCTCCATGAACAATGGACGGATATCAAAGACTGTCCGGTTCACTTCGTCGAACGCCTCATGCATTATTTCCTGACGTACAAAGATGCTCCGGGCTCTCAAAAGAAGCATTGTGAAATTACGCATGTGTATGGCCTGAAGGAAGCCCATGAAGTGATCCGGCGCAGCCAACAAGATTACGCCGCGAAATACGGACAATTACAAGCCCAACTGGCCAGACCCCGCCACGCCCTGAATTAACGCGCCCACACCTTAAGCACTCTCCAAATCCTTTTCACAATAATTCACAAACCGCCCACTTTGAGCGATTGAATGCTCATTATCTAACCTTCCCTATTATTTTGATTCTCAGGGCTTTCTTCTCCTCTTCACCGCTACCCTCTTGAAGCCACCAGCCAAGCTCAGCATAATGGCCCTTGCAGTTGATCCCCTGAGACGACATTTCCGGATGGTGTCACATAAAGCGAATAAGGAGGCGCAGACGTATGAGTGAAAATATTGAAACCCTGCAACGATCAACCCGGGTCATTCCTCCTCCACCGGACATAAAAGCCAACGCCCATATTCAGGATTATGACACCGCCTACAAACAATCCATCGCGGACCCTGAAAAATTCTGGGACGGCATTGCCAAGGAACTGCACTGGTTTTCACCCTGGACCAAAGTTCTGGACTGGAACTATCCCTGGGCCAAATGGTTCGTGGGAGGCACCTGCAATATTGCCTACAACTGTCTGGATCGACATGTCCAAACCTGGCGAAAAAACAAAGTGGCCGTCATCTGGGTGGGAGAAGAAGGCCAGGAACGAATTCTGACCTATGGCGAGTTATATCGGCAGGTCAATAAGTGCGCCAATGCGCTCAAAAGCCTAGGTCTCAATAAGGGCGACCGGGTGACCATCTATCTTCCGAAAATCCCCGAGCAGATCGTAGCCATGCTGGCCTGTGCCCGCATCGGCGTCATTCATTCAGTGGTGTATTCCGGTTTTAGCGCCACAGCGTTGGCCGCACGCATAGAGGCGTGCGAGGCGCGGGTGGTCATCACCGCGGATGTGGGGTATGACCGCAGTAAGAAAGTCCCCCTCAAGCCGGTCGTGGATGAAGCCGTTGCCAAATGTCCGACTGTGGAAAAAGTCATCGTTGTCCAACGGGAACAATCAGGCGATCCCTCTTAAAGCCCCAAAAGAATTGGATTGGGAAGACTGGCTCAAAGATCAATCCCCCAAGTGTGAGGCCGAGCCCTTAGATTCCGAAGCCCCGCTCTACATCCTCTATACCTCAGGGACCACGGGGAAACCAAAAGGCGTGGTCCATGTTCACGGGGGATATATGGTGGGCACCTACATCACCACCAAATATGTCTTTGACCTCAAAGACGAAGATGTCTATTTTTGCGTGGCGGATCCGGGTTGGGTCACCGGCCACAGCTATATCGTCTATGGCCCGCTCTTAAATGGCGCCACGATTCTGACGGCGGAAGGCAAACCCGACTATCCCAATCCCGGGCGCTGGTGGGATCTAATTGAACGCTATAGCGTGTCGATTTTCTATACCACCCCGACGGCCATTCGGCTGCTCATGAAATTCGGCGAGGACTGGCCCAAAAAATACGATCTCTCCACCCTCAAAGTCTTAGGTTCGGTGGGCGAGCCGATTAATCCGGAAGCCTGGGAATGGTTCCATCGTGTGACGGGTGGCACCAAACCCATCATGGATACCTGGTGGCAAACGGAGACCGGCATGATCATGGTCACGCCCCTCCCCTGCGTCCCACTCAAACCCGGCTCGGCCACTCGCGCATTTTTAGGCATTGAAGCGGATGTCATGGACCGCGAAGGCAACAGTGTGGAGCATGGGGGTGGATTTGCGGTCATCAAAAAGCCCTGGCCGTCGATGATGCGAACCATTTACAAAGAACCGGATCGCTATCTCTTGTATTGGAATACCATCCCCGGCGTGTATACCGCCGGCGATGTGTGCCATAAGGATGAAGACGGTTACTTGTGGTTTATGGGGCGGGCGGATGATGTCGTGAAAGTCGCCGGAAACCGGATCGGCACCGCTGAAGTCGAGAGCGCCCTCGTCAGCCATGAGGCGGTCGTGGAAGCCGCCGTCATCGGCAAACCGCATCCGACCGCCGGAGAACAGATCAAGGCGTTTGTGATCCTGAAGCAAGGCTGGAAGGAAACACCCGATCTCATCCAAAGCTTGCAGGACCACGTCTTACAGTGAATTGGGCAAGATCGCCGTCCCACGGGAAATTGACATTGTCGCCTCGCTCCCCAAAACCCGTTCCGGTAAAATCATGCGCCGGGTCTTGAAAGCCAAAGAACTCGGCCAGGATCCCGGCGACATTTCAACTCTTGAAGAATAGGAAAAAATGGATTGGGAAAACGAAGTCCGCTTGGTGGGATAAAATCAGGAATGCTATTGATCTAAACGCTCTTTGAGCTGATGGACATCAAGTTTATCTTTTTCTCGCCCGGTTTCCTCCTTATTTTGGATAAAATGCCCTTTGGATAAAAAGGGAATCAGGAATCCCTCCAATTCAATCTCTTCTTTCATCTTCATAGGCTTCGCCAAAGTCAACTCCGTCAATCTTGGTGAAAAAGGCTATTCGCCTGGGAGCTACTCCAATCAGAAAACTCAATCCTCGGCTCCATAAACGTTTGAGGGAGTCGCTCAGCGAGAGATGCCTGAACGAAATCATCATCGGGATCGGATAACTGTTCGGAGGCCACATGCCGTCGATCCATTTTCATCGGATGAAGTATACTCGATGGAAACGTTAACCATAGAGGAATCAGAAAAAATTTATGATTTTCCAAAACGGTTCTCTTCTTTAATTTTGACACCATCCCCGGCGTCTATACGGCTAGCGACGTGTGTCATAAGGATTGAAGATGGGTATTTAATGGTTTATGTTCCGAGCGGTATTTATTGAAAGTAATTTCTCAATAACAATTTGGAGGAACAGTGTTGGCATGAGAATCTGGTTTACCGGTAATCGAAAATGAGAATGTACTGCGTAGAAGTTTAACTATCCTTTACGAATAAAACTTCTGTCTCACCTTTTATTGATTCCTCGCTGGTTTATGGTTCTCTGCTTCATAAATATGAAAATATAACGTTTTGAATACTCCGTTCATTCATGATACGTCCCACCTTCACATGTCGCAATACTCTCTAACGAAAGCTCAGGGAAAGTTCTGGGAAAATCATCCAAATGGAATATATGGTGGAGATCACGGCAAGGGATGGAAACCTCCTTTCGGTAATAAAAAAGGATAGCTGCTGATTAGAGTTCAATTGATCAGGAATATATCCAACAGGTTTTGGAGCAAGAGGTGGGAGCATCGGAACACTCAGAATTCGGTGGCACAACGGTTTAATCTATCGATCAATCTATCCGAAACCGATAGCCCACGCCAAGTTCCGTGAGAAGATAGTGGGGATGAGCGGGGTTGGCTTCCAACTTATTTCGCAAGTGTTGCATGTAAACCCGCACGTAGTGGGCTTCATCGACATGAAGAGGCCCCCAAACTTCCTTTAATAATTGGCGATGCGTGAGCACCTTACCGGCATACCGCACGAGAACAGTGAGCAATTTGTATTCAATGGGGGTTAAATGGATTTCTTTTCCCGCTTTCAAAACTTGCCTCCGTTCAAAGTCGATTTGAAGAGAACCTGAAGTAAAGACGGCTTCCACGGCTGTCCCTGAGACCCTGGAGGCATGTCTCAACACAACACGCATTCGGGCAAGCAGCTCATTGATCCCAAACGGTTTAGTGACATAATCGTCCGCACCCAAATCCAACGCCTCCACTTTCATCTGTTCCTGATCCCTGGCCGATAGGACGATAATGGGAATGGCGGCCAGTTTCCGTAACCGTCGTATTACTTCTAGGCCGTCCATATCTGGCAGGCCAAGATCAAGCAAAATGAGGTCCGGATTGCGGGCAATCGCCTGCGTCAACCCCTCCTGCCCGGTACATGCCTCATGCAAGCGATATCCGTACCTGGGCAGCGTCGTTCGAAGGAATCGGAGAATTTCTGGTTCATCCTCAATGATGAGGACCGTAACTTCAGGAGTCGTCATGGGGAACTTGGTCTTGTTCCGGGTCAATTCCAGGCGGATTTTCATCCAGGGGAAGAGTGAAACGCAACACCGCGCCCCCACCGGGGCGATTCTCCGCCCAGATATGTCCGCCGTGGGCTTCAATGATACCCCGGCAGATGGTGAGGCCTAACCCGACCCCACCTTCCTCTGTTCGGCCTGCTCGATAAAATTTATCGAAAATCCGCTCTTCATCATGGGGCGGCACCCCCGGCCCCCTATCGGCGATTTCAAAAACAAGGATTTGATTCGACACGGAGGCGGACAGATCTATTGGAGTGGACGGCGGGGCGTACTTCAGTGCATTATCCAAAAGATTCATCAACACCAACTCAATGAGAACGGCGTCGAGGTGTACCAATGGAAGAGCCGGAGGAAAGTGCGTCTCAACAGGATGAGCCGCAAGTCTGTCCTCCATCCGACTCAAAGCGGCACCGACAATCTCCTCAAACGGATGCCACTCTTTCTTAAGCTGAACGGCTCCTGCCTCAAGCCGCATCATTTCCAAAAGATTTTTTACCAATCGGTCCAATCGGTGTGCTTCCTCGCAAATGGCCTTCGCCAACTCTTGCCGGGTATCAGAATCCAAAGTCCCTTTATCCTCCAATAAACCGCTGGCCGCACCCATGATGGTCGCAAGAGGGGTACGTAAATCATGCGAAACGGCGCTCAGAATGGCGTTGCGCATTTGTTCGGTTTCCGCTTGAACATGAGCTTGCTCGGCTTCCATGGCTGCGATGGCGCGTGTGATGGCCAAGGCCATCTGATTGGTCAGCATCTCCAGAAGATGAAGCTCGTCCGGATCCAGCAAACACTCCCGGTGCGCGGGCTGGATAATCAAAACTCCGATCGGTCCTTTCACCCCGACCAATGGAAGATAAAGCCCGTTGGCGCCTGGAAGAGTGTTAGTGCCTGTGCCCGCTCGTTCACCATGTTCAAACACCCACTGGACGACCCCGGCATCTTTGGAATCCGGTTCAAAGACGGTATGGGGATCGCGGTGCAGGATCAGATCACCGTTCGGGTGCTGAATAAAGGCGGCCACCTGTCCCCCGAAAATTTCCCGCATGTGCTGCAAGCCGACTCGAGCGAGATTGTCCAGGCGGCCCTCTGTCGCGAGTTCCCGGCTTAGTCCATAGAGCAAGGCCGTGCGCCGTTCATTCTGTTTGGAGAGTTGCGCTTGCTGTCGGGTTCTGACCGTAAATCCGCTGATGAGGAGGGCCACAATCAGCATCACCGCGAACGTCACCAGGTACTGCGCTGCTGCCACATCCAAGGTGAAGTAGGGAAGAATGAAAAAGAAATCAAAAGCCGCCACGCTGAGGAACGAGGCGAGGATGGAGGGCCCCCGTCCGTACCGGGTGGCCATTAGGGCGACCCCCAACAAATAGACCATGATCAGGTTCGCCTCATCGAAATAGGGGAACATGAGCCAGGCAACCCCCGTACAAAAGGCCACTCCAAGGGCGGAGAACATGTAGGCATCGACCACTGGCTTGTAGGAGAAAAAACCGGCCTGATCAACGGACGGCTTACCCCGGCTTCCCCCGTGATCACATAGATATCAATCTCGCCGCTGTTTCTGACCAGTTCGGCCACCACGGACCCAAAGACCCATTCCTTCCATCGAGATCGAACGGGTTTGCCGACAATAATTTTGGTTACGTTGTGACTTCGTGCGTAAGCCAGAATTTCCTGCGTCACTTTTTCTCCGCTTAAAGTGGCCGTTTCGGCGCCCAATTGCTCAGCAAGACGGAGGGTCTGATTCACCCGATCACGATCGGCTTCCGGCATGGTCAGATGGCGGGGTGTCTGGACATAGACGGCCAACCATTTGGCATGTAATTCCGCGGCCATGCGCCGGGCGGATCTGACCAGCCGGGGCCCCCGAGGTTTCATATTGACACACACCATGATCGTTTCCGCAGCCGGCCAAGTGCCGACCACGGCATGATCACGGCGGTAGACCTCCATCTGTTGATTGACCCACTCGGCAGTCCGGCGGAGGGCCAGTTCCCGTAAGGCGATCAGATTTCCTTTGCGGAAAAAATTCTTAATGGCTCGCTGGGCCATTTCCGGCAGGTAGACCTTCCCCTCATTGAGGCGCTGCAGAAGGTCATCGGGAGGCAAATCGACCAGTTCGAGATCATCGGCCTCTTCCAGAATGGAATCGGGGACGGTTTCACTCATCCGGATTTTGGTAATCTGGGCGACCACATCGTTCAAGCTTTCCAGATGCTGCACGTTGAGGGTGGTATACACGCCGATACCGGCGTTCAGCAGCTCAACCACATCCTGCCACCGCTTGGGATGGCGGGAACCGGGGGCATTGGTATGGGCTAACTCATCGATCAGGATGATCTGGGGATTACGCGAAATCGCCGCATCAAGATCAAATTCACGCAGAAGGGTGCCTCGATGCTCGATCACCCGAGGAGGAAGAATCTCCAAGCCTTTGAGCAAAGCTTCGGTTTCGGCCCGCCCGTGTGTTTCAACCCAACCCACCACGATATCCACGCGGTGTTCCCGCTGCTGCCGGGCCGTAGTCAACATGGAATAGGTTTTCCCTACCCCGGCCGTGGCGCCAAGGAAGATTTTGAGTTTTCCACGTGTCTGTCGAGCTTCCTCTTCCTGGGCTCGCTTCAGAAGCTCTTCCGGGTTGGGCCGTCGCTCGGTCATCGGGAAATGTCCCGCCTCTTGGGTTTTTTGCAGGCGTCCAATGAACTATTCCGGATCAATGGGAAAGAGGAAATCAATCGTCCAGTGCGAGATTCAATTCAAGGACGTTGACCAACCGGTTCGGGGTCAGCGCCCCACCCGGGGCAAAAGCATGTTTCGTGATGAGCGCCTCAACCTTGGCCTGGGGAAATCCACGCGCATTGGCCACTCGCTCCACTTGATACAGAGCAGCGTGTTCTGAAATGTGCGGATCCAAGCCCCCGCCTGATGCCGCTGCCAACTCAGCCGGGAGTGGTCTCTCGGCAGACGCCCCGTACCGGGCGATGATTTCCTTGGCGCGCTCGGTAAGATCGGGACTGGTCGGTGATTTGTTGCTGCCGCCCGCCCCGGCTCCATTGTAATCCACGGCGGACGGACGCGGCCAGAAATAACCCGGCTGGGTAAATTTCTGGGCGATCAAGCGGCTCCCCGCAATTTGCCCGCTTTTATCCCTAATCAGGGATCCGGTTGCAGTGTCGGGTGATATGATTTGCGCGAAGCTAAGTATTACGATGGTGTACCCTCCCACGCAAACGAGCAGCGTGGCAAGGACTATGCGAAGACTGGCTATGCATGATTTCATTTTTGTCCTCCAATCATTTATTTCATAAACAGCAAATGTTCCGCGATGGGACCCATCGCTGCCGCCGGAAAAAATGTCAGTGCCCCGATGAACAGGATCGTGGCTATCAACATCACACCGAACGTGCCGTCTTCCACCCCCAAGGTGCCGGCGGATTGGGCGGTAGGTCGCTTCGCAGACAGCGAACCGGCCATCGCAAGCGGCAAAATAATCGGAATGTATCGCGCTAGTAGCATGACGATACCGGTGGCGACGTTCCAGGGAACGGTATTATCTCCCAAGCCTTCGAAACCCGATCCGTTGTTCGCGCTGGCCGAACTGAACTCGTAGAGCATTTCGCTAAAACCGTGGGGGCCGGCATTGTTCAACGTCGTTTGTCCCCAGGGTGTCGCGGCAAAAAGTGCAGTGCCCCCGAGAATGAGGAAGGCATGCACGAACAACGCCAGCACCGCAAGCTTGACTTCATACGCCTCCACCCGGCGGTTCAAATACTCCGGCGTGCGTCCGACCATCATGCCCGCCATAAAAACGGCCAGAATAATATAAATGAACATATTAATCATCCCCACACCGACGCCCCCAAAGGTGGCGTTCAGCCACATTCCGATCATCGGCATCAGGCCGGCCATCGGGTTGAGACTGTCATGCATGGCCCCCACCGAACCGTTGCTGGTGCTTGTAGTCAGTACACCCCATAAAGGCCCACTTCCTTCGGGGGCGCCGAAGCGCATTTCCTTGCCTTCAAGGTTGCCAATGTTCTGCTCTATGGGCAGCCCGGCAAAAGCTTGCGTGGGGGCGGATTTCGAACCATACCGCGCCCGAGATCTTGAACAACAACAGGACCATCATCACGCCGAACACCACTGCCGCATGTCGTAGGCGTGCGACAATCCGGCCAAACATCCACACGGACGCCATGGGAATGAGAATGATGGAGATCATGGACAACGCATTCGTCCAAAACGTCGGATTCTCGAATGGATGCGTGGAGTTGGGTCCGAAAAAGCCGCCGCCGTTGGTTCCAAGCTGTTTGATCGTCAAAAACGCCGCAACGGGTCCCCGCGCGATGGTTTGACCCATGCCTTCCAAAGTCGTCGCTTGCGCGGCGCCAGCCAAGGTCATTGGCATGCCACCGATCACCATGAGCGAAGCGACAATCAGCGCCATCGGCAGCAACACGAGAAACGTGGCGCGCTGCAGGTCGATAAAAAAGTTGCCCATGTCTTTGCGCCCCGCCAGCCCGCGCGCCAAAGCTGTCAGGACGGCGATGCCGGTGGCCGCCGACACAAATTGAAGCCACATCAAGGCGCACAATTGCGAGAGGTAACTCATCGAGACTTCACCCGAATAGTGTTGAAGATTGGTATTCGAAGTGAAGGAAGCAGCGGTATTGAAAATCAGGCTCCCTTCGATGGCCCCTTTGCCGTCCGGATTGAGGGGTAAATATTGTTGTAGGGCCATGAACCCGAAGCTTAAAACGAACATTATCACGTTGAAGATGAGCATCGAAACGGTATAGGGCTTCCAGGTCTGCGATTCTCTGGTAAAAGGTCCCCCCAGCAATCCAAACAGCCGGTTGAAACGCCCGGTAAAACCGTTGGCCTCCGGGTCCGGGTCCATGGCCCACTTCATGTAACGGCCCAACGGCCATGACAGAATCACGGTGGTGCCGACGATGCACGCAATAAGTAAAACGGCATTCATTGGTGTAATCCCCCCCCTTGATCAACCGCGGCGGTCAGCGCAAATAGAAGGCCGAACACCGCAATTCCCAAAATCAGATAAATGAGCGACATAACTTCTCCTTCCGGTTAAACCACGTGCAAAGCGGTCAAAAGCATGTCAATGATCTTAATCCCGATGAATGGAACCAGCACCCCGCCCAGTCCATAGATCAGCAGATTACGGCGGAAAACCGCCGCCGCCCCGGACGGCCGGTACGAAATACCCTTCAGAGCCAAAGGAATTAAGGCAATGATAATCAAGGCGTTAAAAATGACTGCACTCAGGATGGCCGATTCGGGAGAATGCAACCCCATAATGTTCAGCGTGGAAAGCGGACCGCCGCCTTTATGCGTCGCGTAGAGTCCCGCGAACATTGCGGGCAGGATGGCGAAATATTTTGCGACGTCGTTCGCGATGCTGAATGTGGTCAACGCCCCCCGCGTCATCAATAACTGTTTGCCGATCTCGACGATTTCGATCAGTTTCGTCGGATTCGAGTCGAGATCGACCAGATTGCCAGCTTCTTTGGCGGCCTGAGTGCCGGTGTTCATGGCCACGGCGACATCTGCTTGGGCCAGGGCCGGGGCATCGTTGGTACCGTCGCCGGTCATCGCCACTAATTGCCCCCCTGCCTGAAGATCCCGGATGAGCTTCAATTTGGTCTCGGGGGTGGCCTGGGCCAGGAATTGATCGACGCCGGCTTCCGCGGCAACAGCGGTCGCAGTTAAGGGATTATCTCCTGTGATCATGACCGTTTTAATCCCCATCCGCCGCAGCTCGGAAAACCGTTCCTTGATGCCCCCCTTGACAACATCTTTGAGGTGGATGACCCCCAATACCAGGGGACCCTCCGCCACAACCAGCGGCGTGCCGCCCTGCTTCGCGATCGTGTCGACGGTCGCACGCACGGAATCGGGGAAACGGCCACCTGCATCGATGACATACGCTTCGATGGCCTCGGCCGAACCTTTCCGGATCTGTCGACCATAGAGATCAATGCCGCTCATCCTCGTGTGCGCGGTGAAGGGCATAAACGTCGCTCCCATCTCATGAAGATCCCGAGCCCGCAAATTGTGTTGTTCTTTGGCCAGCACCACGATGCTGCGTCCTTCAGGAGTTTCATCCGCCAGCGAGGCGAGCTGGGCGGCATCGGCCAGCGTTGCCCGGTCACGCCATCAGCGGGAATGAAGGCGGACGCTTGCCGGTTGCCTAGGGTAATCGTGCCGGTCTTATCGAGCAGCAGCACGTCCACATCGCCTGCCGCTTCCACGGCGCGCCCGGACATGGCGATGACATTGGCCTGAATCATGCGGTCGATCCCGGCGATCCCGATGGCACTCAACAGCCCTCCGATGGTTGTCGGAATGAGACACACCAAAAGCGCCACAAGACCGGCACGGGAATAGAACGCCGGCATAGAAACCGAAGGGCCGGAGCGTGACGCAGACCAAAAGAAAAATGAGGGTGAGCGCCGCGAGAAAGATGATGCAGGGCAATTTCGTTCGGCGTCTTCTGGCGTTTAGCGCCTTCGACAAGAGCGATCATGCGGTCGAGAAAGCCGTAACCTTTTTCCATCGTGACCCGGATGGCGATGCGATCGCTGATCACTCGCGTGCCGCCGGTCACCGCGCTTCGGTCGCCGCCGCTTTCACGGATGACGGGCGCGGATTCCCCGGTAATGGCGGATTCATCGATGCTGGCAATACCTTCGACCACTTCCCCATCAGCCGGGATGACATCTCCGACTCTCACACACCACAAGATCCCCTTTCTCCAATTCCGGCGCGGGAACCCGTTCTTCTCTTGCCGTGTCCGCAACCGGCGGGCCATCGTCTCGTTCGTGCTTTGCGCAAGCTAGCAGCCTGGGCCTTGCCGCGCCCTTCCGCGACGGCCTCGGCAAAATTGGCGAACAGCACCGTAAACCACAACCAGACGGAGAGGTGTGCGATAAATCCTCGATCCGTCGATGAAAAAAATATGCCCGCAGTGGTTAGGACGGCGCCAACCATGGTCACAAACATGACGGGATTCTTGATCATCAATCGGGGGTCCAGCTTTCTGAACGCCTCACCGATCGCTGGTCCGACAATGTTGGGGTCAAAAAGAGAAGGTGTTTTACGGGTCATGAAGTGTCTCCTGTCTTAAAACTTTTCCGGTCGCAACACGACGACAACCAGATATCCAAGGAGTAAAAAGGCAATAATGCCGACAATTAGATTTTCCATGATTGACTCCTCCTTCCATTCATTCTTGTCATTCTTGCTTTATTCCTTTCTCGAAGACCTCAATTCTTATTCCTCATTCGATTTTCATTGTGGCATTTGGCATATCAAAACGGTGTAAAAAAAGTGCTGGCTTCTATCATGGGTAGTCGGCTCTCTACACATGAGCCAAAAATATGTTAGGTATATTTACTTATAAGTGATATCCCAACCTCACACAGGGATGCCGAAAAGGTTCCTTCTTCAATTTCATAGAAACGAAATATTGGGCCTGCTCCCTGAAAACTGGGTCTCCCAAGCCTTTCTCCCGGAATGATTTCCCGCATTTCCGACAACGGAGTCTGAAAATTGACCCCTCCGCGAGTTCTTTGGTACTTTCCTGGCACGCCCAAAAGACCTTTTGACATTCCTATTCCTTATTCCTCATGGTTCGTCGATGACTACGCGACCATCGGATCTTGTTTTTCACCTCACCAATTACCTAGCGTAGCGGTGGGTTGAATGGAGACCAGCATGTCAGATTCAACAACCCATCAGATCGATAAGACCGTCCGGCACTTCAGACAAATCCTCCTATGGCCTCTACAGCTCATGCCCATCCGGGATGGCGCACCGATACAGAAGCACTGGGAGCGACTGCAAACACCCGATCCCGACAATCCGTGGCGTGAACTGGTAGACGAGTTTACGGGCGACCCGCACCTGTTTCAGGAACGGCACTACAGCGAGTTCGTCACATTTCTGCCTTACGTTCAACGTTTTCTGTATGGGGAAGGAAAAGGCAACGGCACGGACATCGTCCCAGAGTCGTCCCTTCGCGTGTTTCGTCGCAGCGACGTGGCGAAAGTCCGGATCACTTATCCCGACCCAAGCACGACACCGGTCACCTTCGAGGTGGCGCACGTGGATCTGTATTTTTTCTACGACATCGATATGGTCATCCTGACCATCGAAGTGTACGCCGACGAGCTTCCCCTGCGACGCGCGCAGGACACCCTCTTCCGTTTCGGCCGCGTGTATCCGACCTATTGGGAGCCCGAGGGCCGGGGAGGCCATTGTCCGAAGTGCGTCGAATGGCTTTCAGGCGATGGAAAAGTCCTGGCCGTGTCCGACTACGAGAAACGGGAGAAATATCTCTCATTCGTGTGCCGGTACCGGGCCCCGTGCATCGCGTCCCATTGGGAGTGGTTGCTGGAGCCCCTGGTGCTTCACCACTCCGGAGAGAAGGGCCTAATCCGCTATCGTCAGATCGAATATCACCTTATGCCGCTGATGGCTTACTTGATCGTGGACGATCCGGGGGCGTTCAGCCGCGCGGAGTTTGTCCGCCTGGGACTGGCGGCATCCCCGGGCACACCCGAGTCGCTCCCGTACTCCGAGCCCCATTTGCGCGATTTCGAAGAACGCTATTGCTACGACCGTTACTGGAGCGGACGGGACGGCGATCCGCCCGGCACCCGCTTCATGTGTAGCGGCCGCGTCTTTACTATGGTGGGCGACAGGAGCCCTCGGGTCTTCGTCGATCGAAAGACGGATCTCGAGCAGTTCCGTCATGAATACTTTCTCCTCTTTCTCATCCCGCATTTTCACCGCGCCGCGTTGCTCATGTTACAAGATCGCCTCGTGGATGCGACCAACCGGCTGGATGTCGGCGATCTGGAGTCGCTACGGCAATTCCGGCGGGTGATTCGTCAGACGTTGGGGATCTTTCTTCGCTTCACCCAGCGCTATTGGTTTCACGAAGTTTCAGACCACACCCAGGCCAAGGAACTCTTTCGCATGATCAGCGAACATCTGGGTACGGCAAGGCTCTATGCCGAGGTGAGGACGGCCATCGAGGACATGAATCAATATCTCGACAGCGATGCGCTGCGCAGGCAGGGAGAGACGATGGTGCGTTTGACCGTCGTCACGACGTTCGGATTAATCGGAGTGATGACAACGGGTTTCCTGGGCATGAACTTGTTTGCTGAGGCCGAGAATCCTGTCCCGAGTAAAGTTGCGTACTTCCTCCTCGTCCTCATTCCAAGCACGGCCCTGACCATCTACACGGTCCTGAAGTCCCGACGTCTCGCCGACTTCCTGGAGACACTGGCCGATGAGCGGCGTTCATCAAGAGACAAGCTGGTAGCGTTTGTGAATGTCTGGAAGAGGCGACACGGACACACACCCAAATTCCCCCAATCCCCTACACATCCCGAATGAGCGGATCCCGCCTGTGTTGAGATTTATGTTTCGTTTGCGCTTGTGCACACCAGAGTCGACGTGTACCGGATTTCTGATCGGTCACTTTTTATGGGAGCCGCCCTACCCATGCGCTGGCATATCCAAGGACCATGGAGGGTGGGATTTCGACCCGAGATATATTGGGATCGGGACGGTCTCCTGACGGGCTTTGAACAATTTATCTGGCCCCTCACCACCACTGGCGAATCCAGGGTGCCTTACCGGTGGACGACTTCTATTTTTCGGCTTGAATACAGGTATGACAATTCTACCGGTCCCGGAGGCGGGTTCTTCAAGGAAGAGCAAAACAGGCTGACGCCCGGCCAGAACATCTTGATCTTCTCCGTGGTGTGGACTTTGGACTCCCCCATAAGAGAGTGTCATGAAAAATTAACTGTTTTTAAGGAGTCGGAATCGCTATTATGCCGAATTGCCCTGGACTGGGCGAGCAAAATCAAATTGGAGCCATGGGGAATTTAAAAAAACATGCCTGTGCCGGATTCACGAGCCATCTGCCTCAAGAGGCCGATCTGCCCGCTTGAAAATCACAGACCGCAGCCCCGTCCCGGCAGGAGCAAATGTGTGCGAGATTTCATTTAAACAAGCGGGCTTCAATAAAGAGAAAAACCCTTGCACTCCCGAAACTTCTCCCGACACCTTTATATGTTCCCTTGCCCTCTCATTGAATAGGCATCACACATTCGGGCTGATCGATTTCTGGGATTATTCACCATCTGACTGACGGGAAGGCTTCCATCTCCTCGGCTGGATATGGCTCCAAGAGCCCACTGAGGTAGATCGTGTTATTCAGGCTAGGATTTAGCCAGCTCGCATAAGACTGTTCCGGGAGAATCACGGGCATCCGGTTATGGATGGGTTCCATCAGGGCATTGGGTCCGGTCGTGATCAAGGCACACGTTTCTAAGAGCCGGTTCCTGTTTCTCCCACCGTTCCCACAAGCCTGCAAAGGCAAAGAGCCGATGATCTTTGAATCGGATGTAATAGGGTTGTTTGGCTTTCCCTTCCCGTTTCCATTCATAAAAGCCATCGGCCAAGACCAGGCAGCGTTGCTGTTTAAACGCGTTGACGAAAGGAAGGCTTCTCGGCCACCGTCTCCGCTCGGGCATTGATCATCTTATTGCCGATGCTGGGATCTTTGGCCCAGGAAGGCACCAGACCCCATTTCAGTTCCACACATTCCCGTTCCTGGGATTCCGGGTTGGTCCGCACACAGGCGACCAGTTGCGAGGGTGCAATGTTGTAGCGGGGGCGTAATGGCGGGAGGACCTTCAGGCCCAAGAGTTCCGCCAAATGCTGCATATTCTCTTTGCGTGTGAAGCGACCGCACATAATAGGCTTG
>CAWAXJ010000004.1:0-41748 GCA_963785905.1 uncultured Nitrospirales bacterium
TTTCTCCCCGTGTTGTTGTGGAAGTGATTTTAGGTTTACACTTTTTCCGTGGGCGGTGAGGACAAATCTGCCGTCGACAAGATCGCCCACGATTCGTTGCCCGTCCACGGCTTTGCCCTGGATGATGAGCCGTGAGAGCGGCGTTTCGATTTCCTGTTGAAGCAGTCGTTTCAACGGCCTGGCCCCATAGACCTGGTCATAGCCCCGCGCGGCCAGATCGGCCACCGCCGCCGGAGAGAGTTCCAGAGACATCCGCCGCTCCGCCAATCTGTCCTTGAGGCGTTCCAATTGAATTTCCACGATTTGCGCCAGCTCCTCCCGTGTTAGCGGGTGGAAGACGACGACTTCATCGACCCGGTTTAAAAATTCGGGGCGGAAGTGCTGTTGGATTTCTTTGAGCACCAAGGCTCGAATGCCTTCGTACTCCATATTCCGTTGCTGAGCTTCCAGAATCTCCTGACTGCCCAGGTTGGAGGTCATGATGAGCACGGTGTTTTTGAAGTCCACCGTCCGGCCTTGCGAGTCGGTCAACCGCCCGTCATCTAAGACCTGGAGCAGGACATTAAAGACATCATGATGCGCTTTTTCGATTTCATCGAAGAGAATGACCGAGAAGGGTCTTCGCCTCACCGCTTCGGTTAACTGGCCGCCTTCTTCATAGCCCACATATCCTGGAGGGGCGCCGATCAATCGGGCCACGGTATGTTTTTCCATATACTCCGACATATCAATACGGACCATGTTGGCTTCGTTATCAAAGAGAGTATGCGCCAACGCACGCGCCAACTCCGTTTTGCCGACACCGGTGGGGCCAAGGAAGAGAAACGAGCCGATGGGACGATTGGGATCTTTGATGCCCGATCGCGCGCGCAACACGGCTTCGGCCACCGCTTTGACCGCTTCATCCTGACCGATCACGCGTTTGTGCAACCACTCATCCAGGTGCAGCAGTTTTTCAATTTCCCCCTGGAGCAACCGGCTCACGGGAATGCCCGTCCACCGGCTGACCACCTCGGCAATGTCATCTTCATCCACTTCCTCTTTGAGCAGACGGCTTGCGCCCTGCTGAGTGGTCAGCCGCTCTTCTTCGTCTTTCATTGATTTTTCCAGTTTGGGCAGGGTGCCATAGCGTAATTCCGCCACGCGATTCAGATCATACTGCCGCTCGGCTTGTTCGATTTGCTGTTTGGCGCCTTCGATCTCCTGCCGGATCGTTTGTAATTTGCCGACGGAAGATTTTTCCGCATCCCACTGGGTTTTTAATTCGTTCAGGGCTTCCTTCTTGCCTGTTAACTCCTCCTCAAGATTGGCCAGTCGGGTTCGGCTGGCTGGATCAGATTCTTTCTTTAACGCTTCCCGTTCAATTTCCAATTGCAAGACTTTGCGGGAAATTTCATCCATTTCGGCCGGCATGCTGTCGATTTCGGTTCGCAATCGCGCGGCCGCTTCATCGATGAGGTCAATCGCCTTATCCGGAAGGAACCGGTCGCCGATGTATCGATTGGACAGGCGGGAGGCCGCTACCAATGCCGAGTCTTTGATCCGCACGCCATGATGGACTTCGTACCGCTCCTTTAACCCGCGCAGGATGGAGATGGTATCTTCCACCGACGGCTGATCGACCACGACCGGTTGGAACCGCCGCTCCAGGGCCGCATCTTTTTCTATATGTTTCCGGTATTCATCAAGGGTAGTGGCGCCAATCAGATGAAGCTCCCCTCTCGCCAACATCGGCTTCAGCAGATTCGCCGCGTCCATAGAGCCTTCCGCCGCTCCGGCCCCCACGACCGTGTGCAATTCATCGATAAACAAGAGGATCTGCCCTTGTGACGCTTGAATTTCTTTCAGCACCGCTTTCAACCGTTCTTCAAACTCTCCACGGAATTTGGCTCCCGCAACCAGCGCACCCATATCGAGCACGATTAGTCGTTTGTGCTTGAGTCCCTCCGGCACATCGCCCTTAATGATCCGCTGTGCCAACCCTTCCACAATGGCGGTTTTCCCGACTCCCGGCTCCCCTATCAGGACCGGATTGTTCTTTGTGCGGCGAGACAAGATTTGCACGACCCGGCGAATTTCTTCATCCCGCCCGATCACCGGATCTAATTTGCCCTGACTCGCCAGTCGCGTCAGATCACGCCCGTATTTCTCTAATGACTGATAGGTTCCCTCGGGATCAGGGCTGGTTACCCGTTGGTTGCCGCGAACCTGTTGCAGACCGGCAAGGACCTTATCCCGCTTGAGTCCGATGGTGCGAAAAACGCCCCCTTCCGCCACCATGGCCAACATGACGTGCTCCACGCTCAGATATTCATCCCGAAGTACCTGCATCTCGGTTTCAGCCTGGGTCATGACCTTCGCAAGGCGAGGCGCAATATGCACCTGTCCGGGAGCCGCCCCCCTCCCTGTACCTGCGGAACCTTCTGCAGAACCTGCTCTGCGGCATTTTTGACGGCAGTGGGAGAGACCCCGGCTTGCTCTAAAATCGGGTGAGCCAATCCCCCGGTTTGCTCCAGCAACGCCAGCAGGAGATGCTCCACATCAATGCCTTGATGGCTTCGGCGCATCGCGATCCCCGAGGCAGCCTGCAAAGCTTCCTGTAATTTGATCGTCATCCGGTTAAGGTCCATTGGCTTCCCCTTTTCAAGTGATAGCGAAATCTTCTCTCGTTCACTAGATAACAATCCTCCCCCACATTTCAACCCCTGAAGGAAAACAAAACACTCATTCAACTCTTTTGAGATACGCCGGCCAAACGGGATGGCCTAACAGGCGAAACAGTCGCAGAGGGAACATGGCAACATGCGACGGGCTTAGGAACCAATGATTCGTTCGTACAACTGGTGCACCACCGTGGTATGGCGACGAAAGTCATCCAGGAAGGTTTGCGTGGCGTGTTCCATGGTTGATCCTTTGAGGTAGCCCATCCTGACGGCACATTTGCTAATTTCTTCGGCCTTGCTCGGGAGCAGGTGGGTTTGGAGTTCATGGACCATTTGAAGTTTATGCTCCAGATTTCTCAAAAACACATAGGACAGTTTCAGGGTCCTGGCTTCCTGTTTGGTCATTTTCCCAATCTGCGTCAACTTCACCAGGCCTTTGAGTGTTTGCCGGTCACGAATCTTGGGATACCGATAGCCCCAACGCAGCTGAAGCCCCTGCACAATAAATTCGATTTCCCGAATGCCGCCTGTTCCCAATTTGACATGCCGGTCCACTTCGCCTCGTCGAATCATCTTTGCAAGAATTTGGGATCGGAGAGATTGAATGGCTGGAAACACTGGATCTTCGCCCTCTTCATTTCCATAGACAAAATTGGACAGGCCATGGATCAATGCTTGCCCCACACGGATATTCCCGGCAATGGGCTTGGCTTTGAGAAAAGCCAGCCGCTCCCAGGTCCGTCCTCGCGATTGATAATAATGGAGCGCATCATCCAGGGAGGACGCCAAGGGACCGACCGTCCCTTCCGGACGGAGACGAAGATCGACTCGAAACAACGTCCCTTCTGCTGTGGCAGCCGTCAAAACCGCTGTCAGTTCCCTGGCCAGGGTTTCACAATAGAGCATGCGGGAGATGCTGGTTTGGCCTTTTCCCGCTTTCGTATTGCCTGTGGGAGCATGGTACACATAAATCAAATCCACATCGGAACTATAATTGAGCTCCCATCCTCCGAGTTTCCCCATGGCCAACACGGAGAAGCCCTCAGAGGTCCCATCGATTGATGCAGCGCGTCCAAATCTTCCAAACCGTTTTCTCAAATTGTGGTCGACCAGTTCATACGACGCCTGAATCACCGCCCCGGCTAATTCCGATAGCACCGTATAGGTTTCCACTGGCGTGGCGATGCCCAATAAATCCCGTATCCCGATTCGTAGCATTTCGCGCCGTTTGAACCGCCGCAATGCTTCACATCGAGCCTCAAAACTCGTGACGGCGCTCAGGGATGTTTGTAATTGTGCCACAAGGGCATTCCGGCGCGTCCGCCGAATCAAGACTCGATCATCTTCAATCCAATACACCAATAACGGATCGCGTATGAGCGTTTGGGCCATCGCCTGGCTATTGCCAAATGCGGTTCCCAGTACCTCGATCACATGCGGGACCATCGATAAATATTGAAAGAGTTGGAGCCGCTGGATGCCGGAATCGACATACCGTTCCCATTCATTCAGAGCCTGATCAGGATCGGCGGTGTGGGCCACACTGACTAACACCTCCTGAAGGATGGTTGCCAGGGCTTTTCGACTTGTCGGTTCCCCGGCCATCGCCTGGAGGTTCAGGTCGGCGCGCTTCCAATCGCGAATGCCGTAGGCCTGAAGAATGCCGGCCACGTCCTGTGGTGACAGCCCGGAAGCCAGGAGTAAGGGAGTGGGATCAGGAAGGCGGGAAGGGGGAGGGTTTTCCTGAGGAGCGGTATCGGGTTCCACAACGATCATCTCGAAGGAAAATTATACGGAACGGCGTCAGACCTTACAATGAATCAATTTTTCAGTATACTTTGCGCTTATGACCGAATCAGATCGAATCCACACGTATCAAACGCAATGCCCCGATCTGCGCCCTGCCTTGATCAAGGATTTTGTCCTGCAGATGGACCCGGATTATTTTGAAAGCTTTTCCTCACCCGCGATCAAGCAACATTTAGCACTGGCGAACCAACTGACGTTCGATCAGCCGTGTGCCGTGCATATCCAAGCACTTCCCTCGCACCAATATCAATTAATCATGGTGGCCTACGATTATTTTTCGGAATTTGCCACGTTTTGCGGAATCTTATCGTCGTTTGGTCTTGATATCCGGGAGGCCACCATTTTTACCTCGCTGGAGCCCTCACCACCACACCTGCGTCCACGAAGCCTTTCAAAGGACTCCCGTCCGGCAGGCAGACACCTCGCCCGCTGCGGGGATTGACACGAAAAATCGTCGTGGATGTGTTTCATGTGCAAGCGCTTGATGGCTTTCCATTTGGTCAACCCGAACAGGACGAGTTTCAAGAAACGGTGATTACCCTTCTGCGTTTTCTCCAAAAAAATCAGATCCGGCACGCCCGTCGTCAGGTGAATCGACGACTCATTGAAAATTTAGGGAAGATGCGACATCGACCGACCGAGCTAGTCCATCCCGTTCACATTACTTTTTCCAACCCGCGTGCCACGCAGGAAACCATTCTGGATATCGGCTCCACCGATTCGCCCGCTTTTTTGTACACCTTTGCCAATGCGCTGGCCATGCGAGGCATTTATATTGTCAAAGCCAAGATTGAGGTTGCCGACCATCGTGTTCGCAACCGCCTCTATGTTCGCGGAAGGCAGGGCGGAAAAATTCAAAGCAGAGGTGAGCAACAGGAACTGAGAACAGCGGCCACCTTACTGAAAGAATTCACCCATTACCTGAGTTGGGCTCCGGACCCCGGGAAAGCGCTCGATCATTTTGATCAATTCCTTGATCAATGGCTGGACCAGCCGAATACCCCATCTCACCTTACGAAGCTGTCTCAGTCATCGACGCTGGAACACCTGGCGCAACTGTTTGGAAGCAGCGATTACCTCTGGGAGGATTTATTGCGACGGCAGCACCACAACCTGTTGCCCATGATGAATCAATATCAAAAGGGTCCACTCGTTCGATCCAAATCCGTTCTGACTAAAGCCATCGAGCCGGCACTACTGAAAGGCAAATCCGCTGCAGACAAAAAACTTCGACTCAATCAGTGGAAAGACGAAGAACTGTTTCGAATCGACATGCGTCACCTTTTGGAAAATAGTCCCCTCCCGCAATTTTCCCAGGCCCTGACCAATCTTGCCGATGTCATTCTCCACCAGGCCCTTCTTCACTCTCAAAAGTCGATCAATCCGAAAGCTTCCCTCACCGCTCCCCCTTCCATGGCGATCTTCGGGTTAGGCAAACTCGGTGGCGGCGAATTAGGGTATGCCTCGGATATTGAAATCCTCTTCGTCTATCAGCTACCCGGTGACTCCCCGAAACGCGTGGCAACCCGGATGCCGTCAGATTACTTTGAACGCTGGGCTCAGGAATTTCTTCAGTGGATTGAAGCCAAACAGGAAGGCATCTTTCATCTGGACACCCGGCTTCGTCCGCATGGAGAAAAAGGACTCCTGGCCAATTCCCTTGAGGAAATCCAACGGTACTATACTCCGCAGGGAGGGTCAGCGCCTTTTGAACGGCAAGCCTTGATTAAACTTCGATTCGTGGCCGGCAATCGCGGACTGGGAAAGGCCGTTGAACAGCAACGGGACCAATTTGTGTATGGTCCGGACCCATGGGACTTGAATACGGCCCTTCATCTTCGTGAGCGTCAGATCAAAGAATTAGTCCAGCCGGGAACTACGCATGTCAAATACGGGGCCGGGGGTCTCCTTGATGTGGAATATACGGTGCAATATCTCCAATTGATGCACGGGCACCACCTTGTCTCCATCCGGACTCCAAATACTCTGGAGGCCATCGATCACTTATGCGAAGAAGCCCTGTTAACTCTGAAAGAAGGCGATGAACTGAAGGACAACTATGTGTTTCTCCGCCAACTGATTGATGGTCTCCGAATTGTCAGAGGACATGCTCAGGACCTTGTCCTGCCACCCTCCGGTTCGGATGAAATGGTTTTTTTAGCCCGGCGGCTTGGGATGATGACCACCAACTGGCTTCAGGGCGCTGGAGATCTGGAGCACACCATCCACACCCGGATGACACAGATTCACGAACAATTCCTTCACCGGTTTTCCAAACACTAACGCCCGGGTAAAAGAGAGGATCATTCAACCCTCTCTTTACATAACACCGGGCGTCAGGAAACCGCATTCCTTCCCCGCAGGCATGCGGGGAAGGTCACTCTCAGCGCTTAGCAATCAAAGTACATAAAGTATTCGTACGGGTGGGGCCGGACCCGAATGGCATCGATTTCATTCGTTCGTTTATAGCCGATCCAGGCCTCAAGCAGATCCTCCGTAAACACTCCGCCTTTTAAGAGAAATTCATGATCATCCTCAAGGGCCTTTAAGGCCTGATCCAGACTCGACGGCAATGAGGGAATATTCCCGAGTTCCTCCGGCTCTAAATCATAGAGATTTTTATCCATGGCTTCGCCCGGATGAATTTTATTTTGAATTCCGTCCAGCCCGGCCATGAGCATGGCACTGAAGGCCAAATACACATTACAGGAGGGATCAGGGAACCGAACCTCAATGCGTTTGGCCTTGGGACTCGGAGAATACATGGGAATCCTGATGCCCGCCGATCGGTTCCGGCTGGAGTAGGCCAGCAACACCGGCGCTTCAAAGCCCGGCGTCAGCCGTTTGTACGAATTCGTAATCGGGTTGGTGAGCGCGGCTAAGGCCGGAGCATGTTTGAGAATGCCGCCGATATAATACAAGCACATCTGCGACACGCCCGCATATTCCTTCCCCGCAAACAGAGGCTTCCCGTCTTTCCAGATACTCTGATGCGTATGCATGCCGGTGCCGTTATCTCCATAGAGCGGTTTGGGCATGAATGTCACCGTTTTGTTATGCCGACGGGCGACATTTCGCACAATGTATTTGTACATCATCATTTGATCGGCCATCTTGACCAGGGTATCAAACCGAAGGTCAATTTCTGCCTGCCCGGCCGTGGCCACTTCATGGTGGTGTTTTTCCACCCGGATCCCGGCTTTTTCCATTTCCCGGCACATTTCTGACCGGATGTCCTGTTGCGAGTCAACGGGCGCCACCGGGAAATAACCTTCCTTATGGCGAGGTCGCGAGCCGAGATTTTCCCCGTCTTTCCCTGAATTCCAAATCCCCTCTTCCGAGTCAACGAAGTAGTAACTGGAATGGCTGTTTTGATCGAACGACACATGATCAAAAATAAAAAATTCAGCTTCCGGTCCCCAGTAGGAGATATCCCCGATTTTCGTGCTCTTGAGATATTGTTCCGCACGAAGCGCCACCCCACGAGGGTCCCGCTCATATGTGGTACGTGTAATCGGATCTTGCACCTCGGCAATCATGCTCAAAGTGGGAATTTCCATGAACGGGTCTAAGATGGCGGTGTTGGGATCAGGGACCACCAACATATCGCTGTTTTGTATCATCTTCCATCCGCGAATAGAGGAACCATCAAAGCCCGAGCCCTCCTTGAACAGATCCAACGTCAACTCTGAGGTCGGAATCGAAAAATGCTGCCAGGTACCAAGGAGATCGACAAATTTGACATCGACCATTTCCACCTTGTTCTTTTTCGCAAAATCCAACACTTCTTTCGCGGTCATTCAATACCTCCTTCTAAGGAACGTCTGTTTATAAAAGTAAGAAACACATCGTCATCTCATAGACCATCAGGAAATTCCGCTGGCACGCGTATTCCGTTCACCGGCCCCTTCACCATACATCTGACCCTGCGACGGATGTTCGCATTATGAATAGGCCCGCTCGTTGTGTTGGCTGAGGTCCAACCCGAGTTCTTCATCTTGTTTGGACACTCTCAGCCCGACTGTGAGGTCTAAAATTTTCAGAATGAGATAGGTTCCCAGGACAGAAAACGATAAGGTTACCAAAGCCAATACGACTTGTATACCAAACTGTCCGGGGTTTCCAAAAAACAGACCCTGCGCCCCGATTGAGGCAAACAGCCCGGTAGCCAATACTCCCGTAAAGCCACCCACGCCATGAATACCCACGACATCAAGTGAATCGTCATAGCCCAGCCGCATTTTCCACACCACCGCGGCATAACACACGGTGCCGGCGACTAGGCCGATGATGAGAGCGGAAAACGGCCCGATGAATCCTGCTGAAGGGGTCACGGTTGCCAAACCCGCGACCACACCACTGGCGACCCCCAGCACCGTCGGTTTTCCCCGATGCACCCACTCAGCCACCATCCAACTGAGTCCCCCGGCCGACGCCGCCGTGTGCGTGGCCACAAATGCAGCCGCTGCAATCCCGTTTGCTCCTAACGCACTTCCCGCGTTAAATCCAAACCACCCGAACCAGAGCAGGCCCGTTCCCAGGACCGTCATCGGCAAATTATGTGGAGGCATCGGCTCCACGCCAAACCCCTTGCGTTTCCCAAGCATGACTGCACACACCAACGCCCCGAACCCCGAACTGATATGCACAACGGCGCCTCCGGCAAAATCCAGGGCACCGAGCTTGGCTAACCAACCTCCACCCCACACCCAATGAGCCAACGGAGCATAGACGAAGAGTGCCCATAAAACTGAAAACAAAAGCAATGCTTTAAATTTCATCCGCTCTGCAAAACTGCCGGTGATGAGCGCAACCGTAATGGCCGCAAACATCAGCTGAAATACCATGAAGACTTGATGGGGAACGGTCGGAGCATAACTGGGGCTCGGTTCCAACCCGACACCCTGAAGGCCTACCCATTCAAGCCCCCCAATCAACCCTCCGATATCAGGACCAAAGGCCAGGCTATATCCACAAAGTACCCACAGCAGGCTAATCAGACACAGAATTACCATGGTATGCATAATGGTCCCCAGCACATTTTTACCGCGAACCAGCCCCCCGTAGAATAAGGCCAGTCCCGGGAGCGTCATACACAGCACAAGGGCTGAAGAGATTAAGAGCCAGGCCGTATCACCCGTATCAATCTTGAGCAAGCCGTCTTCCCCTGCCCAGGCTGCGGATGCCTGACCCAGACTCATCCAAAGACCTATTCCTGTCAAAACGCCAAGCTTGGAACGTGGGACGAACACCTTCATATCACCTCCTCATGCAATAATTGTGTGGTGTGAAGAAAAATGGTTAGACCGCTCCTTCGCCTGATTCCCCGGTGCGAATGCGAATGACGCTATGCAATTCGGAGACGAAAATCTTCCCATCACCAATACTGCCCGTTTTGGCTGCACGAGTAATGACTTCCAGGGCTTCGGCCACCCGATTATCGGCTAAAGCAATTTCCAGTTTAATTTTTGGGACAAATTCAATTTGATACTCGGTTCCCCGATAGGTCTCTTTGTGACCTTTTTGACGTCCAAAGCCTTTGACTTCGGTGACCGTCATTCCCTGAATGCCCAATTCAATCAAGGCATCTTTCACCTCATCGAGCTTGAAGGGTTTAATAATGGCTTGAATCAGTTTCATAGAGACCATCCTTCCATTGGATTAAGAAACTCTGAGGAACGCCACCTGTCGCTTCACTCTCTCACGCCAAACCCGGCGCATCGTCGCTTCCGATGATGTCTTATCGAATCATCTTTCGTTATCCATAGGCCCGTTCATTGTGCTGAGTCAGATCTAATCCGAGCACTTCATCTTCTTTATTCACTCGCAAGCCAACCATAGTATCGACAATGAGAAGGATCAGATAGGTCCCCAGGAATGAAAAAATCCATGTGGCTCCCACTCCAATGGCTTGAATGACCAGCTGCCCCGGATTTCCAAAAAAGAGCCCTGTGCCTCCCCCCATGCTGGCAAATAACCCCGTTGCCAACGCTCCCCAGGTTCCTCCAATTCCATGGATCCCGAG
Source organism: uncultured Nitrospirales bacterium (assembly GCA_963785905.1). Taxonomy (GTDB): domain Bacteria; phylum Nitrospirota; class Nitrospiria; order Nitrospirales; family UBA8639; genus Nitrospira_E. The sequence goes on from CAWAXJ010000004.1 coordinate 10,498, forward strand.
CACATCTAAGGCATCATCATAGCCGAGTTTATTTTTCAAAAAGACACCAAGATAGCACGCGATTCCCCCTCCCAATCCAATGAGAATAGCCGAAATTGGCCCGACATAGCCCGCTGCGGGCGTAATGGCCACCAACCCCGCGACTGCGCCGCTGGCCGCGCCCAACAATGTCGGCTTTCCTCGATACCCCCACTCGACCCCGAGCCAGGCTAAGGCTCCGGCTGCGGTCGCCACATGAGTGGCAACAAAAGCACTCGCCGCCACTCCATTGGCGGCAAGCGCACTCCCGGCATTAAATCCAAACCAGCCCACCCATAACAAGCTGGCCCCCACGACCGTAAACGGGAGGTTATGGGGACTCATATTGTCGATACCATATCCGCGGCGTTTTCCTAATACAAGAGCACAAGCCAGGGCGGCCACTCCGGAACTGATATGCACGACCGTCCCACCGGCAAAGTCTAAGTCTCCGATTCCCGCCAGCCATCCGCCGCCCCAGACCCAATGCGCCAGAGGCGCATAGATGAACGTCACCCATAACATGACGAACAAGACAAATGCGCTGAATTTCATGCGCTCGGCGATGGCTCCGCTAATCAGGGCCACCGTAATCGCCGCAAACATCAGCTGAAAGACCATGAAGGCCAGATGGGGAATGGTCGAACCTTCCAGCGGTTCGGGGCCTACCCCTATCAAGCCTAACCACTGAAACCCTCCAATTACTCCGCCCACATCGGGGCCAAACGCCAGACTAAACCCCCAAAATACCCACACCACACTGACGAGGCATACCGCAATAAAGCTATGCATCATCGTACTTAACACGTTTTTACTGCGAACCATTCCCCCGTAAAACAACGCCAATCCGGGAATAATCATGGCCAGGACCAACGCCGATGAAATCAACACCCATGCCGTATCGCCGGCACTCACTTGCGGCGCTGCTCCATCAGCTGCCAACACCGTTGAGCCCCAACCGCTCCAAACCAGGAAACCTATTACTCCTTCGAATACCCTCATAGATGTGTTCCGATTGAGACATTTCATAGTCATGGTTCCTTCGCCTCTGGTTAAAAGAGGAAAATGGCCTCTGCGGCTAATGTTTGTTGATTATTCGTGGAATTATTGGAACCATCCAAAAAGACGTTTTCATTGGATTTGTCATATCGAAATTCCAAACGTGTGATCAACGAGGGCACCGGTTTGTACTGCAGGGTCAAGGTCGTCTCCCAAAGCGTTTGCGCTATCGGGGCGGCAACGGTACAGACATTCGCATTTCCCCCGGATCCGGCCGTTCCCAAACAACTTTGCTCGCCTCCAGCGTCCTCCCAAATTTCTCCACGGACACGCAACCCCCATTGATCAGTAAAATCATAAATGCCATACCCCGCCACACCATTCCAACGGGCATTTTGCCCGGAACTGATCGCACTCCCATTTTCCTGATTGGCATAATAGCCTTCCACCACAAAACCGAGTTGCTCCGTGGCTTGGAAGGTCACATAACTCCCCACCAGGACCCGTTTTCCGGCACCGGGTGTCGTATTGGAACTCTCTCTCCCGAAGATGCCATAAACATTCAATCCCACCTGTTCCATTGGCTTATAGGACACTAACCATTCTACGGATTTCGCTGAATTGTTATCCGCTGTCAGACCGGTAAACGAATTAATCGCGCCAATGGATACCACCAGCGATTCATTGATCGGATAGGTTAACCGGACCCCTGTCGTGGTAAACGGTTGGCCCAATCCAAACAACCATGACCGCGAAAAGTTGAGATTCAGCGGACTTTCAATCACTTCATAGCCCACCAGTGTATTCATCCGTCCAATCCGGATATCTAACCCGTTGCCAACCGGGGCGACATATTGGACATACATTTCCTGGACATCAAAATCATCACCCGTTCGCCCGCCTGTAAATTGGGCATCTTCCCCAGCATCCAATTTAATGCGAAAGCCCGCTTGATCATAGGCATTCGTACCAATCTTTCCTTCCTTTTCAAATACCAATTGAGCCATATTGGGCCGGAAGGAATTGGAATCTCCGTCAAAGATGCGTAAATGGTTCGCATTGGCACCGGAATTTTTGGGATTATTGAAGTTCTGGGTGTAGGACGCGTCCACATACCCATAGAGTTTGAAATCATCCTTGGATAACACGGCCGCCTCGCTCAGGACCGGTCCCCCAACAAGCACCAGCAGCGTGAGACAGACAGTCACAAGCCCTGCTTGGATGATACCCTCACGTTTGTCCTTAAGAGTTACTCCCATCAATAGGCCTCCAATCATTTATTCCCCGTGAATTAATAAGGTCGTCCCCCCAGTGACGACCAGGATGTCCCCACGCCACCATGACTGCAATCTGGACCAGCTTCCCTGCGTTGGCTGTTTTTTTTGGGGTCGTCCCCAACCGACAACAAACGCTAGGGCCTACGGAGCAAAAAAAAATCCTCAACCAGATTTCTGGCTGAGGACTTCATTGTCCTAGTACCTATTTTTTCGGCCGTTAATAGGACTTCATTGTCCTAGATGACCAATTTAGGATTGTTTACCACCTAATTATTATTGTGTCAAGAGAGAATAAGAAGAAAAACAGTTCATGACGATAGAGACGGATTGCAACCCAGAAAGCCGGTTGTCCATGTCTTCACCTAACTCTTCTTGGCGGGCATCGGAACGATGTGTTATTTCTATCCTCTTCCGTGTTTGCCAATTTTCAATTTCACAAACCCTGAAAACGCTGGTTTTTTCTTTACCCCTTTCATTGCCGATATTGGCCAAACTCTCTAAAGGAGGTCCGTTAATGGGAAACTTTTCATTTGATCAACTCTCGCCATTTCTCCTACAAAAGTCGATGACCCTTATGGAAGCCGGTCTCCGTCTTCTCTTAATTGGAATCGTCGCCTATTTTGGGATTCGCGCTCTTCGTTTCGGCCTGGCAAGGATCGAAACCACGTTGCTTACCATGCGGGAAAATGTCGACAAGAACCCGTTGGCTGCTGAAAAACGTATCAAAACCCTCACCGGGTTACTTGGGACCATTTTTCTCACGTTGCTCTGGGTCATCGCCGTCGTGATGGGTTTGGATCAAATCGGTTTGGACATTACCCCGATTATCGCCAGTGCGGGAATCGCAGGACTTGCCGTCGGCTTTGGGGCACAAAACCTTGTCAAGGATGTCATTAATGGATTTTTTATGATCCTGGAAAACCAGGTACGGGTCGGAGATGTGGCCGTAGTCAATGGAACCGGTGGCCTAGTGGAAGCTATTAGTTTTAGAACCATTACCCTTCGCGATTTGTCAGGAACGGTACACATTTTTCCGAATGGAACTGTGACGACCCTCGCCAACATGACCAAAGATTGGTCATTCTATGTTATGGATATCGGCGTGGCCTATAAAGAGGATACCGATCGGGTCTCTGCCGTCATGAAAGAGGTAGGTAAGGAATTACAAGAGGACCCGGAGATCGGACCAAACATTCTTGAACCCATTGAAATAATGGGCGTGGATAACTTCGGCGAATCGGAGGTCGTCATCAAAGCCAGATTAAAAACTCTTCCCATCCAGCAATGGATGGTCGGGAGAGAATACCGGCGCCGACTGAAAAAGGCCTTTGACGAGCAACATATTGAAATTCCTTTTCCTCATCGAACTCTGTATATGGGGGAAGCCAGCCAACCATTCACCGTCAAAGGCACGCTGTCCCGGACGGAGAAGGAATCTGCTTCATAGAGGAACCTGCCCCTACAGATCGCCATTTCGTCGAGTTATAGGAAGGCTTTCAGAAGGAAAAGATTTCCAATAGCCCCACGCAAGCAGGCCCCATCCCACAATAAAGCACAGGCCTCCAAAAGGCGTGATGATCCCCAACGGACGCACATCTGAAATGGATAAGACATACAGACTTCCGGAAAACAAGACGATGCCAAGGAAAAAGGCCCACCCGGCCCATCGGAAATAGCGAATGGGAGCATACACCAGACTCAACCCGGCACTGAGCATGCCCAAAGCATGAATCAAATGATACCGCACACCGGTTTCAAAGGCCGCCAACATTGGTTCAGACAGAAATGGCCGTAGGCCATGCGCGCCAAAGGCGCCCACGGCCACTCCCAAGAGCGCCATCAATGCCCCACTCATCAGTATCTGCCTCGCCATATCTTGAATCCTATCGTGTGAAAAAATTATTGCCATTTATGGAGAACTTGTTGACGGAAAGATTCGTCCCCATCGAATCTTTTGCCAGACACGCTCATGGGCCCAATATAAAAATATTTTTGTGACCAATTCCGTCAGCCCAACGGAAGCGGCCAGAAGAAGTTCGCCGGAAAAAATAAACACTAATAAGGTGGTGTCCAACGGTACCGACTGCGCGCCAACTGATTCCCTTCACCACGCTCCGCCAATGTGTTTCCATATGTTCCTCGTATCGTTGAGTTCGCTCTTCGTCTTAAAAAAGAGAGGCTACGATTTACATCATCGACGGCTTGTTCCCCGATGCACGTGTCATCCGTTTTCGTTTGATGCTGTTTGATGACACACGCTTATGGGAAAACACAAAATCTTCCAAGGAATAATGATCCAGCACCGAAGCGATAGCGTTTCGAACATCCAGCATAATGCGTTGAATCGGACAGGTGGCCGTCTTGGCATGAGGACAATCCTGGCATTTTTGATAGGCCGTCTGGCTCACGCAGGCGATCGGTGCGAGCGGCCCATCTAAAAGGCGAATAATCTGTCCCAATGTGACTTCACGAGGCGGCTTAATTAAAAACACCCCGCCATGGGCTCCACGACGACTCCCAATGAGCCCTGCATTCTTTAACGACAACAAAATCATTTCCAGGAAACCCAACGGAATATTTTGACGGTCTGCCAACGATTTTCTCTGGACAAGTCCCTTCCCGAATTCCCGGGTGAGCTCAATCATGGCCCGCAAGGCATATTCGCTTTTTTTGGAAAATCGCATAATAGTTTATTAAGTTAACTAATAGTTATGCACATTTAACATAAATACGTTCAGGTTTCTAGACAACACACAGAGATTTTTTGACAGAGATGCGAAGACAGGCAGGAAATTTCAGGATGGCGTCAAATGCTTCGGGACAGGTCTATAGGCAAAACGAAGGTCCTTATCCGGACTTCGAAAACCGTGATGAGTACCTCACGCTCGCTCACGGTGGATAACATAATTCAGATCTCCTACCCTAAACCAGCGGTATCCCTGGGATTCGAGTGCCATCTTATGGATGCCAGAAGGAGGACTGTGACCTTCTTCCTCCTTCAGTAGGTTCACTAGACGTTCTCCGCCCCTGACGCCAGGACGAATTCCGACCTCTTGCGGTTTTTCGTCAAAGTTGTGCAGCACCATCAAGGAGTTGCTTCGCCAATCATAACGCATGCCGAGCACTTTCGATGAGCCTGTATGAAGAATTTTCCAACTGCCCCAACCAATTTCCGGACATTCTTTGCGCAAACGGATCATCCGTGCCGTCCAATTAAGCAAAGAGCCGGGATCTCGTCGTTCCGCTTCAACGTTAATTCACGGTTTTTGCGAAGAAGGGCGAAAGTCCCTGAGCGAACATTTTTTAAAGCTCTGCCTGGTTCACCCTCAAATCCCTTCGCTGACGCCAAAAGAAACCTCCTGACGACCCGACTACAATGGCCTTGCCTTACAGGTTCGTAGGAGATTTGAAAAACGGTAGGTATGAATTGGTGGAGAGCACTCGGTTCCTGCTGTATTTTGCCCCACAATTCGTGTGCCGCTGAGAGCTATCCCGTTGGTTGCGAAGAACAAGGCTATGTTATTCCGATACAGATAATGGAAGCGTGAAGCTGAACGTGCTTCCCTTCCCAGGATCTGAAGTAACCCAAATACGCCCCTTATGGGCTTCAACGATCCACTTGGCAATAAAAAGGCCGAGGCCGATGCCACGACGATCGTTCAGTTTAAGCTGCGAGAATCTTTCAAAAATTTGCGCCTGTAGCTGTTCTGGAATCCCAGGCCCATTGTCGGTTACCGAAATTTCAACATGAGTCTCCTGTTTCCGTGCAGACAACTCAATGGTGCCTCCATTGGGTGTGAACTTCAGTGAATTTCCGATCAAGTTGGACAATACTTGAAGTATTCTGTCGTGATCGAGGTCGGCGAATATCGGTCCAGGGGATGTGTCAATGGTCATTGAAAATGACTTATCTGAAACGACCGGAGCAAATTGACCCACGCATTCCTGTAACAAAACCAGAAGGTCGACCCTTTCAGGTCTGAGTTGGAGCTTGTCATGTGCCATCCGCTCGACGTCAAGTAGATCGCTTATCATCCGGTCCATGCCTGCCGTGGCCTCCTCGATGATTCCAAGGTTTTTGAGAAGACCCACGGTATCCACCGCGTCTTTAGAAAGACCGCTCCGTATCCCGCGAGCGACTAACGAAATTGCGACAATGGAATTTTTCAAGTCATGACTGACAATCGTGAGAAATTGATCTCTCGTAATAAGCTCTAAGTCAGCGTGGACTCGTTCATCGAGAAGATTAAGGTCCGTTTCTTTTCGCTCATTTTCTAGGAGAGCTTCGGCGATCATTTGTTTTTGAAATTGTTCCTGTGTCCGGGCACGATCTTCTTCTACTCGTTCAACAGTGTGGACCTCGTCAACCCGTTCCCGCTCCTGAGTTAAAAGGGAATCGACCAATCGTGCAGTATCCGTTCCGTCAAGTCGTTGCTCCTTCTCCAGATCAACTTCCGCACGGTGGCTTTCAACTTCTTTATCGGCCGCGAGCCGAGTCAGCCGGATTGTCTCATCTGTCTCTTCTTCAACCGACTTAACATTTTGTTCAAGGAATTCGTCAGTTTTGACTCGCTCTTCCTCTAAGCTCTGGTCGGTTTTACCACGCAGCTCTTGAGAGGATGCTGTTTTGTTAGATGCCATAGATTGAGGCCTCGCTCGTTGTTGTCACAAAAATTAGAGGGTGACCCAATAGGATATTATACTATCCGAACACGCACTGCTAGCGAGAGCCCCAGCCCCAATGTCACATATGCGCGGAAGCCGTGTTCGAAAGAGGGTCGTTGTGTTTGAGTCCTACGGCTGGTAATGGCACACGAGAAATTTGCCGGGTGATGCAGCATATTCTTTCGCTTGCGCCAGTTCGACAGCGTGTCTGCATGGTAGAAACGGGGGCGCCTTGTCTAAAATTTTTTGGTTGATCCATTTCAATTATTGGAAACTCACCATAATGGGAATCTTTTTCCTCGAAAGCTTTTTGAACTGAATATGGATGAACCGCCCAAACCGCTCCATCTTTTTCATTTTCCTTTTCGATAGCAAAATATAATGCAACAAATGGAGAACCTGTCCAATCGAGTATCCGCATTTGTACGCCATAATGTTGCATCAAAACCCACCAATTAAACAAATCATCATTGTGGAGTTTAGTTGTCCTGTGATCAGGTAGGTGGAGATAGGCTTGGCTTTGAAACAACCTTAATGCTGCAATTTCTAATTCTAAAATCTTTTCCAAATTATCATGCAAACCTCTTTCTTTTACTAAACGGGGTAATGAAGGGAGCAAAGCCCAACTTGAATCGCTTTGACCTCGATAGATAAACTTTTCTTATGGGGTGGCCTTGCTTCTAATTGCTTCGCAACCTGTACAAAATGATTCCAGCCCTGCAATGCGATTTCTTTTGGAAATCCAGCCATATTTATTTTGTTTTTTGTGCAGTTTGTTCTAAATAGAACTCTTGGTTCGTTCATTAAAATAATGGGGCTCACCAATTAGAAACTTGGCAAATTCTCTGGCCCCTCTCATTCTCTGATCTACAGTTCCTTCCTTCATCTCTAGGCTTCGTAGATGATTTTCAAAATCTTTCAATGAATTGCTCACAAATTTCTGAAAAGGGTTCTGTGCCATAAATCCCCTTAAAATTTTTACAGGGTGTTTTCGGTGCGAATTTGGTCGTAGACTTTTCGGAAGAGGTGGTAGAAACGCACCTTTTCGACCACGTTATAATTCCACGCCATGGCGCGGAAGCCGCGCCCCGGTCAGGAGTGTGAAGGCGATTAGCGCCCGATTCCGCCGTTCAATGTCGGAGATGAACGGCATCCTCGCTTGGCAATCCGTGTGTCCTTTTTGGATAAGTTGAAATACTCGGCATCGGCTTATCCTCCTTGGGCAGACAGCATGGCAAAATGGAATCTGTTTGTCAGACGTTTGTAGTGATCCCCTTCTATTACAAGACCTGCCCTTTGTCTTGACACTGGAACCAAGCCCTTATTGTAAAGACGATCTCTTTGAACCGACTACTGGAGTGCGGAGAATAGACTGGCGAGCGGGAGTGAGAAGTTTGGCGCATGCAGCGGCGTTACACATTCATCTGCGCGAAGGATTTTGTGCGTTTCATAACCAGATGAAGAGGGATTCCGAAATACCTCAAGCTGATGATCGCCAATATTGACAATCCAATACTCAGGAATTCGGTGTTCTGCGTACAACATCGCTTTAATGGTGCGATCGAAAGACAAGCTGGTCCCGGCCACTTCCACAATGAGGAGCGCGGTAGTGGGATGGGCATGGACATAATCCAAGGGTTCCCCAGGGACTACTGCCAGATCAGGCTCGGGTTCTGACGTTTCACCAAGGGCTAAGGGGAGTTGGGTACGGACAGCTACCCGGTCACCAAAGGCCTGTTGTAGCTGGGTATCGAGAAAATCAATAAAGGCAGCATGTGGCGTACCCTGAGGGGTCATGGCTAGAATTTCTCCGTGAATTAATTCTACTCGCTCTTCGGGACGAAGAATACCCGTTCGAGCCATTTCATGATACTCGTCACGGGAGAACCGGCGGATGGTGGTGGACGTGGTTATGGACATGCTTCCCCCTTTTCAATATTCTAGCAGTGGGACAAGTGCACAACAAGGTTACGTCTCTTTCCTTTTGAAATGGGTCAGTACGGATTGAAACGCTTGAAAACTCTTGAACCCCTTCACATCCTTGCAAATCCGTAGCAGCACCTGCGATGGGTTGTGCCTTTTCGTTCCTGCCTTCTCTTCCAAGTCCCTCTTTAGGGAGTGTTGAGGCCATTCGTTTACCCCCGGCTGTCTTACCCATTACTGGACACATAGACAATAAAAAAAGCCAGCATTTATGCTGGCTTTTTTGATGTGGCTGGAATGTATTGGATCAAGAATTGGTGGAGGGCAGGGGAATTGAACCCCCGACCTCGACGTTGCGAACGTCGCGCTCTCCCAACTGAGCTAGCCCCCCACACTTGCTACCCTCAATACTTGCAACTGATTAGGAAGGAAAAAACACCATCACGGAATTTTTTAAGGGAATTATACCCGACCATCGGTCAGGTTGCCATCACTGGCCTATTTTTTGTGTTCCTCCCCCTCAGTCACGTCATTGTCTTCAATGGTTTCCTATTGAGGAATAATTCGAACCTTTCGCCCTTCCAGATGCAATCGCTTCTGTGCCATTAATTGGAGAGCTTCCGGATATAATCGATGTTCTTGTTTCAGGATACGAGCCGAGAGAGACTCAACGGTATCTTCCTCCATAATGGGAACGGCGGCCTGCACAATAATCGGTCCTTCATCAACCCCTTCGGTCACGAGATGAACCGTACACCCGCTGACTTTGGCACCCCACGCCAGGGCTTGCCGTTGAGCATCAAGTCCCGGAAACGCCGGGAGTAACGAGGGATGAATGTTCACGATCTTCCAAGGGAACAGTCGAATCAGCAGCAGGGGTCACAATCCGCATATATCCCGCAAGCGCCACGCATTCCACACCATGTTGTTGAAGAAGCGCTCCCATCGCCGCATCGTACGCTTCCCGGGGTGTGGGTTCTTGAGCAAATGTCTTAGGATCCAGATATTCCGTGCGAATGCCCCGTTCTCTCGCCCGCTCCAATCCGGGAGCATCCGTCTTATTACTGGCCACAACCTGGACGGTCGCATCCAACTTCCTATGTTCAATGGCATCTAATATGGCCTCCAGATTGGACCCGCGGCCAGAAATTAACACGCCGAGTGCAAGCGACACAGCTTCAACCTTCTAACGCAAATAGGCGAGTTTCAGTTCAGAAGACGGGCGATCTCGAATGTCTCCGATCACCCATCCCGTCATCCCTTGTTCTTGAGTAATGCCGATTATCCGGCTGGTTTCCTCAGGTGGAGCCACCACAACCAGACCAACCCCCATGTTGAAGACTCGAAACATCTCTTCTTGATCGACGGCTCCTGCACGTTGAAGTACAGAGAACAGAGAAGGGGGCTCCCATGTGTTTCGATCAATCACTGCCTGGCATTGATCCGGAATGATGCGTGGCACATTCCCGGTAATCCCGCCTCCGGTGATATGCGCCAGGCCATGCAGCCGACTTCCGGCCAATAAGGCCTTTACAAGTTTCACATAAATCAATGTCGGCCTCAGCAATGCCTCCCCGACCGAAGCAGCGAGTTCCGGCACATGGGTCTCAGGAGACCAACCTTTCATTTCAAATACCACCCGCCGCGCCAGCGAGTATCCATTACTATGCAGGCCACTCGACCCGACACCAATCAGCACATCCCCGGATTGAATTTTTTCCTGTCCCAACATTTCAGACCGTTCCACGACCCCAACGGCAAAACCGGCCAGATCATATTCGCCCTGCGTGTAACAAGAGGGCATTTCGGCCGTTTCTCCTCCGATTAACGCGCATCCTGCTTGCCGACATCCCTCGGCAATTCCCTGAATAATCGCTTCTCCGACTTCCACCTCAAGATGGCCCGTCGCGAGATAATCCAAAAAAAAGAGTGGTTCAGCCCCGCTCACAATAATATCGTTGACGCACATCGCCACCAAATCAATCCCGATCGAATCGTGGCGATTCATGAGCGTAGCCATCTTGACCTTGGTGCCCACTCCATCCGTTCCGGACACCAGAATCGGCTCACGATAGCGGTCAGACGGAAATCGAAAGAGACCGCCAAACCCTCCGATGTCTCCCAGGACTTCAGGACGGAAGGTGGAACGAACCATGGGACCAATCCGCCGGACGAATTCATCGCCCCGTTGAATATCCACTCCCGCTTCTCGATAGGTGGCCATTTGGTGTCCTTATTCTCCTACGTTCGGATCAGATGCTGAAAGAGTCAGTTCGACGAGTGTTTCAAGATGAGCCGTCTGGGGAAACATATCGAAATGGTTGCAGACGATGCACGGTATACCCCTGTGCGCACAAGCTTTTCACATCTCTGGAAAGAGAAGGGGGATCGCATGACAGATACAATAATCGGGGAACCCGCAAGACTCCCAATTGTTCAAGCACTTTTGGTCGAAGGCCCGTCCGAGGCGGATCCAGCAGGATAACATCGTACTCACCGGATTGCATCGTCGACAAATACGATTCCACCGATACCGCTCTCATCCGGCAACCTTTGATCCTGTTGACCTGTATTGACTGACGGGCATCCTCAACCGCATAGCGATTGACTTCTATGCCCATCACCCGAGCACCCGTATGGGCAAGACTCATCCCCAAGGCCCCTGTCCCGGCATATAATTCCAAGATGCGTTTGCCCTTCCGTGGGACCGACCCATTCCTGAACCGTCTGTCCCATCACCTCGAACAACGACCCAGTTCGCCTGCATAAACGATCGACATCCGATTTTCAGCCGCAGCCCTCTAAATGTTTCCCAAACATGGTCAACTCCCCGCACAAAGGATTTTTCCGTTAACCCGTGACCATGAAAGGAGTCCGATGGATCGACCGGCTCATAGACACATCCCTGGACGTCAGGAAGATCCGCACAGGCATCAAACACACGCGACACTTCCCTTTCGTCTGTCGATTTCCCTTGGAAGATCAAGACATACTTCTGTTCCAATGCAGACCACCGGATTTCGACATTGGCCAAGAATTGCGGTTGTAGAGGGATCATCTGCAACCGTTTGCCTAATTGGTCGATCGTGTTTCGAAAACTCTCTGACACAAGGAAGCAGGTTTCAACGGGAAAAAGCCTCTGCGATCCCGATTCAAAAAATCCCAGGAACCATCCCTCGCTTCGCTCTCCAATCCCCATACGCAGAACTTGCCGATACCCATAGGGTTGGGGGAAGGAATCACCGGAGGAATGGAAAGTCCAGGCAGTTTGCCGATCCGGCTGAGCGCGTCCTGAAGAATCAATTGTTTTTGCCGTAATTGTTCTTCATACCCCACATGCTGGAGTTGACATCCTCCACACGAACCCACATAAGGGCATACGGGAACGATGCGGGTGGGAGCGGGATATTGCACTTCGAGAATCTTCCCATAATGCACCCCCCTGCGACGCGCCTCAATTGTAACCAGAGCAGTTTCGCCAGGAATGGCGTCACGACATAACACAACTTGCCCATTCCACCGGGCAAGGCCCAATCCCCCGGCCACGAGTTTCTCAATGCGCAGGAGAAACGAGGAGCCAGGTTGCAGCGAGTCAGAAGTGGAGGGAGCTGTGATGGGGTTAATGTTCAGGGCGGAGCTCAACATGAAGCAGTTTAATTTTTCGATGTAAATGACTGCGCTCAATCTTTAATTCATCAGCCGTTTTTGACACATTCCAATTATTCTCTCTCAACTTCAGCGAAATAACTTCCCGCTCAAAGGCATTTCGGGCATCCCTGAGCGAATCATAATGGGTGCCCACGGAAAGGGATGGCACCCCGCTTGGCGCCCGACCCTGGAGAAACATGTCGACATCCGATCCATCAATCACCTGCTTGGGCACCATGATTAATAACCGCTCGATCAAATTACGAAGTTCCCGAATATTTCCCGGCCAATCATGCCGTTGCAAGGCTTCCATCCCTTGCGAATTAAATTCTTTGGGTTTGATGCCCTGTTCTTCAGAATGCAATCGCAAAAAATGCTGCGCCAGTTCGGGGATATCGTCTCGTCGCTCCTTGAGGGTCGGAACCACAATGGGCAGCACATTTAATCGATAATACAAATCTTCACGAAAACTTCCTTTTCCAATCTCTTCCACCAAATCTTTATTGGATGCGGCTATGACCCGGACCTGGACATTGATCAGCTTAGTCCCGCCAACCCGTGTAAATTGTTGTTCTTGAAGAGCACGCAATACTTTGGCTTGCGTAGCCAGACTCATATCGCCGATTTCATCTAAAAACAGGGTTCCCCCGTCCGCCAGTTCGAACTTGCCCCGTTTCATGGAGCTGGCACCACTAAAGGCCCCCTTTTCATGACCGAACAATTCACTCTCGATCAAAGTTTCCGGAATGGCCGCGCAATTGATTTCAACAAAGGATCGATTATGTCGAGGGCTTTGCAAATGAATCGCCCGGGCCACAAGTTCTTTCCCCGTCCCATTTGCCCCGGAAATGAGAACACGACTATTGGCCGGGGCCGCCATCGCAATCATTTCCCGAAGCCGGTGCATGGCAGGAGAAGAGCCGACTAATTCAAATCGTCGCTCAACCTGAATCCTGAGGTTCAGATTCTCCTCTTCCAGCTTTCGTTGGTGCAAGGCATTACGCACCAGGATGGTGACTTTTTCCAAATCCAAGGGCTTTTCGAGATAATCATATGCCCCCAATTTGGTGGCTTTGACGGCAGTTTCAATGGAGCCATGCCCGGACATCATCACGACTAAGATGCTGGGGAACTGAGCACGCAACCGCTTCAAGGTCTCCAGCCCATCCATTTCAGGCATCCAGATATCCAAAATGACCAGGTCCGGCGCCTCACTTCGGACCAGCTTGATGGCCTCGATCCCGCTTTTCGCCACAAACACTTGGTAGCCTTCATCCTCAAGAATACTACTCAAGGTATTGAGAATGGCCGGTTCATCATCTATCAGACAAATCGTCTCTGCCACAATACGCCCTCCATCAGGTGGGTGAAGGTTGGTCTTTCACATACCTGCCACAATACAACCATTCCTTGAGAAAGGATCATCCAGCCAGAAGCGTTCCCTTCTCCTATAAGGGTAGTTCGAATGTAAATAACGCACCTTGTGGATGATTATTTTCGGCATGGATGGTCCCATTGTGATCGGAGATAATGCGATGCACAATGGCCAATCCCAAACCCGTACCTGTTCGCTTTTTTGAAAAATAAGGCACAAACAACAGTTTGTGATCGTCCGGCTGAATCCCCATCCCTTCATCTCCCACCCGCACGACCGCCCGATGCCGCCGCCAGTCACAATTGGTTGTGACCCAGAGACGACCCTGATCATTCATGGCCTGAATGGCGTTATCGAACAAATTCACAAACACCCGATGCATTTGTTCCGGATCACAATTCAGGAACGGAAGCCCCTCATCAAATTGAACAATAAATTCAATATCGCGATGAGCCCCCGTATACAGGGAAATCACTTTCTCGATAATGTCATGAAGCGATTCCTTCCGCATCTGAGGAAGCGGCATACGGGCATATTTCGAAAACTCATCAACCATGCTCTTTAATCGCGTGACTTCGCTAATAATGACTCCGGTTGCTTGATCAAAAATTTCCTCAAATCCCGTAGGATTTTTCGGCAAACTTTTTGCGCAGACGTTGTGCGGACAATTGAATCGGGGTTAAGGGATTTTTGATTTCGTGAGCAATGCGTTGCGCCACTTCCTGCCAGGCCGCGGTTTTCTGCGCCTTAATGAATTCCGTCCGATCTTCAAAAACAAACACAAAGCCCAGATCCTGACCCGCATCGTTCTGCATTCTGGAAATATTCAGCCCTAAGGTCAAGAGCCGCCCATTGGGTGTTTCCATTTGGCCTTCCATTGACACACTATCTGTCTGTTCCACCAGCATCTGGTCATAGGCCTTTTGAAATAAGTGCAAGCTAAAGGCTTTAAAGGCTTCGTACACAGGGCGTCCCCGTAATTCCTCCCCTTTCACCCCAATGATGCGCTCAGCCGAGGGATTGAAAGTGGTAATCAGACCCGCCATATCGATCGACAGCACCCCGGCCGCAATGGTTTCCACGACGGCTTCGGTATAGGCACGCCGTTGATCGATCTCGACATTGGACCGGACGAGAGACATATTGACTTCTTCCAGACGGGATTTGCTGGTACGCAGATCAGCTGTCATCCGGTTAAACGACTGGACCAGGGTCCCGATTTCATCGGTGGCCTTGACGTCGATATCTAATATCTAAATTGCCTTTGGCTACCGCTTCGGTTCCTTCAGCCAGCCGTTGAATCGGCACCGTAATCCCTCGAGCCACAAAAAATCCAAACCAGGTGGCGCCAAATAAAATGAGCACCGTCACGACCGCCACAAAGAGATACGCGCCACCTTTGATGGGATTTTTCATCGATTTGATCTGCCGATATTCCTCAAATTGTTTGGTATCCCATCCATCTTCATTAACAAGGCTTCCGGCACATACGAGGAGACCACCACCACTCCCAGCACTCGATCAGTTGAGCCATTGCCTTTAATCGGCGCCGCTGCCCGAATAAGTCTCCCTACGGGAGCTTCCTGGGCCGAAGACATCGATTGCCCCGTATCCAGCACCTGCAGCACCAGTTGCCCGACAGGGAGACTCAAGACCGCATCAGACAACTTGGGATCCATTCTGCGTGCCAGCGTTTCCATTTTGGGAGAAAAGACTTCCACGCCCGCTAAGTGATACTCCTGTTGCATGCGGGCCATGATGGCTTGCAATAATTCCCGATGTTCCGGTTTCAAGATATCTTCCCGGAAAATTTCCTTACTTATGGCCCGTGCGGTATCCGCTGGCAGTGACTCCCGTTCCTCTTGATACAATTGGGCGACTTCTTCCGAGTCCCGTAACACATGCATGATCTGGTCATTAAACCAGACATCGATGACTTCACTGATGACTCCACTGGCCACCAAGGCCAGCAGAACTGTAGGGATCAGGGCAAACCCGATAAAGGCCGCGACCAACTTTGACCGGAATCCTGTACCCAACAGCCTATGGCGCTTTTCGAAAAAGGCCCGAATTAAATTTCGTGACAAGAGGAGGGTCAGCGCGACCAAGCCCACGCTATCCAGGTACACCAGAAAGAGCACTAAGGCATAACTGGGGCTGGGAAGAATCGAATCCGGTTGCAGGAGGGACCCGATAAGCCATACCGGGCGTAATAGACGGTCAGCGCCAGGCAAGGCAGCAACAAGACCAGGAGCAATCCAGACAGGGGTATAATGATGCCGTTTCTGTTTCGATGAAGAAACCTGTGGAGGGAACATTCGACGTCGATGGTCGCAGAAGTTGGCATATTTCGAGAGAAACTTCCGGGATTCAGTGAGTTGTTCAGAGATAAGGTTCACGGTGTGTCAACAGGATAATTTCGACCATAAGACCATGACACTATAGTCATTATTGATGAAGTACGGGATACTTCGCAATGGCGTGAACACCCACCCTTAAAGAAACCGGCATGCCTGTGTATGAGCCGAAACGAGAAAACCTGCCTGGAATTCGGTGAAGGTTAGAGTGTTGCCACCACGGTTAGGAAGAAATGGAGACTTCCCTTGCCTGATGTTAAACTGACATATTTCATCCGCAGGGTATACAGCATATCGCCTATAGACGGATGCTTCATCAGACGAGAGATTCCCTTTGGTCTTTTCTTCCAACATGGACAAGATATCAATAATTTCCTTGGCTTGGGGAAGGTTCATGGGAGGAGCGGGCTGTTGGGGATCCAAAGACTCTCCCATCAGCATGAGAGAAGAGGTTCCGAAGGAAAAGACGAACGAAGAAAATGACACGGGACGGGGTAGGATGGGTCGAGTTCGTCGATGAAAAGTTTTCCGGTGTTGAAGTCTTCGAAGATGAGGGATTCGAAACTTCAGCCTCCGTTCGCCCGCGTTTATCCCGGACTACAAATCCGCGCTCTTCCTCGCTCACAGGCAACCCTCCTTACGTGGGAAAACACTATCATTAATACACAGTCCCTATCAAGAATCAAGACCTTACACCGGTAAAGCAAACGGGTATAATACTCACGCACCATCCATTCCTTGACTGTTTCATGAACCGACCATCGTCAAAATCTTCCCCTTCCAACCCCCAAGCGGAATCCCTCTCGGATTTAGTCTCAATCATGTCCAGATTGCGAGGGCCAGATGGCTGCCCCTGGGACAAAGAACAAACCAGCCAATCCTTAAAGCCCTATCTGCTTGAGGAAGTCTATGAGGTGTTGGAAGCCATCGATTCCGGGGATGCTTCCGCCCTGAAAGAGGAATTGGGTGATCTGTTGCTGCAAATTCTGTTTCACGCACAAATTGCCTCCGAACAAAGTCAGTTTTCATTCGATGATGTGGTCAACGTTTTGGCCGATAAACTCATTCGACGTCATCCCCATGTGTTTCAGCCTCTACAAGACGCATCGGCAATCACGACCTCCAGGGATGTCAGCCTTCAATGGGATCAATTGAAGCAACAAGAACAATCAACCGGCAAGGGAAACCCTTCATTGTTACAGGGCATTCCCAAAATCTCTCCAGCCCTCCAGCGAGCATTGCAAGTCCAAAAGCGGGCATCCCGTGGAGGATTTGATTGGGCGACCATTGAGCCGGCCCTCGAAAAATTCAAGGAAGAATTAGATGAATTATATGCAGCGGCCGCTGAAACCATTCAGCCTGTTCCTGAAGGCACCCTTCCTAAGCACCACCGGAACAATCAAGAACAGATGGAAGCAGAGTTGGGGGATGTGTTCTTTGCCTTAGTGAATGTCGCCAGGTTTCTTCGGGTCAATCCTGAGGAGGCATTACGACGCGCGACCAACAAGTTTATGGCCCGATTTCATTTTGTCGAATCCCAAGCCGCCTCGGAAGGAAAGGGGCTTAGAGATTACACCCTTCCTGAACTCGACACCTGGTGGGAAGCCGCCAAACATCGGGAACGTCACACACCCCCTACTTTGGATAGCAATGAAGGAGCAACGACGTGAGTGAAGAAGAAGAACCGACCGAAGGTCGGCGAGTGGGCCTCCACCCGCTTATCGTAGTTTTTGGGGTGATTTTTGGATTATGGCTGTTTATTACGCTGATCATCCCCAAATCGAAAAATACACCACCCCAAGGAACCGGATCGACTCCGAACGCGCAGGTGGCTCTTCACGGTATCGTATCGACTGATCTTATCCCGACATTTGAAACGACCGGCATGGTTGCAGATATGAATGCCATCACTCTTCTCGTTCCCCCTGCCACGACCGACAGCCAGGTCGTCGCTCTCCTACAATATTTGCAAAAGGCCCGATTAGACAATTCGCTGGAAACCATTTTGCCTCCCACAACCCCGGAAAATAAACTCGGAGAATTTGCCATTGCCGATATTTATATTTTTTCGGAAAAACAATACGGTGGAGTGGAATCAGTGAAGGCGTTAGGCCGTGGGGCTCATGCTCCTGGAGAATTTTACCCCAGCTCTATCCCTTATGAAGTAGCCATGGAACATGTCCGAGGGCACTACAGCATTGACCTTCACAACAAAAACTCCCCGGAGCAGGCTTCCTTGGGATTCGGAGAACATGCCACCGGGGTCTATTCAAAACGCTATCAGCGGGTGTTTTAAGTTTCATCCAGGTCAAGAGCAGATCAAAATGGGACTTCTCACTTTCTCTAAGATCTTCGAAAGTCTCTCCAGTCTCAAATGCCTATTTGATCTTTTATCGATTTCCGAAGAGCGTGCTGTTCAGCCTTCATCCACTGATCGAGCGGAGCAAACAGATGGATGAGGCTATCCACAAATGGCCCAACCATGACGTCCTGTCGGTCGGCCAACAACCCATCTGCCTCTATCAACTCGAGTTTCTTATCGGCAATAGCCCGGAGAAGAATCTGATTGATCCGAAGTTGTTGCCCCACTGATCCTCCGTCAATGCCCAAAATTGAAATTTTCAAATAGTCCAATTCAAATTCAATGGACACCTTTACTCTCACCCCCTGGGGTGTCGCCCAATTGGGGCGCTGAACGGAATAGTCATAGGAAAAAGCCGGCTCTCGTGGCTCCCGATAGGGACCCATTACATTCAAGACAATTAAATCAGATGGCATCGTACGCTTACCTCTAATTATGACGGGGAGGATGAAGACAAGGGGGAGGGAAAATTAGAGGGCGTCTTTGTTTTTGACGAGATTTGAATAAGGGACCCCATTTGATCGCCTTCCACAGGGCCAGGCCACCCTTGCAGCCCATCTTTAATAAAATACACATTGGCATAATTTTGTCGACTAAGAAAATCGCAGGCTAACCGGCTGCGATCACCACCTGCGCAGTACACGAGAATTTTCTCAGCTTCCTCAGGGATCTCCGTTTGATGCCGCATCTCCAATTCCTCCACGGGAATCAACTTCGATCCCGGGATACGCTGTTTGGTAAATTCAGCCTTGGTACGAACATCCAAAAAGAACAGGCCTTGAGTGAGGGAAGGTTGGGTCATGAACTGAACAACCTCCGAACCCGAAACTTCATGATACAGTTGACCTCTTCTAATTAACGTATCCGAGACTTGTTGGCCACGAGCCAAAAGTGCGGTATGGATCCGTAAGGGCTCAACTGCACATTCGATCTTTCCGGGAAGAGCGTTCAATTTCTGCTCAGTGTAATACAGCTCTCGCTGAATGCGTGAAAGCTCCTTCTGTGTTCGCCGGACTGACCACAACGCCACACTCGCAAGAACCAGGCCGACTCCCCCAACGAAGATTCCTATTCCATCCATCCGACCAATCCTTTGGTTTCTGAAATGGATTGATGTGCTGCGTCAGCACCACACATGGGATTGACCAACTCTTGACCGGCTTGTTTAGAACTATCCATCATCCTGCGCAAGACGAAGGTCTCCCCGTTTCCTTAGTTATCCAATGCTTCCTGAATGACGGAATCTGTAAAAAAAGAAAAAAGCACTCTGAAGAAGAAACGACCAGCGGAATGGATAACTGGTCGGGGCGAGAGGATTTGAACCTCCGACCCCCGCGTCCCGAACGCGGTGCGCTACCGGTCTGCGCTACGCCCCGATCACTATGAAACACTATTTTGAAGGCTGGAAAGGCTCATAAGGCAACCCATGGGCATCGGCAACGGCCTGGCATGTCAAGCGACCCTTGAACATGCTCAATCCTTTTCGTAACCCTGAATTGGTTCGCAACACCTCTTCCAATCCTTCCTCGACCAGCTGGACTATAAAAGGTAGCGTGGCGTTGGTCAAGGCCAATGTTGAGGTATGGGGCACAATCCCGGGAATATTTGCAACGGCATAATGCAAGACACCATCAACGGTAAATACCGGGTCGGTATGTGTGGTCGGGCGAGTCGTCTCCGCGCACCCTCCTTGATCAACCGAGACATCAACCAGAACTGATCCAGTTTTCATGTCAGATACCATGGCTCTCGTGATCACCCGAGGCGTACGTGCCGCCGGAAGATAGACTGCTCCAATCACAAGATCTGCACTCATTAGCAAGCGGTGGATCATCGACTGGCTGGAAGCGACCGTCACAAGACGACCATGATAAAGGTCATCCAACATGCGTAACTGCCATAGATCCAGACTCAGGACCGTGACTCTGGCTCCCATACCCACTGCAATCCTTGCCGCAGAAGCACCCACCACCCCCGAACCTAGAATCACCACCTCTGCCGGTGGGACCCCTGGCACGCCACTTAACAATACTCCCGACCCTCCATGCAGCTTTTCCAAAAAATGCGCACCAATTTGAACCGACATCCGGCCGGCAATTTCACTCATAGGCCGCAAGAGAGGAAATTGTCCTTTCATGTCTTCAGTCGTTTCGTAGGCAATGGCCACACACTGACTACTCAGGAGGGCTTCCGTCAGGGATTTGGATGCAGCCAAATGCAGATAGGAAAAGACGACATGGTCCTTTCTGAGGAAAAGCCATTCTTCAGGGTGTGGCTCCTTTACCTTCACAATGAGTTCCGCATCACCATAGGTCGCTTGGGCTGTTGGTGCCAGCACAGCTCCAGCTTGACGATAGGCCTCATCTCCGAAACCACTTCCCTCCCCTGCTCCCTGTTGAACGACCACCCGATGCCCACGGGAACACAATTCCGTAATACCATGAGGTGTCAGTGCCACCCGGAATTCATGGTCCTTGATTTCTGTTGGTACACCGATCACCATACGTTGACCTCTTGTTCTCTCTTCTGCCCTCATAAACGTTTCATCTGGGGAAATTTAAAAAAAGGCACGTTTCGTCCAATGAATACCAGCGCTCTCATCGCTTCGGCTCAGGTGATCTAGACAGGTTCCAGAACCCTCAGGTAAGATCGACTCACTGTTTCCCACTGCTCTTTTTCGGTCGTTTTTAGGAAAATTCAAGAAATATGAGTAAATTTACCCGTCATATTTTCGTCTGCATCAATGAACGACCCAAGGGAGATCCCCGAGGATGTTGTTCAGCCTTGGGTTCAGTCGGCTTACATGCGTTTTTTAAAAAAGAAGTCGAACGAATGGGGTTAAAGGGAATCGTGCGGGCTAACAAAGCCGGATGTCTCGACCAATGCGAATACGGACCTAGCGTCGTCATATATCCCGAAGGCGTATGGTATTGGGTTGGGAAAGAAGCCGATGTCACAGAAATCATGGAACGACATATCGGTAAAGGGGAAATCGTGGAACGGCTCCTGATGCCGGGAAAAAATGGCTCGCTTCCCATTGTGAAATCTTAACCCGTCCTTCCCTTGTCATAACATACCCGAACGGACTCTCCCCCGCTCACCATCCGATAGGGTGGAAGTAGAATAGGAAAAGCCTTTATCTTATGGGCAATGAAGACAAATGGGAAGCCAACATGCGAAAAGTGGCTTTTTTGAAATCCTTCCCCGGATGGCTTTCATCATGGGAGCAGGGGATCGGTGCGACCATTGAACAGGTACTCCCTATTCCCGAACAGACTCCACATAGGGTCCTCTTGTTATCCCAGGGCCGCTTTGCTGTCACCCCACCCATGCATGACGAACCGCAAATGGTGACAGCAGGCCTCTTGTCCGCCCGTCCGCATCTCGAATCCATTCATGCCGGCGCTTTTGAAGAATACGATCATCTGACACGCCTGGATCAGGAAGCCGGACGCAAGGCCAGATTGGAAAATATTTTGAATGCCATTGATAACAATCTCGAGCGCATTCCTGAACTCAAGTCCCACATTCAGGAATTAGTCAAAAAATGGGACATGGAGAATCATCGATCACAATGAATATGCTTGAGATGTTTTCTCAAGGCCTCTTTGAAGGAGTCAACCCTATGATGGTGAGAAGAGACCACTTGATTCGACATCCAGACCGTTGCACCCATAACGCGATCTGCATTCCCGTTTGTCCGACGGGAGCCTGGCTCTCGACGCCTCCCTATAAATTTGATTCATCGCGATGCATGGAGTCGTGCCGGCTCTGTCTGGATGCCTGTCCCACTCAAGCCATTTACGGAGTCTTCCGCAAGGGGGAAAAACTCCTTACGCCAACGAAAGAGTAAATTAAACAATCCGTTTTCTCCAGTATCCCCAATAAGCCGTTCCCACCGTGGCACACCCACCAGTAAATCCGGTGGTGGCAACAATGCGATACACATCACTCCGTGCAATTTTGACGGGAGAGGTCGGACTCAGCACAAGCGGTGAAACAGACAATTGTTGCAAGGTCCGGACCCCGATCAAAATCGGCCACATGCAGGCCAAGCGAAGGCGAACTTCCCTTCGGGGAATGGCCATCGTATAACGCCACCCTTGATCTAAATGATCACGAGCCTCTTGAATTAATTTCCGGAAGAGCGGTCGAAACGCCTGAGACGATGCTTCATCCAGAAGCTGAATGGGAGAGAGATTCACTTGATGCAGCAATGGGATAGGAATATAACACCGACCATTCCGCAGGTCTCTTGGCAAATCCCGAAGAATATTCACCATCTGCAACCCTTTCCCATAGCGAATGCCAAGAGGAATCATGCATGACTGATCCCATTGTCGAAATCCGGGAAGATGGTTGCACACCATCTTGGTCCAAAACTCTCCGACACATCCTGCAACCGAATACGTGTAATATTCAAAATCGTGAATGGCCTTTAATGCGTGTAAAGTCTGCCCATTCTTTTTAGGAAATTGGTGGAGATCGAATTCCATTCCCCCAATCAGCACCGACAAGACCTGCGCAATATGCGTCCGGTCGGTCGGACTGAATCCCTGGAAAATTCGGAAACAGCCGTCCAACTCTTCCAACAATCGACGCTCATCAGGGTTTGATTGTTTGGTGATGACTCGCGCCTGGATTTTTTGAATCCGCTTCCAATCAGGGGCGCTTCCCCATAGTTCTCCCTTTAATTGACGTAAACACTCCCACCGAACGGCATCTTCTAACTCTCCTGTATCGGCGATCGTGTCCGCTGCCCTGGCCAGCAAGTAGGCCAGCCCGATTTGAGAACGGACCGCGCGAGGCAGAATAGCCAGGGTTAAATAAAATGAGCGCGAAACCCGCTTGAGAACATCCCTCAGGAGTATCTGATCCGTTGGAGAAAGGCGCATAAGCTAGCGGACGAGGAGGTGGCCTTCCATTCCCTCCTCACGATGTTTGGGGAAGAAAAGGAGCTTTTTATCGCAGTAAAAGGGATAGATTCCAGGTTCGGTCAAGGTCAGGGTGACAACCTGGGTATCCCCACTGGAAATATCAGCATCGACCAAACGGTTCCCGCTGGGATCATCCAGCAAAAAATTGTGAGGAACCAAAAAGGACTGATTGCTCAAGGTTAGCGTTACCGGTTTGCCCACTTCTACGACCACTTCGGACGGGCTAAATTTATAACTTTCCATATTAATAACGACGTGTTGCCCAAAGGGTGCCTCCGTGGGAGGCAAGGAGGAATCCGCCGGTTGACCATAGAGGTCGTAAGTCCAAGCACCTTGGACCACTAACACGGCAATGCAAATAATTAATCGTGTATAATAAGATAAAAAGAACATAAGAAATCTCCCTTCCGTCGGATAGGGATATCATAACGGTTTTCCAGGGAAGGGTCACGCAATGCCATCTCTTGACTCTCAAACAAAAGGTGTTATCTTCCAACATGTTGAAGTAAGTCCATTAAACGAACTGCTTTTGACGTGTTTCAAACTTTAAAATAGCATGTCCAAAAATCAGCTTTCATCCACTACACGAGGGTGGTAACAGCAAGGGAGATTGTATATGAAAAAACTCAAAGGAATTGGTTTATTACTGATTGCCAATGTCCTGATCTTTATTACTCTATCTATATCTTTTAACATCTTAGCCGAAGTGGTGTTGCCGGCTTTTGGAATTGATCTCCGTGGATCATTCGCCCAACAGGACCTGCTATGGGCCCTGGTTATCGGATTTGGTGGCGCATTTATCAGTTTGGCTTTCTCCAAACAAATGGCCAGAGCCTTTATAGATTGCACTCAAATCACGGAACCGCGAACCCCGGCAGAAAGATTGGTGTATGAAACGGTCCAAAAAATCTCCGGAAAACTGAATCTCGCCATGCCGGAAGTCTGGATTTATGAATCACCAGACCCGAATGCCTTTGCCACCGGGCCAACTAAAAACAACTCAATGGTGGCCGTCTCAACCGGCCTCCTCAATAATCTGAATGAGGGGGAAGTTCGGGCGGTCCTGGCTCATGAAATGGGGCATGTTTATAACGGCGACATGTTTACCACGACGGTGTTGGCAGGTCTCATGAATACGTTCGTGTACTTTATTAGCCGGTTCGTCTATCGGCAATTGGCAGAGCGCAATGCGGCACTAGGATTTGGAGTCTATATCTTTTTGCAAATCATCCTGTCAGTGTTGGCAATGATTCCGATTAGTTGGTGGTCCCGCCGCCGGGAATTTTCAGCTGACCGGTTCGCGGCCAATACCGTAGGGAAAGAACATATGATCTCAGCCCTCCAAGGCATTGATCGGTGGGTGCAACGAACCCAATTCGAATATAGCACCAAGGATGCATTAGCCACGATGAAAATTTCAGGCCCATCTAGAAGTTTCATGCAAATTTTTGCCACACACCCCCCAATTGATGATCGGGTGGCTGCATTACGGCAGCTCTAATTACTTAAGACATCGGTTATCCAAAAAAGGGGCCTGGTTTTACCAGGTCCCTTTTTTCTTGCCAAGAAATCAATCCGGATTGGTCGATAATTCTTATGAATTAAGGGATTCGTGTGTTGGAAGAAATCACCGCGGGCAGGATAACAGAAGATCTAGTTCATTGCCCTGGCATCGTATTCGTGGGAAAAAACTGGTGGAGGTTCTGGCATGCCATGCCGATGGAGAACCGGAAAGAGCGAGGCTGGAGGTGCAATGAGCGCGACAGGAATGCCTAATTGACGAAAATGATAGAGTCCATAGGCGCACAGCATTAGCCCAACCGGATCCATAGATTCCACATTGGAAAAATCTACAAGGACTTTCCGACCATCTAGACTTATGGCTCGTTCCGCGGCTTTTTCAAACATGTCCCCGAGGCTATGATCCGGTAGCCCAAATATTCGAACGACCACAACATCCGGTAAGACCTGAAGCCCCCATTGCATTAAGAATTCCTCCTTCGGAATTAATGACCTTTGGCGACGCGCCCACTCCGCCTGCGTAGAATTCATTCGCAATAGTGCACCTCTTCGGTCTCCATTCTACAATTCCCTTTTTGCACTAGAGCCGTCTAAAAGGGGCTATTGAATATTCGTCATTTAGTTAAAAAATGCTCTCCCTTGAATACGATTAACGGCATAAATCAACGGAGCTGGATTGCTTCGTTGAGAAAGAGAACGCTCCCCCAACTGCATACAAGAATTCAGCAGCAAAACTAACACCGAACAAATGCAGAAAGAAAAGGGAATTTTGTCTGGACCCGGAGGATTTTCTCTTAGAAGATAATGTGGACTGTTATAGGGATGCTTGCAAACACAAAGACACGGGTGCTGCGCCTTTACTCTTAACCCGGAGCCGGCAGGAGAGAGATTGCCGGGGTCTAATTAAGGCGGATAACGGCAGGTCTGGAGCAGGTGAAGGCAAAGCCCATCCTTCACCTGCATTCAGATTGAATTTTGACGACTTTTGTAGGGGTGAAAAACTGGAATTTTTTCCTTTTTTGAGAGTTTGGAAACGTCAGGTTGGGAGGGAGTACCGGGGGAAATTTGAGAAAAAATTCCATAAGTGAGGCTTAAATTCACTAAGACGGCATGGGTGCCGGGCATTACATATCTCAAGATGCGGGATCTTACCAAAAATTTAAAACAAAATAATAATATTTTTATACCCATTTTTACTCCCTTTTGAAATTTTTCTTTAACAAGAGGATAAAGGAGGTTCATTACTACATAGTTAAGACAATGTTGCAGACCGGTAACATTTTTATCGGAAGAACGCTCTCAGGAAATTGCCATGGGGTCGTTCGGGTCTTGATCAAATGGAAGAGATTGAAGCATCTATCGCCGCTTTACCTCAATTCATGTTTCGTTTTTGGAATGAAGGTCTGTGGACTGGTGCTGGGCTCGGACGAGTTAGTTTCCGCAAGAGAAAACCTTAAGGAGAAATAATTGATGGGTGCACGTGGTCCACAGGCCGGAAATTGACTCTCCGTTGTTCCGCATGGGAATATTGTCACAATTCTCAGGGCGAAGCCGCCAGAAGAATTGACGCCTGAGCAAAAGGTGATTTGGTGGGCCATTGTGAACAAGCTGCCCGCGGATCATTTCCCAGCGGAAACGCATTTGATCCTGGCGGAGATTACGTCAGACATGCCGTGACCGGCTCGCCTAATCGCCCATTTGAAAGATGGGAACTGAGAATGCCCCCACGCTCAACCTGGAAGAGTATCACGTACTCTGCAAGATGGCAGAAGCAGAAAGCCGAACCCTGGCTTCCCTTGGCACGAAAATGGGGCTTACCCAACAATCGATCTATTCGGCGAGGAAGGGACGCGGACCAATTGAACTCAACCCTAAGCCATGGGAAGAACAACCAGAATGAGCGGCGTTCCCGTTTTTCAAGGAAGTCCACGCGGACCGGCGGGGGCCTTTTGCGTATGCGTGCCTCACTTTTTTTGAAAATGGGTTAAGGAAAATATGAGCATAACCAAGATTCCGAAGGCTCCAGGCCATTTAAGCATCCCGGTTCGCCGCTGGTTCCGCAGTGTGGTGGTCTTTATGAATTAACGAATCGGCGCTCAAGATTCTCGTTGCGGCGGGGGAATGTTTGGATCGAAGCATACAGGCAAGGGACATTCTGAAAAGTGAAGGCTTGACCTTTACGGATACATCGGGAGTCCTGAAAGCATCCCTGTGTGAGTATCGAATTGGATTCCAAGTTGGCTTTTTCCCGATTGATGAAGACGCTAGGCCTACCATCGGGTGAAGATGTTGGACCGGTTCCGGGCAATCGCAGTCACAAAAGGAAATCCTCATGAGCATGAAATTACAGAAACGGCGAAGTGGCACAACCGGCTTGAGCCTAGAGGACGAATTGAAGGCCTGGGGAATGATGTTCACATGTGGCCATGATTACTTTAACGACCTGGCCATTCTCGGCATTCCTCGAACCCATGATGCCCCACGGCAAGCGGCAGAAGAGGCCTGGGAACGCCTTGGAAGTGAATTTCTGCGGACCTAGGTTCCACGTCCGGGCCGGCAGGAACCATGGGGTGTAACGGAATTTGGCCGTCCCGAATAACAATGGCCTACCTCACCCTCCAGGAAGTGGCGGAACAGCTAGTGGTGACCCCTGGCACGGTTCGTCGTTACATCCATGAGGGACGATTTCATGACGTGTTCCGGCTGAAAACGGCCTATCGGGTGCCAGAATCGGCCATTCAGACCTTCCTTGACCACTATAGACGAAAGGAGATCAAACCATGATGACCGAAACCATTCCTTCAGTGCAGACTTGCCGGTATTGTGGAGGCCATCTGCGACCAAGTTTGACCGAGGAGGGACTTTTGCCTTTGTGTGGTCCGTCTCTCCGGATCGGCTTTGTGTGTGAGTCCTGCGGCCAATTAGAAGCGCCGTTTCCGCCTATAACAGCTCTATCAATACAATCCAAAAAAATGATCTGATGTAATAGCCTTCCCTGAGCCGAAAGGCTTTTAAGGAAAATGCCGAACACCTTCTTTTGTTCAGAGGTTGACATTTAAGCTGAGGGCGCTACAGTTCTCTGCCTCTGCCTCTGCCTCTGCCTCTGCCCGGCACCGGGGGGTGTGTGGCGCAGCATGCGGGGGAGAGCATGAAGAAAAAGGGGAGGAGGGGGCGGGGGTGCTCTCACAGAGGGTTCTTCATCTTTATTATCCTGTGAGACGAACCCGGAGGATCCGGGTCTCACGTAACCGAAGGAGGTGGGCTGATGAGAAGTGCCATGACCCAATCAATCATGGGAGTCTTGAGTGGAACCGCCCTGGTCCTGGGCCTGTCGGGTTGCACGGATCTGCGGGGTGTCACGCAGAACTGGGACAAGAAGCTGGATGCGACCAATGGGGAGGCCAATGGCTGCAATTCGGACCGCTTTACCTGCATTTTTCCTGATGCCACTCATCCAGATGGGGCAGCGGTGAGGGACAACGAGACCGGCTTGGTGTGGGAACGGGACCCCCTGATTACCAGTGCCACGTGGGGTGCAGCCATCGCCCATTGTGCTAGCCTTGAGGTCGGGAACCGAAAAGGCTTTCACTTGCCGCTGCTGGAGCAATTAACAACTCTGATAGATACCAGCACCCTTTTTGGTCTTGCCTTGCCCCGGACCATCCCTTCCAAGATTTACAAGAGGGTGTCTACTGGACGGTGACTACGGCTGTCTTGATCCCAAACTTGTGTGGACCGTGAGCTTAGCGAGTGGCTCCGTGGACGTCTCAGGAAAAATTCCCGACCCTTTTAATGTATTGTGTGTGCGCGGAGGCCAGGCCTATGATGGACAGGATGTCAAGAACGTCATTGATGTCCTGCCGTGACCAGTGGGTGATTCGCGTATGTGATCATTGGGCCTTTGGGGGTGCAGGGGGCAAACGCCCCTGCTTCGCCGGTGTGTGGGGAGGAGCCTGTGCCATGGCACGCTACAATATCTACCGTTGTACAAAACGGCAATGGATTTGACGGTGTACCTTGAGCAGGTCGTCAGGTATTTCAGCCGCTATCACAAGTACACGTTGAGGAGCGATCTTCGGCATCATTAATCGAAGGTACCGGATTCCAGAAAGTGACGTTGACCTATTCCTTGAATGATGCACCTTGAAGAAGGAGATCCAACCATGATGACCGAAACCATTCCGACAACGCAGACATGCCGGTATTGTGGCGGGAATGTACGACCAGGTTTGACCGAGGAAGGACTTGCTTTGTGTGCGAGTCCTGCGGCCATCTAGGGGCGCTGTTTCCGACCTATCCAAGAAAATAAGAACTTGAAGTTTCCCGTTACGTGGAGTCAATCATATCCTGTTCATGGTGCCTATCCCTTGGAAGAACTGCCTAAAACTCATGCTGAATTGGGCCGTTGGCGGCTAAAGGTAGGGCGGGGAATTTTATGTGCAGTCTTTTTTTACCCATATCAGAGGTGAGTCTTCTCACGTATATTCCGGAAATTCAGGAAGCTTTACTTGAGGCCAAAACCTAGGAGCTAATTCCTCAAAAACCTGTGTTAATTTCCAATTTGGCAATTGTGATTGATCTAGCCCTATAGTCCATTTAGCACCACCAGCCTCAAAATAAGGCCTTTCATAAGAAACCGGAAACATTACAGATGCTTCCAAGGTAGCTAAATTATCTTCTTTTCGTGGATCTGTCAGGGCGAAATGCGCAGATACTTTTTTGCGCCATTGATGAATGGTGGGGTGAACTTTTTCAAGGTATGTTGCGCAATGCGTATTTAACTTCTGCCGAATCTCTTCTTTTTGAAAAGTTTCATTATAATTCAATCTAAAAGTTTGAAGGCCATCAATTAGACCGATTAATTTTATAAAATTAACAAGGTCAGTGGCATACCAGTTAAATATACTATGCAGAATGGTAGCTATCTCTCTTGAATACATTAAAATTGAAGGTGGACGTTTCCCTTGCCTTTTATATTTTTCGATAATTTTAATTTCTTCGTTTCGAGTATTTTCGACAAAGTAAATAATCCGTGAGCTAAATATTTTAAGGCATGGGGGTTGGAAATGGGAGGAGACTCTGTATCGTAACGATACCGTCAATATGATCTAGGATAATTCTTGCCATAGCAGGTTTTACTTCCCCTTCGGCAGTTGACCCTTCTTTTCCAATTCCTTTAGATGAGCCTCAGATAAATCAAGCAACAATTGCTTGAGAGACTTCCCCTCAATGGCAGCGGCAATCTTCATCCTTTGCATAATCGAGCGGGGAATATCCCGAAAGACCCATGATCCCCCTTTTTCGCCTGGTTTTTGCCTTTCGCCATGCCGGGCAATCTAGCATGTCCTGTGATCCACGGTAAATAACAGTTGACATGCTATGCTATCATTTACTAGCATTCAGGTATGCTAGCATGAAAGGAGGTGAGGAAATGAAAATGGAGCGCGTCTTGATTCAGTTACCAAAGCCCATCAAGGTTAAGCTGGATGCCTTGAGGGCAAAAGGCACCACGATCAGCGGGTTTATCCGGCACTGATTGAACATGAATTTGCCAATCAACCGAAAAAGAAAGGAGCCTGACCATGGCACGAAAAGGGCGGGTCGATCGAGGGCTCTATCAACGGCTGAATGCCGAAGGAAAGCCGGTCTGGTATGTCCGAGTCGTGGAGAATGGCAAGCAACAACGGTTCGGAGCCTTTCCCACCAAAACCCAAGCCCGAGAGTTTTACGATAAGGTGAAACGGGAACAAGCCGAACAACGCTTTGACCCGCAACAGTACCGAAAACGGCAAGCGGTCCTAGGGGATTTGATTGACCAACATCTTGCCGTTTCCCGAGTCCAAAATCTGGACACGGAAAAATATTATGGGCGCTGGTGGAAAGACCGGCTGGAGGGGGTTTCGTTATCAGGGGTGACACCAGGCTTGCTTGACACCATTCAAGGGGAATTGCTCAAGAAAGGATTCCAGCCTCAAACGGTGGTGCATTACCTCAAATTTCTTCGGCATGTGCTCAATAAGGCGGTCAGGAATGGGATTCTTCCTATGAATCCATTTATCCGGGTGAAACTGGTCAAGATCCCACAACGGCGAACCCGGTTTCTATCTTTGGAGGAAGAACGGAGCTATTCGAACAATTAGGAGAGACCTACCGGAACTATGCCCGGTTA
>CAWAXJ010000005.1:0-31196 GCA_963785905.1 uncultured Nitrospirales bacterium
AGCCATGCGCCGAAGCAATTGGAGCCAAACCAAGGCCTCAGAACTCCTTGGCCTCCAACGCACCTATCTCTCCCGTCTCCTCAAACAAAAAAGCATTCAGCAGGGTTCCGAGGATTCCTAACTACTTTTGGATTTCGAGAGCGAGGGAAGATTCGCCGCGAATGAGTCTCCTCCGAACGACTGTTGAGGTTCCATGAGAACGATAATGGTGTTTGTGCCTTGGGGCACACGGGTCCGTTGACAGGAAAGCGATACGTTTAGAGAAGTACGGGCTGGGAGCGAACTGCAGCGTGGCTGGTACCGATCTGGCGTCTAAGGTAACGGGCCCCTCATTTGATACTTTTCCCCCCCTGGAGTGGATCTCGGGTGTGCTTGAGGTGGATTCCTCATGAAGGCTCGGATATCTCATGGGGGTTTCCTCCCTCCGCCCCCTTCTCGTTGGGGACCTGAATCCGTTGAGTAACAGCGCAGGTAAATTCCTGTCCCTGGAAATTCAATAGGTATATCGAAATTTCAATAGGGAATTCCTGGCCGTTTTTGGTGCGGTGAACGGAGGTAAAGGATAGGGGTTGTCCGTTTCGCAGACTTTCCAGGCGTTGTCGAAATTGCGCATTGTCATGGTTGGGAGCAATGTCAGGAATACGAAGAGTTTGAAGTTCTTCCCGCGTGTAACCTAACGCGTCGCAGGCCGCCTGATTGGCAAAACGCAAGTGTTTATTGGAATCCGCCACCAGGATACCGTTGGGCACATGATCGAAGGCGAATTGCATCAGTTGAACGTATTCCGCCAGCTGCTCGTACGCCGTGAGCTTACATATTGGCTGCGTTTCCGTATCAAGGGAATCCCCGGTTGGACTTGGTTGGAGGAGGGACGGGAAGGTTTCAATCGGCACAGTAGGTGTGGAATATCCTGGTAAGGTTCCGATAACCGCTTGCCGTGCTAAACAGGCTCGATGAAGAGCGGATTTCACTTCCTGACGTTTATAGGGTTTGGTGAGGTAGGCAAAGGCTCTGTCGAGGATGACGGGGTCGGCGGTGTTGCGTAGGGATGTGAAGGCGGTTAACAGAATGACAGGAAGCTCTGGGCGCATGTGAGAGAGGTCGTTGAGGACTTCAATGCCATCCCGGTCTGGAAGTCCGACATCGAGGAGCACCGCATCATACGACGAGGTTGTACTCTTTTGAAGGGCAGCCGCTCCTGTCTCGACGGTTTCTACCTCAAAGCCTTCCTGGCGAAGGTAATCGGATAGGGCCAGGAGAATGTCGATATCATCATCCACGAGCAAAACTCGCGACTTCGTGGACATGACAGACCGCCTTCCTTTCTAGGCGAACGACCCGAATTTGGGGTCATATGGACGACAGGGTCACATGGAAATAACCCTTCCGGCCACAGCAAATTCTGAGGAAGAAAGTCATGCAAATTGTAGGCTTAATTTAATGCTTGTTTTTTCAGTGTGAGGGAATTGTTGAAAATATAAAAATGTATCCGTTTAGATAAATGGTGTATCGAAACGGATACATTTTTGAGAGTCCAACTCCGACTCCTTAGGACTACGAAGTCGCCTGTGCCACAGGTAGGATAAAACAGAAGCGAGTGCACTCCCCGGGGATACTCTCAACCCAAATCGACCCTCCGTGAAGCTCGACTAAACTCTTGGTAATGGCCAGGCCAAGGCCGGCGCCGCGGTTTTTCATTTCAGATGATTGGCCTCGATAAAACCGTTCAAAAATATATTGTTGTTCCTCAAAAGGAATGCCGCAGCCGGTATCAACGACAGACGTTTGAATCATGCCGTCTTCTTGCTTCACCTCAACGGTCACAGTCCCGGGAGGTTCTGTAAATTTGAGGGCATTATTAATGAGGTTGGTAAAAATCTGGATGAGTTTATCCCGATCCCCTGAGATTAATCCAAGGGCAGCGGAAATATGTGTGTCCAGAATAAGCGAATGTTCCTGCGCCATCGGCTGTAATGTTTCGACGACCTCCCTTGCCAGGCTGCCCATGTTGACCGCCGTTTGGTGTAGGTCCATGCGGCCCGCTTCAATGCGGGACAGATCCAGGAGATCATTAATCATCCGGGTGAGTCGTTCGATATTGTATTTCACTCGTCCAAGATAAAACGTTTGTCGTTCATTCAGATTACCAGTCAATCCATCCAACATGTTTTCCACCAATCCCTTAATGGAGGTCATCGGTGTTCGCAGTTCATGGGAGACGATTGAAACGAAGGACGATTTCAATTGATCTAATTCCTGAAGCCGTTCATTGGCAACTTGCAGATCTTGGGTGCGTCTTGCTACCCGTTCTTCGAGGGTTTGTGCGAGTTGCTCGATGTTCTCATAGGTTTGTGCGTTGTCGATGGCCACGGCCACGTGACTGGCAATGGTCCGGAGCAAATCCAGATCTTCCTGTGTACACCGTTGATTTCCCCGATCGGCTCCGAGGTATCCCAACACACGTTGATGGCTGAGTAGCGGAGCCGAAACAAACGACTTCACTCCCATTCGGCGACAGATTGGAAGGACGAGAGGATTCATCCTATGCGCGACTTCCTCCAGATCATTGGCTAAGACCGGACGTCCTTGGATCAACAGTGTTTCATCTAAGGTCCCTGGAGTAATCGGAAATTCAAGGTGTCGAATTTGACGCTCCAATTCGGGAGCGATGCCGGATACTTCAGAGACAATCCCTTTTTTTTGATCGGCGTCCTGGAGGACCAGAATCATGCGGTGGAATCCCAGATTTTCCCGAAGCAGCTTGAGGACGATGGAGAATAATTTTTGAACGTCCAATGTCGAGGTAATGACAATACCGGTCTGGTGTAGGGTACTGAGTTGTGTGACTTGCTTGGTGATGGTATGCACATAGGTGGAGATGGCTTCTTCACGTTGTTGGAGGGCTTGTGCCATCCGATTGATGCTGGTCGTAAGTTGCCCCACTTCATCCTCGGTGTCTGGGGTGACCGTGACGTGCAAATCTCCTTCAGCTATTTTATGAGAGGTTTCCGCCAAACGCCGAAGAGGCGTGACAATTCGGTTGGCTAATAACACCGTAAGCAGAATGCCCACAAGGATGATGCCCACGGTGAGGAGACCAATGTGCCACACCGTTTGGTTAAGTGATTGTTGCATGGGTGCGGTCGTCATGCCGATTTGGATGATTCCGATGATGCCCGCCTTTTCTTGTATCGTGAGATGGGGTTGAAGGTCTTCTGAAGAAAGCAGTTCTATGGTCTCGAGCCGTCTATGTTGCCGGTAAACCGGAAGAGCAAAATCATAGATGGTTTCTGATCCGATCCTAAATCCTTCTGCAGATTTCCTTTCCGCGGACCTGTCAGACAGGAGTCCTTGTTTGAGAGGTGAGGTATGCAAGACTGTCATGAGTGGTTCTATGCTGGACATTTGTGGATCCAGCATGATGAACGCGTTTGTAATGGAATCATCAGGGAATAAGGGCTTCGTTTCATCACGAGTTAACTGGGTGGGATCCACTAACTTCCCTTTGGATTTTCCGACTAACACGTTGTTGTTCTGGTCTCGTGCGATGGCGTAAACGACTTCTGGCGCCGATAACGCGCCATCCAGCATGGTCTCCACATAGTGCGTATCTTGAATGATCAGTCGATTGACACTGATTTTGTTCAGTGTTTTAACTAGAATCGTTCCCGTATTGAGCAGCGAGGATTTCATTACCTGGGCTTCCTGTTGAATAAGGTATCCACTGAGACTGGAGCAGGCGAGAACGATAATGAGGCTGACAAACAAAGAAAATTTCGTTCGTAAGGTGAGGAAACCCTGCCGCATTCTGGCCGGTTCAATTGGAAGAGGCGACGGCCGCTGTTCGAGTGGTTGGTCAAAAGTGCTCATCGAATTGCCCCAGGACGTCGGGAGTGAGGGATACGATCAAATACCTTGCGGATTTTTGATTGATAGATTGATAGACGCGGTCAGGAGGTCTGAGTGTTCCCAACAGAGAAGGGGAAAATTGACCGACGAGCTGTTGAGTAAGGTGTGCCGCCTGTTCGCCACTGTCCGCATAATGGATATACGCTCCGACTGCGGCGCCGCTTTTCACTAATCCGGCTGAGAAGCCGACGACGGGAATATTGGCTTCTAAGGTCGTACTAATCAGAAAGTCCAAGGTGTTTTCGGTGAGAACCGTACTATCTGGAAGGAGCCACAAGGCGTCGATGTGATTCTTGATGGCATTAAGCGCTTTAGGCACGTCCTGTTCGGAATGCACAGTTTCGGACACGATGGTGATGCCCAGTGTCTTGGCGTCTTTTTTAAGCTGAGCCTGCACCTCGTTGGATTTTTGCGGGTGGAAGAGCACTCCGAGGCGTGAGATCTTGGGAAACAGAACATGTAAGGGTTTCAAGTGTTGGCGAAACGGAATGTCTAAAGAGAGGCCAACCATATTGTTGGTCGGCAAACCATATTTTTCTGGATTGATAACCAAACAAAAAATGACAGGGATATCAAGGATTTCGAGTTTGGCGGCTAGAGCGGCCTTTAACCCCACAGCCAACACGACTTTGGCATTGGACGCGCGAATGCGCCGGGCAACGTTTCGGCCTTTTGCCATGTCCCCTTGGAGGTCATATTCCTGGGTGACTTGAAAAGAGGGAGGGAGGGCTGATTTAAATCCAATTATGGCTTCAGAATAAGCCTGGATGTCTGCTGACTTCAGGATGGCCACCTCCTCGGCGGAGGTCACGCTGGACAGGCCGAGGAAAATTTCCATACACAGAATTATCCAGGCGAGCTTTTTCCCATAGGCTGATCTCTGTTGGATGGTCATCAAGTCATTCATTGTGACGCCGGGGCTTTTCATGTGGTTGCACGTTCCCTACCGTAGGGGCATACGGTGGGTTAATGTCAAATGCGAGAAAGGGCCAGAGATCAGACGGCTTGTCTGGTGTCTCTTCCTTGTGTGGAAAGGATGGCGATTTCATCCACCACCAGAATGGGGCCCTTCTCAGCTCAGCTTATACACGACTTTCGGTCATACTTCTCAGTGCTGGAGCATATCACGCAGTCCTCCTCTTGGAGTCTGGACCATAAATGAAGCAAGGATAATACCGGCTACTTGGGAACGGATCTTATGAGGAATCGTTGGTCTGGCGGTGGGAAGGAAATGAACGGGATGGTTTCGTCGGTATGAGGAAGAAGATGAATTCGTCTCATAGTGCACCGACCAGATAGGAAACCTAATATTTTCCCAATAACCTCAGGCGAAGAATGCCGAAAGTTCGCCGATATTCTGGCGGATACTCGACTTTTGAAGAATTAAACTTAGGCTAGAACCCTACAGGCAAACGATGCCAGTCGTGTTCTGAAACAAATTGGGCCGTGAGTGAGCGAATTGTTTTGGATTCTGCCGTTTCTTGAATCATCGGAGCCTGATAATGAGGTTGCCATCCGCAATTCAAACAACGGAGCACGGTTTCATCGAAGGTTTCTCCACCCTCTTTAAGCACCAGCCCTTGGCATTTGGGACATTGAGTGAGTGTGTCAGTAAGATGGTTGGGTGGAGCGGGTCTAAGAGAATCCAAGTGGATACGGGTATGACGTCGGCGAATTTTTACACCCGGTTTGGATTTTGTGGTAGCTGATGAGTTGGCCATCTGTCGCCTAGAGGATTTCATCATTGGTAGCCCTTCTCTTGAAGTAAATAATGTCCTCATCTGGTCTTGAGGCTTACCGATCGCTCACTTGCAATTTCAAGTATGGTTTCTTTTGTATCTATGGATCTAAGCAAGACAAGTGCCTGAAGAATTTTTGAAAATACACCCGCAAAATGAGGTAAATAGGCTAGATAAAGGGCGTTGGCGGAGTGAAAGTACTCAAAACGTGATCAATGGTGGAAAGCCCAAAAGGTATCTAAACGGATACAGAATGTATCCCATCAGATACACGAATGACTGGTGGTTTTGGAATGTTGCCGGAAGGTAAAACGGGCTGGTGGTTGTCAAAGTATGAGTGCAGATTCGCCTGCGATATGGCAAAGGGCGGGATAACCTGACTAGATCTTGGGGCAGGTAACCCGAAAAATTTGTTGGTCTTCGAGGCGCAGGGCAGCTAATTCCTGGCCCCACACGCATCCGCCATCGATGGCGAACACCCCTTGTTCTTTGACCACACCTAAGGCGGACCAATGTCCAAAAATAATCGCATCCTCTTGTGTGGCGCGATTGGGAACTTGGAACCAGGGCATATATCCCGCCGGCGCATCTTTGGGATGCCCCTTGAATGAGAATTCAGGAATGCCTTCTTTGGTACAAACTCGGAGGCGAGTCAAGACATTGGTTGTCAGGCTTATTCGTTCTTCAAGGCTCAGATGAGACGATGGCAGGATGTCTTTTCGAAAATAGATTGCAGGTAAAAGCTGGTGAAAATGATCATCCTGCAACGCCTCCTCCACCTCGCGAGCTAAACCGAGAACCTGGGGAATAGTCCAGGATGGTAATAGTCCGGCATGAACCAAACAATACCCATCTTCGACGTGGACGAGGGGGCGAAACCGCAACCAGGTGAGTAATTCATCCGCGTCAGGTGCCGCTAGCACTGATTGGAAGGTATCTTTTCGGTTGAGAGGGGCCACCTTGGCCCACACGGCAAGAAGATGTAAATCATGATTGCCCAGTACCGTTATGGCCGAGTTCCCTAATTGTTTGATGAGACGAAGCACTTCCAGGGAATGCGGCCCCCTGATTAACTAAATCCCCCACGAACCAGAGGCGATCCTTGGCTGCATTGAAGTGAATCCTCTCCAGCAGGCGAAGTAAGGCCTGAACACATCCCTGCACATCTCCAATCGCATATGTGGCCATCGTGAATTATCCTTCAACAGGGTAAAAACAAATTCTACCTGAAAATCCCTCTGGTCGGGCAATGACATGCCGCGTTTTTGTCTGAACTTGCTACAATGAGCCTATGCTTGAAGGGGTTTTTGTGTTTCAACCTGCTCCCTGGGTAGACCGGAATTGGGCGAGCCTTATTGGCCTCCCCTTAGAAGATGTGTGGATTCCCGTCGATGAGTCTGTCATGGTATTCGGATGGTTTGTGGACGCGGGACCGACCAAGCCTGTGCTTCTGTGGTGTCACGGCAATGCCGGTAATATCAGTCATCGGTTAGAAAATATCCGTGAGCTGTATCGGCGAGGGGTATCTGTTTTCATATTTGACTATCGCGGATATGGACGGAGCACGGGCATTCCTTCGGAACCCGGATTGTATCAGGACGCTCTTGCCTGCTATGACTATGTCCTTCACCAACGCAGAATTGCCTCAGACCGGATTGTGTTGTTTGGACGATCCCTTGGCGCATGTGTGGCTGGAGAGGTGGCGATCCTCAGGCCATCGGCAGGGGTCATTCTTGAGGGGGCCTTCCCTTCCATCCAAGCGATGTCGGACCAACATTATTTGGGATTGCCCGCGCGGTGGTTCGTGGATGTGGAATTCAATCTGGCGCAAAAGATTGCAAGGCTTCAGCGACCGCTATTGGTCATTCATGGCGAAAAGGATTCCATTGTGCCGGTGGCCTTAGGGCGGCAGGTGTTCGACACGGCACATGAGCCCAAACAGTGGTATGTGGTGCCCGGAGCTGAACATAATGATGTGCCATTTGTTGGGGGAAACCCTTACTATCGGGAAATCATGAGCTTTGTTCAGATGGTGGTCACACATGGACATGAAAAAATCCGGTGAACTGTCTGGGCTCGCTTGACCTCCGTTTCGATTGCTGGCTACGATTCTCATCGTCACTGACCGCATGCTGCCGGTGTATTGGATTTCATGGGATCTGTTCCTTA
Source organism: uncultured Nitrospirales bacterium (assembly GCA_963785905.1). GTDB lineage: Bacteria > Nitrospirota > Nitrospiria > Nitrospirales > UBA8639 > Nitrospira_E. The sequence continues at coordinate 7,818 of CAWAXJ010000005.1, forward strand.
TCTCTATCAAATCAATCGTTCCCTAGGCGGCCTTCCCAAGTTGCCGGTGCCTGAAGCGTGGGTAGCGATTGAGGGGATAGATGGAGACCGGCATCGGAATCGGATATTGCATGGGGGGCCGGATCGGGCCTTATGTGTGTTTTCGTTCGAAATTCTTGAGGCGCTACAACAAGAAGCGCACCCCATCTATGCCGGAGCCTCAGGAGAAAATTTCACATTATTCGGCTTGAACTGGGCACAGATGAATCCTGGAGACCATCTGAAAATTGGTGAAAGCGTGCATATCGAACTGACCAGTTACTGCGAGCCGTGTCGTCATAATGCACGGTGGTTTATCGGCGGGGACTATAATCGGATCTCTCACCAACATCATCCAGGATGGAGTCGTCTGTATGCGCGGGTGTTGTCCGAAGGGCGTGTACGGCAGGGCGATCAGGTATGGGTCGAGAGGTTGTCCGGAAGGGAGCTGAAATGATGGAACGGGTGCTCGAACGGGAAATCATGGACGATCCGGAACAAGTTCGGGCTTATGCAGAAGCCGATTTTCAGGAAGAGAATCAGGGATTCGTTGATTATTTTCTCCGACTGTATGATGATCTCGATGACGGGCATGTGGTGGATCTGGGCTGCGGCCCCGGCGATATCGCGATTCGTCTGGCTCGGAGCCTTCCTAACTGCCGGATAACTGGAATTGATGCGTCCTCCCCGATGGTCGCCTGGGCGGAAGAGGCCGTGAAGAAGGCAGGGTTAGCCCATCGAATCGATTTTCTCTGTCAACGGTTTCAAGATGCCAGCTTGCTTGCTCCGGCTGACGCGGTTATATCCAATAGTTTGGCTCACCATGTTCCTAATCCATTGCGATTTTGGTATGGGATGAAAAACCTGGTCAAATCCGGTGGACCTGTTTTGGTGATGGATCTTCTACGTCCCGATTCTCCCGAAGAGGCCCAGGCAATAGTCGATCAATATGCAGCACAGGCACCGGAGAGGTTACGGCAGGATTTCTTTCACTCCCTGTTGGCGGCATTTACGGAGGATGAGGTCGCTGCCCATCTCGCAGAACTCAATTTGAGTCGCCTGATGGTAGATGTGCCGGATGATCGGCATTGGATCGTCTATGGCCATGTGTACTAGCCCTTCTAAGACTTGACGCTTTAGTCCCGTAAGTCTTAAAGTGCCTGGTCGGTTGGGGGATCGTCTAGGGGCAAGACATAAGATTTTGGATCTTAGAACCCAGGTTCGATTCCTGGTCCCCCAGCCATTCCAGATCTCACCTAAAATCCTTCCCATCAACCAATCCATTTTATCTCTTCGAATATGCCACAACACTTTTGCCCCTGTAGATTATTAAGGAGACCTGGTTTCTTTATTTAATACTGTTTTTTGTGAAGGTCACAGATTTAGAGAACACATCATTAGGATGTGATTGATGGAAATGTGGCATTCATGCATTGCCGGGTGGTTTTAACATAAAAATCAAAAACTGAGCGCAAAGCCCAATGAGGAGTAAATCCGGCGCTGTCGTGTATTCACCTGATCACAACAATATTTTTTAAACGGCGATGATCAGATTTTTTCTAATTTGCAAACAAGAAGCAGCGCTCAGAGGGCAAAGAGATACGTCTACGTTTCTCAGACTGTCTGGGATTGCAACACATCATTCTCTTTGGGTTCTCGAAACGAGAGATCACGGATAAATCCGGAATAGGAAGGGTGCGCCCCCGTGGTCCAGGAATTGAGAGAGAGTTCAATGGGGAATTCTTCACCACTTTTCCTCAATCCATGGAGTGCGACCGTTTTTCCCATGACTCGGACTTCACCGGTCGTCTGCAATCGTTTCATGCCGGCGGTATGAGCCTCGCGATACCGAATGGGCATGATCAGCGTTAGCGGTTTTCCAAACATTTCCTCGGCGGTGTACCCGAACATCAATTCAGCAGATTTATTCCACGACATGATGCGTCCCGTGTGATCGGCTAACACAATAGCGTCAGTGGCCGTTTGAAAGACGGCTTGAAAGCGAAGTTCGCTTTCCATCAAGGCATGGTGGGCGCGATCCATCTTTTGAGCCAAGGTATACGCTTTCAGCGCTTGACGAACGGTGGTCCTAATTTCGGATCGATTAATGGGTTTATGGAGATAGGCAAAAGCGCCGTGTTCTTCAAGGGGGCCGGTCACTGAATCGAGGGTGGTATAACTCGAGAGAATAATGATGGGAAGACCAGGCGCCACTTTTGTCATCATTTCCAGAACGAGTAAGCCATCCATGTCAGGGAGTTTGACGTCCAGGATCACCACGCCATGCGGATGATTTTTCACGCATTCCAAGGCGGTGACGCCTGTTGAGGCCACATCAATCTGATGTCCGTCGGCCTCGAGAAGATCTCGTAACGCCAGGACAATATCCGGTTCATCGTCGACGAGGAGAATGGTGGATGTTTGAGAAGAGGGGTTTGGCAAAACATAACCTCATGTCATGTTGGAGAGATGCGAGCTCCCTCATATGTACAAGGGATGCTGGTGGTAATGGGCTTGTGATTAGAGGATAAGCAACCTACATACCATCCCCTGCATTGGGTTTTCCTGTCATGGGATAAGTCCTTGGACAATTTCACGATTTCGGAAAAAATTCGCGGGGGAAGACTGTGGATCATGGAAATTTATAGATGAGAAACTGATTATTTCATATCTATTTGGATACACCCGTTTATCCAAATAGATACAGAATCATTGCTAGATGGTACCTTTTAGTTGGCATAAAAAAGCGAGTGTAGGCAAACCCTGTTGGATAGCCGCGCGGAGTGATATGTGCGATGAATAGAGCAAGGGTTCCCCCCAGGTCAGGCGGGCCCTATCGAGATGGTCTGTTTCATTCGGTCATGAATGGAAAGAAGGATAAGGGATCTTGAGTTCAAGCGTGGGTTCTGGCACTCTTCCTGAAATTTTTTGCGAAAATTGGTTTGTTCAATGGAAATGGAACTGGTAAAGAGGGTACGGTCCGCAATTAAGGGAGGCGGTTTTGGTGCGTTTCCCGGCTAATCCCCATTGAACGAGCACATCACCCCTTGAGGAAATTATTGAATGAATGCTGGAGTGTGTGGTGAATCGGGAATGAACGCCGTAATCCCCAATCAGGAACGGTTAATTGTCGCGCTTGATGTTCCCTCTCTGGAAGAGGCTCGCCGGTATGTGGAGAATCTGGAAGGTATTGTCTGGTTTTATAAAATCGGGCTGGAATTGTTTTTGGCCGTTAATGTCGATTTCATTGAGGAATTACGTGCACGAAATTGCCGTATCTTTTTAGATCTCAAGCTGAACGATATCGATGAAACCGTGCGTCGAGCAGTAAATTTGGCGGCTGACCTTGGTGTCGATTTTCTCACCATTTTGGGTAATCACGCCACAGCTCATGCCGCAGTGCTTGGTCGGGGCGACAGGCCATTAAAAATTTTGACCGTCCCACTCCTTTCAAGCTGGGGAGAGAAGGATCTTCATGATCTTGGTTTGTTGAGTGCTCATGCAGGAGATCCCGCTCGTTTTCAGTCTTTGGATGATTATGTCTTGTGGAGGGCCGATATGGCCATGGCCCAAGGGTGTGATGGTCTCATTGCCTCTGGAAAATATGTCGGAATCCTGCGAGAACGGTTTGGGGAGCAAGCGCTCATTGTCTCTCCAGGTGTCCGGCCGGTCGGTCAGAATACTCATGAACATCAACGTTCCTTGACCCCATTTGATGCCATTCAGGCCGGGGCAGATTATTTAGTGGTGGGGCGGCCCATACGGGATGCTGCCAATCGGCGGAATATGGCTCAAGAGATACAAGACGAGATTGTGTCGGCGTTAAAGGGCAATTCCTCCAAGAAAAAATCTAAGAGCGATTAGGGATAAAAGACAACACGACATGAGGTTTTGGCGATCAACGCTGCTATTTATTTAATCTCTCCCGCCTTCTCCTTTCCTCATCACTCGGCATATGAGGATTCTTTTACAATATGGCTGTCTGTCGGATGTCTCACCCTCCTTATTCTTCAAATAATATTTATTGCCCTCTCCTGTGCTGCGCCCGTGAAACTGCAGACGGTCAAGGAACCTGAAGATAGAATTTTGCCGGATACGTACGTCATGTTTGATTTCAAGGCTATTTTAATGATGAGCAAAGACGTGACCATAGAATGCTCAGATTGTTATGATGGGCTCAGATAAGGGAAAAATCAGTGGACCCTTCTCCGGAATGTCCCGGAAGCCATAATTGATCCCCTCAAGATAAAAAAAGGTTTTAATCATTGACGATGGAGTGACAAGCGGCTGAACCTGGTCAAGATTCCGGAAGAGTATGGACATGAGGTCAAAGGGTGCCTCTACCGGAAAAAGGCATTGAGGTGCGGAAAACCCGGGAATTCTGACTGACTGTAAGAAAACTCTCCCTAAGATCCCTGCTGATTGGCCTTGTCTTTCTCGTGCGGGGTAGGGATGGTGAATTCATTTGTCTGAGCAAAAGCGGGGAGACAAATGAGTGGACAGTCGCGCCGGAGCCCTTGGACTCTGGTTCTTCAATTTCAAGGCGAGTCCTGATTAACTCTTCGAACAAATTTCGAGCGTTAAGGGAACTGATTTTGGACAGTAAGAAAAAGGGAGGGATGTATGACGACTCGGAGTGAATGGTCACGTATCCTCATTGTGGAAGATCATCCCGGCCGGTTAGAAACGCTCGTCACATTGTTGAGTGAGGAAGGTTACTACGTGGTGGGCGCCCCCACGATAGCCGAGGCTTTGGAATGTGCGAAATGTGAAAAGTTTGCCGTAGCGGTGATAAATATGCAGTTGCCGGACGCCTCGGCAACCCAATTGCTTCATCTTCTCCAGGAGATGAATGACCGGATTCGGGTGATCATGAATACCACGGGCTCAGCACAAGAGGCTGAGATTGGGAGTACATTCACCTATCTCGAAAAGGCTGCTCCGCCATCGGAATGGCTTGGACATATTCGTCGAGCGTTCCTGGATCAGATCACACGATACACTCAAGAATTGGAGACAGCCTTAACAGAGCGAACCCCTCCTCCGGAGGAGCAGGAGGAACGGTTTCGGCAACTTGTGGACCATATCAAGGAGGTATTCTGGGTCTCCTCGCCTGACCAGTCCGAAGTATTGTATGTCAGCCCTCTCTATGAAACGGTCTGGGGTCGGAGTTGTGCCAGTCTCCTCGAAGATCCTCGAAGCATGTGGGACGCCGTCCACCCTCAAGACCAAGAACGAATGCTGACGCATCAATCTGAAGCGGATGTGGCTGGTTTTCACGGGGAATGCCGGATTGTGAGACCGGATAACTCAGTGAGGTGGGTGCGGATGCGAACTTTTCCTCTTCGAACCACTTATGGGGAAATTCTCCGTTTTGCCGGAGTGGCTGAGGATATTACAGAGCAAAAACGCATTGAAGAAGCTCTCACGAAAACTGAGCGGCAATTTCGCCAATCAAGCCGCATGGAGGCCATTGGAACGCTGGCAGGTGGCATTGCCCATGATTTCAATAATATTTTAACGGCGATTTTGGGCTATACCGAACTGGCATTGGCCACTGTGGCAAAGGGAAGCCGTACCCAACGGAATCTTCAGGAAGTGCTGACGGCGGGACACCGAGCCAAACACTTGGTCCTTCAGATTTTGACATTTAGTCGTCAAGCCGGTCAGGGGAAGAAGCCCACTCCCATTCATATGGTGATCCGGGAAGCCCTCAAACTCTTGCGAGCCACCATTCCCTCTACGATTGAAATTCGTCAATCACTGGAGACGGAGGCCACCATACTGGCTGATCCGACCCAAATGCATCAGGTGATCATCAATTTTTGCACCAATGCCGAATATGCCATGCGAGAAACCGGCGGAATTCTGAAGGTCGTGTTGGAAGACGTGGAAGTTACCAAGGATCTGGCCAGAATGATCTCGGGATTGCAGGTTGGTCCGCATGTGCGGTTGACGGTCAAAGATACCGGTTCGGGCATGACTCCTGAGGTTCTTGAACGAATGTTTGATCCCTTTTTTACCACCAAACCCATTGGGGAGGGGTCAGGGATGGGGATGGCCGTGGCCCATGGAATCGTCACAGCCCACGGAGGAGCCCTCGTGGTTGATAGCGTTGTGAACAAAGGGACAAAGATCGAAGTGTATCTCCCAACGGTACCGACACCGGTTTTGGAACGTTTGGATGATCAAGGCCCCATTCCAATTGGAAAAGAAACAATTTTATTCGTTGACGATGAAGAGACGATTGTGCGTCTTGGGAAGGAACTTCTCACGCAACTGGGATATACCGTGGAAGTTCACACGAGTTCCCTGGAAGCGCTGAATGTGTTCCGGCTAGATCCTTATCGCTTTGACTTGGTGATTACAGACCAAACCATGCCAGGTCTGACTGGGGAGGCCTTATCCCGGGAACTTTTGAGAATCCGCCCTGACCTCCCCATCATTCTGTGTACGGGATTCAGTCATATTATGTCTGCAGAAAAAGCAAAAGCATTAGGTATTCAGGGCTATTTGATGAAACCTTTGGCTATCCGGGACCTGGTTCCCATTATTCGCCATGTGCTCGACAAAACGCCCTCTCCAATGGCCTGACAATTCAATCAAATCAATAGGAGGTGAACGGAAAAGCAAGGACTCTGTTCGCCTCCTGTGTGCCATGAACCATCCAGTGCGGTTTTGGTCGTTCCCAGATGGCCACTCATGGATACGGTAAAGAACAAGAAAAGAATGTTTCATGGGGGGATGATCATGTTCGAGAAACAGCCAGAAAGTTTTTGAGCTTGGACAAACTATTTTTCATGGAGATGCCAAAGTTGATCGCACGGTCCACAGAGGGTCTTTTCCTGTTATGAGGAAGAAGACGATGTGGATTGGGGCGGAGAAGGAGTTAAAGCGATGGCGACCATTCTTGTAATTGATGATGATCAGCAGGTTTGTGCCCTGTTGAAACAGGTCCTGGAAGAACAGGGATATACCGTTGAAAGTGCAGTGAATGGAATCGAAGGTATTCGGGAGTATCGCAGCCACCCCGCCGACCTGATTATTTTAGATATCCTCATGCCTGAGAAAGAGGGGCTTGAGACCATTCTGGACTTACGACGTGAATTCCCTCAGGTGAAAATCATTGCCATGTCAGGCGGGAGTGAGCGCGCGAAATTGAACTTGTTGGACCTCGCTCGTCGTTTAGGGGCACAATACACTGTCAATAAGCCTTTCCAGTTGCAAACCATCACGGATCTGGTTAAAAAAGCTCTTCAAGAGGATTAGCTGAGGTTCACGCGCCGGAGAGCTGTGCCATGTTGTATTTTAGGACTCAACCTGATGCTGTGTTTATCGCATTTGTGAAAGATGCTCTCCAATGGGAACTTGAAGGGGTTCGGCGTATTTCGTCGGCGAGTGACGGCGATGCGTGGGTCGTGGAGTATCCGGTGCTTGGCCCGATGTTTACCCCCTATAGCGCGCTTATCACGCTTGAGGAATTGCTTAGGGCCAATGAGACGGCAACGGTCTATCGACTCACCGACTATCATTGGCTTTTGGTCTATGAATGTCTCAAGAATTATTGTGTGTGGCATAACGACCAAATCAACGAGGGTACGGTTTTCTTCACCATGTTGGGGGGATACCGGTTTGGGCTGGTGGATTTTGAAACGATGACCCATCGGTATTTTTGGGATCAGGAGTTCATGGAATTGCTGGATACCAATGCGGCTGATGCCGATAACTGTTCCTGCCGGGGAACTACGGACACCCCGGATCTCGATCTCTCTTTTGGATTACGCCCGCATCCCCACAATCTCCATTTAACCCTCGTGGAGGAAGCCGCCTGGCAAATTCCGGAACCACAAGAATGCGGTCAGTGGCGTCTTCCCTAAGCCGGGGCATCAACACTCGAAGCGGAGCCTTTGGGTAGAAATCATGGATAAACCGGCGGATACCCAGTTTCACATTCATGGACTGTTAAGCCGGAGATGGAGCCCAAGGGCTTTTGCCGATCGGCCGGTTGAACGAGAAAAAATCCAGAGCGTGTTGGAAGCGGCTCGATGGGCCTCCTCCTGTTTCAACGAACAGCCCTGGGTATTCATTGTGGCGACGACGGATCACCCCGCGGAACATCAGAAGCTCCTCAGTTGCCTGGTGGAGGGGAATCAAATCTGGGCCAAACGGGCCCCTCTGCTTCTACTCACGGTGGCTAAAATATATTTTGAACATACTGGCCAAACAAACCGTCATGCCTACCATGATGTTGGATTAGCCGTAGGAAACCTGGTCGTGCAAGCCACGGCCATGGACCTGGCGGTACATCAGATGGCTGGCATTCTTCCAGACAAAATTCGCGAGTGCTATGCCGTTCCCACCGGCTATGAAGCGGTGACCGGGATCGCCATGGGGTACCAGGGAGACTCCAGCATCCTCCCGGACCCGCTCCATGAAAAAGAATTGGCGCCGCGGTCACGTAAAGCCTTGAGAGAATTCGTGTTCTCCGGAAGCTGGGGGCACTCTCCGGGGTTTCTGTAACTATTCCGCTCATCAACCCTCTCTCAAATACTGCTGGCTGCCCCCTCACCTGGACATCCAGGAAGGCCTTCCATATTTCCCAGCCGAATGAGCGTATTTTCAGGCATGGGTTGTGAGAATTATCACGAGCTTACTCTCTATTGTGTCTCAATCATCGATGTTCCTTTGTCATCCCGCAAATCTATTCTCAAGCCTTTATTATCGTCGCCCGAAGCAGGACGAAAGGCGGCGATTTCCTCAGAAATTCTGCTCCTTCCATCGCAGGGACAGATATTGACTCTCCACGGAAAGGCTTCTGTAATGAACACACGCTGGAATGCATGGATCATTGGGCTGTTGTTGGCCAGTGTGTTGTGGGGCGGAGGAGCACCGGCTCTCGTTGGCGCTCAAGACGTGGCTGCTCCCCAGAGCCGCCATATCCTCTGGAAGGTCCAATCGTCTTCCCACACCATGTATTTACTGGGTTCCATCCATGTACTCCAAAAAAAGCACTACCCCTTGGATCGCCGCCTGTATGAGGCATTTAACCAGGCTTCCACCGTCATCTTTGAGGTAGACCTGGATGGATTGGCATCGCCTCTCTCTCAATTGCAAATACTGACTAAGGGCTTGTATCTGAAGGGACAAACTTTGCAAAGTGAATTGCCCATCGGCAGATATGAAGCGGCTAAAGCACATTTTGCGGAACTTGGATTCAATATCGAAAATTTTCACCGCATGAAACCCTGGATGGCGGCCACCGCCATCACCGCGTTGGAACTTCAAAAACTCGGGTACGAAAGCGCTTTTGGTGTCGACCGACATTTTTTTGAAAAAGCGAAAGAGGCGGGGAAAGACATTCAAGGCTTGGAGAGCGTCGAATTCCAACTCGGGTTGTTTGATCATCTAACGCCGTCGATTCAGGAAGCATTTCTCCTGCAGTCATTGGAAGATCTCAAAGATATCGAAGCCCGCATTAACGGGATGGTTGACGCCTGGACTCAGGGCAACGTCCAAGATTTGGAACGGATACTTGAAGGGATGCGGGAGTACCCGGAGCTCTATCACGCCCTTGTTATCAGCCGGAATCAGAACTGGCTGCCTCACATTGAGCAAACGCTTCATAAAAATAATTCGGTGTTTGTCGTGGTCGGCGCCTTGCACTTATTGGGGGAGGAAGGAATTCTGGCCGCCCTCAAAAAAAAAGGTTACCAGGTGGAACAGATGTAAAGGGCGAAACAGCCGTGGATTCGCACACCGAAGTTGCTCATTGTGAAGCAACCCGGCCCTGGGGAGCCCGATTCTCCCCAGGGCCGAGATAGACTAACTGAGGACAGTGTCAGGGGTTAAGATAGATTCCCTGCTTCTGACGGTCGGCAATACCTCTCACAGCCATCGGGTGGGCCGTGTGTTAACACACGGCCCACCAATTTTTTTACAGGGGGCGTCCTAAAGAGTTTTCATGTAAAACCGGGCACATCTCTCCTTAAGCTTGCCAGAATCCGCCAAGGCCAGCGCGGGAACTAACCAAAGAAACCCGGGGCCTAGCAACCCTACCATGAGAGCTCCCCATCGGTACTGTCGAAGAATACGAATGATCATCAAACACCTCCTGAGAATTGTGGCCTCGTTGAATTCCCTCACATTTACAAGGTAATTGAATTATACTCCCGTAGAAGAAGGATAGGTAGGATGTTGTCGGAGTGTAAGAAATTGGGCACCACCTGAATTGATCAGATTCAACGAATCCTCCGTCCATCAGGGCCAAGGCGAAAGGAGATACGACGATGATTACCGCCATTGGAGATGTTCTGCGACGGTGTTACGAGCGAGGATGGATTACGTCCCGGGATGGCAACTGCAGCCTCCGGCGGGCGAGGAGTGTGTATTTGTATGTCACGCCCTCAGGCTGGCGGAAGACGATCGTTCACCCGGAACACATGGTCAAAATCAAACTGGCCAACGGCCAGTTGCAGATCCCGCCCGGCACGAACCCGTCCGGGGAACTGCACATGCATTACCTGTTGATCAGAGGCATGAATCGGACTCGTGCAGTTGTGCATGTGCACCCGACCCATGTGGTCGCGGCCATGTATCGAGGATTTGATCTGCAGAAAGTCTGCAAAGATTTTCCTGAGATTTACCGCTATACCCGCATAGGCCCGACGGTCCCCGCCCTTCCGGCCATCAGCAAAGAGCTGGGCGAGGCCACAGCCAAAGCCCTGGAAGTGACGGAAGGGAACCCAGCAGGGAACTATGATATTGTCGGCCAAGCCAACCATGGAGTCTGCTCCATGGCATCCGACCCATGGTCGGCCTACGAACATATCGAGCGTCTGGATCATATTTGCGAAATCGTCCTGAAAAGTGGCGTCTCACCCTAACAGGGTGGTCAAAATGGTCGTCAGCTTTGTTCTCGCTGCGTTGAGGAACTCAACGTACAAGAGTAGGTTTCGTCCTTTCGTTCCCTGCGGCCCCGCTGCCCGTCCATCCTGTTCATTGGTTATGGGTGTTCAACCTTTCTCACTCCCCAACTTCTTCAGCAAATCTTCATAGTTTTTTCTCACCATCCGGATGGTGGGATGTTCTAATCTTAACCTTTTTTCAAAAATTTTGAAGGCGCGCTGGATGAGATCTCAGGTTTAATCCCTTGTAAAACCGCGCCTTTTTGCTCCTAAATCCGTATTTTATCAGATTGGACAGGACAGGTAGCTGCTACGGATTCCCGATTCCAAAAACCTCCCGCGAAAAGAAAATCCCGCTCACGGGTTGGCTCGTCCAGGCTTTGGGAATCTCTCAATTTCCGTAAAGCCACAAGATTTTTTGAGGATATTCGAAATAATAGAACCTAATTCCATAAGATTATGAGGTTTTCTCAGCACCGCCACGAATCCGGATTCTAATGCCTGCTTTCGAATCTCCTGATTGGGACTCCCGGTGATCAATACAAAGGGCGGGCACACATCATTGTCCCAATGGGCCATTTTTTTTCGTATCTGAATACCATTCATCACGGGCATTTGGAAATCCGTAAGGACTAAGTCATAGTGGCTCATGTGCAGATGCGTAAATGCCCAGGCCACATCTGAAACCTGGCTGCAGAAATGCCCCTGGCCTTCCAAATACGATTGATAGAGATCCAGCAACTGGCGGTCATCATCAATGAGAAGGATCCGTTTGGTGTTGTTTGAACTCATGCTTCTGCGAGGCTTCTCATTCCGCCTTTCAACCGGAACCTCTATGGCAGATTTTTCAAGCATGATCGCTCTGATCAAGTGCAGAAAATTTGCCCAAGCTTCATACGTTTTCCCATCCATGCCCTCCCCCCCAAATTCGGCCAATACGTGTAATAAGGTACCTAAAACGGGAGGATAATGTGGTTTTGTAATCCCATACCGTTGGTGTCGTTCACCAAGCTTGACTAAAGTGACACGTAGTTCTTGAGGGTCATCCAGGTGTAAGACAAGGGTGCCTAATCCGGTTAAGAACTTGGCATGCTGTTCAGACACAGTGCTCGAATGGAAAAAAGATCGCAGGTCCGGGAACCGCTCAAACAACAACTCATAAAAGCGCGAAACCATCTGCTCCCCTACGCAGGCGACCATCCGAAAACTTTGTTGGATCCGGATTATGTCAGAAGGAGGAAGCCCCGGTGTCATGTGTCCTCTCTCGTGTTCCATCACATTGTTCTTTGCTGCTTGCCGCTCCATCCGGGTTGTCGAGGACTATTCAAATAATCGCAAACATTTACCGGTTAACTCTTCCGCGACGACCGGCTTGATGAGAAAATCCATCGCTCCCTTGAGAATGGCTTGTTGAAGTTCGGATCGATAGCCAGTGGCCGACATGACAATCACCGGAAGAGAGAGGGAAGTATTCCCTAATTTCTCCAACATGGGGATGCCTCCCATGACCGGCATATTTAAATCCAATAAAATGCCATCGACGGATTGCTGTTGCAAAATGTCAAGCCCCTCCTGTCCATTCGTGGCCGTGAGAACCTCATAGCCCAGGGCATTCAGACGATCCCCGAGGAATAAAAGGACATCATTATCGTCGTCAACTATGAGAATGCATTTTCGGCTTTTCATAGATCCTTTAAGGTTCGAGCGACCATCTCCTTCACTGCCCTCGGCAGTATGAATCCTTCATTGAATACGCGTGATTCCTAATTGACATGCAAGGCGTTTATTCGTCTATTGTCGCGTGGGTGTTCACCCGCGTATCCTGAGTCGCAGCCTGACTCAGCATCGTGTCTTTTGGAATGACGAGAATATCTCCCTTCATGATGGGATGAAGCAGGCAATAATAGGAATACCGTCCGGGAGGAAGTGAAGGTATGGTGAAATCCTGCCCGGGTTGAACAGCGCCTGTATCAAAGGCGCACGGCCGGGATAGTCGGCAACTATCGTGTGTCACGCTATGAGGTGAAGAAGTAGGATTCACAATGTGAATGGATACGCCATCAGGGACAATAGCCAAAGCCGGTCTATAATACGGTGCCCAATAATCCATGGTGACATCCACGTCAGCGGGCAAAGTAGATGGCCATCCAAAGGTCCAGGTCGACAGCGATAGAAGAGGAATTCCTATCCAATGCAGAGATTGAGAGAAGGTCATCCGGTTCAAGATTTTCATACGTTCACCTCCCCTTTCCTCACTGCTTCGAGCCGGCGCTGGGAGTATGCAAGGTGTCTGTTAAAACCTATCTCCAACCTTCATAAAGATTCCATTTGATTTTCTCTTTGTGCGAATAAGGATTGTATAAAGATTTTTTAGGACTCCATTTTCCTGCGTCGTCCTAAACGGTCCAGGCAGTGGAACAGTGCAGATTTCTCTGCAAAAATGTGGTACCGAAGAAAGCTTGTCACAGAAGGAGTATTAAATTAATGGATGAACGAAAAGGAAGGGGTTAAAACATGAGCGGGCAGGAGGGGGAGACGATGATTGCCAAGGAACGGTTCACCTGAAACCCGGCAGTCAGATTGATGATACATCTTCCACGAATTCGGTGGCAAAACGATACCCGACACCAGGATCTGTGAGAATATATTGAGGACGTGCCGTGTTTTTTTCCAACTTTTTTCTTAAGTTCCCGATAAATACACGTAAATATTGGGCCTGATCGCTATACCCCGGACCCCAAACGGCCCGGAGAATGGTTCCATGCGTCAGCACTTTTCCGGCATTTTGAATTAAGTACTTCAACAGATCGTATTCCGTCGGGGTCAACTTCACGAGTTTCTCCCGAACGCGGATTTCACGACGGTCGAAGTCCACGAGTAAATCTCCAAATTTGAATACAGGATCGGTACCATAAATGGAGGCAGTACGCCGTAATACGGAGCGAATTCTCGCTGTCAGTTCTTCCATACTGAACGGTTTGGTGACATAGTCATCGGCCCCGACTTCCAGAGCTTCGATTTTTTTCGCTTCTTCCCCTATCGCAGAGAGAATAATGATCGGTATTTGGTACGTTTCACACAAATGACGGGTGAGTTCGATTCCATCCATTCCGGGAAGCAGTAAATCCACGAGCGCCAGGTCAGGGAGGCGGTGGCTAATAATTTGGAGCGCCTCCTCTCCCGTTTCGGCCGTCATGACCTCATACCCTTTGGCCTCAAGATTGACTTGCAATGAACGGCGAATTTGTCGCTCATCATCGACAGCTAAGATTCGTGATCCCTGAGACATCGGTAGACGGATTACTCCTCAGACCGTTCCAGATAGTTTGGAGGGGGAGCATCCGGGATAGGCAAAACGAAGCCAATCGTGACTCCGACCCCCTGGGAGGATTCGGCCCAGATTCGACCGCCATGAGCCTCGACCATCCCTTTACAGATCGCCAATCCGAGACCGGTCCCCCGAATCAGGCGTCCCTTCGGACCTTTCAATCGGTAAAACCGCTCAAAGATCTTGAATAAATCCTCCTGCGGGATCCCTTCTCCCTGGTTGGAGACTCTGACTTCCACCTGTCCCGGCGTCATTCGACCTAAAATACTGACCAAGGACCCGGGTGGAGAATATTTAATGGCGTTATCCAACAAATTGATGAGTACTTGCTGAATTTGCATCCCGTCCACATAAATGGGGGACATATTCTCCCCAAGATCCACATGTAACGATCGGCTTTCCAATGATAATTCTACCCGTCTGATCGCGCCTTCTACCAGGTCTTCCAATAAATGCCATTCACGATGGGGGGCCAGCGTCCCCGCTTCGACCCTGGACATATCAAGAAGATTATCAACCAACCCGTTTAAAAAATCGATTTCCTGATTGATGCCCTGGAGAAATTCCTTCTGCACATGAGACGTGTCATGGCCGGAAAGACCGATCAACCCGGCTACGGAAGCCTTAATGGCGGTCAGCGGAGTTCGCAATTCGTGGGAAACCAACGACAGCAGAGCAGTTTTGAGGGCATCGCTTTGACGAAAGGCTTCAACTTTGTCGGCTTCGCTTTTTCGCAAATTCTCTTCTACCCGTTGTCGTTCAAACCCATTCACGAAAATTTCTCCAGCCATTTGGAGGAGTCTGATGTCTTCTTCCGACCACGTCTTTTCTTGCTTCACCGAATCAAATCCAAGGAACCCGAACAACTTTTCCCGCAAGACCATGGGCACGATCACCAGCGATTGGATTTGCTGCGTTTGAAATTCCTGTTTCTCGGCACTCGCCTCAGGCGGGAGATTGGCCACGCTTGAGATTTGAAAAAACGGGCGGGAGGTCAGACGTTCTGCAAACCAGGGAATTTCTTTCATTCGAAACCCCTGAAGCCTTGATTGTTGCGGCTCAATACCCGTCCGGCACCATTCATGGGTATTATTCACGGTGTCTCCGTCCTCCTCAAACACAAACACGTAACTTCTATCCACTGCCCCGAATGTTCCGATGGCTTCCAGGGCTCGGTTAATCTCCGCATCCAGATCTTTCGGCATGAGATTAATGAATTGGGTTGAAAGATTGGTCACGAGATTTTCAATTTCGATGCGATAGCGCAGAGCCATTTCTATCCGGGAGCGTTCCTGGATTTCATGTTCAAGTTCCCGGTTAGCCAGTATGACTTGTCTCGTCATAAGAATTCCGAAAAATCCCGCCAAGAGGCCGATCAGAGATTCCCATATGATCATTCCCGAGATTTTGTCTTGAGAATGTCTACTGAATAATTTCACGGCATTGTTGGCGACTTCATTCAACCGGGTATTTAATGCCAGGAGTCTCTTTAATTCCAAAGCATATCCGGGATGTTCTGAGCCGGATTCCAGGAAGGTGTCTGCCCGTTGAGTAAATTCGGCCAGGAGGGTTTTTTGATGACCTAATTCCTGCAGAATTTCCTGGGTCGGAGCAGGCGGAAGCGTCACCATATCTCCACTTCCCGGGTTCATTATGGCCTGTCCACCAAACATTAAGGCATCCAGGGTCTGGTTGAGAATGTTTCGAGTAAAAAGGTAATCGGCCGAAATCCCTTGTGAGGTCAATAAGACTTCTTTCATGTGTTGTTGGATTAACATTCGCTGTCGGCCGGCTAAATCCACCGTCACGCCA
Organism: uncultured Nitrospirales bacterium; assembly: GCA_963785905.1. Lineage (GTDB taxonomy): Bacteria > Nitrospirota > Nitrospiria > Nitrospirales > UBA8639 > Nitrospira_E. The sequence continues at coordinate 23,880 of CAWAXJ010000005.1, forward strand.
TCCAGTTTTTGATTTTGAATCGTGACAATCGTATACAGCAGGATGACGAACAGGGTAAAAATAAACACCGTGGTAAGGGCCAATAAGGCTTGCCCGACGGATAGGTGTCTTAACCGTGTACGTTGTAAGGGCTTCACCATCTTCCCCAGTTCTAGGGATGTAGCTGTGGCAGCTCAATTCACCCAATATGATTACTTAACGCCATAATCTCTTTTTTACCATACCTTAACCCAATCGGCATTGTGACAAAACACGTCGCCCGGGCGTACCTGAACAAAAAACCATATTTCCCATAAGAAAAAATGTCTTGAACCCGCCAACCGGTTTCGTGTCTCCATTGCGCGCGCGGGACAAGGCCTCCGGTGCTAAACACTCAATAATTTTCAAAGCTCACGAAATCCTATAAAAACACGTCCGGTTCAATTCTCTTGGGGTTCGACCACAGTAGTATCCCGGTCCCATGCTTCGCATTGTACGGTGAGAGATTCTGTTGCGATAGACGAGCCACCGGTACTCTTTAATTCTCCCAAGGAAACATAATCGGATGGCCAACAGTGATGGCCGCGAAACACCAGAGCCACACTGCCGGCTTCATTTTGCAATTCCACAAGAATGTCTTTTCGAAAGTTTTTCAAAGACAGTTCCGTGCCATTGCTTTGCCCTGGACTCCAGACTAAATTGGCCCAATCTTCAAAGGCCGTATCATGCGTCCGGCCTCGTTCCAGAATGATAGGAGCAAATGTGGTTTTCGCCGGCATGGGTCGCGACACATTCGGATCTCCTCCCTCTCGATGCATCAGCACTTCAGTGGTCCTTTTGAGAGGACTGACGGTTGAAACGCCGGTAATATACTGATTATCCCACTTCACTCGAAATTTAAAATTCTTATAGGGGTCAACCCGGTGAGGATTGACGCTAAAGGGAGCAGCCCCTAATTCCATCCCACATCCCGTCAGGACTAAAAACAGGAATGAGGCCAAGCACAACCATAGTAAGGGCTGTCGATTCAAAAGCACTCCTTGCATAAGTTCCTCCTTTTGTAATTCATGCCTGGTCCGGTTATGTGATCAAAGGCCAAGTATGCCAGAAAAACACATTCCTTGTGGCATGAAACCTGTAGTCGAAATATGTGAAATAGTATGGGATGGGGATGGTTACGACCGCATTTGCGTCCACTCTCAGGGGTGTGCTACGAGTGACATCTCCCTATATTGAACGCAGAAATGTGTCATGAAACAAGTTGCCGAATCCACAGAAGAACACTCCTTGTTGAGACGACCGAACGCAATCATGTTCATCTCATGTTATGAATTGGGTCACCAACCTCTTGGCATCGCCCAACCGATGGGATTCCTTGAGCAAGCCGGGTATTCTCCGTTCGGCCTCGACATCGCGGTCGAACCCATTGATGAACCGGCCATTCAGTCTGCGCGATTTGTCGGGATCTCGGTCCCCATGCATACGGCGCTCCGGCTTGGAGTACGGGTGGCCGAGCTGATTCGCGAGATAAATCCAGCCTGCCACATCTGTTTCTACGGTCTGTACGCCTCGATCAATGCGGAATATTTGCTTCAGGGGCTGGCCGATTCTGTGGTGGGCGGTGAGTATGAGATCCCGCTGCGGTCGCTCATCGCGGCACTTGATCTGGGGCAGGCGATCACCCATCTCGAAGGGGTGAGTACTCCAAGCCGGATTGTCGGCCCAAATTTGAAGCGTCCCTACTCAACTACATCGACTATTTCCCATCCAATCCCCAGTCGCACCGGATTACCGATATTGGACAAATATGCCCGGCTTGAACAGCACGGCACCGAACGGATGGTCGGATACGTCGAGGCCAGTCGCGGATGTCTCCATCACTGCCTCCATTGCCCGATCGTGCCGGTCTATGAACGGGCGCTTCTTCCTCGTCCCGGAAACCGTCGTCCTCGAGGACGTTCGGCGCCAGGTCCAGGCAGGCGCCACGCACATCACCTTCGGCGATCCGGATTTCCTGAACGGGCCCGGGCATTCGCTGAGCATCGTTCGCGCGATGCACGCAGAGTTTCCACATTTGACCTTCGATTTCACGGCGAAGGTCGAGCACCTCTTGAAACGCCGCGCTCTGATGCCGGACCTTGGCGCGCAGGGATGTCTGTTCGTCATCTCCGCAGTGGAGTCGTTCAGCGATTATGTTCTGGAAGTGTTACACAAGGGGCATACCGGAGCTGATATCATCACGGCGCTCGGCATCCTGCGCGAAGCCGACATCACGCTTCGCCCATCGCTCGTGGCCTTTACGCCCTGGACCAGCCTTGACGATTATCTTCATATGTTAGACATGGTGGAGGCCCACGATCTCATCGACGCGACCGATCCAGTACAATTGAGCATTCGTCTCCTGGTGCCGCCCGGGTCGGCTCTTCTGGCCAAGTCTGATATTCAACGGTTTCTCGGTCCACTGGATCAGGCCAGTTTTCAGTATCCGTGGACGCATCCGGATGAGCGGATGGATCGACTGCATCAGGAGGTGAGTGCGATCGTGGAAGCGAGTGCCAAGGAAGAGGAAGATGCGATGGTGACCTTTGATCGTATTCGAGCGAGTGCCGATAAGATGGCCGGCCGTCACCCTGAGTCCTCGACCCGGATAAGGGTGAGCACGACTGATCGTCCGAAACCACCCCGGTTAACGGAATCATGGTTCTGCTGCGCTGAGCCGACAACACAGCAATTTAGACCGTTGATGACAAAGGGACATGGAGAATTTTAGCAGGCTGAGGGAATACTAGGTTGGTTCGCTGAAACGTGGATGGTCCGCACGTGCGGCACAACAGAAGGACGATCCCGCAGGATGCTCAAAATGGCCGTACAGCAAGGCCGCAGCAAGTGAAGGCCCGAGGCGTACCCTCTGGGTACGTTGAGGGTCTGAACGAGGCGAGAACGACGCTGGCGGACTTTTTCAACATCCTTTAAAAATGGCAGGATAGAGTCACATTGAGTTGAGAGGGGGGATGAGAAGTGGAAGCTGAACTCACGACGCAAGGCACGAAGATACAGGAACTGTTGGGATTAAAAATCCCGGCGGTAGCGATCGCATTCCGGGATACGGCCCCTGCGGGCATTCCACGGATCACGGCCCCTGCACCGGCAGGATGCGGCTATTGGAAACTCGCGGCTGAGGGCAAGACCTTCTATACGGAGGCCTCGGATCACTATAGCTGTCCGGTCGGGGCCCATACCCACGGTGTGGATCTGCCACCCCAGGTCGCGACTGAGCTGACCGGTCTGGTGCAGACCATGGTGGGGATGCAGTACCTCACAATGGAAGAAATTCCGATGATCCCGCATCGACAGGAGACCTTCCACGTGGCCGTCTATGCGCCACTCTCGCAGGCCACCTTCACTCCGGACGTGGTGCTTGTCCGGGGGACCGTCAAGCAGCTGATGCTCCTGGCAGAGGCGGCACAGGCAGCGGGCGTAGCCGGCGGCAGTGCGACCATGGGACGGCCGACTTGCGCCGTGCTGCCGGAATCCCTGCAATCGGGACATGCGGCGACCAGTTTTGGCTGTATTGGAAATCGCGTCTATACCGGACTCGGGGATGACGAGGGCTATTACGCCATTCCCGGTGCCAGGGTGGCGGACGTCGTGGGTAAGTTGGCAGATCATCACCGAGGCCAATCGCCAATTGGAAACGTTTCACCGGTCACGCTTGTCAAACGTCCCTCCGACTGCCACCTGACAGGAAGTGGGAAACTATAGAAGCGCCGAATCGTACTCTCTCTCCGGTGTATGTTGAGGGTCGGAACGATAGGAGATTAAAGCCGGGAGAACCTTCATAAAGGCTCAGGACAGGCTTTTCAGCATCTTGTTAAGAGATCACGATGCCAAGACTTCTCTTGCTCTTGCCGACCACGACCTATCGGGCAGAGGCCTTCCTCGAAGCAGCCCGCCGTGTGCAAGCCTCAGTCACCCTTGGGATGGAGCGGATCCCTGAAGGCCTCCCTGTCCCGTCGGACGATGTCTTGTTGCTCGATATTCGACATCCGCAGGCGGCCGCACAGACCGTGGTCAAATTCGCCAGACAGCATCCAATCGATGCGGTGATCGGCGTCGACGACGTGACGGCTGTCACAGCTGCTGCCGTGGCGGAGGCAATAGGGTTACCCCACAACTCTGTCGCTTCCGTCACGGCCGCCGGCAATAAGCGTCAGATGCGGGAGTCATTGTCCCGACTGGGCATTCCTGTCCCTCGCCATAAAGCGTTTCCCCTGGACGGTGATCCAAGAGCATTCGCGAAACTGATTGTCTATCCCTGCGTGCTGAAGCCACTTATCCTTTCTGCCAGTTGCGGGGTGATTCGCGCCAATGACGAGAAGGAGTTTGAGAGTGCGTTCCGTCGTGTGGGCTCGCTCCTGACTCGCCTGAATCTGGCAGCGGTGAACGAGCAAGCCCGTTGGATTCTCGTCGAAGATTTTGTGCCGGGTATCGAAGTCGCCTTGGAGGGGTTGCTTACAAATGGAGCTCTCCAGCCACTGGCGATGTTCGATAAGCCTGATCCGCTGGACGGCCCCTATTTTGAAGAGACGATCTACGTGACCCCGTCTCGTCTCTCCTCCGACTTACAACAGAAAATTGTCGCCTGTGCCAATCAAACAGCAAAGGCGCTCGGACTATGGGAAGGGCCGGTGCATGGGGAATTCCGCGTCAACGAGCACGGCGTGTGGGTCATTGAGATGGCGGCACGAGCGATCGGTGGACGCTGCTCAAGAACACTGGACTTTGCCGCAGGGATGTCGCTCGAAGAGCTGATTCTCCGCCACGCACTGCGCATGCCGCTCCCTCCGCTCGCGAGGCAAGAGCAGGCGGCAGGAGTGATGATGCTCCCTATTCCGTATAGCGGTAGGCTGCATGAAGTAAGGGGGCAGGCTGAAGCCCGGGCGGTACCCGGAGTTGTCGAACTGACGATCACGGCAGAGCCCGGTGATGAACTCATCCCGCTTCCGGAGGGGACGCGGTACCTGGGGTTTCTTCTCGCACGGGGAAAGACACCGGAGGAAGTAGTGCGGTCGCTTCGGGACGCTCACCATCGATTGACTGTCGTCATCAGCGCCTCGCCGCCGACATTAACTGACTCATCGCCATTATCAGGGCGATCCCGGACTATGAGCTTTTGAATGCATTCCAACCAGGCTCCGGCAACCTGGCGTTCGCTAGCCCGGCTTCTTCTTTACCTCTGCGGACATGTTCCGCGACCACTCATCCAGACTCTTCCCCTGTGCCGCCACGTCCGGAAGGCTGGTCATGTCGTGCACCCATGCGCCCTTCACGGTCTCGCCATCGTCTGTAATGGACTTCTTAATGGTCTCAAGCTCTTTGTCGAAACGTTCGGGGGCTTGCTCAAGGATGCGCCGGATTTTCCACTTCGTCGTCGGTTTGCCATCTGCATCCAGATCACAGGCGTAGTGGACGAGATCCACCTTACCGGTCTGGAGGATCCTGGCCAACATACGATACGTCGAACCTGATTCCGACTGAATCAGCGCGGCCTTATAGAGACGTTCACATTTTTCAGGATCCACCTCCAACGCCGTGAGATCTTCCATGACCTTGGCGGCAACTGCCGGGGCTGTATCGACCTCTCCCATAGTAGTCTTCCTCCGTGCAAAGGTTAAGCCTGATGGCAACACCAGTCGAGACCCTACCAGACAATTCTCAAGCTGAGCAAGACGAGCACCACGCTGACTGTAGTCTTCCGCCTTCCTCTTAACCTTTTGTTGGCTTTTGATAATTTCAGCATAATCTACTAGATTGTTTTCCACTGAGGCCGGCGATATTCGAGACCTGGAGGAGAAGAGGAAGATGTATGATGCCCCTGGGATGATTTTTTCTTGCGCGCTGGACAGGACCGGGAATGCCCGGGAGTTGACCTGGCCTTATCACAATCATTGCCCTCATGATTTGAAGAGGACAATATTTCCCGCCGAGGGTTTGGTGGAGCGGCTAAACTGGGAACCAATGCCAGGTGTCTTCTCAATAGGGGGTTGAATATGGATACATTCCCTATTAAATTAGGACGCAAATTCTCCTTCCCAAACAGTTGAGGTCATAAATCTATCTGCCGGTTTCAGACGGAAACAGAATTGGAATCAAGAATGACATTATTTAAATTTGGATGTGTCGGCCTGCTCTTGTTGCTCGGATTCGCTGAGTCGGGTTGGAGTGCGACGATTGTCGGAGGGGATATGATTGCTCACTGGTCCGGCAAAGGTCGTATGTTTGAAATGGAAAACTACAGGAAATTTTTCCATGGAGAGGTAAACGGCACACTTGAAGAGCGCGCTCCTTTGCAGGAATCACAAGGGCTCTTCAATCGGGCACAGATCCGTTGCCAAGTGTCAATGAATATTGATCCTAAGACTAAAGCCCGGGATTCGTTTGGAACGTGCACAATGACTCTCCAAGACACACACGAAGTAATCCATTCCCGTTGGGCCTGCAAGAGCCTGGCGGAGACGTGTGAGGGAGAATTCACCTGGATGTGGGGAACCGGCAGGTTCACAGGGATTTCCGGCACCACTAGTTTTCATTCCCGCATGGAAATCGGGGTAACCGAAAAATAATCTTATATCGTCGGATGACTGGGCCTGGAAGACTTAGGCAAGTGTACGTTGACCAGAAGGAAATTAGCAGTTATGGATCATCAACATTGTTCCAAGAAATGAAAAAAAGTAATGCGGACAATTCTAAAAAACAAATGGTTGAAAGGTCTTTTCAAAAAAGTACAATTTACCGCCAGCCTTTTTTTCATCTCTTTGATTGGCTGTGCAGGGCCACAAGGCACAGTACCACCCATGCCAAATTTTTCAACTGAAAAGGGAAAAAGTCGTGCCCGAACGTGTCAAGCGATATTTGCTAGATGCAGTGAGGGGTGTAGCCAAATGATCGGGGGGTCAGTCACAGCAATGCAGCGCCAACAATGCCTTAACAATTGCAATCAACACTAGGGGATTGTTACTCAACTTGTGAATGAGAATTTTGTTTCGACCCTAAAGAAACGACACTTCCAGATCCAACGCCAGGGGATCTTTTCCTGCTCTTTCACCATTTACCCTTTGATTTTTCTGAAAACCTCCCCCTGCAACTTGGGCAAGATGTTTGCCTAGATGAGACTCCCCAAACTATTCTGGATTCTGCAGACAAGGGCCTTGCGGACTACTTACTTCCTGGTTACAGCCTTCCTGGCGAGGGTTTAAATAACTGCTGTTTGCGTTGCTTTCTCGTTCCACCAATCCAGAAAACCTTCACCCAAAAGACTTGCTCTTCCTATCTGTTCTC
>CAWAXJ010000006.1:0-53553 GCA_963785905.1 uncultured Nitrospirales bacterium
GTACTTGGGGACAAGGGATTCATGATTATTATGGATATGATCCTTATTGGGATTATAAATAATCGGTAGAAACAACGTAGAAGAAACCGCAGTACTGCGGTTTTTCTACTCCCTTTAGGCCACAGCTATACCATTCTGGAAACTTTACCGCTATTGAGGCCACGCATCCTCCTGCCCACATTCATGGTCGTGACGAAGTGTAGTCGCTCCAGAGCCTCTGCTTCCTGGGGTGGCTTCGATAAATCGTTTTGCTCATGTTCCTCTGAAAGGGAGTTAAAAGGGAGTGTGTGTTCAGGAGCATGGTTGGACATTTTGATAAATTTTTAATGCCTCCGGCATTGCCTTTCTTGAGCCGATTAATCCGGGTCTCATGGCTGGGATGGGTGGAGAGAAATTCAGGGGGTGCTCCCTTCACTCCCTTGTTGCATCCGTTGCCAGACGCGGACGGCTTCCTGAGGATCATACCCTGCTGTTGCAGACAGCAGCAGTCCAATGTAATCGGCTTCAGATTCATGGGTACGACTGAAAGGGAGAAGGACTCCGACTTTTGTTCCAAGACCCAGGGCAGCCATAGCCGCCTGCCCCGCAACCGGTCCTGTTCCAGTGGTTCCCAGCCCCACTGCTGCGGCGGTTAAACCGGCTTGAGCCAAGAACCTCCTGACTCATCCGCTCCGAGGCATGGCGCGCCAGGGCGTGGACCACCTCATGCCCCAAAATCGCAGCAAGCCCGGCATCGTTTTTGGCCACAGGGAAAATTCCCGTATATACAGCAATTTTCCCGCCTGGAAGGGCAAAAGCATTTTTGGTTTGATCTTCTTTAATCACGATCACTTCCCAATTAAAGGTGTTTGCGGTCTCTGCAAATTTTGAGTTTTTCGCGGCTTGAATGATGCGCTCCGCCACACGTTTTACCGCTTCCTGTTCTTCCGGTGATTGGGAACGTTGAACCTTCGGGTCTGAAAGAATTTGTTGAAAGGCTTGTTCTCCCATTTGAGCAGCCTGCGATTCGGGTATCACCACCACGTGTGATCGGTCGGTATAGGGAACCGTTTCGCAACCCGTGACGATTCCAGTCCAAATGATCGCTGCACCGAATGTTAAAAGAGTCGTTTTACCCTTAGATTTGGGATGATGGTCCATTTCAGTTCTTACTCCTAGTGAAAAATGGTTGTTGCTGCCATGCCTGCTCCTGTTTCGGGGTATCATCGTTCCCCTACAGGATGCCAGTGAGTGGGGCTGACCTCAGATCCAATAGCGGCATCCCTCACCGCATTGCCGCCGATCGCCCTTCCCTACCGCCTCGACGCCTTTTTTTCCGGCACTCCCTATTGCGGCCTTCTTTGCTGTGTGGCGGGGGATACCTGGTTTCGCATCAGTGTTGGCGGAATAGGTATTACGTTTTTGGAGGTCCTGGGCGTTGGAATTGATTACAGGGAAATATCCAGTTCGGGGAGTCGGTTGACACCCCATGAGGATGATGACGTTCACAAAGACACCTATCCAGGACCAAATGATGTTGTTCGAATGCCGATGGGGGTGGTCCATGGTTGATGCCTCCTTTCCAAAATGGAAGGAACTGACAGTAGAACACATGACAGAGAAATCATGAGGGAGTCGGATAGGGGAATGCAAAAGACAAGGACCTGTAATAGACAGACAAAATGTCCATATCCCGAACCACAATCCTCACTTCTCCAAAGTGAGTTCCCGAGAAAGATCAAATGAGTAAGCTGGAAAGACAAAGCATCGCATATGTGACCCTTGAGTTCCTATCCATAGTTCTCCAGAAGTTCACCTGTGGTGCTTCTTGACGGCGTCCTTTCAGCTTCCGAAGTGTTCACGCAAACCATTCTTCCACGGGTATAGCTGAAGCAGCATGGACAGGAAGCGCAGCATGCCCGGTGTTCGTCAACCTTCCTTTGATGCATAAAACGGATTCCACTTAAGCATGGGCACCGGAAGCCTCTTCATCTTGAGCGTTCGCGAGAGATGAGGTCGTTCCTGGCTAGGTTATGACAGTGAAAAGATTGAGGAATAGGGGCCCTACGTTGGCAACTGCCAAAGGGTGAAAATCTCTTAATATACATTTGGTTTTTTCTAAATGTCGATTTGTCCATTGGCTGCTTAGGGCGAAGGTGATATTGGTTATACACGTCAACAATTGGGAATCTGCCTTTAGCCATTCCATCTTTAAGATGTTGATGGCAAAAAGATTCTTCAATTGACCATCACATTCACTTTTTCAGGAGGTGTGTTATGAAAAGAGTTTTAGCAGTATGTATGACGACGGCATTTATTGTGGGCACGGCATCCATGGGAACAGCCGGTCAAGGAATGAAGTCTGGAGCAGCAGAAGAAAATGTTCCTGAAAATATTCAACGAAGCACGCCTTCGGCGGAGAAGTCGCTCCCTCATGGCAGTGGACCGGGTACACGTTCAGATCAATTGACAGAAATGGAAGATGTTGATCCCCAAAATCTCAAAGGGTCTCGAGAGGAAGGCAAAGCTGCGAAGGCCGCCAAGGACTTGAAGAAAAAGAGTGAGAAAGAACCAATTTCCAGTCAGAGTTCATCCGAAAAAACTCACTGATGGGATGACGCTAAGCTATTCAAGCGAAAGCGACCGCAGGACATTGGTTTCAACATGTCAGCAACTATGAGTTGGCTGTCAATCGGGAGCAGGAGATTGGCAGCCAAATCTTGCAGACTGACAGTCGCGGCACAGATACAGATGAGGATCAATTAGATTGAGTAAAGAGTTCCCGGCCAATAGGCATGGTTGGCGGCGTAGCCAGCCCCGTGGTGTGAAAACGGAATGGTATTTTAATGAAGAGGAGAAAGGCATGTTACGAGATTTCAATAAAATCAAAAACTGTGTCGTGCAAGGAACTGATGGAATTATTGGTACGGTTGCGGATGTGTATTTCAACGATCAGACATGGAAAATACATTATATGGCGGCTAATACTGGGAACTGGTTGGAGGGCCGCCATGTGTTAGTTTCCACCGAGAGTTTGATGCAACCAAAAATAGAGAAAGGGTCCTTCCCGGCTTTGGTGAGTAGGGTTCAAGTGGAGGGTGCTCCTCAGTTTGACATAGACGAACCTTTTTCCTGGCAGAAGGAACGCGAAATCTGTGCCTATTACCGATGGACCACCTATTACCCTATGGACGAAAAAGAACTGACGGTGTTTCCGGGCATATTAACCAGCGCCAATGGTCTTAAAGATTTTTCTCTTCTGGCGACAGATGGAGAAATCGGGAAAGTCATTAATTTCATCGTGGATGATGCCAATTGGACCGTGCGTTATTTGATCGTCGATACCGCCAAATGGTTGGCAGGCAAAACAGTACTCATTAGTCCTATGTGGAACAAATCGATCAACTGGGCAGATCGAATGATGATCGTTGATCTGAGTCAGGAACAAATTGAACAATCCCCGGAATATGACCCGTTGGCTCCAATTGAACGAATCTATGAAATTAATCTGTATAAACATTATGGGAAACCACATTATTGGTAGAACAGGTCGAGAAGAATATTCATGCCGAGATTCTGGAAAGTCGGGGGACCACAATTTAGAACACTCAGCCTTGACACGCCGTATGAGGTGAATAAGTGAATGCCTTAAATGAGAGGCTCTCCCCTTCCTATCGTTCTTGTGCCCTGGCGCCTGGCCTGCATTCCGGGAATGTGTTTGAGCTTTACCCACATTTCGATGGATTGGATTCAAAAAAAGGCCTTATGATTCAACATCTGGTAATTTTTGGAGCTACGGGAGACGTGGCGAAGCGGTATATTTTCCCCGCGTTGGCTCATATGTTCGCCAAGCGAAGACTTCCGACGGAATGTACGATCACGGGAGTAGGGAGACGGAATTGGACCACACCTCAGTTTCAGGAGCATGTGTCCGAATTACTTGGGAAGCACCGGCCCTCACTGCCCCCGGGATCCCGTCAAGGAATCCTCTCGTCGTTGGAATATTCCCGTGTGGAGGATCTCTCAGACGCCGGACAAATTGCAACCATTTTTAAAAGAAAAGCCGGTTCAACGCTTCTATATCTCGGATTGCCCTCCCAGATGTTTTCGTCCGTGTTAGAGGCGTTGGCACCCCTGACGTTTTCGTCTGAATCCCGAATCATCATTGAAAAACCATTCGGGTTAAGCTATGACGAATCCAGGAAATTGAATACGCTCCTGCATGGGCAATTTCCTGAGGAGTCTGTGTTTCGCATCGACCACTTTTTAGGAATGCCGATCGTGTCCACCATTCTTGGGCTGCGTTTTGCCAATCAAGAGTTCAAGCCCATCTGGAACCGGCATCACATTAAAAAGGTGGAGGTGATCTGGGATGAAACCCTGGGGCTGGAAGGACGTGCGGCATTTTATGATCGTGCCGGAGCCCTGAAAGATATGATTCAAAATCACCTCCTTCAACTGGTAGCTATCCTGGCCCTTGAACCATTGGGATCACTGCGGTCTTCTCATTTTCGGGACCGGAGAGTGGAATTGTTCAAATCTGTCAGAAAGCTGTCCAAGAGCTGAGATTCGCGCCCATACCGTACGAGCCCGATACAAGGCGGGAGAGGTTCATGGGGAGCGGGTTCCTGATTATGCCCGGGAAAACGGAGTGGTTGCCGAGCGAAAAACTGAAACCTTTGCCCAAGTTACCTTATGGGTCGACAACGAACGATGGCAAGGCGTGCCGTTTGTGTTACGTTCGGGAAAAGCATTGGGTCGAGATCGACAGGAAATACGGGTGTATTTTAACAATGTGAAGAGTAATGGAGATTGCCTTCATGCGGATGAAGGCCATAATCTCTTGCGACTGAATCTTGCGAGTGAAGAGGTGAATTCTGAGTCATATAATATCCAGGCAACAGGAGGGATCACGCGGGAACCTATGAGTTTGACTGACCGACTATCTTCGGAACAACTTCCCCCCTATGGACGCCTGTTTCTCGAAGCGATGTCCGGAAAATCACAACTTTTTATCAGGAATGATGAGGTAGAAGAGATGTGGAAAATCATTCAACCCATTGCCGATGCGTGGGCGGAAAATGCTGTGCCCTTGCAAATTTACCGCGCTGGTTCCAATGGGCCTCCGATTGAGGAGGAAGTGGCAATGTCGGGGTCCCGAACCCCTCGAACTCAACGGGACTCCCCTTGGTAGATGGCTGGCTCCTAGGATTCCATTTTTGGATCGTTGTGAGATGAGTTATAACCTATCTTCCTTTTTAACAACGGCATAAACCGAAACGTGAGAAAATTCAGCGCACTTAACACCATGGCGATTTCGTAACGGTCCCATGCCACGGCAATTCCGATCGCGCCGGTGTTCCAAATACCCGCCGCGGTTGCCGTTCCGGCCACATTCCCCTTCTCCTTGAGAATGGCGCCTCCGCCAATAAATCCGATACCGGTCAATATGCCGTAAACGACACGCCCTTCGGCATCAGTGGAATCAAGCACGATAATGCCCGTCAACATATACGCGCAGGATCCGAGTGCCACCAGGGGAAAAGTCCGGAGGCCGGCACCGTGGGAGCCTCGTTCGCGATCCCAGCCAAGAGGAACCGCCAGAATAAATGCGATAACCAGATGGTATAAATGCGACCAGATTTGATGCCAATCCAGTTCAGAGGCAATATCCATCGTGAGTCTTCCCGTTAGTATTTATGATGCCGAAGGAGTGCGTCCCTGAAATATTCTTGATCATATATGATAAACGGTTGCATACCGAGCTTTAAAAATTCTGAGGTTCAACGGCCCTCCGCACATCATCCGTAGCGGGCGGTCAAAAGAGGGAATGGAAGGCAATCACGTCAAGGTATAAGGCACTTTTTCAGCAAAAGGGTTTTTCTCATCTCATCTCTACCAAAGTGTGCCGACCCCTTATATGGACAAAAAAATGCCATCCTAAAAAGACTTGTCTATTTTTAATGAAGAACCATTGAACCATGATAGATTTGTGACGGGACATATGGCGAACCATGACACAAAGAGATGAACTCATGAGCAAGAAATTCCAAACATTCTTGGCCCAATGCCTGGAGCTTCAAAATGCTTGAGGACTGTTTGAGGGCTGGGCATGTGCGGGGTAGGATCTGAAGGACCCGTAAGAGCGGAGATGAAAGTACCGGCGATGTTGGTGCTGCGAATGTTGGCACACTTTAACCAAAAGATGGGGCATCCGTTCTAGGTTCACCTTGGCTCAAACGGCCTCCCATTGAACCGCCGCCCGAACCCGAGAGAAAACGTCCGCCGATCCGCCCACCGAACCGTGGTCCAAAACCGGAACCGGTTAAAGATCCCCCCATCCCTCCGCTGCCGGGAAGGGAACCCAAAGAAGATCCTCATCCGGTCGGCGATCCTCCTGATCAGACTGATCAACCAATGCGGATGCACCGTTTGAGTACGAGGCTATTCAACCTTAGCGCAGGGTTTGGGAGAGGTTCTGAGCTTCAGTGGAAGAACGGGTACAATTCAAGGCAACACATCCGTCAAAACAGCATCGGGATCTAAAGAATCGTGTGTGAGCTATTGATCGAAACGAGACATAACAACTCAGTGATAGAGAGGGACACATTATGACTTTTTTAAAATGGGCAGCAATATTTTTCGTGATCGCTCTCATTGCCGCCGGATTAGGATTTACGGGTGTGGCAGAAGGGGCGGCTGATATTGCGAAAGTCCTATTTTATATTTTTCTTGCTATTTGTATCGTCTTGCTCATTGTCGGTGTATTTCTGTTCAAAAAAGTGACCTAAATTAATTGACGGGAAAAAGACGTTCGAAATAAAAAATCACGGGAGAAGGGTCATGACAAATCAACAAAAGGCTGAACAGATTAAGCCATGGATCAATCCGGAAGAACGGGTGACGGTCGATTTTACCGACGTCAGAGATTTAAATGCTGAAGTTTCCGGATGCACAGACAATGTCGTCCATTTACTGTTTCAGGAAGCATTTCCCCATATGAAAGAGCGCATGACGGTCCCGCTGAGAAATGTCCATGTTGAAGAGGATCCTTTTCATTATACCCGGGATCCTGACTCACCTATCCAATCCCGGTTACGGTTGCGCATTGATCAAAAAGGTCCTGAAGGACTCTAAGCGTTCCGGCTAGGGTTCTCCATCCCTATTTATATTTCCTGCACCGAACCCCCACATCTCAACATCTCAAGATGTAATCCTGATTTTTCAGATTCACCATCCGGCCCCTTTTCATCTGATTTTGGAATGAGGGGACGCAGACGTTCGTGTCCCTATTCGTCGGAAATGACGGAGGTTAATTTACACAGGTGGAACCATATATGGCGCTTCCATGCTAAAGGTGGAGGAGATCAATATATTTTAAAGTGGACGTGTTGGGATCAGTTGACCAAAAATTTGTCCATTCACAATTCGCCGGATCTCCGGCTATCGTAAAAATAAGGGTGAGAAGAATCGGGCTTCAACGATAATTTCAATTTTTAAGATAAAGGAGGATAAGTATGAATGTGGTATCAGGGGAACGAATAATAGTGGGAACGGCGGTAATGACGTTGTGCCTGGGAATGCCCTTCATGGCTCAGGCAGGGTCATCCTATGATTACGGGTACCGATCCGATCATGTTCAACGCGGGTGGTCCGATTCCCGTCCCAGGGACGATGCCAATAGCGAACGTTACGATGACGGTCGCCAGTTTTACACCGACCAATATGGAGATCTGGATACCGAACTCTATGAGGAAAGAAAACGGATGGCCGGCCAACGGACTGATGGCCGATGGACGGATGAAGGATACCGGTCGAATACATCCTCACAAACTCCCAGATATCGAAACGAACTTCGTCGGGCTGATGAAACGCTGAAGCGGAATATTTTGGAGGAGTTGGGAGGAGACTATGAAAATGTTCAGGTGGAGGTGAGAGATGGAATCGCCATATTAAGCGGCAGCGTATTGGACCGGAGTGCAATGGTGTCCGCAGTCCATGAGGCCTATGATGCCGGTGCTCAAAAAGTCGTAAATCATATGGAGGTATTCCGTCTCGAAGATCGACCATGGGAAAATATGAGCGATAGGAACTTGGCACGTGCCGTCCAAAAGGAATTATCCTGGAGTCCGTTTGTCGATAGTGATCCTATCCGTGTCACAGCAAGGGATGGCGTGGTGACGCTTGAGGGATCGGTGGAAGATCGATCGGAAATGGCTGCGGCAGAGAAGAATGCCTATGAAGCCGGCGCCCGCAGGGTGGAGAATCGCCTCCGGATGAATAATTAACCGGGAAATTTGAGAAGCGATGTGTGAAGCTATGAAGGAATGCATGAAAAGGGATTTTTCAGAATTCTCTCCAGAATTCAAATCGAGAGGATGTCGGGCATTCCTTCATCTTCATACGATACGCTTATGGATTAAAAGCGCGATGATTCCACTGATTCTATTAACTAACATAAAGAAAGGAATATGAAAAATGCCAATCTTATTGTGGATTTTAGGGGTGCCTCTGAGTCTGATTCTAGTATTGTGGTTATTTGGAGTGGTGACATTTTAAACAATTCGAATGAGGCGTTTGTTTCAGGTGTCCAGATACGCTGATCTTGGCGAAGCCGGATGCCTGATCAATCTGTGGTTGGATGGTTAAACAACAGTGGAGGGCCCGCTTGCAATGGTTCTCTCAACAAAATATGAGACCGGCTACTCCCCGAACGGGGCGGGGAATTTCATGTCGAAATTTCAATAAGAGCAGTTAACCGCCCCGTTTGGGCATTTCAACCCTCCTATTCCTTTTCTTTCTCCGTTTTCATCTTCATCCTCAATTTCTCGTGACTGGGTATGAGTCGGAATGGTCACTTCGATTGACTCATCTGCATGGACAGAGTGTCCGTGAATGCTTCATAAATATCCATTTTGATATTTTCGTGAATATGGTACAGCATGGTGTGAATAGATAGTCTATGTCCGAATGATGGTGCGGGGCCAAATAGAGGAGCAGATGGGTCAACTGCAAAACATTTCGTCCGGTGCACAGGGCTGGATCATCGGGTTCATGTCCTTCGTTCTGGGCATCGGGCTGATCTTCTCGGCTGTATGGGTACTTCCACAAAACATGGGTGGGAACCCTGTTGTGCAAATGGCCTCATCGAAAGGGCTTGCGGTGTCTGACGGTTTGAAACTTCAACCTGCGGTGACCTCCGGGATTCTTCTCATTTATTCATTTGAACCCTGGGGTGGGGCGGTCTCTCACGCAACACAGCCTCCATGTCATCGAAAATCCAGTGGACAAATCGCGGTTCACACGTGTGGTGGTCTAACCGGATCCTCAGGAATGAGGGAAATCTGTTTACACGATTCACAGCGAAAGGTGAGTAAAAAGTCACACCTCACCATCAGGGGAGCTCTTCGTTTGAATATCCATAAAGTGAACACACATCTTCACCGCACATAACTGATCGTCCATGCCTCGTGAAAAGAGTAGTTAAAGAGGACAAGACGTTTAGAAGGACCAGGAGAGCTGCCATTTCTTTCAGACATGTTGGAACGACCACACCCATATATTATATTCCTGGAAGTTCAACTTCATTCTTCGTAGTGGATTAACGACTTCTGATGAGCACGCTTCTCATGATCGACCCTGACCCTACATCACGCCAATCTCTTAAGCTTTTGTGCCATAGGTTTGGGATGGAATTTATTGAAGCAAGTGGTCTTTCGGATGGTGTCAGGCTGTTTAAAGAACGGGCTATCGATCTTATCGTCATGGATATGTTTCTGCCTCAGAAGAGCGGGTTAGCATTGATTGCCGAAATTACTTCACAAGACAATCATCCACCAATCATTGCCACTTTTTCCGCCGCGCAGGCTCCAAAAATCAATTTTAAAAAATTCACGCATATTCTCGGAGCTTCCTATACGTTTGAAAAACCTGTGAATGTCAGATTATTTTATCACGCGTTCCTGGATTTGATGCCTCACATGAAGGAAAAAGACGAGAATCCCCCCATGTAAAGGGATTGATGCCTGGGCTGGTAAAGCCGATGCATCAGACCGAACCGGGACCGATCCGGAGTGATTATCAGGGACGGTAATCGGCTACTACCATGTGCAGGGTTTGGCTGGAGGAGTTCCTACACATCGAGGGAAGAACGCTATGCCGATTGAAGCTCCTGTGAAAAACGTGCATGCGTGGTGACCGAAAGTCTCACTTTTGATCGATAAGGACGCGTGGGCAGTTCCTCCTCTTTGAGGGAATGCGGGGTAATATGAAAGTTCAATTGTAATTCTGCCGGAAGCAGAAATGAATCACCAAACCTGACAATGGTGTCCATGCACGAAAGGCATAGAGGTAAATGCCACATTCGATAATCGAATCCATACCCCTCACTGAACATTTCATGCCATTTATGCTCCTCTAAACAAGGATAATAGGGAGGATCGCTTTTCCGATAAAACGGCAACAAGGACTCCAGATATCTTCCGGACTTGCTCATTAAAGAATTGGGGATTGCAGACCTGGTTTTCTGACAGAGATTCCAATTCTTGAGATGTCAAACCGGCCTCTTCCGCTGCCTGATACCAACCCTTATGGCGCCATCGGGCAAAGTTTTTATAGATTCGTTGCGTTTGCCCTTCTTCCAGGCCCAGGAGGAATCCGACTTCCACGGGCTTCATCCCATAAATATGATAGAAGAGGCAGATCAGGGCGTCACGGCTCAGAACGGCCCGATTCAGCAATCCATCCAGAAATCGATAGAGGGTGGGGTTTGGAGCCGCCAAGGCCTTTGATTCCTGGGGTCTTCCAAAGAAATCATTGATAAATCCGTCCAACAGCAATGAAGGCCGACAGGGTAATTGGGAGGGACAATATTCAATGAATCGTTCTACCAGATCGAAAGACAGTCGTAGCAGCAATTTCTCATGGGCCATATTGTCAGACCATTGCCCCATGTCTTGTAAAATTCTCCGGATGAGACCGGATGACCGTTCTAAAAAATACGAAAAGTTGGCCGGGACCATCCTTTTGAATTCATCCGGCCTACTAATCACATCAGTCGAGTTCAAGGAAGTCACAACAGGGGCAATCGTTTTCATATCAGGCTCCTTCCGGGATTAAAGAGAATAATGCGAAAATAAATTCATGAATCTCCCTGAATGGACATTGAATAATTGGAACCCTAAAGAAATTTATAAGACAGGAATACTGGTAATATCCCTTGATTCTCTGTATCGAAACCCTGGCCGGAGGGATTGACATCATAAAATATTATCTTGCCCATACCGGGGCTTCAGTCCCGCTATCTCATGGTTTCACAAGGGAATAGGGATCGAGATAGGGCACTACTAAACGAAGTGCCCTGTGTCAGTCTGAACTAAATTTTGACATGTTTGAGAGAAGGATTTCGTGACGATGTCATCCAGCCAAATGGACGAACTGATCCGCAACACAAATTGGGCGGAGACGCCACTTGGAGGTGTGACTTCCTGGCCATCCTGGCTGAAAACCTCCGTGCAGATTATTCTCGATTCGAAATATCCCATGTTTATCTGGTGGAGAAAGCATCTCGTCAATATTTATCAATATTTATAATGATGCCTACATCCGGTGCTGGGAAACCGGCATCCGAACGCGTTGGGTGAACTCGCGCCAAAAATTTGGGCTGACATTTGAAATGTGATTGATCACCCTTGATTCGCATAATGGCGGATACGCGATATTTTCTTCCCGCTTTCAAGGAATTTGTCAACTGACAGCAACGGTCCTTTTCCTTCATGGTGTAATGGAAAAATGGATTGATCGCAGTCGGTATCGACGAAAAATGAATCGGCCATACTCTCTCACTATACTTCCCGCGATGGTGTGTTGCGTTTTTTTTCTGGGGAGCACCTCCCGGGGTGGGGGAAAAGCCATCGTTGACCTGACCGAAGAGCGTGATGATGCCCGTATTGCCGTGGCCATTAAACAGAAATTCGCCGGGGTCGATCGACGCGCGTTTTCCTCTATCGACGTCACGGTCCATGATGGCGTGACGACATTAACGGGGACAACCGATACCCTTTGGACGCAGCAGCGGGCGAGAGAACTCTCTCAGGTAATCCGTGGGGTTCGAGGAGTGATCGATCGTGTGTCGGTGGGGGCGGCCGGACCGGCCGACGATTCGGCCCTCAAGAAACAACTCGAACGTCTGTTCCTGGATGATCCGGTGGTGGAGCGGAAGGACATTCATCTTCAGGTGAACGAGGGAAGGGTGACCTTGGAAGGACAGGTGCAATCCTGGCAGGAAAAACAGACGGCGTTGAATTTAGCAAAAATGGTGAAAGGCATTCGTGAGGTCCGGGATGCGCTCACCATTCATGTGGTCACCGGGCGGCCGGACTCGGTCCTGAAAGAGGAAATCGTCCGCCGTCTCGCATTCGATGTCTGGGTGAGCAGGCCCTCGTTCCTGACGGTGGATGTCCGGGAAGGACACGTCATCCTGAAAGGACCGGTTGGCAGCGCCTACGAAAAACACCGTGTCACCGAGTTGGCATGGATTGAGGGTGTCCGGGACGTGGATGCCGGAGGGGTGGCGGTGGAGTGGATGTCTCTGGATCCGATGGTTCGTACTCATCGTCCCAATCCTCCCGATCAGGAAATTGCGGAGGCCATTCGGAACGTCCTGGCCTCTGATCGTCAGGTATCCAGAACTCCGATTCATGTGGCGGTGGAAAACGGAATGGTGACTCTGAAGGGACAAGTGCCCTTTCTTTCCATCAAACGTCAAGCCGAGCAGGATGTGAATAATACTCTTGGAGTCCGGTCGGTCGAGAATCTCATCGAGGTCCGGTCTGAGACATCTCTCAGTGATGCCGACATACGCGCTCAAATCGTTGCCGCCTTGTCCCGTGATCCGGTCTTAAAGAAATTTGGACTTGAGGTGTCGGTGAGAAAGAGGACAGCCTTGCTGACCGGGACGGTCGAGTCGGTCTATGAACGAAACCTTGCCGAAAATGTCTCCTCCCGCGTACCTGGCCTGAACGGTCTTCTCAACCAGATCGTCTTCTCAACCCCGGAAATCCCCAAAACGGATTGGGAAATTCAATTGGATATCGACAATCAGGTGTGGTGGAGTCCCTTCCTCTCGGGACAGGATATTGTGGCAACCGTCGAAGACGGCAAAGCCACTCTAACCGGATCCGTGGAACATCTGCATCAACGTCTGATTGCAGAACAACAGGCGTTCGAGGCCGGAGCTTCGGCGGTGATCAACCATTTGCGGGTGGGGAAGCGACCACCTCCAACGGAAGCTGTAATAGGTAAAGAACCTCATGTGAAAAATAGGTGAAAAATAAGTATTTACACCCAAGGGTTGTATATAGTACTGCGTTCAAGGGTTCTGCCTACAATAGGGGGTCATTTATTATTAATTTTTCCTATCCGTGCCGGGTCGTTCGGCCTGCCACACCATGGAGGTTAATTAAAATGTTGTATACCATCAGTACCCCTGGCCAACAAGTGGTTCTGACGTTAACGCCCGACCTGCGTATCAATTCATCCAAAATGTATGAGACGGATGTTTTATTGGATTATGCCGTGTCTTCTTTGGTTTCATCCATTGTTTTTGATTTGAGAGCGGTGTCAGACCTGAATTCCATCGGGAGTTGGACCATTTTCCAGGTCGTGTTTAAAGCACAGGAATGTGGAAAACTTGTCTACCTGTATAATGTTCAACCTTCCATCAGGTCCGTTCTGGTGGAGGCGGGGATATTGACAATAGCCCGGATGGTCGAGACAAAGAAGGAGCTGGATATGGTTTTACGCGAGTCTCCTCAATCTTCGAGATCGACGGGTTCACTTAATCACACAGTCAACATGAATGGCATGCGTGCGGAAGGTTTTTGACATTCTGTGTCGTCCGGGAGTCAACATAGCCTGCGGCTCACACAGGCTATTGGCTTCTTGAACCATTCCATTCGCGATATTGGTATTCAAATTTCCTGAACGTGTCGGTCACGGCCTGAACCTGATAAAAAGAGGGCACACTCAGCACTCGATGAAATAGTTTGGTGCCTCCTCTTTGAGGAGGCAAGTCAGAGTTTGGATGTTGCGAGTCATACCACAGCCTCTTTTCTTGTGCCTCTTATTTGAGGTACCATTCGAGGCTTTGAAGTGCCGTGGGAGGGTATTTCGTGACCGGCAAAAAAAAGAAGGCAACCACACTCCGATCCTCCGCTTCTCCTTCACCGGAATCTCAAACCGCTAAAAAACCTCGAAAGACTCCACCCGCGCAAAAGGCTTCTTCTTCCTCCCCCCGTTCTCCCTCTCCCCGGGACCGCGAGATCCCGGCTGACACACCGGCCAATGCCTTTCCCATTGTCGGGATTGGCTCCTCCGCCGGAGGACTCGATGCGTTGTCCAGGTTGTTTTCATCGCTTCCCGCCGATAACGGCATGGGATTTGTGGTGATCCAGCACCTGGCTCCCGATCGTGAAAGCTTAGTTCCTGAATTGCTGGCGCGGAAGACCGCTCTGCCGATTCATGTCGCGGTGGATGAAACGTTAGTCGAACCCAATCAGGTCTATATCATTCCCCCCAATGCGCAATTGACGATCGAAGGAGGCTTTTTGCGTGTAGCCCCCCCTTCTCAAGTCCATGGCCTTCGCACGCCCATTGATAAATTTTTCCATTCCCTGGCCGACGATCAGGGTCCATTTGCCATCGGGATGATTCTGTCGGGCGCGGGTTCGGACGGCGCAGTCGGGCTTCGAGCGGTGAAAGAGCAGGGCGGGTTAACCATTGCCCAATCAGCGGAAACCGCCCAATTCGCCAGTATGCCGAACAGTGCCATTTCGACCGGAATGATCGATCATATTTTACCGGTTGAGGACATCGCACAGGTGCTTATCCAGTATGCGAAGTATTTGTACGATCTACGGGACGGAAAGGGACTGGACACACTACGTGAAGAAGCGCTGAACCATTTAGACGTGATATGTTCGCATCTGCTCCGTCGGACCGGACACGATTTCCGTCACTACAAACGGAATACCATGGGGCGGCGTGTTCAGCGGCGCATGCAAATTCTCCACATTGCGTCCCCCGCGAAGTATGTCAAACGATTGCGGGATGACCCCGAGGAAGTCGATCGGCTGTTTAAGGAGCTGCTGATCGGGGTGACCCAATTTTTTAGAGATCCGGAGGCCTTTTCGTTTTTCTCCTCCACGATCGTTCCGAAAATCATGAAATCCAAAAAATCCGGCGAACCGGTCCGGATCTGGATTCCGGCTTGTTCGACGGGAGAAGAAGCGTATTCGCTCGCGATCATTTTTTATGAATACCTTTACCGGGAAAACCTCAGTATCCCCATTCAAATCTTCGGGACGGATATCGATGAACGGGCGTTGGACCTGGCACGCCGTGGACGATATCCGGAGAGCATTCGCGAAGATGTGCTACCCGACCGGCTGTCTTCGTTTTTCTGAAAAGGACGGTTCCTTCTATCGGGTGGCCAAAGTTATACGCGATCTGTGCATTTTTTCCTTTCATAACCTCGTCAGCAATCCCCCTTTTTCTCGAATGGATGTCATTTCCTGCCGGAATCTGTTGATTTACATGGAGCCCAATCTTCAGAAACAGATATTTTCCGTCTTTCATTATTCCCTCAATCCTGAGGGCCATCTGTTTCTCGGCGCCTCGGAACATGCGGAGGACCAATCCCGATTATTCCGGGCCGTGAATAAACACTATCGGATTTTTCAACCAAAGGAGATCGTGCGCCGCACGTTTCCGAATTTTCCCATCCGAGGGACCACGTGGGAACAGGCCAGGTCCGAAAATGACGCTTTCCCCTCCGTTCAGGACAACTTCACTCACACCTTCGATCAATTGGTCAGACAGGAGTACGGCCCCGCCGCGGTGTTGATCGATAAAGATTGTCAGGTGCAATACGTTTCCGGGCAGACCCGCGCGTATCTGGAGCTTCCCTCCGGATCGGTCAATGTGAATGTGGTCAATATGGTCATGCCGGAATTGCGTGTGCCGTTGCGGTCCGCCATTTTCAAGGCGGTGAAAACCGGTAAGGAGGTGGTTCACGCCAGTATCCGGTTGGGCATGCAGAACGGTATGCACTCGGTCGGATGTCATTGTCCGCCCCCTGTTTCATGCCAAGCAGGCGTCCGATCTGCTGATGGTGGTCTTCCGCGAGCAAGGCATGATTCAGAAATCTTCGAAAGTCCGGAAGAGATCCTCGCAAGACGAGACTCACCGGATTCGTGAATTGGAACAGGAAATCGGCACGACCAGAGAGCATTTGCAGATGGCCATGGAAGAGTTGGAGACGTCCAACCAGGAATTAAAATCTTCCAATCAGGAATTGATGTCGGTGAACGAGGAACTACAATCCGCCAATGAAGAACTGCAAACGTCCACAGAGGAATTGCAATCGATTAATGAAGAATTAGAAACGGTCAACGCCCAACTGTCGGGAAAGGTGGAGGAACTGGATCGTGTGAATAGCGATATGGAAAACCTCTTCCGGACAACGGATATTGCCACGTTATTCCTCAATACCGATTTATGTATTCAGAAATACACTCCGGCCGCTCAAAAAATTTTTCAGTTTTTGGATACCGACCTCGGCCGGCCCATCAGCCAATTGTCGACATTTTCCCATGATGAAACCTTATTGAGGGATATCCGGGACGTGCTGCGCACCTCAAAACCCCAACAACAGACGCGCCGCTTTTCTCATGATCCTCAGTCATACTTCTCACGGATCACTCCCTACAAATCCCATAACCATCAGATCCAGGGGATCGTGCTGACCTTTGTCGACATCACGCACCTTCGAAGTGTGGAAGATCAAGTGCTCCGTTTCTCGCAGCAGCAAAAGGAGATCGCGGCGTTTGGACAGGTGGCCATTCAGGAACGGGATTTGGCTAAAGTCATGGATGACGGGGTCAGGCGGATTGCCATGACCTTATCCGTTGAATATGCCAAAGTCCTGGAACTCCTCCCCGATGGGCAATCCCTCCTTCTTCGTGCCGGCGTCGGCTGGAAAGAGGGACTGGTCGGACACGCCGTCGTGAGCGCCGACCGGGATTCTCAAGCGGGGTATACGCTGGAGGTCGATGAACCGGTGATCGTCGCCGATCTTTCGCAAGAGACCAGGTTTTCCGGTCCTGCCCTATTGATTGATCACCAGGTGGTGAGTGGCATGAGTTGCATCATCCGGGATCAGGAAGGCAAACCTCACGGAGTCCTCGGCGTGCATACGTCCTCGAGAAAAGCATTCGTGGAGGACGATGTGAAGTTTCTTCAAACCATGGCGAATATTCTAGCCTATGCCATACACCGGAAAAATATCGAAACCCAACTGCAATCCATGACCGAATCGCTGGAACGGCGTGTGAATGAACGGACGCAGGCACTCGTTGGGCATCAACAACGACTTCGTCAACTGTCTTCCGAACTCATTCTCACCGAGCAACGGGAACGCCGCCGCATTGCCACCGAATTGCATGATTATTTAGGGCAGTTGCTGGTTGTCGGAAAGATTAAGATCAGTCAGTTGCAACAAGCCGGTCTTCCGAGCCCGCAGACACCGCTTGTCAGGGAAATCGAAGAAACGATGGATGAGGCGTTGCAATACACGCGTGATCTCATTCCTCAAATCAGTCCGCCCATTTTGTATGAATTCGGACTGATGGCGGCAATCCGATGGTTGGCTGAAAAAATGGGCCGGTATGATTTGCATGTCACGGTGACGTCTCATCTGGATGATGATTCGGTGTGTTTTCCCGAATCGGTTTCAGTGATCCTGTATCAGGTCATCAGAGAGTTATTGTTGAATGTGATGAAGCATGCCCAAACCCTGGAAGCCGACATTCTGATCACCCAACCGTCACCGGCGTTCATTTGCTTTGAAGTGAGGGATCGCGGATGTGGATTCAATCTGAAGGCGACCCGTCACACCCTTCCGCTACTGGAGAAATTCGGCCTGTTGAATGTTCAGGAACGCGTGGAAACTCTGGAGGGAGCATGTGAAATCCATTCAACGGAGGGGGAGGGCACTCGCGTCCTCATCACGGTTCCTTTTTCTGCTCGGGAAGATGGTCTTGACTCAAAGCCGCTGTCGGCTCCTCTTCTGCCTACCCAGGTTTCGAACAAAGAGAAAGAAAAGATTCGCGTCGTCCTGGCGGACGATCACCCCATATTCCGTGAAGGATTGGGCACACTCTTGAATGTCTGCCCCGATATTCAAGTTGTCGGAGAAGCCGAAAACGGCGAACAAGCCGTCGTGCTTGGTCAGACTCTCCAACCTGATGTGGTCGTGATGGATATCAATATGCCGGTGATGAACGGAATAGAAGCCACCCGTCTCATCAAAGCCAGCCACCCGTCAATCTATGTCATCGGGTTGTCCATGCATGGGGATCAGATTGTGACGAAGGCCTTTTCTGAGGCTGGAGGAGACCAATATGTGACCAAAGGGGATTCCTTTAATTCCTTTGCCGAAGTCATTCGATCCAGTCAAAAACAACGTGGTTCCTCCTGAGCCTCGGGGAATCGTGAGGCGTTAGGGGAAAGGCGTCAGGCGTGAGGAGACAAGATACATTCAGTTTTTCACTCCTCACTCGTTATCCCCCACGTTTCACGCTTTACGCTTCACATATTTGTCGCAGCAGACGGGAATTCTCTGGGTAACGTTTGATAACGTATGGGCATGATCCAAATGGCACATTCCGACATGATTGTCATTGGAGCGTCGGCGGGAGGAATTACCGCACTCAAAAAGCTCGTGTCCTGTCTTCCTCAGGAATTGCAAGCCTCGATGTTTGTCGTTCTCCATCTTGGGACCTATTCGTCTTCAACCGTGGATACCATATTAACGGAGGCCGGCCATGTGCCGGCAACATTTGCCAAGAACGGGGAATCCATCGCATATGGGAGAATGTATATTGCTCCTCCCGATTTTCATCTGCTGATTGATAAAGATGTGATCGTCCTCTCCAAAGGACCGCGTGAAAACCTTTGGAGGCCTTCCATTGATACGTTATTTCGTTCGGCGGCAGTGTCCTATGGCGTGCGGGTGGTGGGGATCATTTTAACAGGATATCTGGATGATGGCGTTGCCGGACTTCTGGCTATCCAGCGGTGCGGGGGGATCACCATGGTGCAGGATCCCTCCGAAGCCTTGTATCCGGATCTGCCGAATAATGTGCTGGCTCACATGCACGTCGATTATTGTCTGCCGGTGGAAGACCTCGCCCGGCAACTGCTTCAACAGGTCAGAAGCGTGTAGGCCCGGAATTTCCTCCTCCCGACGATCTGATCGAGGAGGATGCGTCTGTGGATGCCTATACGAGTCATGTTCCCACCCGGCAAGTCAGGGGAGAGGCGGCCGGTCTCAGTTGCCCCGAATGCGGAGGGACCCTTTGGGAACACACGGAAGGATCCCTAACCCGCTATCAATGTCACGTCGGACATGGATTTACCGAGCAATCCTTGTTGGCTGGGAAATCGAATACGCTTGACCAGGCGTTGTGGACGGCCTTTCGGCTCATGGAGGAGCGTGTGGCTCTCTTGCGGAAATGTATTGCCAGGAGTGAACACACAGGGCTTCGTCACACCATAAGCTTGTATCAAAAAGAGCTGGCAGCCCTTCTGCCTCAACTGCAACAATTTCGAGAAATGTTAAGTCGGAAATCCTCGGTCCCGTTTGAGCCTTCCTCGCCGGTCAAAAAGTATGAATGAAGGGATGGCAAAAAAAAGCCGGCGGATTCCGCCGGCTTTTTTGAGTGGCTCCCCTGGAGCGTACTTAGTTCATGCCTTTGGCTTTTTTCAGCATGAGTGCGTGACCTTCCGGGGTGACCTCGGCTTCAATTTGGTCTCCCTCTTTCAATTTTCCGGATTGTTGGGTGGATTCGTCCACATGCAGTTGCACTTCCTTGCCAGTGGCATCTTTGACGGTGTAGAGATCGCCTTCCACCTTCAGGATTTCGCCCTCAATCGATTGAGGGCCCTGAGTGCCTGAGCCCATGGACTGGGTGTCTGAACTCATGCCGGGTGACGGCTGATTCATGGGATCCGTCGGTGTGGCTGGATGACTCCCCTTCTCGGCCATGATGTTATCTGCGGGCATGGCCATAGCGACAGTGGAAAGAAGACCGAAACAGGCAAGAGTGAGGATTGACTGTCGTACGTTCATCATGGGAAAACCCTCCTTAGTTAGGAAATGAATTGGTAAAGATGTCCATGTGGGTGTCCACAGGTTTTTCAGCCTCGAAGCGGCGGTAAACCGGAAGACAGGCATTGGACATACCGTGGAATCTAGTCCATAATATTTTAAATTATCAGGCGGGTCAAAAACAAAGCGATGGACAAACTTCAGTGACCTTCGGGGGAAATATCCAGAAAAGGTCACTACACGTTTTCACCACGCAGAAGGAATTCCTCGTCCTATGACACCGATGCCTCCAGGAAGATCTTTGGTATGGATATCACCCCTTTATTCCGGTACTGATAGTTGCCGTCCTGGGATGGGCATGGGTGGGCACCGGGCAGACCTGGGCCTCCGAACGAAGCGAGGTCTACCGGCAATCCCGTTCAGGAGCTGTTCTTCTGGTTTCCGTAGACCGGGTGAGCAAATCCCTGTCCTTCGGCACCGGTTTTTTTATGACTCAAGACGGGCATATTCTCACCAACGCGCATGTCCTGGCTCCTCCAGCCAAATTGCTTGTCTATGTCCCAGATCAAGGGGTGTTTACTGAGGCGAAAACGATTGTCATCGATCAGGATGCAGACCTGGCCGTTCTCCATCTCCCCTCCGTACAAGGGCGGGCTCTGCCACTTTCCAGGTCATTTGCTGAGGAGGGAACGGAAGCGCTTGCTGTGGGTTTTCCCCGTGTCATCGATACGCTTCAAATGGGCCTGACCCTGCATGGTACGGTGAAACCGGTGAATATCAGCGGTGTGGCGATGGGGCGTTCGAGGACGCAGGGTCGGATCATCCCGTTCATTCAAGTCTCGGGTGTCGTGCATGCCGGAACCAGCGGGGGACCCCTGGTTGATTCCGTCAACGGGCAGGTCTTAGGGATGGTCGTTCATTCCGTTCCGTATGTCGGGCAGGCCACGGACAGACATGGCTCCATGATAGGCAGCGTCCTGCTACGCGCCGATATGAGCTATGCGATTCCGGCCACCTTCATTCGGCAATGGCTGTCGGATCATGATATCCCCTTCGACCAGGATCCCCCGGTCAGGAGTGTCCTTCCTTCCGGCTCAACCGCCCGGTTACCAGCCGATCCGCACTTATTAGGGATGTCACTCTTTCTGACGGGCCATCTTGTGCAGACCATCGCAGACACCGTGAACTCGGACCACGGGTTTAGGGAACTGACGATCAACCATTATGAAAAAGCCCTCGAAATTATTCCCGGGAAAATGGCTATTGCAAGAAATCTGGCTCTGGCCTATGGGTCATTGCACCGCTATCAGGATGCCCTCAAGCTGTATGAACGCCTTCTTCAGGAATCGCCGACCGATCTCCTTCTGTTGACCGAGACTGCCCAAACATTGAAATTGCTCCACCATGAAGAGCAAGCCATGTCGATGTATCGAACGGCACTGGAACAAGAATCGTGTCATCTTGATGCGCTCAATGGGCTGGGCAATCTGTATCTCAGCCATCAGGAATACGGAAAGGCGGTTCACACATTTCGACAGGCTGTGAAATGCGCGCCCTCTTCGGCGTATGCCTCGTTTTATCTCGGAGAATCGATGACCCGTTCCGGCTTGGTGGAGGAGGCTTATGCCGTCTGGAAACAATCGTTGGAGCGGGTCAGCACGCGGAATGGGCAGGAAAAAGAGATGTTCAAACTCATGCGGGAGCGGACGTTGGGTGCTCCGGCCATCCTCTCTCAGCCCTCCCCGGTCAAGGCGGTCGACAACCCGCACCTCGTCTCTCAGTAAAACAGCAGCCCCTTCTATAGTCCGTGAAGCGTGAAACGAAAGAAGAGTTAAGACGAAGGTCGAAAAGAGTCCTTGACGGCATTTGCTAAATTCCTCTTAATTCCTACTCCTTACTTCTCACTCCTCACCCATTACGTTGTTCTCTTCCCATTCCTGACGCCTGACCCCCTTTTACCCCTCACGGGTGCGGCCATGCCGGACGAGCATTGGTGATAGTTCAAGGGATCTTTCCATAAAGACCAAGGGTTTTCAGTAGTAGTCGCCCTCAGTGAGAGAAATTACAGTCACATTCATCATTATGAATTGTCATCTCACGAAGGAGGCGTTATGCAAACGTTTACACTCGAGGCCATTCGAACCGAGCATCCGGCTGTCTTTCCTCACCTGGTTAAGCAAATGCAACAACCGCACTGTTCACGGTGCGGAGGGACCATGGTCGAGGAAACCTACATGGATATTTTCTCCGACTATGAGGATTTTCAATTCCAGGCAAAACATTGCATTCAGTGTGGGGATGTAATCGATCCATTTATTTTATTGAACCGGTTGATGGCACATCCTGTTGAGGCTCCTGCCATGATCGCATTCTCACGGGAAGATTATGTGAGGGAGTTAAGAGAAAAAGTCATGACCTGAACAGATGGGTCATGCAGTTCAGCCCTGAGCCGGACATGGAAGTCCATCCCCGGTAGGGAGGTCACTTTCGTTTCATACCGTAAGTAATAAGGAGCAAGGGAGGCGGTCATATCATGAAGACGTATCACCCGGGTGTTCATTGGATCTTCGGAATCCTCATCAGTCTGGTTATGGTGGGAAGCGGTAGG
Source organism: uncultured Nitrospirales bacterium (assembly GCA_963785905.1). Classification (GTDB taxonomy): domain Bacteria; phylum Nitrospirota; class Nitrospiria; order Nitrospirales; family UBA8639; genus Nitrospira_E. The sequence continues at coordinate 22,758 of CAWAXJ010000006.1, forward strand.
GCTGCGGATGTGCCGAAGGAACCCGATGAAGCCAATCTCCTTCATGAAGATGTGAATATCATGACGGGACTGTATATCCGGGAATACTCACTCAAGGGAGATGGAATCGTCGATTTTAAAACGGCCCGCCAAATCATTTTTCATGAAAATAACCAATATTGGAACACGGTGGTTGAAACCGTGGAATGGCCCCTATTTTATTGGCTGGACGACAATCGGGATGGCATCTTCGATCACTTTGTCGATCAGAGGGTGGCCGGAAATCGGGAGTATATTATTCCGTATTTGCCGGTTTCGGAGCCGTAATCCATGAAAGCGGTCATCGGAACAGTTCTCTCCTTCAGAGTGATGGCATGTGTGATATTTGCCGTGGCTTTGTGCCAGTTTCCTCAGTCCGCTGAAGCGGACGATGCGCTCTGGCAGCAGCAAACAGTGGTGTTTCTGGGAACCTCTATGGACAGGGATCACCATCCAATTGGAGTGGTGGCAAAACTGCAAATGGCGTTCAGGAAGCAAGTTCACCAGGAATCCCTGAAAGTGTCGTTTTCGAGTGGGCCGGGAAAATTTTCACCTCTCACGCAAGTGGCCATTCAAGACGGCATAAAAAGGGCTGCGTTGGCTGCGGGCCTCGACCCCAGGATGTGGGAGGTGTTTTTAACCGTTCCCTACGCCGGCATCACGATTTATGGAGAAAGTCTGTCTGCGATGGTCAGTCTGGCGGTGCTGGCGATGGCCAACCATGATCCCATCCTTGCCAACAGAGTGATGACCGGAAGAATTACCCGTGACGGCCAGATCGGTGCAGTCGGCGGGATTCCTTTAAAAATTCAAGCGGCATATGCTGAACACATTGGAAGAGTGATTATTCCGGAAGACCGTATTCAGGAAGACAGCGACTGGCAAAATCCCTTCTTGATGCATATTTCTCCCGTCAAAACGATGTTCCAGGCTTATCAAATGCTGACGGGCCGGACATTGGCAATCATGGAAGCCCCCGATCCTTTTCACGGGTAAGCCTACGAACAATGATATAGAGGTAAAAAGGGGCTATAAGAGTTTCCCCTGGTGCCCGTACTGCCGGATGACAGCCATTAAGCTTTCAGCCGATCCACCCTTGGTCACAAATGACTCTGCTCCTGCCTCTTTAAATCCACGGGCGATCTCAGAGAAATCGTAAACCGACAAACCGATGACCACGGTGTGGGGGAGGTCCTGCTTAATCCTCCGGGTCGCCTCCAATCCATCAATATTGGGCATATGAAGGTCCATCACCACTACCTCGGGGCGGAGTGACTGGCAAAGCGTTATGGCTTGTTGGCCGTCTTCGGCTTCTCCCGCAACTTCCATGTCTGGTTGAGCATTCAGGATATGGCAAAATCCCTCCCGTACCATTTTATGATCATCGGCCAGGAGGATACGAATTTTCTTCGACCGGAGACGGCCGTCTTCGGGTTTCGTGGGATGCGGGATATGCTGGATGCGCTCCGTGGGTGGTGGTTTCTCCGAAGAAAATTTTAGCAGTGGGGCCTGCAAAATGGCATGAGTCCCCTTCTGCGGAGCCGACGTGACTGTGACGCACCCGCCGAGAGCTTCCAGTCGTTCCCGAATACTAAAGAGCCCGAATTTCGTGGAGGACTCTTCATTTCTTTCCTCATTTTTTTCACTGAACCCGCGGCCGTGATCCTGCACTTCGATCTGCAGCAGGTTGTCCGGCTGGATTGACAAGGTGACCGTCGCTTCTTTCACTCCGGAATGTTTGAGCACATTAAACAAAAGTTCCCGAACGCATTGATACAAGAGCACCGCCTGATCTTCTTCAAGATCCAGAGTGAAGTTGGCCCCCGTCACCTCCACCTGTAACCCTTGTTTTTCCATATCACACCCCAACCACACCAGTGCGGCGGGGAGTCCGAATTCATACAGACAGGAGGGACTCAATTGCGTGACCAATGTCCGTGTGTACATAAGGGATTGGTCTAATACTGCATCCGCCTCCTGGATAATGTTCCGCAGACTGTCCATGTCGGTGAGCGATGGACCTTGACTGAGTTTGAGCCGGCAGACGACAAGAAGTTGCGCCAGGTAATCGTGGAGATCCGAAGCTAACCGCCGCCGTTCGCGTTGTTCGGTCAGAATCAAATCAGACGCCATCGCGCGTAATCGCTCCTGGTTACGAACTAATTCACGGGTGCGTTGCCTGACTCGCTCCTCCAGCGTTCGATTCAGTTCAGCCAATTTATCCCTTGCCTCTTTTTGGCCGGTTATATCCCGTACGACTTTGGCAAATCCTATCAAATTGTCTTGGGCATCGCGGACAGCCGACACCGCCCCGCTTGCCCAAAATCGTGTGCCGTCGGCCCGGACGACCCAATTGTCATCATCTCCTTTTTCATCAGACCGGGCTCGCCGTAATTCGGCTTCCGGACGACCATTGGCCTGGTCTTCCGGAATAAAGAGAAAAGAAAAGTATTTATTCAACGCCGCGTCCTCGGGATAGCCGAAGAGTCGCTGGGCTCCGGAGTTCCAATGGATGATGTGCCCCTCCAGGTTTAGAAGGATAAAGGCTAACCCGGTGGCGCCCTCGACAAACAGCCGGTACTTTCTTTCGCTCTCCCGGCGGATCCGGTCGTTCTTTTCCCGTTCAATGGCGTAGTACAGAATTCGGGACAGTAAGACGGCATTCAGGGAAGATTTCGGAACGTAATCCTGTGCTCCTAATTTGATGGCCTCAAGGGCCAGGGGTTCATCCTCGTTCCCCGTCAATACGACAAGGGGAATGGCCGGGTTCATCGATCGAATTCGTTTGAGTGTTTCCAGGCCGCTGGTCTCCGGCAGATTTAAATCAAGGAGAATGACATCAAACGGGGTCGTCTGAAGGATTTCTAGAGCCTTCTTAAGGGTCGGGACATGGGTAAGATGAAAGGGGGACATCCCGGAGCCGTCTTTCAGCCGCTCCCGCACTAATCCGGCGTCAGCGTGATTATCCTCGACTAACAGGATGGAATGGATATGAGAATGGAGATCGCTCATGTCTATAAGACTTTTGGAGGAAGTTTCACCACTGAGAGCCAGAAGCTTTCGAGGGATTGAATCATTTTGATGAAACGCAGGACATCGATAGGTTTGACCAGATACGCATTGGCATGGAGATCGTAGCTGCGCAACACATCTTCTTCGTCGTCGGAGGTCGTCAACACCACAACGGGAATCAGGCGAGTGTGCGGATCAGCTTTGATTTCTCTCAAAACTTCCCGTCCGTCCTTCTTCGGGAGATTCAAGTCTAACAAAATCAGGTCGGGCCGGGGAGCCTGTTGATAGGGTGCTGCCTGCCGAATGAAGGCCATCGCACTGACGCCGTCTTGCACCACATGCACCGTATTGTGCAGGCGTGCCTCCCGAAAAGCCTCCTGAGTGAGACGGATATCAGCCGGATTATCTTCTATTAACAAAATTTCAATGGCACTTTGCATGAGCAACCCCTTGTTTATTTCGGAAATGTAAAAGAAAAGGTTGCACCTTTTCCCGCCTCGGATTCGACCCAGATGCGGCCCCCGCGACGCTCGACGATTTTCTTACAGATGGCCAGGCCGATTCCCGTGCCCTGGTACTCTTCCCTTGTGTGCAGTCGTTTGAAAGGAAGAAAAATCCGCTCGAAATATTCCGATCCCACGCCGATCCCGTTATCCCGGACCGAAAATACCCACTCGTTTGGTCTTTCCTGAGCGGAAAGATGGATATGCGGAGGTTCCGGGCCGTGAAATTTGAGGGCGTTGGTAATAAGATTTTGGAGCAAATGTTGAAAATGCGGCCGATCGGTTTGGATGATGGGAAGAGGGTCATGTGTGAACGAAGCCTGTTTTTCTTCTATCACCATGCGGAGATGTTCGAGAATTTCATCGAGCAATTCTTCGACATTGACCGTAACGGGCTTCAACTCCTGAGCCTGAATTCTCGAATACTTCAAGAGATCCTGAATGAGGATTTGCATGCGGTTGGCTCCATCGGTCACGAATCCAATAAATTCCCTGGCCTGGTCGTCCAACCGGTCTTGATAGCGTTCCGCTAATAATTGCGTAAAACCATGAATCGTGCGAAGGGGTTCTTGAAGGTCGTGAGAGGCAATATAGGCAAATTGTTCGAGTTCCTCGTTTGATTGTTTAAGCGATTCTGCATGACGGGACAAGGTTTCATTATGTATCGCCAGGAGGCTTTCCATGTGTTTTTGCTGGGAAATATCCCGTACGATTTTGGATGCGCCAATCAGATGGCCCCATCGGTCGATAATTGGAGAAATGGTCACTGATACATGTATGTCCTTTCCGTCTTTCCGGCGGCGAACCGTTTCAAAATTTTTTATTTGTATTCCACGGTGGAGTTTTTCCAGAATAACTGGATGTTCGGGAATCCGATCCGGTGGAAAGATAAATGTCATCAATTGTCCTATGCTTTCCTGTGGAGAATACCCGAACATCTCTTCGGCTCCTTTGTTCCAACTGGTGACCTCTCCCTTGAGGGTTTCTCCGATGATGGCGTCATGTGAGGATTCGATAATAGAGGCTAACCGAAGCTTGATCTCCGTTCTCTGGCGATATTGATACGTGAGAAAAGCGGTGGTCCATATCATAAAAATCGACATGAGACGATTGGCTACCGCATTGCCGGCAATGGTGCTGCCGGAATGCATCACGTTCACGCCGGGCGAATAAATTAAATCAATGACGGCAAGGATCGTACACACTCCTGCGATCAGGAACGGGGATTTTTCATGGGGTAACCACGGGGTGAGGAGAATGGCACTCACATATAACATGCCGATCGCAATCCCCGTTTTGGTGACCAGATCCAATACGAAAATTGCGGCTATGAGAGCGGATACGGCTATCAACAGGCCTATATCCAATTTTCTGGCGCGGGCACGACTTTGTGAGTGGGTCCTGAGACTCCATTATGATTTTACTCTCTTCCTGCTGAACGGAAGAAGAGAATACGGGTTTCTGGGTCTGTCTGAGTCCTAAAACCGGAAATGGTGTCATTCAGCGTTGCCTCATTATTGGTAAGGCCGTCCTTGAGGGTTCGTGGAAACAGCCGGGGACATCTTCATGGGAAAAGCGGTGACTCTGACGTATTGCATTGGAAAAAGGTGGCCCTCCGCCTCTCTCGATTCATGGGGTATGAAGGGGGTTGGCGTCCGTCGTTGTTCAGAGACGGAACACCTTTCCGGATATGTCGTGAGTGAACAAAACTCCAAAAAGTATAGCCTCACAGGATGAGTCTTGTCTAAGAAAAAAATGAAGACTGAGCCACAAGAACGTTATCCACCCAGGGTTATTGCTCCCCCGAGCCAGGGTTTTTCTCAGGTCTGCCCGCAGAGAAAATTGTGTAGAAATAAGACATTCGAAAAATAGGGCAGCTCATGGCGGAGCGTTTGTATAGGATTGAGCGATGAAGGGAAACAGGACGATGAACAAAAGTCGTGAGGTAGGGAGGGTAGACGTCAAGAAATTAGTGGACAGGGGAATGTCTCGATGTCTGTTCGGGGAATGGCCGCGGCGAGCATTACTCAAGCTGGGTCACTCGGACTACGAGGGGGCGTCATCTTATTGGCAGCCACAGGAAGATCGTGCTCCCAAGAATAACGCTTCCGCATCCGGAGTAGGTTGGTAAGACCTATGCAGGACTTTCCAATCATGGTGAAGAATTATTAAGACCGCGGGATGTTTCCGACCATACACTTTCATAAAGGAGAAATCCTATTCATGTCTACTATTTTATTCGTTATCCTCATTCTCCTCCTGATTGGAGCTTTGCCGACCTGGCCGTATAGCTCTTCGTGGGGGTATTACCCCAGCGGCGGTCTTGGACTTATTTTGTTAATCGTTCTCATTCTGGCCCTCGCCGGCAGAATTTAACCTCTCTTACCCTTTGTCCACACTGAATCAGAGTGGTAGATCTTTATGTCCTTAAAAAAACAACTGTGACAGTAACCCTGCTCGGATCGTTGCTGGCGGGAGCATAGGAGGAGTGTTTTTCTCTTAAAAAATTGTCCATCAAGAAGGAACTGAATGTGGGCACCTTCTCAGCTTTGAGGATCGGGATCGCACTTGCCTTGATTATCGGGAGTACGAAATTGTGAGGACGTCACTTGAAGTTCAAGGGATCTCCCGACATTTGTCTTACGGGATCATATGGATGCCCCACGAGTACAGGTGCTGTTAAATCAGGACGGGAGCCCCATCGTCCGGCTGTTCGATTCAAAGGGAAAGGCCGTATGGGAGAAACCATAAAAAATATGGGGAAATATCTTTGACCTTTTCCCGTTATGTATTAAACCCTTGGTCACTGCAAAGGAATGAAATAAGGAGAGTGAATGGACACCTATTTAAAATTCAAAAAAACGAAGTATGTGATGAGTTGGGGTTTCTTCACCGGGGTTCTCTTGGTCGCTTCCGGTTTCGGGATGACATCCGCGGCGGAGCAGGAGAAGCCCAAGAGTTGGGAAGCGGTGCCGGGTCCGGAACAATTGGTTCCTCAAATTGGTCCACCGGCTGTGGTCAAGGAGTGGAAACGTGCATATCCACAATACCAACCGGTGGGAAAAGGTGATACCGAAGCGGCTCCGGATGCCAAACCCGGAACTCCCAATCCTCCGGCTATTCATACCTTTGGCGGGCGGACTCCTAGTTCGTTTGTCTTTGATCTGAGTCCTGATGAACCACTTGAGAAGGTGATTGAGCGGGAAAGCCAACAGCGATCGAAGATCAAGAAACAACAGCAACAATTCCTGGAGGAGCGGTATGATTTGTCTCCGCAATTTGTGGAAGGGGAGACCATGACTCGCGGGAAACCCATACCCAAAGGTCCCACGGCCCGCTTGAAGAAGGGGCTCACTTTTGAACAGCTCGCTCAAATGCCGCAGGAGGACATTAAAGGCAAAGACCTTTTTCCTTATCTGCCTTTGCCGCATCCGCTTCATTCAACTGGGGGGATGGTCTTTCCAAAAATGATGACGGACATTCATCCGGAGCGTGAACGTTTCGATGTGCTTCATGATTTACCGGACCATTTTTTACCGGAATTTCCACCTCCGCTTTTCTTAACGAGCAGGCCCGATTTGGGAGATGTCTCACAAGGTCAGGAAATCACCAATGAGAATTTCTATACGTTGTTGGATGGCATTCTGTCGCCGGTGCAATTTGACGGGGTGCGATTATTAGTCGAAAAAATTCCCCAGCAGCAGTTCAATGCGACTGACGACCGGAAAACGGTTCCGCCCAGTCGTGGCGTCTCCTGTTTCGATTGCCATGTCAACGGGCATACGAATGGAGCCATTCATTTGAATCCTGATAACCGGCCCCAATTCTCGAGGTTTCGCATCGAAACCCCGTCTCTACGCGGCGTCAATATTCAGAAAGTCTTTGGATCCAAGCGAGCCTTGACGTCCGTAGAGGATTTTTCCGAATTTGAAAACCGTTCCGCGTATTTTGATCATGATTTGGCGACTGCCGAAAAAAAGGGTCGTCGTGATTTGACCCGGACCGAAGTCATGAAAATGGCGCAGTTCCAGAAGCTCGTGGATTTCCCGCCAGCGCCGAAGCTGGACCTCTTTGGCCGGCTGGATCCCCGGAAAGCCACCGAAGAAGAATTGCGAGGGGAATCCTTATTTTCCGGAAAAGCCAAATGTGCGGCCTGCCATACTGCTCCGTATTTTACCGATAATCTGATGCATGACTTGCGGGTGGAACGGTTTTATCACGGGCGTGCTGAAGGATCGATAAAAACCTTCCCTCTTCGGGGAATTAAGGATACTCCGCCTTATCTCCATGACGGGCGTCTGTTGACACTTGAGGATACTGTGGAGTTCTTTGCCTTAGTCACTGGCGTGCAATTGACCAAAGAAGAAAAGAAGGATCTTTCGGCTTATCTGCGAACCTTATAAATGAGTGAAATCCACCCAGGGGTCCGATTGATATAAAGTGAGAAAGGCTATTACCCGCTATAGACTTTCTTTGTCGTATTCTGTGTGGAGGAACCTCCTGAGAAGGGGAAATGATCCATGAGGAAATTGAACAGTGCCGATACGATGTGGATAAAGTCTTGGTGCTTCTCAGGATTCCTATTGGCTTTCATATTCCCCTTCACGGGCATAGTCGTCGGGTATGGATCTTCAACTCGAATTCACAGCCGAATCCGGTGGCAGGCAGAACAGTCAGTCCACTTTACCTTCTTCAGGACACAACAAAGAGGAAGAGGGTTCTCCGGTCATCGGAGGCGGCGTCCGGAAGCCACCGGATATCGGGGCTGCCGGCACCGCCTCACCCACTCCGCCCGTTCGGACCGAATCTCCAACTGACGAACCTGCCATAATTCCTGATGTTTCACCCGTCCCCACGCATCCGTCAGATACGGACAGTTCTCCCGTCGCAGACGGTCAGCCCTTGGGGCAACCAGACCATCTCAAGAAGAAACAGGAATAGTCGGCTTCCCTCATTGTCTTTTTCTGAAGATGGCATTAAACAGGTCTTCGTCAGATTGGGATACGATCTGTTCATTCCGTAAAAAGGAATGCCCAACAAGCAAGGATATCTCACTCTTGAGGACTTGTAATAATGTGTCGATGGAGGCTCAGTGTGTGGGAGAAGGCGGTGACAAAGGAATGGTGAGGGAGACCCGTGTGCCCTGGCCGGGAAACGATTCCAGCGAAATCGTTCCCTGAAGCGCGGTCATTCGCCCCCGGATGCCGGATAAACCGAAATGATCCTGACCGGCATTCGGCATCGCCAAGTTTGCAGAATCAAAACCGCATCCATCATCCGATACCATACAGTGAAGGTGTGTGCCGTGGAGTTGGTGAATCGTGATGATGGCCTGTTCGACGTGGGCATGTTTAATCACATTAAATAATAATTCGCGAAGGGACCAATAGAGAAGGAATTCCTGATTTTCCGATAAGTGGGGCAAAGGCCGTTCGGCTTCGAGGGTGACGGCTAACCCAAACAACTTCATCTTTTCTGTCAGACCTTCTAAAACCGTCAGCAGGCCTGATTGATGAAGGTGCAGAGAACTCAACTCAGTCATCAAGGCTGCGAGTATAGGTCAATGATTCCTGAAGGAAGTGATCGACGGTTTTTAGAAGATTCAGAACTTCCGAATCTACTGTTAAGTGGCTTCCTTGGGCCAGCTTCATCCGGCTAACTGCCAGGATTTGCGCCAGATGATCATGAAGCTCATTGGCTAAGGCCCGCCGTTCCCGTTTTTCAGCTGAGATGAGGCTTTCCGAAAGGGCCAACAGTTGTTGTTTATGGTCAAAAACTAAATTATCCCGAGTCCCTACGTGATTATCCAACTCATCTTTGGCTTGTTGTAATTGCCGTTTTGCGAATATTTCCACACTCATCTCTTTTTGAAGTCGCGCGGTCAGAAATTGTTCCCGATGCCAGAGGGTTTCAAGCAGACTTGTGGGGGTGATCGCTCCAATAAACCGCTGCCCGGTTTCCATGACGGAAAAGGCATCGATCCGGTTTCGTTGAAATTCTGAGTAGAGCACATCGAGGGGAGTGAGGGGTTCGACCTGCGTCGACGTGGAAAATAGGAGAAGATCCGCAAAAATCCTATGCGGATACCGGCCTACCATATGGTTGGGGACGATGCCCAGAAATTGCTCGGAAGGCTTCTGGTCCACGACTTCCGAAAATACCGCATAGGCTTCATAACTCTGTAATCCGTGAGATGGATTCAGATCACGCAGGCGCATGTCTGCGGACACCATCAAAACGGATGGACTGACGGCATCCTGTGCGGTTAAACGAACCATGAGAGAATTCTACAATTCTTGAGTAATAGTGATTTCTGTGTCCAACTGAATGTGGAGGATTTCGTCCGCCACCATCAATGGCTTTACCTGATCGAGAAGAAAACTCACCACCCGCTTTTGGGATAATCTTCTGGTGATGGAACATCGTATTAGCATGCTATTGATGACCTCGTCCTGAATTTCGATATGGTCAAATTCTTCCGGAATGAGCAATCGCAGCGCCTTTTGCAGTGCGGTGACACCAATAGCCGCATTTTTTCCAATGATGAGTCCGTCGGTGATGGGAGGGATGGAAAATTCTTTAACCCTGGCCGTGATGAGAAATTTTGGTTCGTTGGGAAGCACTGAGGTTACCTCCAACAGCCAGTACCTTTTTTTGAGTCCCTCGACTTAAGAGATCTGGCCTTGTCACGACACAGTATGGCTGGCTCATGCCAGAAGCGTTATCGGGAAACGTATTGTATTGATCCCTTTGAAATAGTTCAACAAAAAAATAGACACGGGTTTTAAGACGGGCTCAATTCGGAACCGGGTACCTTATTTCCTAAGAAATGCGGGTTGGCCTGGGTGGAATAGTTCCCGCGGCAGTATACGAGCGGCGCATCACAGCGGTATGGGAGCCTGTCGGATTGTGTTTTGAAAAGATGGGAAAGAATTATTGCTATCTTCTCTCCTCGGAGCCATTAATGGTTTCCACGGAGGTTTCGTGGGTCGCTTCGATAATAAGCTGAGCGGCTTTTTCGGGATCACATTCGACTGCAAACGTTTCCGCGGCCGTAAGAAGCATCTCGGATTTCACTAGATGATTCCTCGCGCCCTCGATTGCGTGGGATTTGAGGAGTCTGAGAATATGGGTAGCTTTTATTGCCTGATCAATATGGTCTTCATCGAGCAAACGATGAATTTCCTGCAGGATTCGCGTGTCAATTTCCGTATGGGATACCACGGGAGTTTCCTGGAATGATTCGGTGGAAGGTGGCATCAATGTGGGTTGGGAGATCCACTGAACAGCCGCATGAGAAAGGGGGCAATCGCCATGATGGATGGAATTCATCAGATAGCGCAAGACATTCCAGCCATGAATCGTCAGATCTTCAATCTTTTCAAGCCCCAAGGCGGTTTGCAACTGCAATTAAATCCTTGCCCATTTGTTCGGATATGGTCAACTGGATTTTCATCGGAACCTTTCGAATTTCTCTTCAAGACCCTCCATTGCATTTCACAATACTAATGTAATCCAAGGGCATTAAGAACACGACTAGGCAAAACCCTGGCTTGGTTGACTTTGATCCCTCATTGTTTACCCGTGGTCTGGATCCCTCCTGAAAAGGCCGGGCGGTTTCAAGGGTTTCCTCCAGTTACGATGATTCTCATGCCCCGGTAGTGTTGATGATTCACAAGATGTTAATGAGGGCCTATTCATGAGAACTCAAGTATCAGAGACATGGCCTGATCATGCCATTCAGGGAGGTTACTTTGCATGAAGCACCATCAAAAATATCCGGTCAAGGAATTTAATCTCAAGGGATTACATGGTATTTCAGATAAAACCTTGGAGATGCATTTTAAGCTTTACGAAGGATACGTAAAGGCCACCAACACCCTGACTGAACACATTGCACAAATCTTGAAAGACGGGAAGGTAGACCAGGAGGAAATGCCGGCCTATTCCGAACTCACCCGGCGCTTGGGATTTGAATATAATGGCATGGTTCTGCATGAATTATATTTTGAAAATATGTCCTCCCAAGGATCGAAAGGACCTCAAAGCCAGCCCGTTGTGGAGAAAGCCATACAGGACAGTTTTGGGAGCGTTGATATTTGGCAGACAGACTTCTCCAGCGCGGGGAAAATGCGGGGTGTTGGTTGGGTTATTTGCTATCAAAATCCGGAAAACGGCCGACTCTCCAATCATTGGATCAGTCTGCACGAATTCGGCAATGTGACAGGGTTTCGTCCTCTCTTGGTGATGGATGTGTGGGAACATGCGTATTTATTGGACTACCAGCCGTCCGAACGAGGGAAGTATATCGAAAGCTTCCTATCGAATATTAATTGGGCTGTTGTGGCTAAACGCCAATAAAAAAAACCACATGAATTGCGTGCTCAAAAGTCGTGCGAATCGAATTGCCATTGGTGAGAAAAGGGGCAGCTCACGCGTGTCATCAAATTTCGACTCCTCGAAAATTGCTTGGCTGAATTACCTACGCCTCTTTACGCAGCAGGGAGGGTTCCCGCCAACCTCATTCCCAAATCCTAATCCCGATCCGAATCCCAACCCAGATCCCTTCCCCAATCCCGAACCGATTCCAAACCCTCCCCCACATCCTCTTCCGCCTATTCCTCCTACCCCTCCAATACCAAAAATTCAAAGGGGAACATAAAAATTTCCCGCAAACCTTTTTTGTGCTTCCCTTCATCAGATAGTTCCCGGGCATTGACTCTCTACAAATTCAGATTTCTGTTGATCTGGCGGGACCAGCCGGGAAAGGGGAAGAGACTTTCCCTTGGAATTTGACCAGAGATCAGGGGTTGTTTCCAAGTCAGAAGGTTATGCCCATAGACTTATTTAGGGTAATTCTTTCATAATGCGTTTTCCCATTTATTCATTTGTGAATTAATTCCTCATTCATCCTTTATTATGAGTATTATGAGCAAACCTCGAGTCATTTTAGCCGAAGATCATGTCCTGGTCAGTGAGGGACTCACCAAATTGTTGGAAACGGATTTTACGTTAGTGGGGACCGTCGCTGATGGTCGTGCGCTTGTTCTAGCAGTCAAGGAGCATACCCCGGATATTGCCATTATCGATATTTCCTTGCCTCTCTTGAATGGCCTGGAAGCGGCGCGGCAGATAAAAAAATGTGAACCTCATACCAAACTGATTTTTTTAACCATGCATGCGGAAGAGAATTTTGTCAGAGACGCATTCAAGGCCGGCGGGTCGGGGTATGTCTTAAAGCAATCTGCGACGGCAGAACTCGTATTTGCCATTAAGGAGGTGTACCAGGGACGTACGTACGTCTCGCCCTCCGTCGCTCAGTCTATTGTGAATCAAGCGTTGGATCCTTCCTCCATTCCAAAAGGTGACCATGGGTCTAACCCTTCCGCGTTGACGCAAAGGCAGCTTGAAATTCTACAACTGATTGCTGAGGGAAAAGCCAATAAAGAGGTGGCGGTGATTTTAAATTTGGCTGTCAAGACTGTGGAATTTCATAAGACGCGAATTATGCAGGTATTAGGACTCAAAACGACATCAGAACTCACCAAATATGCCATTTCTCATGGCATTATTTCCATCTAACAGCTGAAAATTCTTTCGTTCTCGCCGACTATATTTCTTTTTAATTTTTCTTTTCCTGAGGTCAGGTCACGCTGGCTCTCCTTCCAAACCCTCTCCAGACGAACAACGATCCCTGTTCCTGCAAAAGCAGAAAAAGGAACCCTCTCTTCTTGAGTTTACAGAGGAGAGATTCCTTGCTTGACCGCGTATTTTGTGAGATCGGCTTTGGAATGAAGACCTAATGCCTGCATGATTTGGGTTTTATGGAAGGCGACGGTACTTTGAGAAATATCAAGCGCACTGGCAATGTCTTTAGACGAAAATCCCTGTGCCACCAGCTTGAGAATTTCCCTCTGCCTGGGAGTCAATCTTCCCGAAAGTTCCGTGCCCGGTATGCCTTCTATTTGGGCGAAAACAGTCGTTCGCACCTCTTCGGGAATAAGAGGCGAAAGGTAGTACTCTTTCTTCAGCACAACTTGAATGGCCGATAATAATTCGCTCCCTGCGGTTTGCTTGGGCACATATCCCCGGCCACCGGCACGAAAGGCTTCCATGATGAACGTGGGTTCCAGATGCATGGACACAAAAATGATTTTTAATGTTGGAAATGTACGTTTTAAATTTCGCGTTGCCTCATAGCCGTTCTGGCCTGGCATGGTGATATCCATGAGGATAATATCGGGTTTGGCTTGCTGAATGCGACTGACTAAATCCGTTGTGCTTTGGGCCTCTCCGACAATGTCATGGTAAGGTTCAAGGAGCTTTTTGCAACTTTCCAAAACTAGTGCGTGATCATCAACAAGAAATACCCGTCCCCTCTTTATGGTGCTCATGCCAGTAGATATATTGACTAGGAGTTTGTCCTACGATTCGTGTTCCCACCAAATCTCCATCCCTTTACAACCCTCTTAAAATTATCGATCCCCTTTGTGGAACGGGTTCACCAGGACTGGTTGAGAGAGTACCTGCCCGGTTGAGTTTTTTTCTAAAGGCGGCTTCTTTCCTTGTATTCTTTTTCTTGCATTTGTTCGGTCATTGTACTCATTAAGCCGGACATGGGCTAGGAGACTGTAACAATTCGATTTTTCCACCATGATTATAGCTTTTGCCTTTGAATATCTTACTATACTCATAGAAGGGGCTTTGCCTAACTGAACAAAACCCTGGGAAAATTAGCATCTTTAGGAAAAAGTGAATGCCATATAGGGTTTATGGGAGTTCATAATGGGTGAGTTTTTGGTTACGGTATTCCGGTGAAATGTTGTTGAGTACCATAGAGAACAGCGTGAAACCAAAATTTGCGAGCTGATCGTTGGCTGGTAAGCGGATTTCGGGAGTGTCAATCAACCGTGCGTGGGAGGCAGTCTGTTCCGTTATTAATTGAATCACCATGGCAATCTTGCCTCATTGTCTCGGCGTTTTTTTTCAGGGTTGTCATAACTACCTCATTTTGAATCGGACTTTTTTCTCCTGCAAATAACGAATTACTCGGTTCCTGGGCTGTGCCCGAGATTTACCCGCATGATCAAAACACTGACAACCAGAAAAACTGTTATTGCTTTAATCGGGCTTTCTTTCGTGTTGGGGATCTGGGTATTGCTGGTTGGATTACCATGGGGTATTCAGAGCTTCTCGGTTTTTCATTTGGAAAAGATTACCGGCCACAACGTCACGCTGGAAGACGTGTCTCTCAACTATATTGACCGGCGGATCACTTTCACAGATTTTGAGTTAAGGGAACGAGACTCGGATGAAGCCTTGATCACTATCGATCAGTTTCAAGTTCAATTTCGACTGTGGCCATTATTGCAAAAACACATTCAGCTTTCCAGTGTGGTACTCGACCATCCTGTTGTTTCAGTGGTCCGTGAGCGCGATGGAACGTTGAATGTTGACCAATTAGGGCAAAAGAATTCATCCTCCTCCGAACCTTCCGGATTTATCCTGATCGTGCAGGATTTCCAGCTCAATAACGGAACGTTGATGTATCAGGATTTCACCAATCCCGCGCATCCTCATGTACGGGCGGATGAGATGTCTCTTCATGTTTCCAACTTTTCGACTAGGGGCCAGGAGCCGTTCCCCATTGTCTTGCAGGGCACGCTTGCCGAAAATGGCCTGGTGGTCGCCAAAGGGCGGATGCGGATGAGTCCTTTTTCTCTTGAAAGTGAGTGGGATATACAGAACGCGCGTCTCTCGCCGTATCGGGATTTTCTTTCCGGAATCCCCCCCGTATCCGGGACGCTGAATAGCTCATTCAATGTCGGCATCCCACCAGAGGATTTTTCTCACATCCGGGTAGCAGGAGATGTCGAGGTGAGCGATATTCAAGTCGGTGCCCATACCCAGCCCTTTTCTGACGGGCCAACTTCTGACGGTCTCGGATGTGGAATTTTCTGGTCCGGATCACTTGGCCATCTCCAAGGTCATGGTCCGAAACGTCTCGCTGGAAATTATTCGGGATGAACAAGGGACGCTTCCTGTCCTCGCTCACTTCCAAAAGAAGAACCCGGAGGAGTCGCCGTCGTCAAAAACGAAATCGGGAATAACTCCTCAAATCGGCGAAATTCACATACAGGACGGCAGTATTCGTTTTATTGACCAATCCACACAACCGGAATACCGCAAAGAATTTACGCAAGCTCATGGTGAATATGAAGAGTTTGACATCCGACTCCAACCAAATGGGCCGCATAACTATGACGGTTTCCACACTCGATGAGGAATCCATAAGTGTGGAGGGAGATATCAGAATGTTTGGCGATGATTTTTATCTGGATGTGGATGGAGAGGTGAAGAAATTTTCGGTTTCGTCCTTTAACCCGTACGCTGAGAAGTTGTTGGGTTGGGGAACGCAATCCGGACAATTAACGACCAAGATTCATGTCCATATCGAAGACCAACGTTTGGAGTCAAAAAGTAAAATCGGGATTTCCGATTTGCGTGTGGTGCGGGCCGAAGCAGATGATCTGGTCAACAGGACTCTCGGTCTCCCGTTGGACCTGATCGTCGATATGATCAAAAATATCAATGGAGACATTAAATTAAAAGTTGAAGTGGAGGGTCCCCTGAATAAGCCGGAATTCAGCATTCGTGATGCCATTTGGAAATCTTTACGAAATGCCATTGTCAATATTGTCACCGCCCCCTTGCGATTAATCGGCAGCCTGGTCAAGCGGAATTCGAAGATTCAGAAAATCGAGATTGATCCGGTGATTTTTAAAGCCGGCACCAAAACGATGACGGAAGGAATGGAGAAACGGATTGTGCGCCTGCAAAAGTTTTTGAAGAAAACTCCTTATATCAGATTGAACATTCAACCCGTGATCAGTGCAGAGGATCTGCACATGCTTCGCATCATGGCTGTGACCTCTCGCATTGCAACGTTTGAAAAAGAACAATCCCTCTCCAAAGGTCCGGAGGCGGCTCAGGCTCTCTATCGGGAGAAATTCCCTGAGAAAACGCCTCCCGACGAAGAGGTGGCGTTGCTGCAGGAACTTGTGGCGATTGAACCTGATCCCAAAGAACGGGCTGTTGCCTTGGCGTCAGAACGGGCCACTATAGTGATGGACCGGCTTGCTAAAACTCAGGAGATTTCGGCAAACCGCCTCCACATAGACGATTACGGGCAGAATTCAACCGAAGGTGATGCCGGAGGGATTGAATTTTCGATAACCCGGTAGCCTTTTCCACATTTCCGAGAGTTTCATCCCACCATTCAGAGACGAGCGACATGTGTTTCTGATGGATCAACAGCACCTGGAGGCCTCTCCGGGTTGGCCGGATTCCCCTGTCATTTGTGCCAGCAGATGATAACCCGGACCGAAGCAGATCCGCGGAACGGTATGAATTGACAAAAAAAGAGACAACCTTGTCTTCAGGGGTTTCCGACAGATTTCGAGTAAGTGAGAGTCATCCGAAACTTTCGCCGCCCAGGATTCCTGGACAGGGAAAAGCTCGGGAATGCCGAAGGCCATTCCACATTTCATGGCATACTGATGAAAAAACAATGGAAATCGGCATGCCATAAAATGAGAATGGTTAACTGGATTTTCCCCTGTGGAAAGGTATTTAATCCTTTTCGATCTTAAGCACATTTCCGGATTGGGCGTCGACGTAAATCTCTCTTGTAGTGCCGGAATCGTCAACGATTTTGATTTCAAATACGGTATTGCCATGTTCCTTTTCCAGCTCGGCTTCGACAGCTTTTCCTTTCACATTGGTTAAGGCTTTTTCCACCGCTTCGACGAGGGTAATTTTCGTTCCCTTCAGGAGTTCGGCTTTGTCGGCTTCAAATAGTGCCAAGCTTGGGCTTACCCATAGGGTACAGCCCACAATGACCATGCTGAGAATAAATGGTTTTTTCATGTCAACCTCCTTTTATCAGATGTGTAGTTGATGAAATATATGAGAATCCTCAGTCCTTATTATGCCTCAAGAATCGTGGTGCTTCGCATCGGATAAAAGGACAGCATCAGCGTCGATGTTGTCTAAACCAGACATGAGCACAATGGGCGAAATTACCTGTGGATAATAGGGTTCCCTTTGCAGAGGATGGACATACTCTTAAGAGAACAAAATGATTTGTCTAATGAGGATGAATCGTATGCGGTCCATAATGAAAAACCCGCATAACTATTTGTTTTCAATGAATACAAAGATACTGAACCGATATTTTTAGCCGGAATTATGTCAGGGTATGTAGTAGCCAATGAAAGCTGCCAGAATGGACCTTTTCCGATAGCCTCAGAAATCGGAGGAGTGAGCGAGGGAAAGGTGGTGGAAATGGAAGCGAACACACTCGTGCTTGAAAAAACAACGGAAAAATCGCCCGAGTTCACATGCCTGGCGAAATACTGCAGGGGATTTTTCAAAGAGCAACAGTAAAGAGGGACTATATGGAGGCTACGGTTTCACTCGAAGGGATTAACACGCGGTGAGAATTGTCTCCAACACGAAAAACCATTAGATTTCATAGGCCATTCCTTGAATACAGCTTTTGTCGGAGGTTGTACCAAAATACCGCAGGCTTATAATACGACGTTCACTCTCCCCAAGATGTTCTAAGAGAAAGGGATGACCGTGATGGACACCACTTGTGCCCATGCTTCGTGTTCCTGTCAGGCCCCAGAGGGACAGGAATATTGTTCAGAAGAATGTGCGGACGTGATCACTGCGCCTGTTGGAAAGTGCCGGTGTGGACATAGTCAATGTGCTGGATATTTAAAAAGCAAAGAAACGCTTGACCGACAAACATGAATAGAGTGAACTTTTTCCTACAAACCCTCATCTCCCTTCGCAAAAACATCCAAAATCCGTAATGATGCTGGTTTTAGGTAGATAACGATCCGCCTGCCGGCCCAATCTTTACGGCGTTCTTCCATCTGCTATTCCCTCGAATCTATCTCCAGGGTTTTTTATAGTTCACAGGGTTATGCATTTATTTTATCTTGGCGTGTAGCGGACCAACGTCGTTTCTTGACGGATCTGAAGACAAATTCTCACTCCCCCATCCCCCACGATTTGTACGGTTATAGCTGTTTTTTCTGCAATGATGCCTTTCGACGTTTCCATTCCGGGTTTTAACTTACGTGTGAATTAAAGACTGAGTTCATTTTTCAACAATTTAATAATGTGGAGGGGGAACATAATGGCATATTTGGCCACTCATCAGCATTCTCTTCATGCACACCAAATACCAAAAGAAAGAAAAGATGTTCGCATATTGGTCGTCGATGATGATGATTTAACACGCCACTTGCTTGGCTTGGCGCTTAAGGGGTGGGGGTGCGAATGTGTGGAGGCCGAAAATGGTCGTATTGCTCTGGAAAAATTGGAAATCAAACCGGTTGATCTTGTGATATCGGACCAGCAAATGCCGATCATGACGGGAACCGAGTTTATAACTGAATTACACAGCAGATACAAAGAATATTCTCCTCCCGTGATTCTGATGTCTGGCGATAATCATCCTCAACTGCAAAATAACGCCCGGGAACTCGGAGTGGAAGCATTTTTTAGGAAGCCTTACCAAATGGAGACCTTGCTTCAGGCCCTGGAATCGATTTTGGATAACCGGAGAATACACGCCTTCGTTAATTAGCTATCTCTCCGTCACATCGGATCAGGTTCTTGATTTCAACGGTAGTGGTATTGAGTGAAAAACTTACGAATAAAATTTTTTTGATATAAGCTAAAAAAACAGGGATTTGATACTCGAAACTGGGATAAAAATTCGAGTGTGGAAAAGGATAATTTATAAGATCATCCCCAGCCGTCCGCCGTTTTATCCGTACATCGTATTATTTCCTGGCACTTGACTAAGATAGATGGCTTGAGGACAGAAGGCCCCTTAAAAAGCAAAACCTGTGACCTTTGTGGTTTGATGACGGACCCGTCGGGAAATCTGGAAGGCGACCAAGGACGTCATCAGCAGGACGATCCCCATCCCCACGAGAGTTACCGTTTCTCCGAACTGTTCCATCATCCACCCAAACGTCGTCATGCCCCCAATGGCAGCGAGCATGGCCAATGTTCCATATAAGGCGAGCACTCGTCCGAGAAGTTGTGGAGGAGAAATTTCCTGGATAATTCCCCACTCAATCGGGGTCAAGACCCCACTTCCGATCCCGACAACGATGACGACGAATAGGCTGAGGGCCAACCCGGTCATTTCGGTGAATCCCCACAGCGCGAATGCCGTCAGGAGGCTGGTTGTCGCCAATAAACGTATTCGCCGCCATGGTGGTCCAAGATCGACTTTGGCCAGGAACAAGGATGCCAGAAATAAGCCCATGCCCACCCCCGATGTGACATACCCGACTTCCACTGGTCCCAATTTCAACATGTTCCGGCCGAAAACCGGCAATAATGTGTGAAAGGCACTCATCACAAAACTGTATAACCCCGCTGTGAGAATAAGGGGCAGAATGATAGGCTGACGGAAAAAAGTAAATTGAATGCCCTCTTTCAAATCTTTTATATACACGGACATGGAGGATTTGAGCGTTCTCCCCGGTTGCCTCACTTCGGGAATGGAGATACAGACCAGGAACAGTGCCGATCCTATATACGTCAGGACATTGATGCAGAGCACTTCCTGGGAATTTAACAGGGCAATTCCTAACCCGCTCAAGAGCGGGCCGAAAATCACTCCCACACTCATGGTGCTTTGTAGTAAGGCATTTGCGGCCGTCAAGGAGGATTTCTCCACGATAAACGGGATGGAGGCGAATAAGGCTGGAGCGAATAAGGAAGTGGCCACAGCATTGCAGAACACCAACATGTACAAATATTCAACCGTGAAGGCCTCATGTGAGACCAGGCAGGGAATCAATCCAATGACCAGTGCCCGTATGAGGTCGGAGCCGATCAGAATGAATTTTTTTGGAAATCGGTCAATGAAGACCCCGATGAAGGGGCCTAAGATGATCGGAGGGAGAGTTTGCAGGATTCCAATGACCGTTGTTTGAAGAGGGGAGCCGGTGACCGCATACACAAACCATAGCAGCGCCAATTTGGTCACTCCATCTCCGATTTGAGAAATCAGTTGACTCCACCACAGGAGGCCGAAGTTTCGTTGAAGTAAGAGCGGAGGATTGGTGGCAAGAGAGCCCGGAATACTGGAAGAAGATAGAGAAAGGTTGGACATATCTACCCGAATTGAGTCCTTCAATCATTCCCTGCCTCAAGCCGAATATGGTGAGTATTGACAGCAATGACCCCGGGAATTTCACGAGCGGCTTGCGCGGCCTCCAAGGCAATCACCTGAAAACGCGTTTGACCGCTCAATGACACCACTCCCCGAATGGTGACAATCTCAAAATTGGTGTCACGTAAGTGTTTGACTCTTGGCAAACCGCTGTTTGATGAATTCGGTCAGGCGGGAGTCCCTTGTGGCCTGCAGGGTCGCACTCAAAGAGGGACGAACTTCAATGTGATTGATGATCTCCTTCTCCTTCATCAGGTGAGTGGTGACTCCTGTGGCTAAATTCTTTTCTTCTTCAAGTGACACCATACCCGTCAATTCCACCGATTTTTCTTCTACACGGCAATCGATATCGTAGGGAAACAAGCGGGGATCAGCCATGAATGCCAGTTTTAGTTTCAAATTCGTTGATGGGTAAATGTTGACTGAGGTTTTGCTGCCATCATTCGTTTCCTTTGTTTCCTTTTTCTCGCCAGAGGGAGATTGTTGGTTTTGAACTTGAACCAGCAAAGACCGGTCAAGCGCGGATAAGGGCACAGCAAACCCAGGAGCGAAGAATATGACCATGACGATTGAACCTAGAGTACAGACCGGATTCATTGGATTCTCATTGATTTTTTTCATATTAGGTGAATGTTTTTCACCAACCTACTCCATCGGAATCGGCCAGTTGTCTTGCCGTTCAGATAAGTGGATTATGGCATATAGCTAAGGCGGGGCACGAGAAAGGCGATGAGGAATGACATCTGGAGTTTTCCTGAACGAATACGGGTAGACATTCCGGACCCATTCGTGATTCTTTTTCCATTTTCTCCCGGAAGTTGAAGTGAGAGAGACAACCCTGAGGGGGTGCCATTTCTTTTTCGAACCAGAATGGCTGGCAGAGTGGAGCGCGTCCGCTTCGGGAATTTGGCTTTCTTGATTGCCGAACCGATTGGAAAAAATGACGACTATCCCGGTCGCAAGAAACACGACCCCAATCATCGTAATTCCCGCCACTGACCCGTGGGTATCCGCTATTCCTCCAAACGCCACCATGCCTCCACTGGCCATGGCCATGCTCGCGGTATTCATCAAGGTGAAAACCCGCCCCATTAGGTGATTGGGGGTGGTTTCTTGAATGATTGACCACGCAATGGGCGTAAAGGATGCCGTACTGGCCCCGATCACCGTCACAAGTATAAACCCTCCGACGACCGAGTGTGAATGAGCGAGTAATTGCAAGGCGCTTCCTCCCACAACCATGGACGATGGCCATGAGAATGACCCGTCCTTTCCGACTCAGTTTCTTGACACAACTCAGGCCACAGGAGGTGACCAACATCCCTGCCCCCATGGAGGACCACAGCCATCCCAACCAGAGCGGATCGGATTCGATGTGTTCATTGACAAAGAGGGGAAGCACGTAGATAAACGCGCTGGCTCCCAATGTATAAAAGACCGTGGTAAACAGGAGAGAACGCAAGACCGGTTTTTCTCTGAACACAAACCGCATTCCGACCAGCAAATCCTGAGTGATCTTCGACGTCGCCTTCGTGATTTGTGGGGCGGTCGTCAAGAGATGGTTTTTAATCGGCAGTAAACAGAAAGCCGACAGCAAAAAAGTCGCCGCATCCACATAGAGGACATTCTCTGTGCCAAGCCACGCAATCAAGACTCCGCAAATGGCCGGTCCGATGAGGATGCCCATATTCGTCGTGGATTGCAGAAGAGAATTGGCTGACATGAGTTCGGATGGTTTCACGAGAAGTGGTAGAGAAGCCGCTAGAGCCGGTCCAAACGCAGTGGAAAAGATCGCGGTAAAAAACACCAAAACAAACAGCACTTCCAGAGTCAGGGCATCAATGACATACAGGACTGGAACAAGTGCGATTAAAATCGCGCGAATGACATCCAGTGCCATCATCACGGGTTTTTTGGGCAACCGATCCAAATACACCCCTAACAGGGGACTGAGCACCAAGGGGGGAATCGTTTGCAACAGACCGATAATCGTCATTTTTAAGGCGGAACCCGTCAATTGGTAGACAAACCAAAGGAGAGCGACTTTGGTTAATCCGTCACCGATTTGCGAGACTGCCTGCGATGCCCACAACAGGCGGAAATTTCGATTGTGAACCAGATCCCACCTATTCGTGTCAGTGTCGGAAGTATTCGATGCAGTCATAGAAGTCCTGTGTCTACAGAAAAATTGAGACTAATAAAATGTGAGAATTAGAAATTAACCGCCGTTAATGATCTTTCGGACATCTCGTCCTGCTGGAGTATCAGATTTTCATAGGCGCCCAAATACTCCTGAACCATTCGCTCAACCGTAAACCGTTTTTCAAAGACCGAGCGGCATTGTTGCCGGTTGAGAGTGGAGATTCCGGATACTGCCTTGACCATCTGGTCAACGGTCTCGCAAATGAATCCTGTCTGTCCGTCATCGATGATTTCGGGAACCGAACCCCGGCGATAGGCCAAAATCGGCGTGCCACAAGCCAGGGCTTCAATGAATACGAGGCCGAATGGTTCGGGCCAATCGAATGGTGCAAGCAGGGCAGCGGCATTGCCGATTAGGTCATTTTTTTCCCGATCGGTAATTTCACCCACATATTCCACCAACGGATCTGATAAGAGCGGTTCAATGATCGGTATGAAAATATTCACGATCAACCGGATCAACTTTCGCGGCGATTTTTAAAGGCATGCCGGCACGTTTGGCAATTTCAATCGCATGATCGGGTCGTTTTTCAGGGGTAATGCGACCGACAAAGGCCAGATACTCACCCGCAGCAGGATGAAAGCTATACAGGTGTTCAGGTAAGCCATGATGGATGGTTTGTTGCCAGTTGGCCCAAGCCAGAGGTTTCCGTTGGGCATCTGAAATGGAAATAAGAGGGCAATCAAGAAATTCCGCAAAAATCGGTTTAAGTTCGGGAAGATCCAGGCGGCCATGAAGTGTCGTCAGGACCGGGGTGCCGCAACGACGAGCCAGGGGAAAGGCCAGGAAATCTAAATGAGAATGAAAAAGATCAAACTGCCCGGAGGAGGAAAATGTTTTCTCCAGCATCATAGTAAAGGGAGCCTGGGGATTGGACACCCCATTTGCTTTACGGAGTCCTTCGCGACACATAGGCTCCAGGCGTGCACTGGTTTCAGAATCGCCGGAAGCAAACAGGGTGACCTCATGTCCCTGGCGAACAAGTTCCTCGGTTACATACGACACAATCCGTTCTGTCCCTCCATATTGTTTGGGTGGGACACTCTCGGCTAAGGGAGCCAATTGGGCGATTCTCATGTGAAATTCCTTTCATTCCAAATATTGTGTGTGTAGATAGAACCCTCGTGAACCTGGTTTCTCCCAAAAGCAAACTTGATGCCGCAAGCATCCCTTGGGTACTGGAGTGAATCATGCTTGAATTTTTTGAAATTTTATGAAATGACTAGGGAAGAATTTACAAAACGCGAAGTGAGATGCGGGAAGAAAATGTAAATCCTACAAACGGTCGTGTACGGTTTACACGAATAGAGGCAATTGAATGAATTTTTTAAAAAATGGTGACCAGATGTCCATTGGAAATTGTTGTAAGCATCTACCTGTGGCGGAATTTTGTGAGCCAAGGAACGGAATATGTGCGCACCTCGGGCTTAATGCATAAACAGGATCAGAGAGATTAATCCATCCAAAACCACGAAGAACCCTGGATGGGAATACTTCGTTATTTTTTCCTTCCTTGAAGTCTCGTGGGGAGAAGTATTTTCACATGTGACGAAGGTCACCAAGTGAGTTTTCAGGGTTAAGCAGATGAGTTGTGGATTGTTGTCTGACCGCCGCCAAGATTTGCAGGGTCATCAAGCAGAGTTCAATTCTATTCGCAATTTATTATTGTCTGCTTCAGCCTTCAGTCTGTAAGTTTTACTTCGGTCACTTGTAAATTTTACTCCGAAAATCTTCTTGAAATTTCCTTTTCACTTCTCCTATTTTTATGAAAATTGATGAAAAATAAGGGATTTTCAATTATGAATTTCATGCCATATTTTGGGCGCGTCTTTTGCTTTGTTTTGAGGGTGAGGGAAAAAGGTGTGTGGGGAGGAAGAGTGGGGAGGCAGAATCGAGAAACGTGTGAACCCAATTTTAATTTCATCGTGCATGATGCATGAAAGGAGGGACGAATGAACATAGCAGGAATGTCTGCAACAGGATATGAGAGGGTTGGAGATATTGTAGCCACTCATATGTTGCGATATCACACACAGGCAGATGGGAGTTCAGTGGTCATGGATATCTTATCCAATCACACGCCGGTGGCGCCGGTGGTCGACGATCAAGGCCATTTAGCCGGATTCATTGGAGAGGTGGAAATTCTTGATGCTTTGCGTAAGGGGAAAGATATTGGACAACTTAAAGCGGAAGATCTTATGAAAGAAGACCGGACGTCTATGGTGACGGAATCAACTCCAATCTCTGAAGTCTTAACCCGCTTTCTGGACGAGGAAGTACAGATCATCCCGGTCCAGCGGGACGATCAAGTTATCGAGTCCATTACCAGACACGATCTGATTCGAGCGATGACTGGAGCGGGATTAGGGTTTGAGAAATAAGAACGAAAGCGCCGGAAGGCGGGATCTCTTGAAAATATGGATGCCGACGTGTTCATGGTGTTTATGCACAAAAAAATAACCAAATTTAAGAAGGAGAATGAAATGATGAAATCATACCAAACGAATCTACAATTATTGAGTATTGCGGCATGTTTCGCCAGTGTCTGTTTGTTGACGCCGGCGACTATTCTCCAGGCAGAGGATTCCTCGCAACCTTCTCAACGGGAAATGGTGAGAAAAAATCTCGAACCTTTTGCCGGAGCCTACAAAGAAGTCTCCGAGCTCAGTACCACCTATGAACAGCGGATTATTCAATCCGAAGACCCGGGTCGAGCTGACGCATTGCAGAAAGAAGCTCACCAAAAAATGACTCAGGCCGTGGCGGATCATGGGCTTTCCATTGAAGACTATAATTTAATTTTCCAAACGATCCAAAGTGAGCCTGCACTTCAGGAAGAATTTATGATCGCTCTGCAACGAAGCGGCGTGAACAAGTAATAATTCGGCCAAAGATCCGATCATAGTATGGAGGGTAATGTGCCGGGGTGCGATGAAAAGAGAAAGTCTAAGGAGGGAAAAGCATGATAGTAACCGTTACGAGGTCTCTCATATTAAGTCTTATCTTCACGACAGGGTTCCTCGGGTGTTCCGATTCAACTACTGACAAGAGCATTCCCGAGCCTAAGAGCGAACATCCCGGATTCACTGCCACTGTAGACGGCGCCGCTCATGCCGAAATATCGGGAGACGGAATCGTGACGTACTTGCCACCGAAAGAACAGGATCCCTTGAGCGGGGACCGTCCGGGCTACTTTTTGATTGCGAGTTTAAATACCGAGACAAAGGGAGACGGGGGACTCAATCTAACTTTCCGGATTCCTGATGGGGCACTGCCCGGCAATTATATTCTAATGACGCCTGACCCGTTAAAGGTCGGTGAAACCTTTGATGTGCGGGTTGAAACTATAGAAGGAGGAAAACCCATTTCGTATCAATCGAATACCGAGGGGACTATTGTCCTGGATAATTTCTATCCTGATCGAGCTTCTCCGCGGATGAGTACGATAAAAGGTACTTTCCAATTCGTGACGGAAAACATTGAAGGAAGTCGCATTTCAGCGAATGGGACTTTTGATTTTCCTTCAGAAACAAAGGTCATCTCTTAAGACACTGTTCCTTTTTTTGAGGTAACAGTGGAAGCGCGGAGAATTCAAACACAGAAAATTTCGAACAATGTCGATAGTGGTGTGGGAAATTGGTGCCATTATCTTTATCAAACCTTATCAAAGCCAGCAAAGAGAATAATTCATGAGGAAATACAAACAGTTATGAGATTTGAACTTTTTGGAGTCCTTTCCCGCCTTCATTGAAGGTTTTTCGAAAAACCAGGGTTTTTGCTAGTTCATGTTTGTTGGTCCAAATCTTACTTTACAGCGACACAAGACCCCCGTCACCCAAAGGTTTCATGTGCGAAACCGATCTACTAAAAGAGAGGCCTTGTTATGAACGACATCTTTTCATCTCCCACATTGGCCAGAGATCTTATGAACACGGAGGCCGTCCCGCTGAGGCCCGGCAAGTTTGAAAAGGATCTGGCGTTGCAGTTTCTTTTCGGACAATATTCCGGATGGCCTGTGGTAGATCCCTCCAATAAAATTCTCGGAATCGTGACTGAACTCCGTCTATTACAGGCCGTTTCACGCGCGAATTCGATGGATGATCTCAGAGTGGAAGACACCATGACCACGCCTGTGTATGTGCTTGAGAGTGAGCCGATTGGAGTGGTGTTGAATTTGATGGTTCAACGACAAGTCTTAAGAATGCCTGTGGTCGGTGATCGGAATCTTGTGGGGTTGATTTCCCGGAGTCAAGTGGTCCGGCATTGTCTCCCGGAACCTTCGTCGTCTTCCCGATTGATCTCTTCGTGCCCCGGTTGTGAGCGGGTGCTTGAGACCTTGAATGGATCAACCGGCGAGAAGGAAAGGAGGGGGGCGGCGTCTTTTTTGGCCATGCAGCATCTCAAATTCTCTGAGATGGACCTTGGTACTACCTATTGTCCTTCTTGCCTTCAAACTCTTAAACCCCTCCAACCGACATCCACGAGATTGTCCTCGGATGAATCTTTGGCCAAGGAATCCCGACCATGTTTGTTAGTGGTAGATGATGATCCGTCAGTGATCGGAATGTTAGAAGACGTGCTCCGGGAATGGGGTTATGACGTGTTGATGGCGAGAAATGGCCGGGAAGGGCTGGAATCAGTGGGGCGATATTCGGTGGATGGGATTCTGCTGGATATGCGCATGCCCATTATGGATGGGCGGACCATGCTCGATGAATTACGATGGTTAGGCCACAAGATGCCCGTGTTAATGATGTCAGGCGGGTCGGACGAACGCGTTCTTCGTCAATTATTGCAGGAAGGGGCCCAAGGATTTTTCATGAAACCGTTTCACCTCACTTCTCTCCAACAAGCTTGCCAACAGATCTTTAAATCGAATGAGGTCGAGGAACATTCATCCCCTCATTCCCAGGTAGCATAAATGCAAAACATGTGGATCAGATATAAGGCAGTGGTATCCTCAACGGATGCTCCATCTTTATGAGGTTATCGAAGCAATTACCCCTTAATACAGATAACCGGACGCATTTTTGCCACCTTGCGGGCTAAGTGCGCATGTTCAGCCGCATCGACCACGGCGGTGACGTCTTTATAGGCCCCAGGCGCTTCTTCGGCGACCCCTCGCGCGGATGGACTTCTAATAAGGATTCCCTGAGCCGCTAATTCTTGAATCACCCTGTGACCCTTCCATTGGCGGGTCGCTTGATGTCGACTCATACTCCGTCCTGCCCCATGACACGCCGACCCAAAGGCCAGATCCATCCCTTCTTTGGTCCCGACAAGAAGATAGGAGGCCGTTCCCATGGTTCCACCGATCAGGACCGGTTGACCGATGGGTTGGAGGTCCGGAGGAATGCTCGGGATGTCCGGGACCGAACGCACGCGTGGCACCTTTGCGATGGACAAAGACGCGCCGACTCTGGCCTCCGATCCGGTGTTCCTCCACTTTGCAGGTGTTATGTGACACATCGTACAGCAGGGGTAAGGACGACCTGAGGAAAGATCTCCGAAAATGCCTGACGCACTAAATGGGTGACGATTTCCCGATTGGCTAAGGCGCAATTCATCGCGGCCCGCATCGCCCCTAAATATTCCTGTCCCAAAGGAGAGTCAATCGGGGCACAAGCCAATTCGCGGTCAGGCAACGAAATCCCATATTGGCTTGCCGCCACAACCATTTTCTTGAGATATTCGGTGCCGATTTGATGCCCAAGTCCTCGGGAGCCGCAATGAATGCTGACCAGAATATCCCCAGTTTGGATACCAAGTTGTTCAGCCAGGGGATCGTGATAGGTTTCCACGACCTCCTGAACTTCTAAATAATGATTCCCGGACCCTAACGTTCCCATTTCGTCCTGCTGGCGCTTCTTGGCATGATCGGAGACACAGGCGGGTATGGCCTCGGCCATGCATCCGTGTTCCTCAATGCGCGCCAAATCCTTCTCGGTCCCATAGCCTCGCTGGACCGCCCATTGGGCGCCGCCAGCCAGCATGTCATCCATTTCCTTGGGTTTCAGGTGCAAGCGTCCGGTACTTCCCACGCCTGCCGGCACCCGTGCAAATAAAATATCCGCCAGTTTTTCCTTAACAGGAGCGATATCGTCAGGACGCAACCCGGTGTAGAGGGACCGTACGCCACAGGAGATATCAAATCCGACGCCGCCGGCAGACACCACGCCTCCCTGTTTGGGGTCGAAGGCAGCCACACCGCCTATGGGAAACCCATACCCCCAGTGAGCATCGGGCATGGCAAACGAGGCTTGAACAATGCCCGGGAGCGTGGCCACATTGACAACTTGTTCATAGACCTTGAGATCCATGTCGCAAACGAGTGACTCATCCGCGTAAATAATGCCCGGGACGCGCATCTGTCCCTTTTGAGGAATGTGCCATTCATAAGGAGAAACTTGGGATAAGAGACTCAGGTCCATACGGTTTGTTCCGAGTATTCGTCGTGGATCAATTCAGACCCTTTCCTATCCCGCTTACGCTGAAAGCGTCGATGGGTGTGGAAGAGCACAAATCTAAGAGCATGGCCTTCGGTCAATTCGAACAGGCGTTGGACCGGTTCAGCATAAACGCCGAGCATTCATGTCATTCCTCATTCGACCGGATCGGGGCGAACGAAGACTGGCAATGAATTTATGAGACGCGATATTAGACATCGACGACACATTGGGCGACCCAGCCACTTCCCTCTATGTGCCGGACAGAAAGCTCGGTATAGGTCGCTCCTTTTATTTCGACGGCCGGCTCATGTTTTATTCGATCGACTGGTTCCCCGCGTGCAGTGGCTTCAAGATGATGATCCGTGATCCTGACGTCAAATTGGCCAAATACGACATGCCTGCACGCCATTTCATAAATGAGGGCATTCAGCCAATCGACCAGTAAGAGTTCGTCATCCGGCGCTTCGCAGCTGAAACAGCTTTCCATTTGAGCTGCGACCCTTGAGGATCGGTGACGACAGCCGTTAGCGCTAATGCCGCCTGTTCAAAGGCTTGAGATTTTGCGATTCCAATCCCACGAATCCCCATATCCGCCTCATGCGGAAAATGCTCCCACCGCGCCGAAAGTTCGGGTCCATCCATGTTCGTCATCATATGTTGACCGGTGGATGAGGTGTCAATCCAGACAGGCTTCCCGTCATTTCCTCTCTGTCATGCCGAACTAAATGGGAATCCATCTTCAGAAGACGTCAGGCGTGAGGGGGTAAGGTAGGCCTCAAGGGAAAGTGGTTGAAGAAGTACGTATTTGGAAGTCATAAATACCCAGGTGGCATCCTACTCCTCGCGCATGACGGTTCACGCCTTACGTCTGCAGTTGGATCCCCGCCATCACTTCGGGATGACAGAAAGCGGTAGTCATGCCCGAGCGATCTTATCGGACAAACCTCTGTTTCCCTCGCTCCCGACATTCTTATTGGGAATCCATCCTGATTGTGATTTTCGGATGGATCCCCGCTAACGCCTTCCAGGGCTATAGGGAAAAAAGTGTCATGCCCGACATTGTGTATCGGGATCCCTCTGCTCTGCCTTTCGGATGGATCCCCGCTTGACGACTGGCGGGGATAACGGAAAAAAGATGGCTCCTTCACATCACGCTCACCCTTTTTTCTCCTGATCCAACAGGAACGAAATCTTCGCGGTAATGCGAAATTTGGTGATTTTGTTATTTTCCACTTTGGCTTCCATATCCTTGATGTAAATCGATTTAATGCCGTGCACGGATTTGGATGCCCGGGGAGCAATACGATGAGTTGTCCAGCAAAAGGTGACAATAAACATA
>CAWAXJ010000007.1:0-36692 GCA_963785905.1 uncultured Nitrospirales bacterium
TTATGTTCTTGTCGCATTTTACTGGTTACGACTACGTATTGCTGAATTGGGACCGGAGTTTCCCTTCTCGGGGCCTTTCGCCCCTCCTGGGATGCCAGCACGATTGCGCCGGTTCAAGCCTTGTCCGAGGGCCTCTCCCAAGAAGAGGAGACGGGGTCGTACAAAAGGTCAGGATGGATTGCAGTGATCGCTTTTGGCGGAAGTGCCGCTTTAAGTTTCATACCTCCAGTGGACGGCATTCCAGTCGGAGGCTATGTTGCGGCATTTTGTCTTCTGATGGGAGGAACGGCCTCAGCGCCTGTGCTCTGCAGCCTGGTTCATGAGTGGAGAGGAAAATGGCAGAGCGGGCGATGGGGCCTCTTGTCGTCACTCGCGGCAGAACAGATGAGCCGCAATCCCACCAGGACCAGTGTGACCATGGCGGCGATTGTCGTCGGGCTTGCCATTATGGTTGGGGTGGGGATCATGATCCAGAGCTTTCGACACACCGTAGAAGTGTGGATTGATCAAACGATGCTGGCGGATATCATTGTGGCTCCGGTGTCATGGCTTGGAGAACAGGAGGTCGAGAACGGAATGGATCGTCTGCCATTGGCGCTGGTCAAGACCGTAATGTCGGTTCCAGGGATCGAGGCGGTTGATCCGTACCTGGAAACGGTGGGAGAGGTTTCAGGGCAGACGGTGTCGTTGGTCGCACGCGATATGCGTCTTCATGCCGGGCGCAGCCGATATCTGTTTGTGAAAGGGGATTCTACTCGTATTCTAGAAGAAGCGATTGAAGATGAGGGTGTCATTGTGTCTGAGGTGTTAGCCCGGCGGCTGGGGCTGGCGGTAGGAAGCCTCATATATGTGAAGACGCCTTCAGGGAAACAGTCATTTCCTGTAAAGGGCATTTTTTATGATTATGCCACCGATGGGGGAAAAGTGGTCATGGACGAGCATCTTTTTCGTCAGTTTTGGGGAGAGACCGGTGCGTCCGTCTTTGCAGTATATCTCAAGGCCGGTCAGTCGCTCCCGGTCGTAAGACATGAGATCGAACAGGTGTTGAAAAACGATACTCCCATCGTCACGATCAGTAACGGAGAACTGAGGGCCGAAATTTTGAATATTTTTGACCGGACGTTTCGCGTGACCTATGTATTGGAACTTATTGCTCTGAGTGTGGCGGTGCTGGGAATTATTAATACCCTCATGACCGCCATTACGGAACGCCGGCGAGAGCTGGCCACGCTACGCGCGTTGGGGGTGAGTCGCCCACAGATACAAGGACTGATCTTCTGGGAATCCTGTTATGTGGCTGGCTTGGGTGCCGGCCTGGGAATTCTGGTGGGATTGGCGCTGTCGGTGCTATTGATCAACGTGATCAATAAGCAATCATTTGGTTGGACGATTCAGTTCACCCTGCCGTTTGAAACGTTGGGGATGGCCGTCCTTGTGGCGTTGTTGGCGGCGTTTCTGGGGGCATGGGGTCCGGCCAGATGGGCGAGCCGGCAACCGATCGCCGAGGATTTACGGTATGAATGAACGGTTTGGTTCTTGAGTGGGCTGTTTCCCCAGTAATGGGCCACGAATTTTGGACAGCGGAAAAAGTGAAATTTGTTTCAGCCATTAGAGTTGGTAATGTCCATTCCATGGATACAGTTAAAATTTCGATTGGGAGTTCGTCATGAAAATATGGCCGGTCCACTCCTTAGTGGGTTACGGGTTTCGAATCTGGTCTATAGTAGGTATGTAGGATTATTGAAAGAGATGGGGCGGCAGGGTTAGGGTGAAGTTTAGGATGGAAGTGGTGTGGACTCCATCTTGACGATAGAATTCCAATGTGCCGGTGAGCCCGACCACGAGGACTTCCTGGATACCTGAAGCAAGATAGGCGTGAATTTTGTGATTGATTTCTGTTTGGCGGTTCCCTGGCGATAAGACTTCGACGACGAGTTCTGGCGCCTGGATTAACCCTTCCTCAGTGGTGACGATTTTCCAATTTTCTTCCGGCATCCAAACGACATCTGGAACGCGAATGCCGGCAGTCGAAGTGAGGACAGCTACTTCGACACCCGCTTGTCCTCCAAGTTGCGTTTGTAATTGGAGGGCTATTTGAGTGCACAGGAGTTGATGCCGATTATGGGGCTTCGGACTCATGACGACTTCTCCATGTTCGCTGAGTTCATACCAGTCCGGAAGCTGGTCGTCGTGTGCCAGTTCAGCCCATAATTTCGATAACTCGTCTGGTGAGAGGATGGTATCGACATTCATGATCATCTTTATTTTAGGAGTCAGAAAAAATCCTGTCAATGAATTCGCCTGTGGCTTCTCTTTTTCCGCTTGGCGGTGTGGTTCTTTTGCCGAACAATGTCGGGCCATTTGGGACTCACCATGCAATTGGACCTGGGCAGTCTACTCGACGGCAACAAGGGCAAAAGAGGAAAGTTTGATGTCAGGGAAGGATTAGGCTGAACAGGTTTCGGTTTTTGGGTTTTCGGTGCCTTGATAATCCACTTCTACCGTGAAGCCCAGGTCTTCGATCATCTTCCAGACTTCCTGATGTGCAAGGCCTGGGGTCGTTAAGATAGCCATCCACGAAGAGGGAATCGGCGACATAAAGCGCCAAGGGTTGGAGCGAGCGGAGATTTTTTTCGCGTCCGCCGGCTGCCCGGATTTCCGTTTTGGGGTGGAAGAACCGGAAGAGGCAGAGAATTTTTAAGCAGCGTGAGGGTGTGAGATTTTTCATTTCGTCAAATGGGGTCCCTTCGACCGGGTACAACATGTTTAAGGGGATAGAATCGGGTTGGATTTCCTGTAACGCCAGGGCCAGATCCACCAGATCTTCGTCCCGTTCGCCCATTCCGACGATACCCCCGCTGCAGAGTTCCAATCCGGCTGCACGGGCATGATTCAGTGTGTCGATCCGATCTTGATAGGTGTGTGTCGTGCAAATAGAGGGGTGATAGGCTTCACTGGTGTTGAGATTATGGTTGATCCGATCGACTCCCGCCGCCTTTAACTGGCTGGCTTGTTCGCCATTCAATAATCCCAGCGAACAGCAGATTTGAATCGGCAGCTCTTCTTTAATCTGCTTGACGGCGCTGGAAATTTGGGTGATTTCGGATTGTAACGGGGAGCGGCCGCTGATCACGATGCAATAGCGTTGCGCTTTGGCCTGTGCTGCCCGTCGAGCGCCTGCCAACATTTTTTCGGAGGAGAGAAGAGCATATCGCTCGATGGGGGCGGTGGAAATGGTTGATTGGGAACAATAGTGGCAATCTTCCTGACAGGCTCCACTTTTGGCATTGAGCAACATTTGCAGACGGACGGTGTTGCCAAAATATCGTGATCGGATCCGATAGGCCGCATTCACCAGGTGCGAGAAGCTGGTCTTGGGGGGTGTCGAGGATGGCCAAGCCTTCCTCCCGACTTGGGATTGTTCCCGCCAGCACCCGGTCTGCCAAATTATTGTAAGGGATCATGGTTGTTCTCCATTGTTGGGAATGTTGAAAAAGGCCGCCAGCGGCGTTCTCGCCCCTTGGCCGCACTCACGTACTGCTTCGTACGCTCCGCCCGTCCAAGTGGCTGCGGCCTTGCTGGACGAACCTTTTTGAACATTCTATTATTTTTTCCTAAGTTTCGAGAACTTATCCTGCGGATCAATAGGCAACCCCCCTACCTGCTTATTAAAGCGGGGCGACTTTTGAGTTCGGGTTTGCTCTTGAGGCTCTAAGAGCCTGGGGAAATGGTTGACTGGTTTCGGGAATGGGGATTTGTGGAGCGTCCGCCCACATTTTTTCTAACGCGTAATACTTCCGGACGTCGGATTTGAAAATATGGACAATGATGTCCCCGTAATCCAGTAACATCCAATTTGCCGTCTCTTTTCCCTCAATATCCGGGATCGTTTTGTAGCGTGTGGACATCGATTTTTCAATAAATGAGGCAATCCCTCGTACCTGGCGTTCTGAATCTCCCGATGCAAAGACGAAATAGTCGGCTAATGACGTCATGGCGCCCACTTCCAGCACCAACACCTCTTCGGCCTGCTTTTCTTGAGCTGCCTGGGCGATGAAGACCGCTTGTTCTAAGGAAAGGGGTGGTTTCGGGTGAGTTATACGGGCCATTGGTACAATCGGTTTTGAATTATATAGGACTCCACGGTGGGCGGCAACCAATGGCTTACGGGACGGCCAAGGGGCAGGTCTTCCCGAATGGTCGATGCCGAGACCTCGCTCGGCGGTACTACTAAGAGGAAAATGGATTTCCCGGAAGAAAGCGAAATATCCAGACGGGTGGTGTCCTGTTGGTCCAGGCTTTGTAATGCTGAAAGCGGGGTAGAAGGGAAGAACGAGAGGGATTGCAGTTGTGTGAAGGCGAATTCTGGTCTGGAACAGACGATAAAATGACACAGAGTGAGCAAATGCTCCACCTTTCTCCAGCTTGAGAAATCGAGAAAGGCATCCAGCCCCACAATGAACCCCAACTCGGTTCCCTCGGGAAATTCATTTTTGAAATGGGTGACGGTGTCGACACTGTATGACACCGCGGCTGATCGAATTTCGTGATCTGAAGCTGTGAAATGAGGAAACGGGGCGATCGCTCGCTTCACCATTTCTAACCGGTGGTGGGCGGGTGCCAGCGTGGTCAAAGGTTTATGGGGAGGATCTCCCGTGGGTATAAAAATGATCCGGTCCAATTTTAGAGCGCTGTAGACAGAGCGGGCGATGTGCAAATGCCCATTATGGATGGGATTGAAGGTGCCGCCGAATAGGCCAATAAACATCGGGTTGCCGTTTCCTTCAGGGAAGTGTTGAAAAAACCCACCAGCGGCGTTCTCGCCTCTTTGTCATGCTCACGTACAAGTCTGTACGCTCCGCCTGCCAAAGTGGCTGCGGCCTTGCTGGACGGGCTTTTTGAACACTCCCTGGTATTTCGTGGTTATCTGTCCGTCAATTACAATCCGAGTTCAATACTTCAGTTTTGATTTATTGAACAGACCCCTGCAGTGTCATTCGAGCGTAAAAGAGTAATCCAATTTTTCACGGCCTAGGATTGGGCTTTGGGTCAATTGAACGTAAGCCGGATATTTATGAATTCGAAAATTCTGTTTAGGAAATGGGTTGTTCCGTCAGGACCAGGTTGTCCCGGTGAATGACTTCTTCATACTCTAAAGATCCCAGGAGCTCCCGGATTTCTGATGTTTTTTTCCCCTTGATGCGCTGGAGCGTTTCGGCGGAATAGTTCGTGAGTCCTTGCGCGAAAACGACTCCCTTCTGTGTGGCGCACGTAATGGGGTCACCAGTGAGAAAGGTGCCTTGGATGTCCAGGATTCCGGAGGGCAATAAACTTTTCCCTCGAAGTGTGAGTGCGGCGACGGCTCCTTCGTCCAACAGGAGTTCCCCTTTCGGTCGAAGCGTATAGGCGATCCACTGTTTTCGGCTTGTCAGAGGTGATTGGTCGGAAGAAAAAAACGTTCCACCCGGCTTTCCCTCAAGCACCTCCCCTAAGGCATTGGGAGTTTCTCCGTTTAACAACAGGGTTGGGACGCCAAATCGTCCTGCCTGTTTCGCCGCTCTGATTTTAGTGATCATTCCTCCACGGCTGGCCTGTGTTCTAGACGATCCGGCCACGTCCTCAATGTCTTTGGTGATGCTGGAAACCAAGGGTATTAATTCAGCGGAAGGATTGAGATGGGGATCCTGGCTATAGAGACCGTTCACATCTGACAAAATCACCAGCAGATCTGCATCCACTAAGTGGGCCACTTGTCCGGCAAGCGTGTCATTGTCGCCAAAGCGGATTTCATCAATGGCAACGGTGTCATTTTCATTAATGATCGGAATCACCCCTAACTGAATAAGGGTAATTAAGGTATGTCGCGCATTCAGAAAGCGTCGACGGTCTGCCAAATCCTGATGCGTTAAGAGGACCTGCGCAATTTTGTTTGTGTTTTCCTCAAACGCCATCTCGTAGGCCCGCATAAGCCGACTTTGTCCGACGGCAGCCGCCGCCTGTTGAAGCGGTAATTCAGTCGGATAGGACGCAATGCCGAGGTGTGAGAGGCCGGCAACGATGGCCCCTGATGAGACGACGACGATTTGCCGATTTTGAGCCTGCAGGGCGCTCAATTCTTGAGCTAAACGGTGGATGCGGTCTATACGAAGACCACCTTGAGAGGAAGCCACCAGGCTGCTTCCGATTTTGACCACGACCCGTTTGCACGCCGCTAACACTTGCTCGCGCATGAGGTCTTTGCCTCCAAAACGGATTTTCCCAAAGAGGTCACGAGCGACGGGAGGCCTTCACGGGTAATGGCCGAAATGGGAAAGAACGTATAGTGATGTGCGGCGCAATACTCACGTAGGGTTTCCAAGTGCCGGCCTTGTCCCTGTGAATCCATTTTTGTGGCCACGATGGCAAATGGCCGTTCAAGGAGTTCAGGGTCGAAGGCCTGGAGTTCGCTTTTTAACGTTTCAATCGTCACGATGGGGTCTTCTGAATTCCACTCGCTGATATCGACCAGATATAACAAAAATGCGGTTCGCTGGATATGACGCAGGAATTGAATCCCTAATCCTTTTCCTTCATGCGCCCCTTCGATCAATCCTGGAATATCGGCCACGACAAAGGACGAATGTTCCATCCATTCCACGACTCCCAAATGGGGCCGCAGGGTGGTAAAGGGATAACTCGCAATTTCAGGATGCGCAGAAGAGATCGCAGAGATCAGTGTGGATTTGCCGGCGTTAGGAAAGCCTACCAGGCCGACATCGGCTAACAGCTTCAATTCCAGCTTCACCCAACGCTCTTCGCCGGGAGTCCCCGGCTCGAATTGACGTGGCGCCCGATTCGTTGAAGTGGCAAAGCGTGCATTGCCTTTTCCGCCTTTGCCTCCTTTGGCCACAATGGCAGTCTGTCCTTCCGCGATAAGATCGGCGATGATGTCCCCGTCCTCGGTTTTGACGAGGGTCCCGACAGGAAGGGCAATCACGATATCGGGGCCTGTGGCTCCGTGGCAGTTTGTTTTGAGACCTCTTTCGCCGGAAGTGGCCTCATAGTGCCGTTGGTATCGCAAGTCTAATAACGTTGAGACCCTATTGGAGGCCAGAAACACCACGTCCCCTCCATCCCCGCCGTCGCCCCCATTGGGACCGCCAAATTCAGCAAATTTTTCACGCCGAAAGCTACAGTGTCCAGTGCCCCCGTCCCCAGCTTTGACAAATATGCGTGCTTGATCAATAAACATACTGATCCCTAAATCCTACTTGCGCCTTTTAGAAACCTATGATTTTTAGAAACCTATGAAGTGGACGGATTGATAATAGGCAGGAGATGGGAGGAGAAGCTAGACGAGAGGATAGACACTCACCTTGCGGCGGGCGATTCCTCCTTCATACTTGACGATCCCGTCTACTTTGGCAAAGAGTGTATAGTCTTTCCCCAGTCCAACATTCGTTCCGGGAAAGAATTTCGTCCCACGTTGACGAACGAGAATACTCCCTCCGCTCACCTTTTCACCGGCATAGGCTTTGACGCCCAGATATTGTGGATTGCTATCGCGACCGTTGCGGGAGGATCCGCCACCTTTTTTATGTGCCATGAGTCAAACCTCCAAAAATCTCTAGACCACTTGCTACGAATATTTATTACGAAGCCACAATTTCGGTGATTCGAACTTGCGTGAATCCCTGACGGTGGCCCTTGGTCCGCCGATAATTTTTTCGTCGTTTCTTTTTGAAAATGGTGATGGACCGGGTGCGCGCATGCCGGATAATCTCACCTTTGACCACTGCATCTGCGATTATGGGAGTTCCGACAATAGGCGCTTTGTCCGTTTGAACAAATCTCACTGAGTCAAATTGAATGATCGACCCGACGTCGCCTTCCAGGGATTCGACTTGAAGAATCCCGTTTGGTTCCGCCCGGTATTGTTTTCCACCTGTTTCGATAATTGCATACATATTTTTATGGCTCCTTAACAAACAATCATTTTGCCAGTATGTTTACATTTATGTCAAGATTTTAGTATATCATTTGCGTTATTGATTCTTTGCAAAAAGACCGCATGATAGTGGTGGCTCCCATGCCTTTTCCTGTTCAGCTCATGTCAATCGGAGAAGTATTTCTATGGTGACTGCGTCAAAAAAAATCTGGATGGATGGATCCCTCGTGGATTGGGAGGAAGCTTCGGTCCACGTCCTCACCCATTCCCTCCATTATGGTCTGGCCGCATTTGAGGGAATCCGTTGTTATCAGGGGAAAACGGGATCAGCCATCTTTCGATTGAAGGAGCATGTCGACCGGCTCTTTGAATCTGCCCATATCACCATGATGCCCATGCCTTTTACCAAAAAAGAGGTGGCAGACGCCATTGTCGAGACGGTTCGGGTCAATCAATTGGCCTCCTGTTACATCCGGCCCATCGCCTATGTGGGGTATGGGGCGATGGGTGTGTACCCTGGTGATAATCCTATTCGTCTTGCGATCGCGGCGTGGCCATGGGGATCGTATTTGGGAGAGGATGCCCTTGCACAAGGCATCAGGGCAAAAATATCCTCCTTCACCCGGCATCACGTCAATGTGTCCATGACTCGGGCGAAAATCTCCGGGTACTACGTCAATTCAATTTTGGCCAAATGGGAGGCCAAAAAATCCGGATATGCCGAATGTATTCTCCTGGATCCTGACGGGTATGTGGCTGAGGGCACAGGAGAAAACGTGTTTATCGTGAGCAAGGGGGTTTTAAAAACGACACCATTGACCTCTATCCTTGACGGCATTACCCGGAATTCGATTCTTGAATTGGCCAGGGCAAAACAGATTCCGGTGATCGAAGAGCGATTTACCAGGGATGCCATGTATGTGGCAGACGAAGTATTTCTTACCGGGACGGCTGCGGAAGTCACGCCGGTGCGCGAACTGGACGATCGAAAAATCGGAGAAGGTAAACCGGGTCCGCTGACCCAATCCCTTCAAAGTGATTTCTTTAAAATTGTTCGAGGTGAAGATTCCACCTATTCGAATTGGCTCACCCCTCTGTAGAGGTAGCGCCTCACTCATCGTGAGGGGGTCTACAACTCTCTGTTGCCCATCCCCAACTCTCCAGAATATTTGTCTGAATTTAGCTGAAGCGGAAGGGTTTAAGGGGCATTCGGGACGGGAGTGGTCTCGGGAGTTGATTCAGGTGTGTTGGTTTCAGCCGGGGGAGTCGTCGCAGGAGTCGAGGTTGACGATGATTCCTGATGGGTGGTCGGGTGAAGATCAATGACCGTAGATGAGGTATTCGCCTGTTTGGATAAGAGGGCTAAGCTGAGGGATGTCAGCATAAATACGATAGCGGCTCCCACGGTGACTTTACTCAGAAAAGTCCCGGGGCCGCGGCTCCCGAACACCGTTTGAGAAGATCCTCCAAAGGATGCACCGATCTCAGCTCCTTTTCCCGCTTGGAGCAGGATTGCGGCAATCATCAGAAAACAGACAATTAAATGAAGAATGACGGTCAGTGTATACATAGTGTGTACGTGTGGTCTGCGAGTTCCAGGTTAAGTCGAGATGGCCAATTTGGCTATCTTAACAAAGGATTCTGAATTCAAACAAGCTTTCCCCACTAAAGCCCCATTAATTTGCGGAGATTGAAATAACATTTGGGCGTTGTCTGGGCTCACACTTCCCCCGTAGATGATTCGTGTCTGATCGGGATTGATGCCCCATTGCTTGGCAAGCCATGACCGGATGTGGGCATGGACTTCCGCAGCCTGGTCGACCGTGGCGGCATGGCCGGTTCCGATGGCCCAAACGGGTTCATAGGCAATGGTCATGTGTGGGAAATCCTTCGATTCGAGACCGTCCAGGCCGGTTTGTAATTGGTGTTGAATGACTGACTGCGTCTGGTTGGCCTGGCGTTCTTCGAGACGCTCGCCGACGCATAAAATGGGCAAGAGGGAATGGCGGAGGACGGCGTGAACTTTTTTATTGATGTCCTGGTCTGTTTCCCCGAAGATATGCCGTCGTTCGGAATGCCCAATAATGACATAGTGACAGCCAACATCCCGTAACATGGGTGGCGAAACTTCTCCGGTAAAGGCGCCTTCGTCGTTGGGGCAGACATTTTGAGCGGCCAGTTTAATGGGCGTAGCGGACAGCAGGCGCGAAACGGCTTGCAAGGCCAAAAATGGGGGAGCCACTGCAAGTTCAATCGAGGAGTCTGGTTGATAAATCTTGAGGATGTCCTGAATTAAGGCCTCGGCCTGGGAAATGGTATTATGCATTTTCCAATTGCCGACAATGAACCGACGTAACATGAGGACCTCGGAGCTTCTGGAAGTGAAAAGAATGGTCGATTGGATCAGAGACGGTCAGGTAAGGCCGCAAGGCCTGGCATATGCTTGCCTTCCAGCAGTTGGAGTGCGGCACCACCACCGGTAGAAATGAAGGACATACTTTCGGATTCCCCTGCACGGTACACAGCCAATGCCGTGTCCCCTCCACCCACAATGGTTTTCGCATAGGCATTGGCCACAGCATGGGCCATGGAAAACGTCCCTCGGGAAAATGCATCGCGTTCAAAGACACCCATAGGACCATTCCACAAAATGGTTTTGGCGTTTTGAACGGCTTCACTAAACAGGCGCACCGATGCAGGACCGATGTCCATGCCATACCAGCCAGCAGGAATTTCCTGCACGGGAACGATTTTTGTTTCTGCTTCAGGATCTAAACTCGCTGCCACCACACAATCCACCGGAAGATAAAATTTTATTTTTTGAGCGATCGCATGCTCGTGGATGCTTTTCGCAAAATCAAGCATATCGTTTTCAACCAGCGATTGGCCGATCTCCAATCCCATGGCCTTGATAAAGGTAAAGGCCATGCCCCCGCCGATGATGACCTTATCGACCACTTTACCAAGATTTTCAATAACCCCGATTTTTCCTGAAACCTTTGCCCCACCCAGAATTGCCACAAAAGGTCGAACAGGGTTCTCGACGGTGCCTTCCAACGCTTCGACTTCCCGCTTCATGAGAAATCCCGCCGCCGATACTTTTATAAATTTAGTGATACCAACGGTTGACGCGTGGGACCGGTGTGCGGTTCCAAACGCATCATTGATGAAAACATCCGCCAGGGATGCCAATTGAGCAGAGAACTGGTCATCGTTTTTTTCTTCTTCCGGATGAAAACGCAAGTTTTCCAATACGATAACGTCGCCGGGTTGGGCTTTATTGACGACAGCTTCAACTGTTGGCCCGATGCAGTCCCCCACAAATGCCACCGGTTTATTCAACAGCCGCTGGAGTCGCTTGGCCACGGGGGCCAGGCTGAGTGCCTGATTAACGGCTCCTTTCGGGCGTCCCAGATGCGAACACAGAATAACCACCGCGTTTTCGTCGACGGCACGATTGATGGTAGGAAGGGCGGCTCGAATTCTGGAATCGTCAGTGATTTGACAGGCATCATCGAGCGGAACGTTAAAATCCACGCGGATGAGTACTCGTTTGTTGCGGAGGTCGACCTGATCAATCGTTTGTTTTTTGAGATGCTTCATGTCTTCCTCTACCTGCCGGGGATCGATGGCAGTACTCTCTTGAGGAAAGCCGGCTAATCCGGTGGTAATG
This sequence comes from uncultured Nitrospirales bacterium, assembly GCA_963785905.1. Taxonomy (GTDB): domain Bacteria; phylum Nitrospirota; class Nitrospiria; order Nitrospirales; family UBA8639; genus Nitrospira_E. The sequence goes on from CAWAXJ010000007.1 coordinate 11,601, forward strand.
CGATATTTTAATGTCGTAAAGCGAGAACTTTGATTAAGTCGCGCACGCGGCACGAATATCCCCATTCATTGTCATACCAGGCAAATACTTTCACGAGCCGTTTATCGATGACTGAAGTGAGAGGGGCGTCCACGGTGGCAGAATAAGAACATCCATTGAGATCGCACGAAACGATGGGGGCTTCAGAGACCTGGAGGTACCCTTTTAGCGAGCTCTGAGCAGCTTGTTGAAAGGCCGCGTTCACGGTTGCGACATCACAATCCCGCTCGACTTCCACTGAAAGGTCAATGAGCGACACATTGGGGGTCGGCACTCGAATGGCCATGCCATCTATCTTCCCCTTCAGCTCCGGGATAACCAGGTACAACGCTTTGGCCGCGCCGGTCGATGTGGGTATCATGGATAAGTTGGCCGCTCGTGCCCGTCGTAAATCCTTGTGAGGCAAATCCAGCAGTTGTTGATCGTTGGTATAGGAATGGATAGTGGTCATATACCCATGTCGAATGCCGAATTCCTGTAAAAGGACCTTAGCCACCGGAGCGAGGCAATTGGTGGTACAGGAGGCATTGGAAATGATGGCGTGTTGTTGAGGATTGTAAGTGGATTCGTTTACACCTAACACAATTGTAATATCCGGGTCTTTAGCAGGAGCTGAAATGATCACGCGTGAAGCGCCGGCGGTCAAATGCTGGCTCGCGCCCTGACGATCAGTGAAACGTCCTGTGGATTCAATGACAAAATCGATCTGCAGATCTTTCCATGGCAACACTTTGGGGTCTTTGATGGCGAGGATCTGAGTGCGTTTCCCATTGACGGTGAGAAAGTCAGGTCCATATTGGACATCGGCTTGAAATTTTCCATGGATCGAGTCATAGGTCAGAAGGTGAGCCAGAGTTTTTGAATCTGTCAGGTCATTGATGGCGACAACCTCAATGGCCGGGTCATTGAAACTGGTCCGGAAGAAATTCCGGCCGATACGTCCGAATCCGTTAATGGCAACTCGAATAGTCATAAGTTGTATTGGCTAGGTGAATATCTTTCAAAAGGAATTCGGATAGTAGCGAGGGGGGTACTTTCTGTCAAGGAATGTTTCTGAATAAAAAGGGACAAGTCAGATTGTACGTTGGTCGGAAGGACACCACAATAATCTTAAAGGATTTTCATGGCATCTTTGACTTCCGTCATGGTTTTTGAGGCAACGGTCGTGGCTCGTTGCCGGCCGGATTCCACAATTTCTTTGGTTTGCCCAGGATGAGCGGTGAGGACGGCACGTCTTTCCCACATGGGAGAGAGGTGTTCCACCATAGCATCGGCCACCTGGCGTTTGCAGTCGATACATCCGATAGCCGCCGTTCGGCAGTCCGTGTTCACCTGTTTCATGACCTGGTCGGAAGAAAAAATTTTGTGGAAGTCATACACCGGACAAACATCGGGGTTGCCCTTGTCCGTGCGTCGAACCCGTGCCGGGTCGGTTACCATGGTTTTGAGCTTTTGTCGAACTTCAGGCTCGGTATCCGATAAATTGATGGTATTCCCGTAGCTTTTACTCATTTTACGGCCGTCGGTTCCCAGCACTTTCGGAAATTGCGTTAACTGTTCTTTGGGCTCAGGAAATACCGGTGCGTACAAACTATTAAACCGACGGGCTACTTCCCGTGTGAGTTCCAAATGAGGCAGTTGATCCTTTCCCGACGGGTACAAAATCAGGTTTATAGAGCAAAATGTCCGCAGGATTGCAGGACCGGGTATCCCAAAAACCCATACGTGGCTAAGTCCCGTTCCCGAATTTCTTCCTGTTTTTCTTTGTATGTGGGGTTTCGTTCCAACCAGGGAATGGGAATAATCATGGAGAGTAATAAATGAAGGATCGCATGTTCCGGCACACTGGATTGAATGAACACGGTTGCCTGGTTGGGGTCGATTCCAGCCGCAAGCCAATCAATCAATAATTCCCGGGTGAATTCCTTGAGGCGGCTGGTGTCGGCATAATTGGTTGAGAGGGCATGCCAGTCGGCCACGAAGAAAAAACACTCATGCTGCGATTGAAGAATTTTCCAGTTCTCTACCGCTCCTAGGAGATTGCCTAAATGCATGAGTCCGCTGGGTTGCATGCCGCTGAGTACACGTGTGGTCATAGGTAATAATCCGGTCGTACTTAAGTGATGAAATCCGGTAAAAACGTCTTTTGAAATATCTGAAAAATGATCCCGATAAAGGTGCTCACAATAGGGATGTACGAATTCAGCATCAGGAGCCCAAGAATGATGAACATGCCATAGGGCTCCAATCGATTCAAGGCATCCGCAGGTCTGGCTGGGAGAAGGCTTCGGAGAACCCGGCTCCCATCCAAGGGAGGGACCGGCAGAAGATTGAACGAAAATAACACGATATTAATAATCATGGAAGATAAGGCCATGGCCGTCAGGGGAACCAGGATCATTCCGAGAAGATCCCGACGTGGTTCAACGCCTGGTTGAGGGGGCCAATTGGCTTGAAGGGTGGGATCAAGATAGAGGAACAGGCCCAGCAACAGACTACTGACAATGGCCAAAAATAAATTCATGAGTGGCCCGGCTGCGGCGACAAAGGCCATGTCTCGTCTGGGGTTATGAAGTTGGGCCGGATTGACCGGAACGGGTTTGGCCCAGCCGAACACAAACCCTCCCGGTATCAGGGATAACATGAGTGGGACAATGATGCTCCCATACAGGTCGATGTGCGGGAGCGGGTTGATGGTGAGTCGCCCAAGATTTTTGGCCGTCTGGTCTCCAAAGAAATTCGCGACCCAGCCATGGGCGCATTCGTGTAACACGACTGCGGCCATGAGTGGAACGAGCATGAAAGACAGGTTGTAGAGCACAGAGGAGATGGAATCCATGATGCTTAGTTGAGTTGGGTAAACGTCTTGTTATGGACTTGAAGAAGATAGAGTCGTCGGTTCAGGATACCGGCAGAACTAAACGACGCAAATCCACTCAATGCCGGCAAGTCAGAACGCCGCACCAGTTGATTCCAGACATCCTGCCCGGATTTGGCGCCTTGGCGGATCGTTTCCATGACCATGGTCGCGGCATCATAGGCTTGGAAGGCAAAGAGTGATGGTTCCTTTTGAAACTGGCTACGATATCGCTGAACAAACATCTGAATGCTGGGGTCAGGGCTATTGGGAAAAAATCCATCTACAAAAATGCTGCCGTCCAGATCGTGTTTGGCCCAACGAAACAACTCAGGATTGTGCCAACTGTTTCCGCCTAAGATGGGTACATTCATGTCATAAAATGCCAATTGCGCGGCAATCAGGGCCAGGTGCACGGGTTGTCCAGGGACGAACACGGCGTCAAACCCGGGCGTATACACTATTCGTTCTTCTCCGGTCCGCGTTTTTTCCTTTTTGGTTGTGCCGTATTTGGCTAGATCTTTCTCTTTCAGGCGGCGTAATTGTTCCCCAATATCGGGTTGGTCCTCGGAATAGCCTTCGGAGGCGATAATTTCTCCGCCGGAATGCAGCACTTCTTTAGCAAACATATCACTCAATTCACGTCCATAGGCTGTTTGAGGATAAATGACGCAAAAGCGATGGTATCCGAGCTTCAGAATGGCATATTCCGCCAGGCGTTTGGCTTGGACGGATGAGGTCATGGCCGTGCTAAACCAAAATGATCCAAACTGTCGCACATTCAAGAGCGTAGCAGAAGGGGTGACAAACGGGATGGCATACTCATCGGGGAGTCGGCCGAGTCCTTGTATTTCTCGGGATAGCAGGGGCCCCACGACCGCCACGGGCTGAAACTCATCGAGCAATTGCTGCATCTCCAGGCGTAAGGGAGATTTCAGTGTCGCGGTGTCTTTCACCACCAGCCCCACGGAAGTCAGCCCCCATTGTTCCTTGGCGATATCGAGAGCGAGACGAATTCCGTTTAATGAATCTGTGCCATAGGGTTTCATGGGACCCGAAAATGGCAGGGCGGCGGCCACAATATGCGAATGGACCTTGATCTTGCTGATAAAGGATTGCAGGAGAGCCATGGCGGTTTGAGCATAGGGGTGGTTGGGAAAGCGTTTGAGAAATCCCCGAATATCCCGTTCGGCCAGGACTTCATCCCCGTGGGCGGTATGCAGTTCAATCAGCCGGATGGTCGCGATGTCTCCCGGGTATCGGGAGGCATAACTTTCCACCAGTTCCTGGAGGGCGGATTCATCTAACTGTTGCAAGATCAGGGTTTGGGTCAAGCGTTCCAACTCGAGTCGTTCCGTTTGATTTGCCAGACCCATTTCATTCAATGTGGCTTTGACCGCACCAAGCGGGTTGTTGTTGTTCAATTCGGTCTGACGGATCAGTTGGAGGATTGACCGGCGCAATTCCAGATCGGTGGAATAATCCAGGGCCTGGTACAATTGAGAAAGCGCTTGTTCATAGTCCTGGATCTCAATATAGAGTTGCGCCATCAACACTCGAGCCGGGTTGGTCGAACTGGAAAAGGGGAACTCTTCCAGGAGCTGCTTGAGCACCGTGAGGGCATCGGTCGGCTGATTGTCATATTTGAGTGCGGTCGCTTGCAGGAGATAGGCCTCTTGAAGGATCTCCGGCGGAGGGAATGTATCAATAAGCCCTTCCAGCGTGGTGATAGCAGCTGCAATTTTTCCTGCTTTCAGTTCCGATTTCGCCCGGTCAAGAAGAGGAGAGGTCGGGGAGTTTTGGGCGAACAACAATTGGGGTCCCGCTCCCGGGATGGTCAACCATCCCTGGTCCGGCGAAGATCCCAAACTCCCCAGTACCACCAACGCAACAATTCGCACCAACGTGTTCATGAGTGAGACAGTCGTCAAAGCGAAATACCTAAGCGTGTTGAGTGTGGAAGGAGACAGTCCGGAGACAGGCCAACACAATAGTGAATGAGAAGACGGATAATTTGATAGCGGATAACGATGATGACTGCCAGGGCATTCATGGTTAGTATATCAGGAAGTTCTCTTAGCTATATAGAAGAATCCAGGAAAATCTCCCAACCGGGCAGCTGCCTTTGGAGTCATGAAGCAGCGGGGCTCCTCTCTCAACACTATACCAACAAGGGTGGCGTCAGTCGCTGATGCAAGAACTCGTCGATCGCTACCTCACGATGTTGCAGGTGGAATGCGGCTATGCCGCGAATACTATTGAGAGCTATCGCCGGGATCTCCGAAAGCTCGCGAACTTTTTCCGAATACACGACATTACCGATCCGAAGCAGCTTTCCAAGCCCTTATGGGTTCAATTTTTGAGGAGTTTGCACGCCGAAGGCCTGTCCTCTTCCTCGACGGCGAGATGTTTGGCGTCTGTCCGGGGTTTTTATAAATCGTTCAGGATGGGACAAGATGATACAACGTTTGAGGGCATGTTGAAAGGAACGCCGAAGCAATGGAGTCAATTGCCAAAATTATTGTCCGAAACCGAAGTGACCAGATTACTCAATCTGCCGATCATGGACAATCGGGAGGATCCTCGTGATGCCGCCATGGTGGAACTGCTCTACGCCACGGGTCTTCGGGTATCTGAACTGATCAATTTAGATGTGGCGCATCTCAATCTGGAGGTGGGGTTTCTGCAGGCCACTGGAAAGAGGGACAAACAACGCATTGTCCCGATTGGGGATAAGGCCCGAGAATTGGTGACTCGGTATATCCAGTCTGTCCGACCCATGTTCGATAAAAAACGGCTGTCTCCGGCACTCTTCCTCACACGGTTGGGTCGACCGTTCACTCGCCAGGGATTTTGGAAAATTCTCAAAGCCCGGGCGACTCGCGCAGGTATTATGAAACCCATCTCTCCCCACATGCTTCGCCACTCCTTTGCCACTCATTTATTGGACCATGGGGCCGATCTTCGTTCCGTTCAAATGATGCTCGGCCATGCCAGTATCGCCACGACCCAAATCTACACCCATGTCGAACAAGGCCGCCTGAAACAAGTCCACGATCAATTTTTTCCCCGTAAACAACGCACCAGAGCTGTAGGGGGTCCGGATAATTCTCAAGCTTGAGTTCGGGAAAGGCCTTGAGGAGCTTTCAGTATACGCATTCAACCTGGCCTTGTCCTGTCTGTGGGAAGCCTGATGGTTTCCTTCGCACATGTGTTCGACTAGCCACGAGATTGGGCACATCACAAGTTGCAATTGGAAAAAGGCCTGTGGCAGGCTAACACTGAGTCTTTATTTCACATATGGAGGGGCTGGTTATGAAGTATAGAAAGCAGGTGCATTATGTGAAAGGGGTGTTTGCCTGCCCCAAATGTCATCAACATTTTGTGCAAGAAAAGTGGCTTGAGGAATTTCGGGTGCGGTGTCATAAGTGTGATTACCGCGGTGCCTTGACACATGTGTCAGTAGAAGAGCAGATGGATGAAGAAGTTGAACGGCGGTAATCGCTAAGGATTCATCGAGGTGTCAGCGGCGTTCAAGTGCTATTCTCCTGTTTCTCCCATTTCATTCGGCCCTTTCCGTGTGAGCTGTTGAGCAAGTCCAAGCCGTCTGTCGGCATTCTGTTCTGGCTGAGTGGAGTGTTCTTCCTGAGTATGGGCTGTTCCCACGTGGCCGCGCAGGTGCCGTCTCAGGGGGAATCCCTTCAAGTACTGGTGACCTACCATTCTTTATCCGGGCATACCGAGGACATGGCAAAGAGTGTGGTGGCTGGTGCCCAATCCATTCCCGGAACTGCCGTCATCCTCCATAAGGTGGGAGACGTGACGGCGGAGATGTTATTCGGCAGTGCTGCCCTGGTAGTGGGTTCACCGGTTTATTGGTCGAATATGTCGGGAGAAGTCAAAACTTTTTTTGATCGGTGGCAATTTGAGTTTGGCGTGTTCCCGGAATGGAAAATGCGAAATAAAGTCGGAGCGGCCTTTGCAACCGGCGGACAAATATCCAGCGGGAAGGAGGTCACCATGTTGACCATCCTTGCGGCCATGCTGGGGAATCAAATGATTGTCGTCAGCGATGGGGGGGCGTTTGGCGCTTCCGCGACGACGGAAGGAGACAGCCCTGGAATTAATGACGCGGAGCGTGCCGATGCATGGGCGTTAGGGAAAGCGCGTGGCCGAAGTGGCATGGATGGTGAAGCAAGGGCTGGCTCTCCCAGAGCCAGCCATGAGACGCCTTTAATGAGTGCGTTGCCGGGAAGCACCGACGACAAGTGGGTCATTTATTGGGAGCGGGAGTATTCCACCGCCTTTGCTCCTGAACGTTTAAAGCTTGATTTCCATCCGCACCGTCCCTTAATGACAGGAATGTCTTTGCCCGATCAGCGGGAACTCGCTGCCAGCGGGTATAAGGTGATTCCCGACGATTGCGGCCCCGTTCGCTTCGTGGGGCAATATGGCTGGTTGATCCGAGCGCCGGCGGATTGTCGCATCCGAAGGAAAGGGAGTGGTATTGAATGGCAGTCTCCGCCCATTCTTCCTGAGGAGCGGCTCTTGGGCTATAAATCGTTTTCAGGAATGTATGTCGATACGATTCTAAATAGTGGATTTCCCAAGCTCTGTTGCGGGATTCGTTTTTATTATCCCAAACAACTTGGCATGATGATGAAGGATCTCCCTAATCATTTTTATCATTTCCCCAATCGGACGTTTTCCATCTGGGAAGGGATCAAGACGCAGGAATACAAAGTGACACCGAATCTCTATGATTTTCTTCCTGACTACGATCGCCTTTGTGACCAATTTTCTTCTTCAATTGGACTCAGTCCACGGAGAAGCCCACCACCATTTTGCGTGGGGATCCCATTGGTCTCGTGGTGCCAGTCCTGCTTCCCAAGCATTTTACGTTACAAGAGTTGAAGCGCACCCCCGAAGAACCCGCCAACTCTTAATGCGTGCCAAGCTTCCAGCCTGAGATTAGAACATCGTTTTCTTCTCCTCAATCCAGGCTTCGGAGTGTTGGGGGGTGATCAAGGTCCGCGCTCGACGCACTTTTTTCCTCCACGAAGGGCGCATCCTGATACCGCATCCGGCTGATACAATGGCTGAGAGATAAAGATGTACCGCTGGCAGAGGGAGAAAATTATCCCAATGAAGGATACATGTAAACCACGGTAGCTGTGTGAACTATCAAATACCGAGGCGCTTGCTCTAATGCTGGGCGGTGAATCTGCTGTGGATGTGAAATGCCTGATTGTTGGTGTGGGAGATATCATAAACATGTCCGACGTGTGTGCAATGATGGGGTGGATGTGAACGTTCAACCCAAGGGGGATTCGATTTTTCGCCAATGGCAGGTCCTCGCCCAATCCTGTCTTGATGGAGAAAGTCAGACCCGCCTGGCGATGCTGTTGAATCACATCAAACGGTTACCGGCCAGGCAGGGGGCTTCCGCGCATGCCGAGATCGAGACCGCGTACTTTCTCGCCCAAGCCGGCTTTTCCATCGCATTGTTAGAGGCCACCGGCGGGCGAACGGCCGACTTGGAGTGTTATGAGGGAACACATCGATTTTTTGTGGAAGTGACGGTCATACAATCAACCCGAGGGTCTGCTCGTAAATCCATGGCTGTGCATCTTCAGCCTCATCAAATTTTAGAATCCTCGGATGAGTTTTTTGAACAGGCATTGGTGAAGCGGTTGTTGTCGCGAATGGCCGAAAAAGCCAGACAATTAGAACGATATTGCGCACCCGTGATGCTGGCGGTCAGTGTTCCCGATGTCTCATGGGAAAAAGATCGTCACCAGGACATTCCTCCCCTGGATCTTCAACGATTAGCGGCCATGTTGGTGGGGGTGTTAGTCGACGTCCCTCAATTCAGCGCGGTCCTGTTAACCTTATGGAAAGCGCCGGCTCAGGAATCCCGCAATCCCATTCGCATTCGACAAGTCTCATGGGTGACCCGACCCTCAGGGGACTCACAAGGTCCTCGAATCCGATTGTTGGCGACGAACCCGGTTGCTCGCTATCGACTGAAGCCCAGGGAACTCAAAATGGTCCAGGACGCGATGTGAATGAAATGCTGCCGGGAAGGATTGGGAAAAACGCGAACGATTACGATGAAGGCAGAGAAGTTTTGAGCTCCTCCAGATTTTTAATGACGAGTAAATCGCCATTCTTGGTCGCGACGATGATGCCTTCGGTGCATATTAAACGGCATTTCTCAAATTCTTGTTGCTGGTGAAGTGATTGAGCCAATGCAAAATAGGCAGCTGAATACTCTGGCTTTACCTTTATGCATTGCTCCAGGGCCGTAACCGCCTCTTGCCAGTTTTCGTCACCCATATAGGCTTTTCCCAGGCCGAACCACAACGTTTCGTCCTTCGGGTCCATTTGCAAAACTTTTTTAAACTGTTCGATCTTGGGATTGGCCATGGCGTGAAATCCGATCAGCGTGATTGTGGCGGACTGAGAGCAAGAATAAACCTATCATGCAGGTGCACGCGTTGTCTAAGAAAATCCCCTATGGTAGGATCTCTTACGCTTTCCCTTCCTCCGTGTCAGTGTGCTGAAGTAGTTCCTGGTAGTCATTGTTGATCGAGCTGTTCCTCTGTGCATGATCTCCATTTCCAGTGTGTGAGCGATTGACCATGGGACGTGTTGGATACGTTTCTCATCCGGCCTATTTACTCCATAACATGGGAAGCCGGCATCCGGAGTCCCCCGACCGGCTTCGAGCGATTCGCGCCCGCTTAGAGGTTTCCGGCACATGGTCCAGGCTGCAGCCGGTGACACCGAGACGTGCCGAACGGAAATGGATTGAACGGGTTCACCGCTCTTCATATGTAGATAGCCTTGAACGACGCTCGCCATCCAGTGGCTATGCCTCGCTGGATCCCGATACATCGATGTCTCCGGATACGCTGAATGCGGCCTATCTGGCGGCTGGCGGGGCCTTGGCGGCGGTTGATGCCATCATGAACCACGAAATTGATCAGGCCTTTTGTGCCGTGCGCCCTCCGGGGCATCACGCCGAGGCGGATCAGGCGATGGGATTTTGTTTTTTCAATACCGTGGCTATTGCGGCTCGGTATATTCAGCAACACCATGGTCTGCAAAAGGTCATGATTGTGGATTGGGATGTACATCATGGCAATGGCACGCAACATACATTTTATGATGATCCGACTGTCCTGTTTTTCAGTACGCACCAGTATCCTCATTACCCCGGCACGGGACGGGCCACGGAGACCGGAGATGGAAAAGGGAAAGGATTGACCATCAATGTGCCGCTCTCAGGGGGACAGGGGGATGAGGAGTACCGGGAAATATTTCAGAAAGTTCTGGTTCCGGCCGCCGACACCTTTCAACCCGACTTTATTGTGATTTCTGCAGGGTTTGATGCCCATCGGGATGATCCCTTGGCGAGCATGGCGTTAACGGAGCAGGGCTACGCCGACATGACGAGGATAGTCTCGATGATCGCGAAAAATTATGCGAGTGGCAGAATAATCTCGTGTTTAGAAGGAGGGTATCACCTCCAGGCTTTGGCTGCATCTGTGGAGCAACATCTTCTGGCCCTGCTGGATAGCTGAGAATATGAAACCGAAACGATTATGGCGAGGGAAAATGTGGGCCTTGCTCCTGTTGGTGCTGGGGGTGGGAACCTATATCTATTATACCGAGATCCGCCCCACCGTCATTTTTGGGTTACGGGAGGACTATACAAATCCCATTCCCTATCAAAAGGTTCCTGTGGGATTGCAAAGTCTGAAAGCGGAAGAATGCGGGAGTTGTCATGTTGAAATCTATCAAGAATGGAAATCCAGCATACATGCTCACGCGTTTCAAGATCCGTTTTTTCAAGCCTATTGGAAAAAGGATAACAATATTTGGGTCTGTCTGAATTGCCATACCCCATTGGAAAATCAGCAACCCACCCTTATTCAGGATCTTCCACGCGAGCGGGTGGAAAAAGCGGTTGAAATTCCAAATTATCGGTATGATCCGGATTACCAACAGGAAGGCGTGACCTGTGCGGCTTGCCATGTTCGGGATGGGATGATTCTCGGGCCGTATGACGATTCGGTCGCCCCTCATCCCACTCAATTTGATCCATCCTTCCGAACCACTCAAGTGTGTTATCGCTGTCATAATGTCGTATCCGGACCCATGCAATTTTATAATGCGGGGCCTTGTGGTACGTACCCCGAATATGAAGGCAAGTTTTTCATGAAGGAAAAGGGGCTGATTTGTCAGAGTTGCCATATGCCGGAAGTCGAACGGCCAGTGGCCAAGGGGAGTCCGATCCGATATGGTCGGCGTCATCTATGGCGAGGCGGGCATGATCCGGAAATGATCAAGAGGGCCGTGGCAGTGCAAGTTCAGACCGACCCTCCCGCTCCGCAACCAGGAGACGACGTGACCTTCACGTTGACGCTCATTAATGCGGGGGCGGGGCACAAAATCCCCACAGGAGATCCTGACCGGCACTTTACGGTCGAATTTATCGTGCGCGACCCGAACGGGAACGGTGGTTCACCAACAGTCCGATACGATGGGCCGATGGATTCTCTGGCAGCCGGTCATTTGGGAAGTGTACGATAACCGACTGTTGCCGCTAGCCAGCCGGGACTATTCCTTTGGGTATGAAATTCCCGAAGATGAAAAAGGGTGGAGGGTCCAGGCGCGAATTCGGTATCATATCCTGACCGATGGGCAACATCAGATGTTGAAAGACCAATATAAGCTGACGGCGGAAGATCCGTATGTGTTTAGCATATACGAACGTGAGTTTCCTTTGGACGCGACGTTGTCCGTCGCCTTACAAGATCAAGATGCCGATCCTCGTCTAGGGTGTCCTGCACCCTCCGATGGGATATCTCCTCATTCACCGGCAGAAAATTCTTCACTCCATTCATAAAGGGAAACACCTGTGGTCGAAAATTTTTTTATTGATACCGAATCACTATCTCAGAACCTGGGCCGCGAAGACTTAGTCATTATTGATGTCCGGGGACGCGGGGCGTATACCTCTCATATTCCCGGTGCCGTCCATAGCACCTGGCATGAATACAGCGATCCCAATGCCGTGGCAAAAGGAATTCTGGATCCTGATCTGGGGCGGATTGAACAGCGTCTGCGGGTCCTGGGGATCAATAAATCCAGCGACGTGGTCATTTATTCCAACCCCTTCGATAATTGGGGCGATGAAGGGCGGATGTTCTGGATGTTGCAGTACTTGGGACATCCCAGTGTCCGAATTCTGGATGGTGGGTGGGTCAAGTGGGTTGCGGAGCAGCGTCCATTTGAGCATGTAGCGGTCCAACCCAAACCGGGTGATTTTTCGGTCACAGCTCATCCGGAGCTCATTGTCAATAAAGATGGGCTGAAAAAGTTGGTCAAAGGATCCCATCCGGATACGATCATCCTCGATACGAGAAGCGTTGAGGAATATGCGGGGAAAGAGATTGATGGATTGCCTCGGGCCGGCCATATTCCTTCCGCAATCAATATTCCCTGGAATCGGTTTTTACAACCGAATGCAACCGTGAAACCTCACGAGCAGGTGAAGAAAATATTTGAAGATCATGGTCTTCGGGAAGACCAGGAAGTGATTACCTATTGTTTGGGGGGCGTCCGGGCAGCCTGGGTATATTGTCTGCTGCGCTACGTCGGGTATCCACGAGTGAAAACCTACCCGGGGTCCTGGTGGGAATGGTCCAGGGATTTCGCGGCTCCGGCGGAAAAGGACGTCAAATTGTTATACCGGGTCACGAATCAAGATCCGACGAAACCGTCTTGATCTTGGTTGTGGCGCATGAGAGGATGTTGTAGCTTTGATCATTTCAAGTTCTTAGATCTTTCCCATTTTTCAAAAGGAGGTTAGGGATGAACATTCAAAACGTGGTAAAGGGAATCGGTGCCTTGGGTATCGTGGGGTTGTTCACAATCGGGACGTGGGGATCGTTGGCGATGGCCGGAGGCAATCCCCATGTGGCTGAGGCGATTACCCATGCCGAGGGAGCCGTGAAACACGGCGAAAAGGGACATGCTGATAAGTTGGTCGAACATGCACAAGAAGCCTTGACCCATGCCCAAGGTGCTCAAAAAGACGTGAAGAACCCTCATTTAGATGAAGGTGTGCACGAACTCATGGAAGCTGTGGAACATGGCAAAGCGGGCCATGCTGATGTCGGGACCAAACATGCGAAAAGTGCGGTCATGCATCTGAAAGAGGTTAAGTAATCATTAAGCCTTAATTGGTAAAAAACAGCGGGTAGAGTCACCTCTGCCCGCTGTTTTTTATGGGGTGGCGATGGCAGGGATCAATGGAGGATATTTCCAATTTGCTCCAGTGTTTGGAGAAGTTCAACGCAATCTGGAGACAGTCCTGAAAGCTATCCATACCTTTGAGGGACATCTTCTCGTCCTACCGGAACTGGCGCTCTCGGGTTATCAATTCCTTTCTAAAGATGAAGTCCGGGAGCTGGCTGAAGACATTCCTTCTGGTCCCACCATCAAAGTGTTGGAAGATGCCGTTCGAGGTCGTGACCTGCATGTGGTGGTCGGGTTGGCTGAACGGGATCATAACCGGTTATATAATTCGGCAGTCTTGATCGGGCCGAAAGGGTATATCGGGACCTATCGCAAAACGCATTTGTTTTTTGAAGAAACCCTCTGGTTTTCTCCCGGAAATACGGGGTTCCTGGTCTGGGATATCGGAAGAGCCCATGTCGGTGTACTTGTTTGTTTTGATTGGTTTTTTCCTGAGGCCGCCAGAAGTTTGGCCATCAAAGGGGCCGACATTTTGTGCCATCCCAGTAATTTAGTCTTGCCCCATTGTCCGGATGCGATGGTCACGAGATGCTTGGAAAACGGGGTGTTTGCGATTACGGCCAATCGCATCGGCCGGGAACAACGCGGGGAAAAACCTGCCCTGGCATTCATTGGCATGAGCGAATTTGTGGCTCCCAATGGACGGATCCTGTATCGGTCGTCACAAAAAGATGAGGAACTTCGTCTGTGTGGGATGGATATTGCCGAAGCCCGTGACAAACGGATCAATCCCTATAACGATTTGTTCAAAGATAGACAGCCTCACTGGTATGTGTCGTAAGAGTGTGGTTGGTTGGCTGGAATCCACAACCCAAGCCGCCGGTCTAACTTGACTTAACAGCGAAGATACAATAAATCCTGAAATAGGAGTGGAAACATTACAGCCAGCAGGGTGTACAGGTGCCGTTCTTCAAGGATGAATTTTTCTATCTGCAGGGATGAGGAGGATGTTATGAACAGGTGGGTGGTTATTTCGGTAGTGTTCCTGATGGGATTGTCGGGGTGCATGGTTTCCAAATCGAAATATGAGGCATCGCTTGCGGATATGGAATCGGCCAAGGCCGAGTTGGAAAAAAATCGGATGCATCAGGAAGCGCTTGAAGAGCAAATACGCCATTTAAAAGGGTTGAACGAAAAAATTTCTACCGATTTAGAGATGATGACCACCGAGGTGCAACGGATTAAAGAAGGGCGAAAAAATGAGCACACATTATTGGAAACGCGTGAGAGGGAATTAGACCAGGAAAAAGTGCAACTGACGTCGAAACTGCGCGTGGTGATGGATCAGTATCAAAAAGTGAAGGCACAAAATAAAGCTCTTAAGGATACGGTGTTACGCTATCAAAAGGAATTGAAAGATACGCGGGAATCCACTGCAGGGAGTCCGGGCGGAACGATGAAGTCCTCCGAGACGCCTGTCGCATCCCAGAGCGAGCCTGCCCCGCCAATCAGTTCCAGCGTCCCCGGCTTTTCCAAACCAACTGCCCCAAAAATTGTGACTCCCCCTACCCTTCCCAAGATCGGAGGGGATTTGGTGAATATTAATAAGGCGTCAGTGAGTGATTTGGTGCTCATGCTGGGATTGAACCGGGAGGTAGCGGAGGATGTGGTCTCGAATCGCCCCTATCGGCTTCGTGGCGAATTGGTGGCAAAAAATGTTCTTCCCAAAGCCACTTTTGACGAGATCAAGGACCGTATCACCGCATCTCCTTAGTATGTGGCAGAGGCGAGTGTCGCGCTAGAGATTCGGACTGGAAAGATAGGGATTATTAAGGAAGAAGAACGATTCTGCTAAGGCATTCCTCAGAAGGGGAGCTTCATCTATAAAAGTATGAGGTTCCCCTTTTGTATTTGCGCTGACTGGCCTCATGACTGATGGTTTAGAAGCGTTCGTTAACCGCCTATTAAACAGCGATCTTCGATAATCTGTCCATCCTGCAATTGAATCAGCCGGTCAGTTTGAAGGGAGAGTTTTTCATTGTGGGTGACAATCACGAAGGCTGTCCCATGGGTGTGATTCAATTTTCGTAAGAGCTCAAATAGTTCATCACCGGTATGCCTATCGAGATTTCCCGTCGGTTCGTCCGCCAGGACCAGGTCCGGGTTTCGAATCAACGCTCTGGCCACTGCGACACGTTGCTGCTCCCCTCCGGATAATTCCCCTGGTTTATGGTGCAGACGGTGAGATAACCCCACCTCGGACAGTAGGGATTTGGCCGCGTCCAAGGCCTGGTGTTTGGGAATTTTTTGAATGAGCGACGGAAGGTACGTGTTTTCCAATGCCGTGAATTCCGGCAGGAGGTGATGAAATTGAAATACAAATCCGATAGATCGATTACGAAATCCCGCTAATGCTGTTTCGCTCACCCGGAACATATTCTTTCCTTCAAACAGCATTTGTCCGCTGGTCGGGCGATCCAAGGTTCCCATAATGTGCAGCAAGGTACTTTTCCCTGCGCCCGAAGCGCCCACAATCGAAACCATTTCCTTCCGTTGTAAAGCTCATGTTAATGCCGTTGAGGACATTCACCGTTTGTTTGCCCATCTGAAATGAGCGACAAAGATTTTCGACGGAGACCAAGGGTACCGGGGTGGTGGAGTCTGAGGCCATCGGGTTATTCATAACGAAGAGCGCTGACAGGATCTAATTTAGCAGCCTGCCACGATGGGTAGAACGTGGCGGCGAAACTGATCAGAACTGCCGAAGTGGCCACCAACAGGACATCCAATGGCAGAATATGAACGGGAATGCGGGATATGTAATATACGGACGCGTCAAAGGTCCAATAGTTTTGAATGAGCCAGAGAAAGGTATAGCCAAGAGGGACGCCGATTCCCGTTCCCACGATTCCGATCACCAGCCCGTTCAACATGAAAATCCGCATGATAGCTCCTGGGGTGGCCCCCATAGCTTTGAGTATGGCGATTTCGCGTTGTTTTTCGTTGACGATCATCGTGAGGGTTCCCACAATATTGAACGACGCCACCAGGGTAATGAGGACCAGTAAAAGAAACATCATGGTTTTTTCGAATTTCAACGCAGAAAACAAATTTCGATTTAATTGCATCCAATCGCGGGCCATAAAGGTGGTGCCGAGTGTGGCTTCCAGGCGATGGGCAATTTCCTGCGCCAAAAATACATCCTTGACCTTGACTTGAATGCCCGTGACGGTCTCACCGAGATTAAAGAATTTTTGGGCTTCTTCCAGGCTGATATAGGATAACGAGGAATCATATTCGAACATTCCCGATTCGAACACCCCAACGACGGTATAGGGTCGAATTTTCGGTGTCATGGTCAGTGAGGTCATTGGGCCGACAGGTGAGACCACGTTGATGGTATCCCCGATAAACACGCCCAGCCGGAAGGCCAATTCTTTTCCCAAAATGATTCCCGGGCGGATTGGAGGAGGCGGAAGGGGTTGGGTCGTCCTGACCGGAATGAGGAGGTGTCGGTGTGATTGAGAGGATGGCAGTCAGATCGGCCAAATCCCCGAATTTCATGTTCGTTTGCAAATCGGTCACTTGCGTTTCCTGCGAGGGTTGAATCCCGCGGAGGATTATACCTTGCACGGCCGTTTTTGAGGTGACCAGCACTTGTTTGAATATAAACGGCGCAGCAGCTACGACATCGGGGAGCGCTTCAATCTGTTGTACGAGGTCCGCATACCCCTTCATGTCATTGGTCCCGCGCTCCTGCACGATCACATGCGCAGTCGTGCCAAGAATTTTTGTCTGCAGATCCTCCTTGAAGCCGGTCATGATGCCCAGCGTGCCAATGAGCGCTGCGACACCAAGCGTGATTCCGGTGATGGAGATAAACGTGTTCAGCGAGATCGTTCGTTGCCGACGCTTGGCCCGAAGATACCGCAGCCCGACTAACATCTCATACGGGAGGGTCACGAAGGCCGGTCCGGTCGAAGTTGAGGAAAGAGAATGACATCGCGGATCGAGGCCTGGTTGGTGAGCAGCATGACGAGGCGATCAATGCCAATGCCTTCTCCAGCCGTGGGGGGCATGCCATATTCGAGGGCTCGAATAAAGTCCTCATCCAGATAATGGGCTTCATCGTCTCCCGCATCCCGCAAGGCAACCTGAGCCTCAAAGCGTTGTCGCTGGTCCAACGGATCGTTTAACTCCGAAAATCCATTCGCTAATTCCCGTGCCACCGATAAAGAGTTCAAACCGGTCTGTCAGGGCCGGGTTGGATTCTTTTTTCCTGGCCAACGGGGAAATTTCGATAGGGAAATCGGTAATGAAGGTTGGTTGAATCAATGTCGGCTCGACAGTGGCTTCAAACAGATTGACGAGAATATCGACATGGCTGGCTTGCGGAGCCATGTCAACACCTAAACGTTTCGCCGCGTCCACGGCTTTCTTGTGATCGGATAAGACTCTCAGCGATCCAACTGGTTGACCTCCACGATCGAGTCGAAATAGGGTAGTCGGCGCCAGGGGGGAGCCAGGGAAATGCTTTGGCCCTGGTAATCCACCGTTGTGCCTCCGCATACTTCCAGACTTAAGGTATGAAATAACTGTTCGGTCAGATCCATCAGATCATGGTAGTCGGCATAGGCCTGATAAAATTCCAACATGGTAAATTCCGGATTGTGAATGGTGGAAATGCCTTCATTGCGGAAATTGCGGTTGATTTCAAAGACTCGCCGGAATCCACCGACAATGAGGCGCTTGAGATATAACTCGGGTGCAACACGCAAATATAAATCCACGTCGAGGGTATTGTGATGGGTCACGAAACGGTCGAGCGGTGGCTCCTCCAGGGATGCTATGCATCATCGGCGTTTCCACCTCGAGGTATTCCCGTTCCGTGAGGAACGAACGGATGGTATTAATGATTCGACTGCGCATGCGGAACACTTGAGCACAGAAGGATTGGCAATCAAATCCACATAGCGTTGCCGATATCGGGTTTCGATGTCGGTGAGCCCGTGCCATTTTTCCGGAAGAGGCCGTAGCCCTTTCGTGAGAAAGGTGAGGTGTGGACTTCTACCGTGAGTTCGTCGGTTTTGGTGCGAAATAACTGGCCTTCGACCCCGATCCAATCCCCTAAATCAAACGACTGGGAAATTCGTAGGACTGATCTCCAAGCAGATCTTTCTTGAGATAGACCTGGAGACGATGGCCTTCCTCCTGTAAGGCCGCGAAGGCGGCTTTGCCAAACCGGCGCATGGCCACAATTCGTCCGGCCACCGTGCATGAAATCGTGGTGCCTTCTAGCTCCTCTTTTGTCGAGCCCGTATACGATTGAAGAATGGTCTCAAGTCGTGTGCGTGGTGGGGAAACGCGTGCCAAAGGGGCGGAGGCCTCCATCCTGAAGTGCCTGGAGTTTTTCCAGCCGTTGTTGTTGTTGTTCGTTTAATTCATCCATAACTCACATTGCTCAATGATTCATGAAGGTGAATGACTCGATTGTCCATGACCGGCGCTTGGAAAACGAATGCGTGGGTGATCGATCATGAACGCAGAGTGTTAGGAATATGATTCACGTTATGTGGCCGGCATGTGTGAGGCTTTCGTGGCCTTCATGGTCAAGTACGCTTCAATAAACGGGTCGAGCGCTCCATCCATGACAGCGGCGACATTACCTGATTCATGGTTGGTCCGGTGATCCTTGACCATTTGATAGGGTTGGAACACGTACGAGCGAATTTGACTGCCCCAGGCGATATCTTTCTTTTCCCCGATAATATTTTGAAGTTCAGCGTCCTTCTTTTGCTGTTCCAATTCATAGAGTTTGGCTTTTAACACCCGCATGGCTCCCTCCCGGTTTTGCAATTGCGACCGTTCATTCTGACATTGCACCACGATTCCCGTGGGAAGATGGGTCATGCGAATAGCGGTTTCAACCTTATTCACATTTTGCCCTCCCGCGCCACCCGCGCGGAAGGTATCGACTTTCAGATCCTTATCCTCAATCACAATTTCAATATCGTCGTCCAATTCCGGATAGACCCCTACTGCGGCGAATGAGGTATGTCGACGCTTGTTGGCGTCAAAGGGGGAGATGCGAACCAGCCGGTGGACGCCAGCCTCTGATCGCAAATATCCATATGCCGATGGACCGGTAATGCCCAAGGTCACGCTTTTGATGCCCGCTTCATCGCCAGGTTGCAGATCGATGGTTTCCACTTTGTATCCGCGTTCCTGTGCCCATCGAACATACATTCGCATGAGCATCTGTGCCCAGTCCTGCGATTCGGTTCCGCCTGCACCGGGATTAATACTGAGAATGGCGTTATTCTGGTCATGCTCGTCCGATAACAGTTGCTCCAACCGCCAGGCTTCCAGCGTGGCCTCAATGTCTTTGATGCCCTTGCTCCACTCAGCTTCTAGTTCCGGATCGCCCTGTTGGCCAATAAGATCAAGAATGGCAAGAAGGTCATCCCGTTGCTGGTCGAGTTGATGAAGGCGGGAGAGTTGGCGTTCGATCTCGGATTGACGTCGTCCGGCTTTGGCGGCCTGACGGGGATTGTTCCAAAAGTCAGGTTGGGAGGTTTCCCGTTCGAGTTCTTCCAGTTCAGATGTTAACCGAGGAACGTCAAAGATACCTCCGGAATTCCAGAATATAGCCGTTGATTTTTTCCATTCGGATGCGGATATCTTCGAACATGGTCAGGACTCCTCTCGTGGCGATCTCGGTGAAGGTCGTGAGTTGCGTGTGGAAAAAGGTGTGGCGAACCAACACCAAATGAACAAAACTCCGGCTATTATAACACAACCCCAACTAAAGACATCCCCAAATTCGGTGTATAAGGTGGGTGACGAGGAACGGAGGGGAAGTGATCCCGTCACTGCTTGTTCTGAGAAAATTGATGTCTGAGTAAGAATGCGTCCGTCCGGGGCAATAAGGCCGGAAATGCCTGTGTTGGCGGCTCTGGCAAAAGCCAGATGGTTTTCCACGGCACGAAAGACGACCATGCCGAAATGTTGATAGGGGGCGGCAGAGTCGCCAAACCATGCATCATTGGTGATCGTGACAAGGAAATTGGCCTCCTTGGACATCCGGCGAACCAGATCAGGGAAAATCACTTCGAAACAAATGGCCACACCGAATTTCGGACCGGTGTTCCTGGAGGGCGTCGGGATTTGTAAGGTCATGGGTCCCTGGCCGGAGTGAAAATCGCCGATGCCGACCACCAACTTATCCAAGAAAAAGAGAATCGATCGTAATGGAATGTATTCCCCAAAAGGCACTAAGTGCCGCTTGTCATACCGGCCTGAGACCCTTCCTTCAGGTGTCAGGATAAAAGCGCTGTTGTATAAATAGGGACGACCGTCTGGTTGAAATCGAAGAGTAGGACTTCCGAATAGCAACGGACTGTGCGTGTCTTTCACAATTTCGAGGATCCTGCCCTGATAGGCCGGTTCTTGTTCGAAGAGAAACGGGGTGGCGGCTTCCGGCCAGATGAGCAGATCGGTATTTTTCCCGGCCTGTCGGCTGAGTGTGGCGTACCGTTGAAACGTTGCATCCCGATAGGCCTCGTCCCATTTGACGGCTTGGTCAATATTGGCCTGGACCAATCCAATCGACAGAGAGTGTGCCGAGGCGTCGAGGTCGGCTTGTTGGTGGACCCTCCAGGTGCCATAGACAAGGACGAGACTCAGAGCGCAGACAAAACTTGCAGTGGACTCCCAGGGTCTAGGGATAGCTAAGCCTCGTGTTTTTCTATAGATCCATAACAGGAGAGAGGTGATCGCGACATTGCCCATGACGATCAAAAATGACACGCCATAGACTCCTGTCACGTCGGCAAATTGAATTACAGAAAGCCATTGGTACTGGGAATACCCCAGGAGAGCCCAGGGGAATCCGGTTAAGGCATAGGTTCGCAAAAATTCCAAGGTGACCCACAAGGCGGGTGCTCCCAGCCACAGGAGGTTGGGATGTTTTTGTTGAAACGTGGCATATCCCCAGGCATAGAGGCCCATATACAAGCCAAGATACGTCGCCAAAAGGAGCATTAATAAGGTACTCACCACGAATCGGCACCTGACCGAATTGATGCATCGCCGTGATGACCCATGTCACGGTGCCGGCAAACGCGATCGTTCCAGCCAGCCAGCCATACCACAAGGCTCGTTTGGGAGGGAGGTCATGCAGAATAATCTGAAGAGGGACGAGCACGACCCAGGCCAGCCATCCGAGATCAAAAGGCGGGAAGCTGACAGGATGGAGGATGCCGGTTAATGCAATGGCAACAAGAGGCTGCAAATGTCTTGCGCGACGAGGAGGATGAAGGTGGAATGGCCTGCCCCACGTTTAACAAGGAGGAATATCCTTTATCAGAAGGGCCTCTTGTCGTTTGA
Source organism: uncultured Nitrospirales bacterium (assembly GCA_963785905.1). GTDB lineage: Bacteria > Nitrospirota > Nitrospiria > Nitrospirales > UBA8639 > Nitrospira_E. The sequence continues at coordinate 33,157 of CAWAXJ010000007.1, forward strand.
CCAGATACGACGGAACCCGACATCCTGAGTCGAATCCAAAAATCAGAAGAGATTTTATCTGGTCATGAAGGAAGAAATGATGGCAGTAGAGCTGGAGGATACGCTTGAACGCGATAAGAAGACCAACTTGAATATGCCGTTCATCTAGCATGAACGGCATTGAGGGCCGATTAGACCGCTTTTTGTACCAATCCCGACCGCAAGCACCGGGTACAGACTTTAATTCTTCGGGCTGCGCCTTTTACGAGAGCGCGAACTGTGCGGAGATTTGGGCGAAAGACCCGTTTCGTCCGATTATTGGCGTGACTGACATTGTTTCCAACTAAGCGGTTTTTTCCGCACACGTCACATGAAAAAGCCATAGTCTGCTCCCTGGATATTTGAAATGACCATTTCTACGATTGGTTTCTGTTTGTTACCACAGGTGATATTGTACACACAAGTCCCCGAAAATCAAAAAATTTCTGTTGATGCCAACCAGATTTTCATTTAAAGGTCCTTATTCATAGCACCATATGACAATTTACACCGGATAATTTTAATGAAATCTTTCACTCAAGTCCGGGCCGTTTTAAGAAATCGCTTTTTCCTCTTTTAATGACGTGTAAGTCTTCCAATCCTGGTTTAGCAGATCTTTGCTTTAATCATCATGCCGATTCAACCATCTCTCTCTGAGATCCCCATTCAATTTGCCAAAGGGGTAGGGCCTCGGAGAGCTCGCTTGTTGGAGAAGTTGGGCGTGCTCACATTAGAGGATGCCTTTTGGTTTTTGCCCTGGCGATACGAAAACCGGTTGGAGGTGTTGTCCATCGGGAATCTCCTCCCAGGCATGAAGGCCACCATTAAAGGGACGGTGCAGAACATTCGGGTAAAAACCACATACCCATCTGCTCCAGGGCGTAGCGGTTCTCCTCCTCGGTGTTCGAGGCCACGCAGTCGCGCGGGCACGACCAGGTGGAAGTCGCGCATGTAGGCGTCGTTGGCCGTGAACAGCACGCAGATGTTCGCCGGCGATGCCGGTCAGGATCACGCGTCTCGCACCCGCAGGTAGTCGAGCAGGATGTCGAGCGTCGTGGAGAAGAAGCCGGAGTGCTTGGGCTTGAGCACGAAGTAGTCGTCCTCCTCGGGCCGCAGCAGCTCGACGATCGGGCTGGCCGCGCACGCCGTCGTCGCAGGCAGTGCTCGACCTGGGCGTTGAAGTCCGACCGCCAGCGGCCGAAGTTGTCGTTGACGTAGATCGACCGGGATGCCCGCCTGCCTTGGCCCGCCGCTTCAGCGCGGCGATCCGCTCGGCCATCGGCAGGGCGTGCCGCAGGAGCTGGTCGCCCTCGGGGAACTCCAGGTCGTTGATCACGTCGATCAGCAGCAGGGCCACGTCGGCCTTGTCCGGGGCGTTGCCGTGCAGGTCTTCGGCTCGCGGGGCATCGCCGGTCGCCCTCTCGATGTTCACACGGCCTGGAGGTTGATCGTGCTCTCGGCCAGCTCGCTCAGGGCCTTGTCGGTCGCCACCTCCTCGGCCATCGTCTCCTTCAGGAGTTTGAGGACCGCCTTCTCCTTCAGCAGCTTGGCGTAGGTGCGGACCGTCCCGTAGCCGGCCATCTCGTAGTGCTCGACCCGCTGGGCGGCGGCGATCAGGGCCGCGTCCTTCACCTCGGGCTCGGCGTCCTCCTTGATCGTCTCCTCGCCCTCCTCGATCAGGCCCTTGATCGCCTGGCAGGTCTTCTTCTTGGCCTTCTCGCCGAGCCACTCGAAGACCTGCTCCAGCCGCGTCACCTGGCCTTCGGTCTCCGCCAGGTGCTTCTCGAAGGCGGCCTTCAGCTCGGGCGAGGTCGCGGCCTTCGCCATCTTGGGCAGGGCCTTGGTGATCCGGTGCTCGGCGTCGTAGAGATCCTGGAGCTGCTCGACCAGGAGGTCGCGCAAGGATTCGAGTTTCATGGGAGTTGTCCCCAGATGCCGTTTATTCGAGGAATCACAATCTGGAGCATTCGCGGCCAATAGAATCAGCAAATGGCGTTCCGGACGGTAAATGAATTCCGTGCAGGATCTATCGGATCCACGTCCGTCGTGCGGGCGTTGGCAGCTGCATGAGGCAGTCATCGGGAATTGCGATTGTGACTGGGCGGGGACAGGCGCAGACGAGGGACTGGGCTCACCATTTGCGTGCTGGCCTCCCAGGCTCTCCGTCGGAGGGCAAGGGCCTTGCATGCAACAGTGCAATCGAGAGGAGACCCAGGATGACGTCGGCCCGTCTCGCGGGGCTCGCGTACGTGATCGCCATGGCGGTCCCGCCCGAACATCGGCCCGGGTGGACGACCTGGCCAAGGGCCACCCCGCTGGCCAGTTCGAGACCGTCGCAACATTCGATGGGGGCGATGCCCACCGGGGTGATGGTCCACCGGGGAGAATCTTCTGTCAACTTCCCGAAATGGGGCGGCAAGGTTGACTTCACCGCCGCCGAGGTCAAGCAAGGCAAGGCCGTCGCCTACTCCGATGCGTCCGTAGACGCCGAACACCTGATTTCCGTTCAGAGCGTCGTGGTTGACCCCCGCGATCGACTCTACCCCCAGCTTGAAGTTATTAAACGTCGGTTGCTCTGTTCAAAACTTCGTGGCATTCCATCGTTAGGGCTTGAAAACCAGGCATTCCTGACCGGGTTCGGTTTCGCTTGTCGGATGTGACCACTGATTCAAGCCCGGAATCGGGGAGTAGATTTAAGGTCTCTTAGACGATGACCAAGTCGCGGCGACCGTCGTTGACCATGGCGAAGAAGGGCGCCCTCGATGGGCTGGAATCAGACGACATGGGGCGGATCTACGCCACGAGCTACGAGCAAAACGCCGTCCTGCGCCGCCTGCCCGATGGATCGTTCGAGACGCTGGTTCACGACCCTCGAATCTTGTGGCCGGACACGCTCTCGGTGGCGGCCGACGGCCACCTCTATCTCACGGTCAACCAGCTCCATCGTCAGGCCAACCATAACGCGGGTAAGGATTTCCGCCAAGAGCCCTATGTCCTTCTCCGAGTCCCGATCGATGCTGGGCCGGTGCGGTTGGTCCGCTGAGCCCAATTCCCATCATCTGGAGAACAGCGAGACATTCCGTAAAGCAAACGAGGAGCGAATCATGAACGAGATGGGGGCTGGGGGGCCTGGGCTGGTTCAGCATCGGCCTCGGCCTCGTCGAGGTCGTGGCGGGCCGGCATACTCGGTCGTGCTCTAGGCATGGAGGACAAGGGTTGGCTGTTCCGTGTTTTCGGCGTGCGCGAGGCTGCGACGGGCGTCGCCATCCTCGCCATGGAGAACCCGAAGGCCGGGACCTGGGCGAGAGTTGCTGGGGCTGCGCCCGGACTTGGCCGCCCTCGGCTCGGGGTTCACGCAAGGACAATCCCAAGAAAGAGAACCTCGCCGTCGGCGTTCGAGACCGTCGCCGGGATCACGGCATTGGATTACTGGTGCGCCAAGCGGCTCGCAACCTGCGGAAGGCCCCACGGCTCCATCGCCATCCATCGGGCGAACGTGGCGGATGGGTCGGCACCGC
>CAWAXJ010000008.1:0-43595 GCA_963785905.1 uncultured Nitrospirales bacterium
CGCTCGACTTCGGCGACGATTTGTTCTTGTTCAGCAAGGGAAGGGGCGATGACGGAGAAATCTTTGATGTCTCCCAAGCTAAGATTTGCTCTTGCGACATCAACCTTTTCAGCGTGAATGGCTGCTTGTGTCCCAGGCGAAAGAAGATTCAGCATCAGGTATTTGGGAAGCATGTGTTCCATCCAGGCGAATCACGGCGACTGCTTGATTGACGTTGCCTCCTTGAATATCGGAAGTTCGCGACGGCGGCTCTGCCGAATAGACGCACCCACAATGTTCAAGAAGAACATCCCCAGTTCTCAGTACCGACTTCCGTTCTTTCTCATTAAAGGTCAGTGGAAGGTGCGCGACATCAGTTAGGTCGAGATTGCCCCAACCAACATTCTGGCTCCGCACAAACACAACACCGGTATCTATGTATGGAAACCCTTGCCAATTTGGGGATGAGCCCTTAGTGACGAGACCGGCAACTTCGCCTATCTTCATAGTTCGTCGGTTCTCAATCGGAAAGAGTGCACCTTCGACGGCGGCTTTGAGGACGGCGGCGTTGTAGCGTTTGAGGTTGGCCTTGACGCGCTTGAGGTTGGCGACTGCTTCGTCGAGGCGGGAAAATTGTTTTTCGATCTCCGCGACGATGCGTTTTTGTTCTTCTAATGGCGGAGCGGAAGTGGCAATCTGTGATTCGTTACGTCGAATCGCCGGTTGATGACGTTGCTTGGATTCTACCTAACGGCTTTGCAAAAACAGGTCCGACTTGAAAATAGTAATAAACAGACTTACTAAAATTGATCATTTAACGTGACTTCAGATAGGTCCGCAGGAAATCATGGCTCAGGCTAGCTTGGTGAGTGCAGTATATCCGGTTTTACGAATGAGCCAATTTTCTCGACAATATGTCTGCGCAGTGAAAAGACAGCAATAAGCTCAACTCTTTACAAGTTGCCGGGCGAGATGGCGCTCGCACCTCCTCAGTAGTTCCCTCGGATTCTTTGTTCTTCAGCAATACCGGGACCGGCCCGTCTATGAACGCTCCTGAGATTTCACCCAATGGATATCCAAAAATCCATTCTTCGCTGTTTCCGCCTGGTCGTTTACAGTTCGCCCAATTGCCACCCAACTCGGCAATGGAAGCTAAAGCCGTCAATCAGGCTGTTCCTTTTTGGTGAACGTAATCGTCTGGTTACTGTTGCTTCATGCCGCTAACGTCCCATTCAATTCTTCAATGATCTTGTTCAGCTTATCTCCAAACAACTGATGCACTTTCCCTAATCCGCCTTCTTGTGCAAACGGCGCATAGTCGAAATCTTCTCGTGTCGATGCTCAGATTGGCGGCGATGTGGTCGCGGATCATTTCCAGCCAATGGCGTTGTTCAGCTGTGAATGTTCTTTCCTGCTGTCTTCTTGCTGGGCCAGCCAGGCTTTGAAATTGACCTGGACCTTCTCGGGGAAGGGGACCAGTTCATTGTCCTGGTGCATGGCGAAGCGGACAAGGGAAACGAAATCCGTGAGGATGCGTTTGGCACTGGCTCCTTTGACTTTGGATTTTTCCAGGGCAGCATAGGCTTGCCAGAGTTGGGATTCGTTCCAGAGATAGGGCGGCTTTTCGATGGCTTGGGCCAGTTCTTTGATGTGATCGAACGTCAGCCGGGCTTTGTAGGGTTTGCTGTAGAGCACCTGAAGGGCGGTGATTTCGTCTTTGTGGTCTTGGATGAATTGTTCGAAGGAGTGGACGATGCCTTTGGCTCGGTCCAGGGCTTCGGCACTGAACCCGGCTTCGATGATTTGATCCTGGCTGACGTGGTCGATGGTGATTTCGTTGTTCTTTTTGATGGTGACCAGGAGTTCGCGCAGTTTGGGATCGTGAAAGGGTTTGACGGCGTCTTGGATGCGAGTTGTCTTAGCCAGTTGGGGGCTTTCCCCCTCACCCCAGCCCTCTCCCTCCAGGTGGCGAGGGAGTATTCAGATCGGGATTGACGGCATCGAGAAGGCGGTGGCTCAGGTCTTTGAGGGTGAGGCCGCCGCTGGCTTGGATGATTTGTTGTTCGTCTGTAGCGGACAGGCGGTGTTCCATGCGGGCGAGGCGGCCTGCGATGGTGGTGAGGACGTCTTCTTCGGTGTTGCCCAGGGCGACCGCTTGCAGCAGTTTTTCAAACGAGACGCTGGGCTTTTTCTCCATGGGCCGGGCGTCGGTCTTATCCTGTTCGCAGACCCCGACCGCATCCACGATGACGAAGTGGTCTTTGGTGGTGGCATCCGGGGTGACGGCTTTGAGGTCGTCCGGCTCGATGACGCGCACGCCGCGGCCTTTCATTTGTTCGAAGAAGGAGCGGGATTTGACGGCGCGCATGAAGACGACGATTTCCACCGGTTTAATGTCGGTGCCGGTGGCGATCATATCCACGGTGACGGCGATGCGCGGGTGGTAGCTGTTGCGGAACGACTTGATGAGGTCCTTGGGATTGGCCCCGGTGGTGCGGTAAGTGATTTTTTGGGCGAAGTCGTTGCCCTTGGCGAATTCTTCCCGCAGGATTTCGACGATCGTTTCCGCGTGGGCATCGTCTTTGGCGAACACGAGGGTCTTGGGGACTTCGGTGCGGCCGGGAAAGATGTCGGTGAAGAGTTTGTCCCGGAAGGTTTTGACGATGGTGCGGATTTGGTCCGGGGCGACGACGTCGCGGTCGAGCTGGTTGGGGTCGTAGGCGAAGTCGTCGTCTAATTGCTCCCAGCGGGTTTTCCGGGTCTCGCGGTCGCGCTTTTCCACATAGAACCCCGCGTCGACTGTTGAGCCGGCTTCGGAGATGGCGGTGCGGATGCGATAGACGTCGTAGTTGACGTTGACGCCGTCGGCCACGGCCTGCTCGTGGGGATATTCCATGACCAGGTTTTGGTGGAAGAAGCCAAAGGTTTGTTTGCTGGGCGTGGCGGTGAGGCCGATGAGATAGGCGTCGAAGTATTCCAGCACTTGTGCCCAGAGGTTGTAGATGGAGCGGTGGCATTCGTCGGTGATGATGATATCGAAGGTTTCGATGGGGATGGCCGGGTTGTATTCGATGGGTTCGGGTTGTTTGAACAGCGATTCGAGGCCTGCGGCCGAGACTTCATCGTCTTCCTCGGCGAGTTCTTTGCCTTTGAGCATGGAGAACATGCGCTGGATGGTGCTGATGCAGACCCGCGCGGTGGTGTCGAGCGTGTTGCTGCTGAGGCGCTGGACGATGAATTCTTCGGTGAATTTGAAGTTGTTGTACGGGGAGACATACTGCTGGAATTCTTTGAGGGTTTGGTCGCCCAGATTGCCGCGATCCACCAGGAATAAGACGCGCCGGGCTCCGGCGAATTTGATGAGGCGGTAGATGGCCGTGATGGCGGTGAAGGTTTTGCCGCTGCCGGTGGCCATTTGAATGAGGGCGCGGGGGCGGTCTTGGGCCAGCGAATGTTCCAGATTTTTGATTGCGATCTTTTGCGCGGGCCAGAGGCCTTCTTCCCTGAGGGGTGGCAACTGTTGAAGGCGTTTGCGGAGTGTGGGGAAGGCTTTGTAGGTTTCACCTTTCAGAGCGGCCTTATCCGTGGGGATTGGTTGCGCTTCCTCTAATCGGGCTTCCTCCAACCATTTGGCCAACATTTCAGGTTTATGGAAGCTGAAGGTCAGGGCGGCTGCGTGGTTCCGGATCGAGTTCATTGGTGAAGCGGGTTTCCACGCCGGTGCTTTGGTAGAGGAAGGGGAGCGGGCGAACGTAAGACGGGTAATGATGGAGGAAATCCCCCGCTGTATTTGGCCGACTGAATTTCTACGCCGGTGAGCGTGGCCCCTTTTCGCTTGGCTTCAATCACGCCGGCGGCTTTGCCATCCAGATAGAACAGGTAATCCGCATATCCATGGCCATGTGCTAGTGGAAAATTCCGTATGACCACCCCAAGGGCGGCGGATAAGTTGACCTGATTCGTATCTTGAATGATCCACCCTGCTTTGGTGAGGAGAGCATCAATAGCTTCGCGTGCCTGGTCTTCGGGTGTGGGCATGGGGGTAAAGCCGAGGGTCGATGGATTTGGGATTTTCCCTCCGTTGTATGACGAATGTACCCAACTCATTGAATAAAGTACAGAATTTTTGTTGGTGAGGTTTTGTCGGTGGGATGGGGATGTTCTGAGGATTGTTTGCGGGGATTTGGAAAGGAAGATGGATCTCGCTAAAGACCGGGGGGAGAATGAGGGAATAAGATGGATGCCCGGTGATCAATGTCGAAGATGACGGAGTGGCGTAGCGTTTCGGTGTGCGGGGTTGGGCTGGGCACAGATCCTTCGCGGGGCCTCCGGATGACAATACGGGGGAAGTAAGGAATGTCGGAAGAAAGATGGATGCCTATAGAGCGGAGGAATGACGGAGGAGGGATATTCGCTAACCTTACGTGGGTATTTTTTACGGAGCTGAGCAAGCACCCTATCTCCCTCGATTACGGCTGCTTGACTCTGGATAATAGTTTATTTTCATGGTTTAAATCCTCAATCAGGAAAGGCTTGGGGAATGGTCACTCTATGCCAAAGAGGCTCGAGTCTTTTTTGGATGTTGACGAAGGTCTAGGCATCTTTGAACGACTACGGTCTTGGGTTCTTCCATCTTGTAGTAAATCGCGTAAGGAAATCGTTTAGCCAATAAGCGGTGATAACCAAAGAATTTTGGATGGATTCCGGCGTATAGGAACTAAGGAATCAATATCCGCGAACAAGGCATCAAAAAAATACTCGCCCACTCCTTCCCCTTGTTTATCATAGAACTCTCGCCCCGCGTATAGGTCTTCCAAGGCAGAAGACAGGATTTTGATCTTCATTCAAACCGTTTCCGAATTTCCTTTTTAGCCTCCTTCCAGTCAAGAATCTGCTCCTTGCCTGATTGGACTCTCTGGTCTGTTTCCCGCAATGTAGTTTCATGCCATGCTGGAGATTGCATCGCTTGATCTTCGCTGGACAAATCCTCCCAAATGGCTTCCATGATGCGTAGCTTTTCCTCGCGAGACAATTACTTGATTTCTATGATGTCCTTCATCATTCTCTCCACCTAGCCCTTTGAGAGATTTGCCGGCTGCCTATGCCTATGATTGATGAGCCTATTGTACTTGAAGGGTTCCCTAGGATCTATGAGGGCATGTCGAAGGGGGGAGGGCGTTTCTACCTCCCCTTTGCCACTCCTTAAAAAGGAGGGGGGGATTACTCGCGCGTTCATTCCTGAACCCGCGGGGCTTAGTTCCTTCACCGTGGGTGCAGGAGGACAGGAGGGGGTAGATATCCGGCAGAAGCTGCAGGAATGAGGGGTGGGAGAAAATGGATGCCCGACAAACAATGTTGAGAGTGATGCGAGGGTTTGATAGATGCCGGGTTTCGGCCCATAGGTGTTAAGCTAAGCCGAAGATGTTCCTTGTCCCTGCGCTTGCCCAGCGCTTTTTTTGTGCTATATTACCGATAGCATTCTAGAGGCTATCGGTTTCAATAAGGGGAGGAACCTATGACGCGAGAAGAGCAGACCCTTCAACGGATTCAGCGGCAGCTGGCCACCCTGGGCCCGGTCTTACCGGGGAGCCTGAGCGAACAGTGGAATGTGTGCGGGACCCCTGGCTGTCGGTGCAAAGCCCCCTCCAATCCCAAGAAGCATGGGCCCTACTATCAGCTCAGTTTTACCGTGGCGGGCAAGAGCTCCACGCTCTTCGTCCAGAAGGGGGACCTGGGCGAGGTGCGGCGGCGGCTCAAGCGCTATCAGCGATTCAAGGCGTTAACCACGGACTGGGTCCAGGCGTGTCTCGCCCTGGCTCGCAGCCAGGGCTTCCGGGGGGCGTCAGCATGAGGGTGCTGCCGCGGTTATTCCAGGGGTTAAAAAAAACGGGATTACGCGGCTGGCCAAACAGACGGGGTTTCAGCAACGCCAAGGGCGGCTCACACCCTATGACTTTCTCGTGCTCCTGACCCTGGGCCAACTGGGGCTGCCGCATCCGTCGTTGGGGGGAATGGTGGCGGCGGTCTCCTCGCGCATCAGTCGCGAAGCCTTACATCAACGCTTTACGGCCTCGGCGGCCGCCTTTCTCCGCCACTGTCTGCACACCGTGCTCCGGCACAAACTGCAGACGGTGCCGATCCGCACGAAACTACTCCAGCCGTTTGCCCGCGTCCTGCTCGTGGACAGCTCGAGTTGGGATGTCAGCGAGAAACTGGGCGCCGTCCTCCCCGGCTCGGGAGGCAACGCCTCCACCGCCAATTGTAAGCTCCAAACGGCGTATGACTACAAGCAGGGCGAACTGACCTTTCTGGCGGACACCGCCGGCACCGTGCCGGATAATCGTTACACGGACCACCTGCCCGCCCTGGTCAACAAGACCGACCTGCTGCTCTTCGATCAGGGCTATTTCAAGCTGACGACCTTCAACGCCATCATGGCGAAAGGGGCCTTCTTTCTGACGCGCTTGTTCCTCGACACCACGGTGCACGATGCCCAGACGAGCGAGCCGATTGACCTTGGCCAGGTCTTGAGGCCATCACAGGGGCCGATCTATGAACGACAGGTGCGCATGGGGCAGGGCCCGAATCAAACACGCGCTTGTCGGCTGGTGTGCCTGCGCGTGAACGCTCAGGTGGCCAATGCCCGACGCCGACGGTTTAAGGCCCACGCCCGCCGACAAGGCCGGACTGGCAGTCACCGGCATTTGGCTTTGTGCGACTGGACGCTCTTGATCACCAATGTGCCGGAGCCCTGGTTGCCCCTGGACATGGTGCGGGCCTTGTATACGCTCCGCTGGCAGATCGAGTTGCTGTTCAAACAATTTAAATCCATTCTTCGTGTGCATCAGTCGGCTACCGGCAATGCCCATCGCTTACGATGTGAGCTCTACGGCAAATTGATTGCCGCGGTGTGGGTGCAGCGCCTGCATGCCGTCGCCAACACCGCGCTGTGGAATACCTCACGCCAAGAGATCAGTCTGGCGAAGTTATACAAACGGCTCCAGGAACGTGCGTTCCTGCTCGCGCAATTCATGATGAGGTCGGAGGCTCAAGCCATGGGGTATCTGTCCCAGGAACTCAAGACACTGCTCAGGTACTGTCGCAAGCATCGACAACGCTCACGGATGACCACGCTGGAAATGCTCGAAGCCGGCTTCGATCCTAAACTTCACAGGGGAAAAAGCAGATGCTTAGCTTAACACCTATGGGCCGAAACCCGGCACCGCTCGTACATGCCAATCCTTCCAATTTGTAGTAGTTTGTGCTCAAACCCATCGGAAAATATTAAAGGACCAGTCAACGAGGTCCAAACATTTGACATCGTTCTTCAGTTGGCTAAAATTCTCCCCGCGGTTATTCCAGAGGATTCGCAAGGGGTTTGGTGTCCAGAGTGACTAGGATGGTACTTTGTCCGCAGGACAGGCAACCCATTTAAAGAAGGGGTGTTAGTCGATCCGGATAAAATGCCGTGATGTGTTTTACGAACAGGAAATCAATTATCCGGATTTTATGGTAATCCCCCTAAACATTAGTTAGGCCGCACAACAGTTTGCCAAGGAGATTCGCATGCGTTTAGGAATCCTATTTCTCATCGTAATCGCTATCTCTGGCTGTGCCAGTCAAACATACCGCGAGACTCAAGAGAGTAAGTTTACTGGTGCTCTTGATGTTCGATGGGTCAAGAATGACTACTTTTTGTTTCTCCCTAACAAAGACAATCCCTTTATGCTGATCCGGACAAACGGTCAGTCCATCCGACCGGGCCCTATGTACACAGACGGCGGCTCGATCCCCCGATTCTTGTGGGGTATTGAAGGCTATTCCCCTTGGGGGTATGCACCTGCATACATTGTCCATGACTGGCTCTTTGTGGCGCAACACTGCGGATATGAGCCTGACAACCAGCACACCTTCGGCGATTCCGTGGCTGTCATTGCAGAGGGCCTTAAGGCCGTCATGGAAGCCAATACCGAAGTTCGCAACTATTTTGTTTTCGACAGTGTGGTCGCCGCAGTCGGGTCACCCATTGCGAAACGCTTGTGGAAGAATGGTTCGTGTAAGGAACCTCCATCTGACATTCAAACGCTCAATGAAAGAGCACTTCGAGGTGAGGAGCTACCGGGAGATTTACTCATGACAATCAAGTTCGAATGAAATGGGTAACCAGTCAATCACCTTTGGCCAGCCATCTCTCTGAAAAACGAGAGCGAATTTCCCAATCTCCGGCGTCTCTCCACTTCTTTTTCCCTGACGCCTGCTGACTGGCCAAGGGCGGACGCTCTCATCCCCTGGCGGGCCTTGTTTGAGCCCTGCGAGTTGGGCCGCCCTCCGAAGACCCGCGTTCGCCCTATCCGATGTGGCCAGGCAGGGCGTCATTGGTTTTGGCTACTTTTGCCGAAACAAAAGTGGCTCGGCTGCCGGGCCGAAACCCGGCAATGCTCGCCCATGCCAATTATTCCAGTGAGTTGAATTTTGTGCTCGAACAGGTCAGAAAATATTTGGAGGTCTTCCGACTCACGGTGAAAAAGCTGGATTCCTCTAGACCTCTGGGATCCTCGCCAAACACCATATGGAGATATGGCATAAAGGATGGTATATTCTAGGTGCTTTATTCGAATTCTTCTCACCCAGGAGAACCCATGCGGACAAAACTCAAAAAACTGACCTTGCAAGTTCCGGACGATCTTCTGACTCGAGCAACCCAGGCCACGGGGGAAGGTATCACTCCAACCATTCGACGCGGATTGGAGCTGGTAGCCGCCGGTGGGGCCTATCGAAATCTTCGTACCCTCAAGGGTAAGGTCAAACTTCAGCTCGACTTGGAATCCCTCAGACAAGACCGATGATCTGTATCGATACCAGCTCCATGATTGCCTATTTGGAAGGAGCAGAAGGCCAGGACGTCACGGTGATCGATCATGCCCTTCTGGATCAGGTCGCGGTCTTTTCTCCGGTCACTCTCACGGAGTTATTGAGCGCCCCCAACCTTTCAACAACCCTTCGCCAAACGTTTATCGCTATTCCCATCTTGCCGCTTCAAGACGGCTTTTGGGAGCGTGCTGGACTTCTGCGTGCCAAAATCCTCGCGAAGGGCGCCAAGGCCAGACTGGCTGACACGCTGATCGCACAAACCTGCATAGACCATTACATCCCTCTGATAACCCGGGACCAAGACTTTCAGATTTTTCATCGACTTGCCAAACTGGAGTTGCTGTAGTCCGAACAACATGGACCATCAGTTTCAGGCGAGATCATTACCCCCAATTCCTGAATGATCACATCATGTAGTTTTGGACGGAAGGCTTTAATGGCTTGATTGTCCCGGCTGGGATGGACTCGATTGGAAAGAAAAATGACTTCTAACTCTCGAATGGGATCTATCCAGATACTCGTTCCGGTAAACCCCAGATGCCCGAACGATTCAGGGGAAAACCACTGGCCGGAGGAAGAGGGTTGAGAGGGCGTATCCCACCCTAACGCCCAACTGGTTCCAGGCTGTGCGGCCACAAACCGTTTGACCAGTTGAGAATCGAATACTCCTGCTTTTCCTTGATATCCCGCCAGCCAGGCTTGGGTGACCTGTCCGACCGCTTCGGCTGTTCCAAAGAGTCCGGCATGTCCGGCAATGCCTCCCAGCGCAAAGGCATTTTCATCATGGACCTCACCCCGCAGAAGACGCCCGCGCCACGGATCCTGTTCGGTTGGGGCACACTCTTCCTGTAAGCCCATTTTCTCATTGATATGCTGTCCTCGATAGCCAAGAGGGCTCGCGTGTAAGCGGCCGAAGAGTCGACTCTGACAAAAATCAGCTAATGATTGATTTGTGTTCCGTTCCACGACAAACCCGAGCACCATATAGCCCAAATCACTGTAAACACTTTGGGGTGGTGACAACGCTTCTACCGGCTCCTTGAGGATCAAATCCAGAAATGCCGTAACCCGTTTCTGGCGAGATGGAGCGTCTGAGGGAAGAGAAGGGGGAAAAGACTGGTAAAACGGGCGCCAGGCTGGCAGTCCGCTTTGATGACAGAGGACATCCCGCAGAACAACCTGCCCTAATGGAAATCCTTTGGTTTCCTCTAAGAGCGCGTCGAGGGGCGTTGCGAGATCCAGAAGTCCGTCCTGCACGAGGAGCAGAATGGCCGATGCAGTGGCAAGGGGTTTCGTGAGGGAAGCCAGGTCGTAGACTGTGTGAGGTTGTACGGAATGGGAATCTGGAAGACCGGAGGTGAGGCCGACAGCCTGATGAACACACACACGACCCTGGTGACGGACGAACAAGACCGCGCCAGGAAAGACCTGCTCCTGAATCCCTTCAAGGAGAATACGCGCAATGGAATCGGTCTGATCCACAAATTGATGAGAGGGACGAACAGCCTATCCCGCTTCCCGGTGCGAGGCTGCGTCGGAACTCATATCAGGTTCGCCACTCCCTTCGTACACCGCTTCCGGTTGCTCTTCGATCTCAACCAGACGATGGAAGGAACTCAGGGTCAATCGCAAGCGGTCCAACACCAGCGCTCGCTGCTGCTTGAGCGCTGAGATCATCCGCCGCATCTCGACCAGTTCGGCCCGACTTTGTCCCAGGATTTCTTCGGCTTTCAATTCCGCTTCTTTCACCACAAGATCGGCATCCCGTTGGGCCCCACGCTTGAGTTGATCGACAAAGGATTGGGTCGAAATGAGCGTGCTGGTCAAGGTCGATTCCGCTCGTTTCAGTTGACTCAATTCCTCTTCTCGTCCGGAGAGTTTCTCTTTCAAGATCAAATGTTCTTTGGTGAGTTCTTCAACCGACTCGGCGATTTCTTCCAAAAATTGATCCACCTGTGGCTTGTTATAGCCCCGCCACTGCGTGTCGAAAGCTTTATGCTGAATATCCAACGGCGTAATTTTCATCACGTTTCCTTTCCCCGCACCGGCTAGTGCATTCTGAGAGCCAGGTCCTTCAAGGATCCCACCACCGCAATTTGTAAAAACACAATAATCAGGATAGCAATGATCGGGGAAAAATCAAATCCCATCCCTCCCATGCCTATCCGGCGCCGTATTTGATAGAGGACCGGCTCCGTCACTCTCTCTAAAAACTGGACAATGGGATTCCAGGGATCCGGATTCACCCAGGAAATCAGAGCCCGAATGATAATAACCCACATATATATCCATAAGATCGTATCCAGGATGGTCGCAATCGCTTGTAACAGGTTGCCCGCAATAAACATGATCCTCCTTTTCCTCTAGGGAGTGTTGAAAAAGCTGCCCTGAGTCTGGCCGAAGGGGCCGCCAGCGGCGTTCTCGCCCCTTGGCCGTGCTCACATACTCCTTCGTATGCTCTGCCCGCCCAAGTGGCTGCGGCCTTGCCACGGGTAAGGGCGTGTCTCACGCCGGGGCTGGGCGGGCTACCAAAAGGAACCTTTTTGACCACTCTCTATTTTTTTCTTAGGGCTCTCGAATCTCCACCTGGGATCAACCAGCATACGAACTTAATTATTCGAGCACCTCTTCAATCTGCCGGTTCATCACGCGATGTTGAGCCTGTCACCCTACCCGCGTTCTCCAAAAATGGCGGTTCCGATCCGAACCATGGTCGCACCTTCTTCAATGGCTGTCTCGTAATCATGGGACATGCCCATCGATAATTCGGCCATCCGTACACGAGTCCATGACTGTTGAGCCAACCGGTTTCGTATCTGACAGAGCTCTGCAAAATAAGGGCGAACCTCTTCAGGATTCTCTTTCCAGGGCGGAAGGGTCATCAACCCTTGGATAGAGACATGAGGGAGCTGGTCTAACTCCTCTATCCCGTTTTCCAACTCCTGTACCGTGAAGCCTCCCTTGCTGGGTTCCCCGGCAATATTCACCTCAAGTAACACCTCTTGCCGGATCCCGCGATTTTCAGCCGCAGCATTGATGCTATGGGCCTGCTCGAGGCTTTCCACCGAATGCAGCATCGCAAAATTCCCGACAATCTCTTTGAGCTTCCGGCGTTGCATCCGCCCGATGAAGTGCCAGGCCAATCCTTCCCGTGGCCCAAGAATGTGTATTTTCTCCTGAGCTTCCTGGAGTCGATTCTCCCCGAAGATTCGCACGCCGGCCGCATAAGCTTCTTCTATCTTGACGGGGGAAATCGTTTTTGTCGCCGCCACCAAACGAATGCCGGAAGGATCCCGCCCTTTACGGAGGGCAGCCTGCCGGATCTTCTCCTGAATACTCTGAATCGTCTTGGCAATGGAGTGGGAAACGTGCGCATCCTTCAACGAAAGCACCGGTCATTTCTCATATGGCCTTTATTGTAAACGGGATTCCCGCTTGAGTCACGGACAGGGGTTAACCCCGCGCCAGGACTCAGAACTCACTCATGCCAGGCTGCAAGCAGGCTCGGGTGAAGGCATGGCTGCTGCTCCACACTCAGAATGGAATCAAGTATTTTCGGCCTTCATTCAGGTCCTCCGGCTGAGCTCATCAAACCGGAGTCCTCCTTAAGCGGCAGGCAACATGATCCCACTGAACATCGTCCCGATCACCTGCCCTTCCCGTCTATAGGAATAAAAGAGATCGGCCCGACAGTGGGTACAATGGTCCAACCGTCCAATCTGATCGTCGGGAATTCCACAGGCACGAATCTGGTGATGGATCAATTGCTTGAGATCTAAAACCCCTTTCCCTTCTGTGGTTTGGCGGAGCACTCCAGGCCATGCCGGATACCGTGATCGCAACGGTCCGATGACCGGTTCATCCACTTCGTAACAGCACGGACCGATGGACGGACCGATGGCGAAATGCATCTGCTCCGCGTTCGCCCCGAATTCCTCCACACAGGTCCGAATGGTTTCCGACACGATTCCGTCCACTGTTCCACGCCATCCGGCATGAATAGCCCCAACTACTCCCGTGGCCTTTTCGAAAAGAAGCACAGGGACGCAATCCGCAGTTCGCACGACAATCAAGGTCTGAGGTTGATTGGTGACCAGGGCGTCCCCTTCGGTCTGCTCTAATGTCCCCGGACCCCTGGGTGTGTTTAAGACCACCACCCGGGTACTGTGGATTTGTTTGAGCGTCACGATAAAGGGAAATTCCGGGTGTCCCCTCGTGACCTGTCCGAGTTGAATATGGGTATTCAATCCTAACGGCGCGTGCCGTGTCCCGAAGAAATGGCGGACGGGAATTGCGTCACTCGTCAATCCGGATTCAGACAACCCGGTCCCCGGAGATCCGGGGCTTCCTTCATCGTTCATCTCATTAGCCGTTGGGCTTTTTCCGTAAAAAGGTCGGCACATCCCAATCATCATCTACCAGCAGGCTACTCTTCTCGGGAGCCGGCCGGGCAGACGTCTGCCGGCGTAAGTACGTGGGCCGGTCGAGATCATCAGAACCGTAGTCTCCCGCCATTTTCCACAGCCACCGACACCGAAACCAACTCCGGTTTTTTGACAGGCTCCACCACGAGAGTGGGTTGGTGGGCGCTGGGAAACCGCAAGACTGACTCCGATTGCTCGAACCCGGTCGCAATGACCGTCACTGTCAATTCATCTCCCAGTTCGGGGTTGATGACTTGTCCGACGATGATATTGGCCTGCGGGTCGGCCGCTTCTCGCGCAATGTTGGACGCCTCATTCACTTCGTGTAACGTGAGATTGGGGCCGCCCGTAATATTCAAGAGCAACCCTCGAGCCCCTTCCACGCTTCCATCTTCCAGCAAGGGGCTGGCAATGGCTTGTCTGGCCGCATCCGCGGCACGCGTGGGACCCCGACCAGTTCCCATCCCCATGACCGCGCGTCCGGAATAGCCCATGACGGTGCGGACATCGGCAAAGTCCACGTTGACCAACCCCGGAGTGGTAATGACATCGGAAATCCCTTGAATGGCCTGGCGCAAGACATCATCCGCAATCTTGAACGCCTCCACAAGCGGCGTACTCTTATCCACCATGCCGAGAAGTTTTTGATTAGGGATGATTAACAGGGAATCCACGTGTTTTTTCAATTCACGGATCCCTTCCTCTGCAAAACTCGCCCGCCGGTTCCCTTCATATTGGAAGGGTTTGGTCACCACTCCCACCGTCAGAATTCCTAACTCTTTGGCAATTTTCGCCGCGACGGGGGCACCGCCCGTGCCGGTTCCACCACCCATGCCCGCGGTCACAAACACCATATCCGCCCCTTCGAGAGCCTCACGGATTTGGTGTTCACTTTCAAGCGCGGATTCTTTCCCTACATCCGGCTTGGCTCCCGCCCCCAAGCCTCGCGTGCGCTCTGGACCCAATTGAATTTTATACGGCGCTTGCGAACGTGCGAGGGCTTGCAAGTCCGTATTGGCCACCACAAATTCCACCCGACTCAAGCCGGCTTCAATCATGGTGTTGACTGCGTTACAACCGGCACCTCCGACGCCCACCACCTTGATGTTAATGACAGACAGCTCCTCATCAGACATTGAAAACATACGGTTCCTCCTTTCCACCACTCCCCTGGGAGAACGTGGTGACAATCAGTTGATGACTCATGTTGGTTCGTGAAGTCCACACGGATACATGACCCCCCCTTTCCTTCCATGGATTAAAAAAAGTTCATGATCCATCCCTTCATCTTAAAGATCATGGAACCCATCCCCCGCGCGGAGTTTTTGCCTTTGCCGGCTCCGGGTCCCACGAGTTCAAATTCATTTTCCCGACTCACGGAATGCACAATGAGCCCCACAGCGGTGGAATAACTGGGGTTGCTGACAATTTCCCGCAAGCCTCCCACTCCAATGGGTTTCCCCAATCGTACCGACAGATTGAGCACCTGTTCCGCCACCTCGGCCATCCCCGGAAGCAAAGAGGTCCCTCCTGTCAATACGCCTCCGGCCACCAACATGCCGTCATACCCCGCACGGCGGATTTCACGAAGGACCAGATCAAACATTTCTTCCACCCGGGGAGAGAGGATTTGCGCCACCAACGTCCTGCGCATCACCCGGGGTGGGCGTCCCCCGACACTTGGCACTTCGATGCATTCGTCATCATTCAATAATTGATTGCTCGCCACCCCAAATTTCAGTTTAATTTTTTCCGCTTCCTCCGGCGCCGTTTTCAATCCCATGGCCAGATCCCCGGTTAAATGGTTTCCCCCGATGGGAATGACCGCCGAGTGCCGGATACACCCCTCGACAAAAATCGCGACGTCGGTCGTGCCCCCACCGATATCCACCATCACCACGCCCAATTCCTTTTCTTCAGGGGATAGCACAGCCGCACTGGACGCAAGTGGCTGCAAGACAATATCGACCACATCCAACCCCGCCCGGCTGACACACCGAACGAGGTTTTGCGCCGAGGTTACCGCTCCGGTCACAATATGGACATCGACTTCCAATCGTGATCCTGCAATGCCCAGCGGATCGCGAATCCCCTCCTGATCATCCACAATAAATTCCCGGGGGAGCACATGAAGAATTTGCCGGTCGGGGGAAGGCACCGCACATCCCCGGGCGGTATCCACGGCGCGCCGGACATCCGCCTTGGTGACTTCCCTTTTTTTCAAGGCCACCACGCCTTGCGCGCTTTCGCTCCCGATATGACTGCCGGCAATTCCCGTATACACCGAATTAATCTGGACCGCCGCCATTAACTCCGCTTCCTCCACCGCTCGTTTGATGGATTCCACCGTACTGTCCATGTTGACGACCATGCCTTTTCTCAAACCGGTCGAGCGATGCGATCCAACCCCGATCACGTTGATTGAGCGATCATCCAGGATTTCGCCCACCACCGCACAAATTTTTGTCGTCCCGATGTCCAGCCCCACCACGATGTGTTCTTTTTTGGTCATGTCCTACAGTGTCCTCTTGCGAAAAATGACTTTTTGAGCAAATCGCAAATCCACTTCTTGCGACCGACCTTCAATTTCTGTCCTCACGGTGGGGTACAACACCAAAAAGCGTTGCCACTGGTCCTCCACCTCACGCCCAAATTGAAATCGCATATTGGGAAGATCCACGATCGTCGTATGTGGTTTGGACACATCAATCCGTGGTCTGCCAGAAAACTGTTGAGACAACAAGCCGGCAATGTGAATGCCCTGCTTCGCGCGTCGATGGCCTTCGGCTTCATTCTGGGTCATAAACTTCGAGGTCACCCCATCGACAATAGGCAAGGTCACGCCCTCTTGAGGTTTTCCTTTCGGCAACAAATACCCGTCAGCGTCCAGCAAATAGGGTTCGTTTGAGGTTCCTAAAACTGCGGCAGGCTGACGTTCAGAAACCTGTACCACCAGGGAATGAGGAAACACCCGATCAAAGGCCACCGATCCAATCCAGGGAAGAGACTCCAAACGTGTCGCTAACTGGTCCGGCTCGACAGAGAGCAGGCTGGTGTGTGGCGCCAATGCCAGCCTCGTGACAATTTCCTCGCGCGACACCCGATCCAATCCAAGCACCGTGATCTGTTGGATTTCCGTCCATTCACCCGCCCACCGGATCACCTGTCGGCCGACCACCACGACCACCACAATGAGACCTGCCAGGACACTCCCCATCACGATGCGTCGGACCCGTGATGGCTTCTGTCCTTTTATGGCATTCCCAAATGCCTCTCCTTTCTTGAGAGGACGGTTTTTTCGAGGCCGTTTCGATGAAAGTTTTTCTCCCGGCATCATTTCCCTTTGCCCCCCTTGCTTTTCTTTCCAGACGACGACACCTTTTTCGGAAGGGCATCCACTAATATGCGTTCAACCAGATCGTCATAGGTCAGCCCGGCCTCCGCCGCCGCCATGGGTAGCAAACTTCGTTCCGTCATGCCGGGTATGGTATTTAACTCCAAAATGTAGGGACGTCCGTTGGTATGGATGCGAAAATCCACACGAGCCGCACCTCGACACCCCAACGCCTCATACGCACGAAGACTTTGTTCACGCAGAACCTGTTCCAGTTTTGGAGGGAGGGGAGCCGGACAGACATAACGGGTAGAAGCTTTCCCATACTTGGCCGTAAAATCGTAAAATCCCCCGGGGGCAATGACTTCCACGCCGGGAAACACCTGCTTGCCAAAGACCCCCACCGCAATTTCACGGCCGGGAATATATTTTTCAACCACCGCCTGCTCGCCATACCGATACGCCTCTTTCAGTGCACCCTTCCATTGCGTCAATTTTCGAACGATTGACACGCCAATCGTGGACCCCTGCGCGCAAGGCTTCACCACAACAGGCATTCCCAGGTTGGCTTGTGGACTGACCGGTATGGACTTGGCATACAACGTCATTCCCGGCGGGACGGACACGCCGGCTGCCTGAAGCACCACCCGAGTCAATCCTTTGTCCATACCCACCGCACTGGCACTAACGCCCGATCCGGTGTAGGGCATATTCATGACTTCCAGCATCCCCTGAACCGTGCCATCTTCGCCCCCGGGCCCATGCAACGCCAGAAAGGCGACCGCAATTTTTTTGACTCGGATCTGATGCGGCAAGGAGGCATCGACTTCAATGGGAATCACCGTGTATCCTCGCCGTCGCAAGGCCTCGCATATCGAACGACCGGTCTTCAGAGAAATCTCCCTCTCGGCTGATGATCCACCCATGAGCACACCGACTCGCAATGACTTCGGTTTCATAATTTCCCGTTCATCAAAGTTTAGAAAGGTCTTCCACGTTATGCTGACTGAATCTCCCTCACCATCATCCTGCCACCTGCTCGCAACTAGGCCTCTCCGATGACCTTCCACTCAAGTTGCAGACGCACGCCAAATTTTCTCTCGACCGTTTGCCGGACCTTTCGAATCAATGCTAAGAGTTGTGCAGCGGTCGCCGACCCCCTATTCACGATAAAATTGGCATGCATGGTCGAGACCTCGGCATCACCCACCCGGACACCCTTTAATCCCGCCGCTTCAACCAGTCGTCCGGCAGAATCTCCAGGCGGATTTTTAAATACCGATCCCGCATTCGGTATGCTCAACGGTTGGGTCGTCCGCCGGTATCGGAGATATGCCTTGGTTTTCGCCTCAATCTGCTCTCTGGTCGACAGGGTCAATTGCACCCTCGCCCCGACGACGATGCCCTTGGGGAGGATCGCTTTTCGATAGGCAAAAGACATCGTGGAGGCATCCACCCATACCCGCTGCCCCCGAAGATTCACGATATCCACGGCACCCAAGACATCTTTCATTTCGCCCAACCGGGTTCCTGCATTCATGACGACACCACCACCGACAGTTCCGGGAATCCCTGCCGCCCACTCCATTCCGGAAAGATTGCGGCCCAGTGCAAATTGCATCAATAAGGGCAACCGCACTCCCGCCTGGGCATAAACCACCTGATGGCTTTCCTCGTGTATCCCGGTCAAGTGCTTCAGGTGCATCACAATGCCTCGAATGCCTTTATCGCGCACAACCACATTGGTCCCGCCCAACACGACACAGGGAATGCCCTCCGCTCGAGCCCCCTGAATCACGCGAATGACGTCTTCCACATCGGTAGGAATGACCAGGACATCCGCGGGACCTCCTACTTGCAAGGAGGTGAACGGAGCCATCGGTTCGCTCCACCGCACCTCTCCCTGAGCATGTTGCACCGCTCGTTGGAGACGTTCGATCGTTAGGGCCGGTCGCCCGATCTTCACATGTCTGTCCCCCATCCTCCATCACTCATCCTATTCGCTTACAGGATCTCTAATAATTCTTTGCCGATTTTCCACACATCCCCTGCCCCAAGCGTCAACAGAATATCGCCTTCGCGGAGGTCCCCCCGCAGTCGTGGCGATCAGTCCGGGATCACTATTCACCCAATGGACCGAAGGATGGCCTGACGCGTGAACTTTTTCGACAATCGTTTGCCCGGTGATCCCCGGAATCGGGGCTTCACCGGCAGGATAAATATCCATGACATACACCACATCTGCCTGTTCGAACGCCTTGGCAAACTCATCGGCGAGATCCCGTGTCCTTGAAAACCGATGGGGCTGAAACACCACGACCAGCCGTCTTTGCCAGGCCGCGCGCGCAGCCGCCAATGTGGCACGGATCTCCGTGGGATGGTGCCCATAATCGTCCACCACCACAATGCCGCTTTTTTCTCCTCGAATCTGAAACCGGCGTTCTACTCCTGAAAAGGCCGCCAACCCTGCCCGGATTAAATCCACCGGCACATCTAATTCCAAAGCCACCCCGATGGCGGCTAAGGCATTGGCCACGTTATGCACTCCGGGAATTCGAATGCGGAAGGGACCAAGCTTTTGATCCCGAAAATGAGCTCGAAATTCCACACCCAGCGCTCTGGTTTCAATCTCAGTCGCAAAAAGATCCGATGTCAGCACACCGGAAAAATCACTCATCCCATAGGTTTGATACCGCTTGACGACACGAGGCAACAACCCGCGAATCCACGGATCATCGGCACACACAATCGCCACGCCATAAAAGGGAATCTTATTGATAAATTGAAGAAACGCTTCTTGCAGACCTTCCATATTTCCATAGTGGTCCAAATGCTCCCGGTCGATATTCGTGACCACGACAATGGAGGGCGACAATCGCAAAAACGATCCATCGCTTTCATCGGCCTCCGCAATCAGGAGATCACTGCGGCCCAATCGCGCATGGGTTCCCATCGCATTCACCTTTCCCCCTATCACGAATGTCGGATCCAGCCCTGCTTGTGCGAGAATTGAGGCCACCATCGAGGTCGTCGTGGTCTTGCCATGTGCCCCGGCAATGGCAATGCCGAATTTCAACCGCATCAACTCCGCTAACATCTCCGCCCGGGGAATCACAGGAACCACCCTCGCCCGTGCGGCACGAATTTCGGGATTGGAATGGGCAATCGCCGATGACACCACCACGACTTGCGCACCTTCCACATTCGACTCCTGATGCCCGATCGTCACTGTTCCTCCCAACTCCTCTAGCCGACGAATACTGTCGGAATACGCCACATCGGAACCCGTCACCTTATACCCTAAGGTGAGGAGCACCTCTGCGATGCCACTCATCCCGCTTCCTCCAATACCGACCAAATGGATGTGCTGAATTTTTCGAAACATAATGTCTTAGACTTCCAGGGTTAAAGAGAGGATCGTGGGGAACGGTCGCCGGTGACTTTCCCCTTGGAACACTCGAGGTCTGTGTGTCTGGTCTGAAGGTCTCACGACTGGCCATGCCGGCCAGACAGGCCGGGATTTTTCTTCTATCGCGTACGTCGCTTAAGACAAGGCCATGAACTTCGACTTTCCAGACTCTGACCTGATAGGACACTCTCCTCATTCCCTGTAAGAGTCCCTCCTCATTAAAGGTTGAACAGTCTCTCGCACATGTTTGCCGCGTTTTTCTCTGAACCGTTTAACCGTGTGGCAACATTTCCCAGCAGACAATTTCCTCATCACGAACTTACACCGTACGCTCCACAAGGGAGAGACATTCCTGAACCATCTGTTCCGTGGCGTGGACTTTCCTCAAGGCCCAACTTCGCACGGACATGGTCTGTAAATGATGAATATCAGACATGCAGTGCTCAATTTCTTCTATCAGACGCTGCCCGGTAAGGTCCGATTGCAACAGCACGCGAGCGGCCCCGGCTGCTTCCATTGCCCTGGCATTCATTTCTTGGTGGTTGTGCGCCGCATGAGGAAACGGGATTAGAATTCCGACTTTTCCATATGCCGATAACTCAGCCAAGGTGCTGGCCCCGGCCCGGCACACGATGAGATCCGCTTTGGCAAGTTCCTGGGGCATATCAAAGAGAAACGGACGAACATCGACCAGCACTCCAATATGTTCATACCCGGCTTTGACGCGTTCATAATCGTCGGCTCCGGTCTGGTGGGTGATGGTCACCTGTTCGCGCAGCCTCGCTGACTCTTCCACCGCTTTCAGCATGGCGGAATTAATCGCCCGAGCCCCTTGGCTCCCGCCAAAGATTAAGAGATGCGAAACCTTCTGTGGCGGATCGGGAGGATTCTTCAAGACAAACGCTTTGCGGATAGGCGTGCCAATGACCTTCACCTTAGACGACGGAAAGAATGAAATGGCACTGTCAAATGCCAGAAAAATCCTATCGGCCAATGGGCCCAATACACGATTCGCAAGGCCGGGCATCGCATTCGGTTCCAGCAATACCCTGGGAATCTTGAGCAACCACGCGGCAACGACCACGGGGGGACTGAAATACCCTCCCGTACCTATGACCAGATCGGTGTGATGGCCCCGGAGAATCTGAATGGCCTTCCACATCGACATGGGTAGCATGAGGAGAGAACGAATCATGTGAAACACCCCTCGGCCCACAAATCCTTCCACCTTAATCGGTTCAAAGCTAAACCCTTCTTTCCGCAGAATTTCTCCTTCTAAAAACTTACCGGTTCCCACAAAGAGGATGCTCCCTTTTGGATCGTGCTGCTGAAATTCTTTGGCATACGCGATAGCCGGATACACATGCCCCCCCGTGCCACCAGCCGCAATCACAACTCTCATTCATACATCCTCTCTCAATCAGGGGCCGGCTCGTCCTTGTCGGGCAATACTCAGCAGTATTCCGATGGCTAACATCGTGGCGAGCAGCGAGGACCCGCCGTAACTCACCAGGGGAAGCGTTAACCCTTTTGTCGGCAGCATCCCACTGACAACCCCCGCATTGATGAGGGCCTGAATACCAAGGAGCAGGGTAATACCCAGTGCGAGGTATCGCCCGAATAAGTCCGGCGCCAAAGCCGCGACACGAAATCCTTTACATACTAAGATGGCAAACAGCGCCATCAGCCCTGAGGTCCCAATGAGTCCCAGCTCCTCTCCCACCAAAGCCAGAACGAAGTCGGTATGTCCTTCGGGGAGGTACAACAGTTTTTGTTTTCCCTGCCCAAGACCCACTCCAAACAATCCGCCGTTTTCCAGTGCCAGGATGGACTGAACAAGCTGGTAGCCCGCACCTTCCCGGTACTTGGATGGATTCAGAAAGGTGGTCATCCGTTCCCATCGCTCCGGACTCATCCAAATAAGGGATAGCAACCCCACGACCATCGGAAGTCCTAAATACGCCAGATGACGCACTCTCGCTCCTGCCAGATACATCATGCCCACAAACACCAGACCAATGACGACCGTACTCCCTAAATCAGGTTCCACCACAATTAATCCACAGACCATCCCCACCACAGCCACAGGGGGAAGAAACCCCCGCTGCCAATCGGTGACTCGTCGATTCGGATTGGAGAGAAACGCTGCCAGATACACCACGACGGCCAGTTTGGCCATTTCCGTGGGTTGAATGGAAAAAAACCCGAATGTGAGCCATCGACGAGCCCCATTAATTTGAGGACCCACGGCCAACACGAGAAGCAACCCTGCAACGCAACCCACCACAATCATCGGGACCCATCGTTTCCACTGCCCATAATCAATCAATGACCCAACCAACAGGACGCCGAACCCCAACAGCATCCACACAATTTGTCGTTGGAGATAATACGTGGAGTTGGTAAATTTATTTTCCGCCATAACGCCACTGGCGCTGAACACCATGACCAATCCCCCCAGGGAGAGCGCCAGAGTTATTCCCACAATCAGAGGATCGATCCGCTTGGGACTGATGCCGAAGTTTCCGGGGAATAAATCCGCCCATGCCCGGGAATCATTGTGGGAATTTTTTCGTCGGAGGATGGCTGGAATTCCCATTTATTGGAGCTCCCCGACAATCCGTTTAAATTCGAGCCCTCGATGATGATAATTCCGGAACATATCGAAACTGGCGCAAGCCGGGGAAAACAACACCACATCTCCCCTGGACGCGAAAGCCACGGCCTGTGACACCGCATCCGCCAGACTGGTCGCACGGGTCATTGGCGTAATGGCATCCAGCGCCTGAAAAATTTTCTGCGTAGCTTCGCCAATCACGACTACCCCTTTGACCTGACGTTTAATGCTGTCAACCAACTGGGAAAAATCTCCGCCTTTGTCTTTTCCTCCGAGAATCAAGACTAACGGCTCTTCAAAGCTGTGCAAGGCTTTGAGGGTGGCGTCTACATTGGTGCCTTTCGAATCATTGACGAAGGTGATGCCTTGCCATTCCCGCACCACTTCCAAGGCATGCTCAAAGATGGGAGTGGACTGAAGCGCGCGCACCATATGTTCGATTGAACACCCACAGAGCAGTCCGACACTCATCGCCGCCATGGCATTGGCGACGTTATGATCTCCACGCATCGGAAGTGCGTCCCGTGAGACAATTGAAAATTCCTTCCCGTGCATTCTGGCCCGAATTTCGTTTCCTTGAAGATAGATACCCTGTTCCACCTTGCGGGTAAGACTAAATTCACAAATGCCTGACCGTGAAGACAAGGCCATGGTTCTTACGACAGGATCGTCCACATTGATCAACGCCCAATCCTGAATCGTCTGGTTTTCAAAAATACGCTGTTTGGCAGCCCGATAGTCTTCTTGGGTCGGATGCCGATCCAGATGGTCTGGCGTCACATTCAACAAGACGGCAATCCAGGGCTTAAAACGGTGAATGGTTTCCAGTTGGAAGCTCGAAACCTCTGCCACGATATACTCATAGTCGGGCATGGGGGACGGGTGAGTTGGTCTCGGTACCGCTTCACACAGGGGAATACCGAGATTCCCGCCCACAAATGCACTTTTCCCGCTTTGTTGCAGTATGGATCCGATGAGACGTACCGTGGTGCTTTTCCCATTCGTGCCGGTCACCGCAATGATGGGAGCCCGTAGAAACCATCCTGCTAGTTCAATTTCACCAATAATCGGGATGCCGCGTTGCCCAATCCCTTGGACAAGAAGATGGTCCTTGGAGACCCCTGGGCTGACCACTAAGAGATCGAGATCTCTCAAGCCCTCCGCGACCTGATCCCCCCGGAAGACCCGGGCGCCTCGAAGTCCATACCCCGCCGACGCGGACCCATCATCCTGGCTGGTCTGTTCTTCAACAATGGTGACCTGCGCGCCAAAGTCCAGAAGGAGATCGGCGGCCGCCCGACCGCTTCGTCCAAGGCCAAAGACTGTGACACGCTTCTGTTCCCAGCTCGTAATGGGAAACACGGGAGTGATTTTCACAGCGTGCATGACTCCACAGGTGTCCACTGACGTCCTATGATTAGCGTAATTTTAAAGTGCTGATACTTAAGAGACCCAAAATGATTGCAATGATCCACAATCGTACGACCACCTTGGGTTCTTCCCATCCCTTCAATTCAAAATGATGGTGGAGTGGCGCCATGAGGAAAATTCGCTTCCCCCTGGACTTAAAGGAGAGCACCTGAAAAATGACGGACACCGCTTCCATCACAAACACGCCTCCGATCAGGACCAATAACAACTCGTGCTTGCACACAACCGCCACCGTCCCTAATGCTGCACCAAGCGGTAAGGATCCCACATCGCCCATGAATACCGATGCCGGATAGGTGTTAAACCAGAGAAATCCCAATCCCGCCCCCACAATGGAGGCCATAAGAATGGACAGCTCCCCGGCTCCCTCAATATGAGGAATGAGTAAATACTCTGAAACCAATCTATTGCCAACCGCCCAGGCCACCACCGTATAGGCCATTGCTGAAATGATGACCGGTCCGACAGCCAAGCCATCCAACCCGTCGGTTAAATTCACCGCATTGGAACACCCCACAATGACCAAAACGGCAAAGGGGATATACAGCACTCCCAAATCGGGGGTGAAATTTTTAAAAAACGGGACACTGAGTTCCGTGGAATAGGCAGGAGACAGATAAAAAAACAACCCAATTCCCAGGGCTACCCCCAACTGGCCGACAAATTTTTGTGACGCCGTCAATCCCTTAGAGCGGCCTCGTAATATTTTGATGTAATCATCCACAAATCCGATCAGCCCGAACCCCACAACTGACAACAAGACCAACCAGACATAGATATTGGAGATATCAGCCCATAATAACGTCGCTAACAATACGGAAAAGATAATGAGCACTCCCCCCATCGTGGGTGTACCGGATTTCCCAAGATGGCTTTGCGGACCATCGGTTCGAATTTTTTGTCCAAGTTTCAACGTTTGTAATTTTTTGATCATGGGCGGGGCAAGGAAAAAGACAATGAGAAAGGCGGTAATCGCGGCATAAATGATGCGAAAACTGAGATAACGAAAGACATTGAAAAACGCGAGTTCGGTGTGAAGGGGATAGAGCCACAGATATAGCATAGAAATTCACTTTCTGAGGGCACGAGGACTGGGAGACCATTCCTGACAGCGTGGATTATTCTTATTCCTAGTCCTAGTCATTCATTATAAACCTGGACGGATGGCGTCTAATACTCGTTCCATTTTTGCGCCTCGAGACGCTTTAATCAACACCACATCGCCACGCTTGACCACCGTTTTTAACAACGCACCTGCTTCCAGAGCGTCCTTGACCACGGACACCACTGTAGTCCCATGAGCCTTCTGGACGCCTTCCTGCATCTTGTGCCCAAACGCACCACAGGCAATCAAATGGGTGACATGATATTTCGCGGCATCCCGTCCGACTTCCTGATGAAATTGCGCCTCTTGTGGCCCCAACTCCAGCATGTCTCCTAACACGGCGATCGTCCGTCGAGCCGGATCCAGGCTCACCAATAACTCCAACGCCGCTTTGACCGAAGCCGGATTGGCGTTATAACAATCGTACAAATACATCACCCCACCCCACCGACGGATTTCCGACCGCATCGGCGCCGGCCGAAACTTCTCCAGGCCCGAAACAATGTCATCACCCGAAAATCCCATGGCACACCCCACGGCGGCTCCGGCCAGGGCATTGGCAATATTATGCAAACCCATGGTTCGCACACTCACGCGTTTGGCCTTTTTGCGATTGGGCAATGCCAGGCGAAATTCTGTTCGCCGTCCATTCCACGCCGGGTCCGTCGCCCGAACATCCGCCTGATCCGACAATCCAAATGAGATCTGAGGGCAGAGGGCTTTCTGAGAAAATTTTTCAAAATATCGGTCATCCGCATTCAGAATGACTGTTCCACCTTCCCGGGGGAGCCAATCCAATAGTTCAGCTTTCGATGCCGCCGACCTGGCCAACGTCCGGTAGAATTCCAAATGGTCCGGACCGACATTGGTAATTACCCCCGAAGTCGGTCTGGCTATGTCACAGAGGTGGGTGGTCTGCCCCACTTGATCTACTCCCATTTCAATAACCGCGGCCTGGTGACCTGCGTGAAGGCCCAGAAGCGTCTTTGGCACTCCAATGGCATTATTAAAATTCCCTTGCGTTTTATGGACACGCCAGCGAGTTGCCAACACCCGATATACCATTTCCTTGGTTGTCGTTTTTCCATTGCTGCCCGTAATCGCCACCACGGGAAACGAAAATCGTAATCGATGAAACCGGGCCAAGTCCTGGTAGGCACACAACGTCTCTTTCACCCCCACCACCAGGACGGGATCGGAGCCGGCCTGACGCACCTGAGTCAACATCTCCCAGGCCCGTGCCTCTTCAACAACCACACCCCTGGCTCCCAGTTTGCACGCCTTTTGTACAAAATCGTGGCCATCGAATTTCTCGCCTTTCAATGCCAGAAACAGATCGCCGGATTTGATATCCCGCGAATCCGTTTGCACCCGAAGCAATCTGCCTTTGCGCCCCCCTCTGACGATCAGCGTTCCCTGAGTCGCCTCGAGCACTTCATCCACCTCAAAAGCCGCCATGCTGAATTTCCGGACTACGTGCCACCCATCAGTTGATGGATTGCCTTCCTGGCTTCTTCGCGGTCATCAAAATGAATTTTTTGCGTCCCGATAATCTGATAGTCTTCATGCCCCTTCCCGGCTATCAACACCAGATCTCCGGCTTTGGCTTCTGCCACAGCTGTATGAATCGCCTCAGCTCGATCTGGAATGATCTGATACGGGCATCGTTCTTCCGGAGCCAGCGATTGAATCCCCTCTTCGATCTGAGTCAGGATGGTGTGGGCATTCTCCGTTCGAGGATTATCGGAAGTGACAATCACCATGTCGCTCAGTCGTGCCGCAATTTGCCCCATCTTGGGCCGTTTTCCAGCATCCCGGTCTCCCCCACAACCAAATAGTGTAATGATTCGTCCCTGTTTAATGGCATGCGCCGCTCGAAGCAACCGGTACAGGGCATCTTCGGTATGCGCATAATCCACCACAACCGTAAAGGCTTGGCCTTCATCAATGCGTTCAAATCGGCCAGGAACATTGGCCACAGATTGCACGGCTCGTTCTATCAGAGAAACCGGCATTCCCATTGCCAACCCGATGCCGATGGCTGCCAACAAATTCGACACATTATGCTCACCGACCAAGCGGCTGCTGATCGTCAACCGACCAAGCGGGCTGTTCACCACAAACTCCGTTCCTCCCATGGAAAGGCGGATGGCTTCCGCCTGGATGTCCGATTGTGCGTGAAGGCCGAATGTCCATGTGGGGATGGAACAATGCTGAAGAATCATGGAAGCCCGTTCATCATCCGCATTGACAAGGGCACGCTTGGGACCTGTCTTCTGTCTGCTGGCGACACACTCGGTGAATAAACGGAGTTTCGCTTGAAAATATTCATCCAACGTTCGATGAAAATCTAAATGGTCTTGTGTCAAATTGGTAAAAACCACGATGTCGAATTCACAGCCAGCCACCCGGTCTAGTGCCAACGCATGAGACGAGACCTCCATGATCGCGACATCCATCCCGGTCTTGACCATGACGTTCAACATATCCTGCAGTTCGACTGGGGCAGGCGTGGTATGCGACGCCACCCGACGTTCTGTCCCGAACACGTATCCCACGGTCCCTAACAATCCAACATGATGCCCTTGGGCTTCCAGTAGGGCTTTTGCCAGATGAGTCACCGTGGTTTTTCCATTCGTCCCCGTGACTCCCACCATATGCAGGTGGGCCGAAGGCATCCCGTAGAGCCTGGACGCCAACAATCCCAAAGCCTTTCGAGAGTTTTTTACTCGAATGAGGGCAGGCGACCTTCCTCCTTGTGGTGGTTCAGGCGAATCAACACCCTCTTCCTCCACTACAACACCCACAGCCCCTTGCGTTTGAGCCTGTCTCACAAACTCATGGCCATCTTGGTGTTCCCCTCTGATTGCGACAAACACGGAACCAGCCTTCACTTGCCGGGAATCCTCGGTGATGGATACCACTTCGCATTGAAGATTTCCTTCAATCAGCACCGTATCCAGTGGGGCAATAAGCTCTTGAAGCGTCACAATTTATTGCACAAGAAGCTGCTGGGAGGGAATAGGCGATGTCGCTGCGGCCGTTCGAATGATTGGGGATCCACCAGGCAAGACCCCCAAATGCGGCAGCACTCGTTCTGCCACTTTTCGAAATACCGGAGCAGCAATTTCACCACCCCAATTACCAATTTTCGGTTCATCGATAACCACTAACATAGTGAGACGGGGCTGATCGACGGGCGCAATCCCGACAAACGAGGCAATCACTCTGGAGGAGGAGTACGACCCGGTCTCCTGGTCAAATTTCTGCGCTGTCCCCGTCTTTCCCGCAGCCCGATATTCCGCAAGCTTGGCACGCTTGCCTGTTCCTGTTTCTACTGCAGTTTCGAGAATCCTGGTTAAAGCACCGGCCGTTTCCGGCGAGATGGGTCGCCGTTTGGGCAGTGGATCTTTGCTCAGAATTGCCTGCCCTTGGGAATCCAATACTGAAGAAACCACATACGGCGTCATTAACCAACCACCATTGGCCACCACTGACATGGCCGTGACCATTTGAATCGGCGTGACCGCGATTTCCTGTCCCATGGCAATCGAAGACAGACTTCGACCACTCCATTTGCTGGGTTCCCGTAAAATCCCCGAAGATTCTCCCGGCAGATCGATATCGGTTTTCTCTCCAAACCCAAACGCTCTCAAGTACTCGAATACGCGGTCTTGCCCTAATTCCATGGCGACTTTGATCGCACCCACATTGCTCGATTGAGCGACCGCTTCGGAAAACGTCATCCAACTGGTTTTTGCCGGATCATGGACAATCGTCCCCGCAACCGCCATTTGTCCCTCACCACCATAAATCAAGGTGTCCGGAGACATTACGTGCTCCTCGAGCGCGGCCGCCGCCATCACAATCTTCAAGGTTGATCCGGGTTCATAGGGATCGGTGACCGCTCGATTTCGCCAATCTTGAGCGGAAAATTGTCCCAAGTGATTCGGATCAAAGGTGGGATGAAGCGCCCACGCCAAAATGGCTCCGGTTAAAGGATCCATCATCACAATACTTCCGGATTTTGCGCCGCTTCGCTGCATCGCCTGCGCTAATTCATCCTCCGCAATGAATTGAATGATCTCATCAATCGTCAACGTAAGGTGGTACCCGGTGGGCAAGGTTAGGGAATCATGATGTTGAGAGGGGAGAAATTTTTCTTCCTAAGGCGTCTCTTTGATAATTCACCAGGTTCTTTTCACCACGAAGATAGGACTCATACTGAAGCTCCACCCCCTCCAAACCCTGACTATCGATTCCGGCAAACCCCACGATATGCGAGACCAGTTCGCCCTTGGGATAGAAACGATGCGGCTCTTTGGTCAATCCCAATCCCTGATATATTCATCGCCTCCAATTTCTTGACGATGGGATCGGGAACATTGCGTTTGACCCACACGAATGGCTGATTTCGTGTGAACAGGTCACGCAACTGCGTCATCGGCATGTGTAAAACAGGAGCTAAGGTACGCGCGATTCGTTGTGGATCCTTCAGGGATGACGGCCTGACATACAGTGACGCTACCTCCACATTGAGAGCCAGGGGATGACCTTGTCTGTCGACAATCACCCCTCGATCAGGCTGCACCACCACAGTCTTTTGATGTTGTTGTTTGGCCTGATGAGATCCAACCTCCGCCTGGAGGACCTGAAGGTAAAAAAGCCGGAAACCAATAAGGACGAATCCCAAAAGGAGGCCTATGCAGACTAGGCCGCTTCGCATTCTGCAGACAGGATGAATGTCCTGGGATGGCGTTTTCACGGAATATTCAATACGGTATCTGAAAATTCACGGACCAACCGCACAGGAAAATTTCCACCCGACTCAGGATGAGGCAACGAATCCAGGGAAACCATGACAATCTGCCCTTCTTGAGCCACTATAAGCCCTAATTGAGTTTGTGCCCGTTGGGCGACTCGTTGCGGGTCGGTGAGCTCTGACAGCCGAACTTGCAACCCTTCCTGCTGTTTTTTGAATCCCACCCGCTGCGTGTCTAAATCTTCAATGGCATACCCCAGGCGCCACATATCAATTTTGACCCCGACATACAGCAGGCACCATGCCCCCAACATAATCATGACGCCAAGGAACACATTTTTTCTCATAGGGTTTCTCCTTCCGGAAGGCGCTCGGCCACACGTAACTTTGCGCTTCTGGCACGAGGATTTTGTTCGAATTTCCAGCACACTTGGAATCACAGGCTTTTTGACCAGCAAGGCAACTCGCGGGTGCTCTCTCTTCGCCATAGAACGAAACGTATGTTTCACAATACGATCTTCTAACGAGTGAAACGCCACGACGCAGACCCTTCCGCCATCCTTCAACAGGTCGACGGCATCTCGTAGGGCCGGTTCAAGCAATTCCAATTCCCGATTCACGCGGATCCGAAGCGCCTGAAAGGTTCTCGTGGCAAAATGTAAGCGCCCCTTTTTGTAAGCATAGGGCAGCGCGCCTTCAAGGACGGACACCAAGGATTGGGTGGTTTGAATAAGACCGGTGCTTCTGGCCTGCACAATTGCACGGGCGATTCGACGGGAATAGCGTTCTTCACCATACGCAAAAATAACATCCGCTAATTCTTTTTCTGGGAGGTGATTTACCAAATCGGCTGCCGTCACCTTCCTGGGTTTGATCCATTCGCATATCCAATGGTCCACTCAGGGAAAAACTAAATCCCCGCTCTGATTGGTCCAACTGCATGGAGGACACTCCTAAGTCAAACACAACCCCGTTAACTTTCTCATAGCCAGACTTCCTGAACAAAATCTTTAATGTGGGAGAAATTCCCATGTAGAATATTTACAAATGATTCCAAATTCACTTAATGTTTCTTTCGCAATAAGCAACGGCTTGATGATCCCGATCCAAACCAATAATATGAGCATTATTTCCCGATTTTTCCAGTAATTTCAGTGTAGTTCCACCAGCTCCCAAGGTACAATCCACATAGACTCCACTTGGAAGCGGATTAAGCCAAAAACATATTTCCTCTACAAGAACCGGTACATGGACTTCATTCATTCATTCAATTTCTTTCATTTTTACACTAGATGGATTATCCCACTTCTTCCCACACCATCAAGTATACAATTTGCCAATGATGTCAAGCACTCAAAAATGACTGAAAAGCCGAGGAAATTAGGGAATAAGAAAATCGGGAGCCGAGGGTCGAAAAATGTAGGAACATCGAGTTCATCCCCAGTGGACTATTTTTTTAAGGATATAACGTATAGAGCATCCTCGGGAAGGGGATGGTTTCCCGAACATGATCCAACCCACAAATCCAGGCAACGACTCGCTCAATACCCATGCCAAAACCAGCATGAGGAACCGTCCCATACCGCCGAAGATCCACGTACCACTTAAAGGCCTCTTCTGGAAGATGATGAGCTTGAATTTGAGCGAGCAACACCTCTAAATCATGGATTCGTTGACCTCCTCCGATTATTTCTCCATAACCCTCAGGAGCGAGCATATCCATGCACAATGCCAAATCTGGCCGGTCGGGATCTTTCGCCATATAAAAAGCTTTGGCTGCGGCCGGATACCGGTGCACGATCACAGGGCGATCAAATTCTTGCGCTAAATGATGTCTCCTCCTCGGCTCCGAAATCGTCACCGAATTGAATGGCTACTCCCTTTTTTTGCAGGCGGGCAATGGCTTCTTCATAGGTTATTCTTGGAAATGGGATCACCATGGCTTCTAATGTCGAAATATTCCGTTCTAACACTTCCAATTCGGTTCGACGTGTTTCCAAAACCCGCTGAATCACTGTGGAAACCAATTCCTCTGCCAGTTGCATGGCATCCGGCAGTTCCGCAAAAGCCATTTCCGGTTCAACCATCCAAAATTCCATGAGATGCCGACTGAGTTTTTGATTTTTCAGCGCGGAATGTTGGACCAAAGCAGTAAATTTTCCCGAATGCCGCAGCAGCCGCTTCCCCATACAATTGGCCACTTTGGGCCAAATAGGCTACCTGGTCAAAGTATTGGGTTTGGAATAAGGTCGTCGTGCCCTCACAGGCATTGGGGGTGAAAATCGGCGTATCGATTAAGGTAAAGCCTCGATCATCAAAAAAATTCCGACAGGTCCGAATGATTTCATGGCGAACTCGTAAAATGGCATGTTGACGTCGTGAACGCAGCCATAAATGCCGATACTCCATCAGAAATCCCGTGCCATGTTCCTTCGGTTGGATCGGAAAGGGTTCGGCAATTTGAATAACCTGAATTTTCGACACATCCAGCTCGAATCCACCAGGCGCACGGACATCCTTCCGTGGCTTCCCGGTAAGTACGACAGAAGACTCCTGGGTTAATTGTCCGCTCAAGGCGAATTGATCTTCTCCTACTTCTGCCTTGCTTAGGATGGCCTGGAGATCTCCTGTACCATCACGCACAGTCAAAAAGCTTAATTTTCCGCTCGATCGTCGGTTGCGGATCCATCCCTTGATGGTAATATCCTGGCCTTCAAACTGTGAAATCTGTTCAATCGAGACGACCGACTGTTCTGGCATGATGCTGCTCCCTCTCGCTCGCACAAAGAAAAAATTGACACCCTGAAAATTCAGCCGCTATGATAATTCGTCTACAAGGAGTTACTTAGGAACGTAAGGAGGCTTTCGATTATGAGTTACACCATCACCGTCCGCGAATTAAAAGCGCGCATGGATAAGGGCGATCAGATTTTTTTATTGGATGTGCGGGAACCCCATGAATATTCGATGGCGAAAATAGACGGGTCAGTTCTGATTCCCTTGGGCCAGGTTCCTCATTCCCTGAAACAATTGGACCCCAATGCTGAAATTGTCGCATATTGCCATAAAGGGATGCGGAGTGCCGACGCCGTGGGGTTTCTTTTGCAACAAGGATTTTCGAATGTCAAAAATCTGATTGGAGGAATCGAGGCCTGG
Organism: uncultured Nitrospirales bacterium; assembly: GCA_963785905.1. GTDB lineage: Bacteria > Nitrospirota > Nitrospiria > Nitrospirales > UBA8639 > Nitrospira_E. The sequence continues at coordinate 33,089 of CAWAXJ010000008.1, forward strand.
TCTGTTGAAATCGATCAGTCCGTTCCCAGGTACTAACGACTGAGACTTATGGACACATTGATAGTGTTACTTGCCCGAGCCACGGAAAAATTCAACCGTTTTGATCAGCCCTTCCTGCAAGGAGACCTGAGGATCCCAGCCAAACTTCTCTCTGATCTTTGTGATATCCAGCACACTGCGAAACTGCTCGCCTTTTTTTGCCGCTCCATATAAATCCTTGCATTGGCTCTTCGTTAACCCCTTAATGATTCCATAACATTCATTGACCGTGGTCTCCTGACCCGTTCCCACGTTAAAAATCCCCTGAATATCTTCTCCCAACGTCACCATGAGGGCTTCCACCACATCGTCCACATAGACAAAATCTCTTGTCTGCTTTCCGGTTCCATTCACAATGGGTTGCCTTCCCTCCAGCATATGTTTTGAGAAAATAGCCACGACGCCAGCCTCACCTTCAGAGTCTTGTCTGGGCCCGTAGACATTCGCAAACCGAAGGGCCACATACCGGAGTCCGGTAGCACTCGCATAATAGGCCAGATATTTTTCCCCGGCCAGTTTACTAATTCCATAGGGGGAAAGAGGATCTGTCCGGTGCGACTCCGAAGCGGGAAAGACTTCTTGCTCTCCGTAAATCGCGCCCCCCGACGACGCAAAGGTCACCTTCCGCACCCCGTGCTTCATTGCCTGCTCTAAGATATTAATGGTCCCTAAAATGTTCACCTGAGCATCAAACCCGGGATCCTCTGTTGAACGGCGAACATTCATTTGCGCTGCCAGGTGCACCACGACAAGGGGACGCTCATTTCGAAATACCCGTTCAATTCGTTTACTCTGGATATCCATTTTATACAGTTGGGCTTTTTTGTTGACATTTTTTCGTTTCCCTGTCGAGAGATTATCAATGACAATGACTTGATTCCCTTCTTGAATCAACCGATCCACCAGATGGGATCCAATGAATCCTGCTCCCCCAGTAACCAGCACTTTTGTAGACATGTACGCCATTCTCCTTTTGCCTTTGTTAGGATAAGGGACCAATGCGAGCCATCGGCTCGTTTCCATCCGTACTGCTTCCTCTGATCATTTTTTAATCCCACCAGCATCTCTTTGTTTCCTTTTTTCCCCAACAGGGTCGAATCCATGACCCCGATGACGTCCAGCCCAAGACCACGGGCATAGTCTAAAAAACGGTCCCGCACCTGCTCACGCAATCGTTCATCACGCACAATTCCTCCCTTTCCCACTTGACCCTTCCCGACCTCAAACTGTGGCTTGACCAATACCACAAGGTACGCAGAAGCGCGTAGGACAGGCAAGATCACCGGCAACACCAAGCGAAGTGAAATAAACGAGACATCGATCACAGCCAAGTCAACCGGCTCAGGGATATCTCGGGAGGAAAGATTACGGATATTGAAGCGGTCCATCACCACGACGCGAGGATTCGATCGCAACCGCCAATCTAACTGCCCATACCCCACGTCAATAGCATAGACACGGCTGGCGCCACGTTGCAGCACACAATCGGTAAATCCTCCGGTGGAAGCACCAACATCCATGACCACACAACCCGAACACGAAACAGAAAACGCCTCCAACGCTGGAGCGAGTTTTTCACCAGCTCGGCTGGCATATTCACGTTCCGGCTTGGTGAGTTCCAGGGAAACAGTTTTCTCGACAAGTTTTCCCGGTTTATCAAACAAGACCCCGTCTACTTTGACGCGGCCCGCAAGTATGAGGCGACACGCCTGCTCCCTGCTTGATACCAGTTCATGCGTGACAACAAGGGTGTCCAAACGTTCTTTCGAAGATTTCCGTGACGGGGCCGATGGCTGTAGCGCCTTATTATTCTTCATACCCATGGAGCGGAGTATTCAGTTTCCTACTGATTAGCGAAGATTCCGATGAAGAGAGATCTAGGGTTCTGTTGAATGGGAATCCTCCACGGAAAAGGCCTGTATACGCTTCCTTCCATCCTTGTCTTGCACAAGAATTTCTACTTTGCGTTCTGCATCATCCAGCATTTTCAAACAAGTCTTTGAGAGCCTGACGCCTTCCTCAAAAATCCTTAAGGATTCATCCAATGATAGCTCTCCACGCTCCAGCTCAGACACAATTTCTTCCAACCGGGACAGAGCTTTTTCAAATTTTAATACAGCCATGAATTCCGTCCAATTGATTTTTTCTTGAGTTCAGAAGCATGAATTGACGTTGTTCCATCTTCCATTCTTCACACATTATAGCCATGACGGAGTATGAAGCAAAAGAGAATACCTCACCGATGAGTAAGAGTCGCTTGTACCAGACAAATTAATTCTCCTTCATGAAGTCTGGCGCGCACTGACTCGCCCGCAGATACATCTGTTGATTTTTTCAATACTTTTCCATCTCGCAGGTTGTGCACAATACCGTAACCTCTGGCTAGAACGGCTAGAGGGCTTAATTGGTTCAATTGGGACACCCACAACTCTAATCGGTGTCGTTTTTCAAGCATACTCCCCGACATCCCTCGAACAAGCCGGATTCCCCGATCATCCACAGCGAGTTGTTGCCGATGAATTTCAATCAGGGGATTCCTCTCCCATAACGTCGACTGATGGCTCAGCAATAGAAGCTGGAGATTTCGGGACCAGTGCTTCATTCTGACATAGAGTTGCCGTTCCAACTCATCCACCCGTTGCACGAATTGCCCAAGCACCAATCTGGGCTCAGGCAACCGTCCGGTCAGGGACTGAATTCGAACGGTCCATGCGGCATTCACACTCCTCATGGACCGTTCCAACCTCACTCGATGATGGCCGAGGTGATGCCTGACCGTCGAGCATTCCGGAACCACCAACTCTGCGGCAGCGGAAGGCGTGGGAGCCCGAAAATCAGCGGCTAAATCCGTGAGGGTCACATCGGTTTCATGGCCCACAGCAGACACCACCGGTATTCTGGAAGAGGCGATTGCCCTAATCACAACTTCTTCATTGAAAGCCCATAGATCTTCCAACGACCCTCCACCTCGTCCGACTATCAACACATCCAAATCGCCTAATTCGTTGAGTGTTTCAATAGCCCTGGTAATTTGACCGGAAGCCTCATCACCCTGCACAACCACAGGAGCAATCAAAATCTGAGCGAGAGGCCAACGTCGATACATAATGGTCAGCAAGTCGTGAATCGCGGCGCCAAAAGGTGAAGTGACCAGACCAATGCGTTGCGGGTATGGAGGAAGAGATTTTTTCCTGGAAGCCTCGAATATCCCTTCAGCTTCCAATTTGGTCTTCAGTTGAATAAAGGCCAATTGCAACTCTCCAATGCCCTTGGGTTCAACCGCCTCTAAGAGCAATTGATAGTCCCCTCGTGGTTCATACACTGAAAGATGTCCCAACACGAAAACTTCCAACCCATCCTGAAGGGCAAATTTCATCCGTTCGGCTTGGCCTCGAAAGAGCACAGCCCGGATCTGACTTGACTGATCTTTCAACGTAAAATAGCGGTGTCCCGAAGACGGGCAACGAAGATTAGAAATTTCCCCTTCAACCCAAAGCGAGGGAAAATTGCCTTCGAGAGTTGAACGAATCTGTCTCGTGAGATCTGAGACGGTGAGCAAAGAAGGGAAAGGCCCTGGCACGTGAATGAGTTACTCAAACACACGAAGGCGCGTGATGTGTGTGGTTTTTCCGGTTGTGGGATGGAAGTTTAAAACCGCCGCACTCAAGACAGAAGGCCCGGTCGCCACCTCGAATCTTCGCGGAAGCTGTGTCAAAAATTTCTGAATGACTAAGTTCGGCTTCATCCCGATGACCGATTGAACAGGACCGGTCATCCCGACATCGGTTAAATACCCAGTCCCCTGGGGTAATATTTGTTCGTCAGCTGTTTGGACATGTGTATGTGTTCCGACGACCGCCGAAACTTTACCATCCAAAAAATAGCCCATGGCCATTTTTTCCGATGTGGTTTCGGCATGCATATCGACAAGAATATGATGAGTGTGCGTGGTTAATTGCGCCAGTTCCCGTTCGGCAACCCGAAAGGGACAATCCACCATGGGCATAAACACTCGGCCCATGAGTTGCAAAATCCCTAACCGCTCCCCGTGAACCGTTTCGACGATACAGGTTCCTTTGCCGGGTACTCCATCGGGATAATTCGCGGGACGGATCACCCGATGTTCTTTCTGCACATATTCCAGTGCTTCACGTTTATCCCAGGCATGGTTGCCTAACGTAATCGCGGAAAGACCCAAATCAAAAAGTTCTTCTGCAATGTCGGGGGTGATACCAAATCCACCTGCCGCGTTTTCTCCATTGCCTACGACCAGGTCAATATGGTGATCTTGAATGACCTTCGAGAGGTGCTTTAAGAGCACTCGACGCCCAGGGTCTCCCATAATGTCTCCGATAAACAGGACTTTCATTGTATCCTTCTCACACAGGGCTATTTGGCAAATTCAATAAACCGATTTTCACGAATGACGGTCACTTTGATCTGGCCGGGGTACGTCAATTCTTGTTCGATCTTTTTGGCTAAATCCCGGGACAAGGCAAAGCTTTCACTATCGTTTAATTCCCCTTGACGGATAATGACCCGAATTTCACGACCAGCTTGAATGGCATAAGCCTTATCAACACCCGTAAAACCAGTGGCTAACGATTCCAGCTTTTCCAATCGCTTCACATACGCCTCGAGCGTTTCGCGTCTGGCGCCAGGACGGGCGGCCGACAAGGCTTCAGCTGCGGCAACTAAAACTGCCTCGGGGCAAAGCGGTTCAACTTGCTCATGATGGGCGGCAATCGCATTCACAATAAACTCCGATTCTCCAAACTTCTTCGCCAGTTCCGCTCCGAGCATCGCATGTGTGCCTTCTTCTTCATGACTGACAACTTTTCCAATATCGTGCAACAAGGCCCCCCGCTTGGCCAATTTCACATCTAAACCCAATTCTGCAGCCATAATCCCGCAGATATAGGAGGCTTCCCTGGCATGATATAAATTATTTTGGCCATAACTCGTCCGGTATCTCAGGCGACCCAGCAGTTTCACAATCTCCGGGTGGAAATCTGAAAGGCCAACTTCAAAAATCACTTTTTCGGCTTCATCTCGCATTAATTTGTCCAAGTCACCTTTGACCTTTTCGACAACTTCCTCGATGCGAGTGGGATGAATACGCCCATCCTGCATGAGACGTTCCAAGGCAATTTTCGCGACCTCTCGACGAAGAGGATCAAATCCAGACACGATAACCGCCTCCGGGGTTTCATCTATAATCAGGTCTACGCCAGTCGCGGCTTCCAAGGCCCGAATATTCCTTCCCTCTCGACCGATAATCCTTCCTTTCATACCATCATTTGCGAGAGGGACCACGGAAATTGTGGCTTCGTTGACGTAATCTCTCGTAATCCGCTGAATAGACCGGGTCACGATTTCCCGCGCTTCCCGCTCAGCCGTTTCCTTTGCCTCGTCCAAAATTCGTTTTGTTAACAAAGCCGAATCCATGCGAGCTTCACTTTCAATGGCACTTAATAACTGCCGCTTGCCTTCTTCGGCCGTAATTCCTGCGACCTGCTCTAGAGCAAGCCGGTGCTCTTTAATAACTTGCTCGCAAGCCACGGTCTTATTAACCATAGCCTCCTCCTTGTCCTTCAGGGAACGCTCCTTTCGCCGCATCTCCTCATCACGTTTTTCAAACTGGTTTATTTTTCGCTCAAGCGCCTCTTCTCGTTGATGGATTTTTCGGTCAGCGGCCTGAATCTCATTTCTCTTTTCCTTCTCTTTGGCTTCGAGTTCGGACTTGGCTTGAAATAGCAGATCTTTTGATTCGAGTTTAGCTTCTTTGATCAGATTTTCGGCTTCTCGTTGGGCGTTTTGCGTGAGCTGTTGAACCTGCTCTTCTGCTTCAGACCTTCGCTTAGAATCCCGTTGTTGTTGAAACACCTTCGACAATACAAATCCGACAATTAATCCAATCACTCCTGCAAGTATGGGAATTACCGTTTCCATAGGTTGGCTCCTATTCGTTTCCTCATGTCAACATCAAGAATATTAATCATTCTTCCTTCGCAAGATGAGAAAATCCCCACCAAACGCAAGGAAAGACCAGAAACGAAAGGAATAGAAAACTGGAGAAAGGCCTATCGAATAGGACCAAAGGCCTAGATTTGGAGGGAACGAAGAGGGGAAAAGGCGGAAAAATCCTCTAAGCGAGAATAGGGCATGACAATACGCGAACGACTCGCCCAATGAACCCATCCTTCAAGATTGCTGCCCAACAGAGAAGGTAGTGAGTACAACACAGCCCAAAAGTCTGAAATTTTCAGGTCAATAGGCGAACCATTCCCATAGAAAGGGGCCCCTTGCTTCTTCATCATCGATTTCCAAGGATTCAACCTGGCCTCAAATGAAAGTTTCCCATCTCGTGCGATCCCACAATAAAAAAAACCCACAATGACCATGAAAATCCTTGCCATAGCGGGTCTCCAGTCCAATTCCCTCTATATGAGGGATATTCCTTTCTTTCATTGAAATTCAATAACTTATGGTTAGTAATATCAGAACAGGATGACCTATTTCAATAATGAGGTAGTGGGATGATGGGAATGAGACTGCTTAACGTCCGCTAACGGACGGACGTAGGCACTTCAACCATTTGATTTATAAGAAAATACCCTAGCTGGAAGGATAAGTACGCGAGAAACTAATTCGGATTGGTCTCTAAATGTTTTTCTATCGTCTCAAGTAACACTTGAGCCCGGCGCTCTATCTCGGCTTCCCCATACTGACGGTGTCTCTCTTGCCGAAAGAGCTGATCGGTAATATTTATTGCGGCCAAAATAGCCAGCTTGGTTGGGGTACTGGTTCGCGTTTTTTGGGCCAAGGTGCGCATCTGCGCATCGACATATCCGGCCAACTCATGAAAGTAGGCCTCATCTCCCTCTCCCTGGAGAGAAATCCGATGACCAAAGATTTCCACTTCAATGGTCTTCGTCATTCTTGATTTCCCAACCTAATCGTTCGGGCGGTCTAAAAATTCAAGCTCGCCGAGTACTTTTTCAATTCGTGATCGAATCGTGGTCCGTTCTTCTTCCCAGCCTTCAGACATTTCTTCGTGTTTAGATAGCCGTTCTCGAGTTGATTCCAACTCTTGTTCAAGATGGGATTTATCCTGCCGTAGTTCGACGACCAGATCAAGCAACTTCCTAACCCGAACCTCCAACGTTTCCAACTTTTCCACACTCACGTGCACGCCTCCTTGTTCACTACTTCAAACGAGCCGGACTATAATTCGTTCAACAAAAGCTGTCAAGAGAAACACCACGACAAACATCCCCAAACAACATCCGATAAATGCGATAACTTCCCAAAACTCGTTTCACATAGCCACGCGTTTCTTTATATCCAATAAGCTCCACAAATTCATCAGGATTCCGTTGCCCATTTTGGGCAATCCACCGTTTTACCGCTTGAGGTCCAGCATTATACGCGGCCACGGAATAAATAATATTGCCTTGGAATTCATCCAGTAATTGTCCCAAGTAGGACGTCCCCATTTGAATATTCTGCTCTGGTTCATAAAGACCCTGTGAATTATCATTCGAGTCCTGCAGCCCCAATTGACGAGCCACTTTCTTGGCAGTCTCCGGCATGAGTTGCATTAAGCCGATCGCTCCAACCGGAGAAACCACACGGGCACTAAACAGACTTTCTTCACGAATAAGGCCCGCGACCAAAAATGGATCCACATGTTTGGGGACAAAGGATTGAATGACCATCTGGTAGCCCATGGGAAAAGCTCCCAACCAGGCAGGGGAAGAAAGGGGAAGTTGCCCTTTACGTAGTGTCGCGCCAAAATGCCGAATGGCCAATCGGATACCGACATCATAGGCTCCAACTTCACTTGCTAACGAGACCAACTGAGGAAAAGCCTGGGAATCTGATCCATACCGTGTAAAGATAACTTGCAGTTCCTGGCCCGCCTCTTTAAACAATTGAAGGGACCGCAATTCTAGGATTTTTTGATAATGAATGTCGTTCTGCAGTTGAGGGGGAGTCACCACACTCATCGTGTCGTTTGATGCCAACACAGTCCATCGCCTCGTTGCGGTTTCTGTGGAACCGAGTCGAATTTCCGCCAACTGCCCGTAGTACGTAAACGGATAGTCCTGACTTAGCTCTTTCAGTCGTTGGGTGGCGGATCCCATCTGCCCAAGATGCTCTTGAGAGCGGGCCGACCAATAAACAGCCTGTGAGGACGCATGCAGGGAAGAATCAGATTTGGGTGTGCCCACCGCCTGGATAATTTCCTGAAACGTATCAATCGCCTCAACAAATTGATTCTTCTGGTAGTGAATCCACCCCACCCGCCAAAGGGAATCCAATCGCTGCATCAGGGTATGCGCCACTTCTGCGGCCTTTTGATAGGCCGTCCCAGCCTCCGGCCAGCGGGAATGATCTTCCAGCCAAATTCCGTAAAACGTGAATAACAACGATTGTTGATCGCCGGTTAATTTTTCAGCAGGGAGGTCACGTACAAGCGCCTCCAATTGCGGCCCTTTGCCCTGACGCAAATAAACTCGCCCCAGCCAGACCCATGCGTCATTGGTCATGGAAGAAGTGGAATGGGATAGGGTGATTAAGATAGCTTCCGCCTGGTCATATCGTTTTAACCGGACTAAAGCCATCGCCAATTTGTATTGAACCTGAAACAATTGGGGAGTGGGTGAAGACAAAGACACAACACCTTGAAATTCGCGAACAGCTTCCTCCAAAGCCCCACCGTCATACAAAGCCACGCCTCGCTGGTACCGCTCTTCCAGTGATGGTAAAAACAAAGAGCCCAATTCCTTGTGTAGCCAGTGCTCGGCCTGCACACTTTCTGGTGCCATGGGAAATTTCCACCACAACTCATGGAAAAACTCAATGGCCTTTTCCCGTTGACCCAGTTGAGCAGCGCACATTCCCATATTGAACAGCGCTTCAGCAGCTTTTGGATGACCGGATGCTACGCTGAGGGCCTGGGACAAAATCGAAAGACCCGTTTCACACTCTCCCATTAATGCCAGAATATTCCCACCTGCGTAGAGCGCCTCGGACCGGAGCAATGAATCGGCATAATGATCATTGAACCGTTGAAACGCATCTGCCCCTTCCTTCCCTAAACCGGCCTTGACATAAGTCTGACCCAACCAAAAGGTGAGATAATCCCCCAGAACCGGGTAATCACGGAGAGAAGCTTGCAGAAGGGGAATAGCCTCTAAAGGAGAGGAGTCTTTGAGCCAGTGGCCATAACGGAATCCGGCACGTTTTGCCAAAGGGGTGTCCCCATAGTCCGTGACGATCTGACTAAAAACCCTAAGCTGGTTCGATGGAGTTCCAGGAGCACCATGAGGCTTTTCCAATTCTTCAAGAAATTGCGCAAAACATCCTTCGGGATTGTGACACAGGGCAGAAGGAGGGTCCAGGGAAACGACGGGATGAGGAAGGAAAAGCAGGCATCCCCCTAGGATAGCCCCCCCCACCTGGTGAATCGACAAGATTCTCATGGCTCACCCTAAATTACTACATGTGAACTTACCAGAATACCACTCACATAATATCATTATGAGAGTTAGAAGTTGTCTGCTGGAACCTACGCATCGCAAGTCGTCCAACGACATGTTTCATCGGATGAAGCAAAACTTCCAGGGAGACCCTATGCTCTCTCCCTGGAAATGAACACTCAACGACTTTCAGTTATTCAGACTTTACCGCAAAAACCAGGTGGAGGGAATGGTGTGGACGAATGCTCACAAAAGAATGAGAACACCTATTTGGAATCACGCGAACGGGATCAGAGATCCCCCTAGAAACCACCACATTGTGTTGAGGGGTTGCATGTATTAAAGGGACAGTTGATGGATGCTTCGCATCCATCCTTGCCAAAGTGGGAGATCATCCCATAATCCCAAACGGGTTAAATACGCTTCTCCTTCTCCCCCAATGACCCCATCCCCATCCTGAGCCATTCCTCCTCCCTCCACAAGATTGGCAGCATACACGGCCGTCCAAGGACCAAAGACCGCGTGAGGACCTTTCATTGGATCATCATGGCACGCCACGGTGGTGAGCAGAACCTCATCCACATCCCATCGTGCCAGAAAGTTGGCTCCAGTTTCGGCATGAGTGCTTCCCAACATTTGTCGCTCCACCAACTGCAAGTCCCAGCTACGGGATTGCGCTATATTCACAGCTGATGTAAAAATCTGAGGCTGCTGTATCAGAAAAATTAGCATGCCAATATCATGAAGCACCCCTCCCACAAACGATTGCCAGATGATGCGTTGTCCTGCCCGCTGATTTAAGGATATCAGGGCCGCGAGGTACCCCGTTCGAAGGCTGTGTTGCCACACGACGGCAATAAGCGAAGAATCAATCGCACATCCCTCGGATAAAACAAACACTTCGACCCCAAAAGCTAATACACGCTCCAGATCAGACGGGATTATTCCTACCTCATGAGTCAAGGCGCGAACATGATCGT
>CAWAXJ010000009.1:0-19075 GCA_963785905.1 uncultured Nitrospirales bacterium
GAGCGATTTCGCTATCACCTCCCCCACCTGACTCACTCCCTAACCGGGTCAAACATCCGTAACCATTCGTTGACCATTTACAAACTCTCTTACCCTATCATCATAAAGAACAAGGCGACAAATTAATCCTCCTCAAGGCTTGTTGATAGGCTCTTACACCTTCAACGCTGGCCAGGACATAAGTTGGAGACAACTCCACCTGATGCATTGAAGGAACTACCTTTTTGTCCTGTGGAAAACAATCATCTCCCGCCCTTCTCAGCAATCTTTACTCTTAAAAACCTAATGGAACATAATAGGGTACTTATTTGGGAGGGCCCTATGTCCTGAATCCCATCACTATCCGTTATCGAACCTCAACGAAGAGACCGCACTCCGAACTATCCTGGAAGGGACGGCCACCGTCACGGGGGAACGATTTTTTGAAGCCCTGGTTGAAAACCTGGCCAAAGCCCTGCACACCCATGCCGCTTGGGTCACGGAATATTTCCCTGATTCCCGCCGAATGAAAGCCCTTGCCTTTTATTTAGATGGCACGTTTCTCAAGAATTGGGAAATGGATATTGCCGGTACTCCGTGCGAGCACGTTATCGAGGAGGCCCGACTCATTCATTTTCCAGACAACTTATTAAATCTCTTTCCTATTGATCCGGAAATCATCGGCATCAAGGCAGCCAGTTATATGGGACTCCCGCTCATCGATTCGGTCGGAAATATTCTCGGACATCTCGCGGTCATGGATACCCGACCCATGCCGGCTGAACCGCGATTGAGGCCATTTTTCGAATTTTTGCATGCACGGGCCAGCGCCGAACTCCAGCGCCTCCAAGCAGAATCCGCTACACGTGAACGTGAACAAAAGTTACGGCGACTGGTAGACAGTGCAATGGATGCCATTATTGAATTGGATGAAGATCTTCGAGTCACCCGAATCAATCCGGCTGCCGAGAAGGTGTTTCAATGTAAAGCCACCCATTTGATTGGTAAGGATTTTTCCCGCTCTCTTGCCACAAAAGGACTCTGAAAAATTACGACTTCTTATCCAAGATCTCAACACGAAACCTGCAGGTCAGCGATCTCTCTGGATTCCAGGCGGCCTCAAAGCCCTCCGAACAGACAGCACCGAATTTCCCGCAGAAGCCACCTGATCCCAATTCCATATGGAGGGAAGGATCTTTTACACCCTGATTCTTCGTAATGTGAATGAACGTCTGGAAGCGGAACAAAAAATTCGGTCCCTCACGATTGAAACGGAATTTCTCAAAGAAGAATTACATGAGCTGCAACATTTTGGGGAAATTCTCGGGAATAGTCCCGCCCTGGTGACACGTCCTTCGCGACATCCAACAGGTGGCCGATACCGAAGCCACCGTGCTCATTACGGGCGAAACCGGAACGGGCAAAGAGGTGATGGCCCGACGCCATTCATGCCAACAGCCGGCGGCGCGATCATCCATTTATCAAAGTGAATTGCGCGGCGATTCCTGCCACCTTGATCGAAAGCGAATTTTTTGGACATGAACAGGGTGCTTTTACCGGCGCCACAAAAAAGCGGGAGGGGCGTTTTTCACTGGCCGACGGCGGGACCATTTTTCTGGATGAAATCGGGGAATTGCCTTTGGATCTTCAAGGGAAACTGTTGCGCGTTCTTCAGGAAGGGGAGTTCGAACCGGTCGGGAGTTCCCACACCAAAAAAGTGAAAGTTCGGGTCCTCGCAGCCACGAATCGAGACTTACAGAAGGAAGTCCAGGAAGGAACATTCCGCGAAGATCTCTATTATCGACTCAATGTCTTTCCCATCCATCTCCCACCACTACGAGAACGAGGAGAGGATGTGGTCCTGCTGGCTGCCTCATTTGTTCAGTATTTTGCCCAACGGATGGGTCGAACGGTGGCCCCACTTTCTCCAGACTGCTCTCAGACGCCTCAGGACGTACCATTGGCCGGGAAATGTCCGTGAATTGCAAAACGTGATCGAACGGGCCGTCATTACTGCCCAAAATGGCCAATTGAATCTTGACCGTGCCCTTCCCGATGTTGAAGAGAAATCCCCTTCTCCTCATGAAAGCGTCTAAACAGGAGTCTCCCACTTGCATTCGAACCATTCAGGAAATTCAGGATTTTGAGCGTCAAAACATTCTGCTGGCCCTGGAACAAAGCGGGTGGAAAGTATCCGGTGAAACATGGGGCCGCCAAACTGCTGGGCATCAACTCTTCAACCCTCGCCTCCCGCATGAAAGCCCTGGGCATTACTCGCGCGAAATAATTTCTGCTCCCAATTTCTACCCTATTTTTTCAATTCTCTCTCGCTCCCTTTCAGAGTTTCTTCAGTTTCGAGGATTCTGTCTTATTTGCGAATTTTCGCAAATTCGTCTTATGAAATTTCGCAATTCGGCAAATTTCATGAGTGAATTTCTGCCTTCGATATTTCAATTTATTGTTTTTATTTATTTTTATTAATATTTACAGCTTGGCACATCCCCTGCAAAATATCTTTGGCATGAAAGACATCACATATCAAACAGGTTCTCAAGGAGAGGGTAGAAACGAAATGACGAGTCAGGATGAGCGATACCAAGTCTCAAGCACCAGCTGAAAAAACGGAACCTTCAGGATATGTGTCGTCAGGCGGATCAACTTTTTTTTCACATGCTGTTTCACACTCAACAAGGAGGATGTGCCATGTCATCAGTCACCACAGCCAACCATCAATGGGGTCAACATCGAACAATTAGGGGCCAGTATCAGCGCCATTCAAGGCGAACCGTGGTTGGCCAGATTTCAGTTCCGTGCCACCAACACCTGGATCAATGGGGGTCACAATCGAACGACGATCAAGGAATTTTACGGAGTGGGAAAAGAAGATACGAACCGAACCGAACCCTTTGTCCTGGATGCCGATGAACCGCCGGTGTTGTTAGGGGAGGATCAAGGAGCTAACCCGGTAGAATTTGTTCTTCATGCCTTGGCGGCCTGCCTGACCACGTCGATGGTCTATCATGCGGCGGCACATGGCATCAAGATCGACTCAGTGGAATCCCGATTAGAGGGTGATTTGGATCTTCGCGGGTTTCTGGGCCTGTCCAAAGAGGTGCGGCCCGGCTATCAAAATCTCCGGGTACTCTTCACCGTGAAAAGTGACGCGCCGGCCAAGAAGCTTCGGGAATTAACCAAACATTCACCGGTCTTTGACATCGTGTCCAATCCAGTTCCAGTGGCTATTTCCGTGACCACAGAAGGGAACAACTGATTACCAACACATCCGATCGCCTCAGACTCACGAGAGGGATCGGCCCTTGAGCGAACTCAACAACAGGAGTCACGATCATGAAACGAATCGCGTTTTTTATCTATGGCACTCTGAGCTACCTGTTTTTCTTAGGCATCTTTTTGTATGCCATGGGCTTTCTGGGAAACTTTGGGGTCCCCAACACCATTGATGGTCAACCACAAGTCTCAATCTGGCAGGCGTTGGCCATCAACACGTTGCTCCTGGGACTCTTCGCCGTCCAGCACAGCGTCATGGCTCGGCAGAGCTTTAAACGCTGGTGGACCCGATATATTCCTAAACCCATTGAGCGAACAACCTATGTGCTCTGTACCAACATCGCACTGGCTCTCTTGTTTTATGCCTGGCAGCCCATGGGTGGAGAAATCTGGCAGATCCAACATCCTATGGGTCAGGTCATGCTCTATGGCGTATTCGCACTAGGATGGGGGTTGGTTTTCATAGCCACGCTCTTGATCAATCACTTTGATTTATTCGGCATACGGCAGGTCTGGTTGTATTTACAAAAACAAGCTTACACCCCGTTACCATTCAAAACCCCTGCCCTATACCGACATGTCCGGCATCCTCTCTACGTCGGCTGGCTCCTGGTCTTCTGGGCCACCCCAACCATGACGTCCGCCCATTTGATGTTTGCCGTGACAACCACCATCTATATTTTGATGGCCATTCAATGGGAAGAGAAGGATTTGGTAGCCATCCATGGGCAAGCGTACGCAGACTATCAACAACGGGTTCCCATGCTTATTCCCGGATTTTCCAAAGGAAATTCCATGGATGAAAGGCCGGCCGAAACCAGGTTGCCTGCATAAAAGGCGGAAAGATGCATTCAGGTGCGTGGTGTTGCCACACAGCTGCGATTCCATCTCTTTACAGAGCAGGGAAGACCACCATGAGTACATTGAACACACACACTGATGACTCCTCACCCGGAAATGAGCTGGGTGGAAAAATTTGGATGGTATGGTATGGCGTTTTTCTTTATCAAAGGAGCTTTGTGGCTTATCATTCCTTTCATCATTCATGCGGTCAACTAAATCACCTTTCCCCTTTACCGGGGTGACGGCTCATAGACACCTACGCGCAAACTCTCCACAAAAGGACATCCTCCCGGACATTGTGGCCGGACCTCATGAAGAAAAGTTAAGGCTTCCAAAACACTGCAAGCCAGATCGTGTCTTGTTGAGGATTGGTCCATTCAACCCGATGCTTGGTATGTGCGGGAAGATACAGTGTATCCCCGGGACCAAGAATTATTTCAGGCTGTCTCTCAATTTTGAGCCTGGCCTTTCCTGCCAGTACCACGACCCACTCATGCTCTGACTGGTTGTACCAAAAATCCGGTGGGGACGACTGGCCCCGCGAGACAATACGTTCAATTCTGACCGAACCATTCTTCAGCAACTCATCCACCAATTCTCGATCCAAAACATTGGGAATTTCGGAAAACAAATTCGTAAGGCTTCTTCATTCCCGATACCTCTCTTGACGAACCATTCATCATTCTCAACGAACCCCTTCGCGTTGATAGCATTCAAGGGCGTTTAAAAAGGCCCGGTTGGCAAGGTTCGCCGCAATAGAGACATAGTATTGGTCCATAGCATGGCAATAACTCCCCTCCATCCCACTTCGACAGGGGACGAGAGGTTTCGACGGATCATCGAGACTTCCTTTGGCGATTTCTTCAGCATGTACGCGTTCTTGTTCTTGTCTGACAATTTCCTGTTTCAAAAATGTGATCTGTCCGGCAAGACCATCCATCTGCACAATGGCTTCCGGAATTGAGGCATGCAGCGATGCCATTAAGGTGTCTCTGATCAACGCAGGTTTCACAAACTGGAGCACTTCCTTCATTTTCGCCTGCAAATGAGATAGATCCGTCGGACAGTTGATTTGAGTAGATGCCGAATCGGTTATTGCTTGGGGAATGGATGAGGTTTCCTCGGCCGGGTAGACCACATTCAATAAAGCTGCATTCTCTAACATCCACAGACCCAGGCACATTCTTAAGGCCAAAAAGAGTATTGTTTTCATCTGCAGTCTCGCGATCTGGCAATAGATTTTGAAGATCAGGACGATATATCTTTGATGAGATATCAGAGCTGGGTTTTCGATTGCCATGAGGAAACATTAGGCGAATGAACATCATCGGTGGGAAAAAAGAGAGGCACCAGATCCAATTAAGGGGCGTGGGAACAGGCTTTTTTTAGAAAAGAAAGAAAAATGGAATCGACCTGCCTATTCTACTCAAACTCCGTTCCCCCTTCCTGATTGGTTAAGGACTTGTGGTAATCCCTACCTAAACGACCATGCCTCCATAGGATTACCTGAGGATAAAATGGCCACGCCGATTTTCTTGTAGACACTGTTCATTTTGATCGGTGCAAAACGGCTTCTCTTTTCCATAGCTCACCACCTGCAGTCTGTCGCCTTGGACACCTAAATCGATCAAAAATTCCTTCACCGCACTTGCTCGTCGTTCTCCAAGGACCATATTGTAACTTTCTGTGCCACGTTCATCACAGTGCCCTTCAATTACAATATTCTTTTCCGACAAGTCTGCCACCAGGGCCTGAGCATTCTCTTTCAAAACAGGGATTGCATCTTTCCGAATCGTAAACCGATCATAATCGAAAAAGACGTCTCCTAGGGCTTTCAAAAGCTTCTCTGTCCTGCTCTCGACTGTTTCTGGAGCCGCTGGATCAACTTTAGCCGTTTGAATCGGTTCCTGCGGTTTTGAAGGTTGTTCAACCGATTCAATGGTTTTTTCTTCGAGTAGAGGAAGCGGAGCGGACACCGGTTGCTGATTCGGGTTGGTTTTTACATTATCAATCGGTTCTTCTGTCGGAGCGGTTCCTCCCCGAATTGTCGGGACTGAAGGCATCTCCGGTTCAAAAGAACTTGAAGGTAGCCCGGACACGGATGGCGACTCTTGAGGAAAGAGTTGGCTTGGGACAGTGGCTATGTCTGGAGATGGAGGAGCCACAGGTTCAGCAATTGCCGGCGCCTCCAAATCTCCAGGCAGAACCGGTTCGGTGACTCCTGTTCGTGGAGTGGCAAAAATCTCATTAGGAGCCGAAGGAGGAACGACCGGATGGGCAGGCTCTTCCACAGGGATATTTACGGGAGGAATACCGACAATTTTTTCCTCCTGAATGAGGGTTTGAACCGCCTCCTCAGGCTGCGTCCTTACCGGTTCCTGTTGGGCCATTTGAGGCGTGGGAGGAGGTTCAGACCCACTCATCACGGTCGTTTGTACCCTGGAACCACATCCCAACATTCCTCCAAGAAGGCAACCGCTCAGCAGAACCAGTTTTCCTGCTCTCATCACATGGGAAAAAATCAATGCTTCAATCATGTGTCACCTCCACCATTTTTTACCTGTACGACCGGAAATATCCGCATACAGAAATCTTAAGAGGAATACCTGGCACTTTTCATTACTTCATCGAGTCATCCCCTGTCTTTTCCCCATTTCCCTTTATAATTAATTAACTGTAGGCACCAATTTCAAATGAAGTCAAGAACGGGCCAATTTCCATCTTTGCCCGCCTGAATTCCTCAAACTGGCGCCAATGTGTATTCTGCCATGATCGTTTCCCCTGCATTCTGTTGTAGAGCGAGGCCGTGCCATGACTTTCCAGGCCATGCTATTCATGATGCGTCCATGCCGAGGTATGCAGCATAGCCAACCCCATTGAAGGTCCTTTCAAGACGAAATCCAATGGAATTTCTATAGATAAGGTTAAGGCCTTTTAATAATCGTTGGAAGCCCATACCATATGCCCGAGTTCCAGTACTTTCATTTCTCGCGCCCAATTGGTTATTGCATGTCTTAACCAGTCACTCTCCTGTGATTTCCCGGTACCAGTAGCATATTCTGGTTAAAATCGATTAAATGAAAGGAACAGAAACTTCCTCTTGATTTCCACTCTCAGTCATTTGGGAATCCTTCTGAATTGTATTTCATTCGTCACTGTGGGTGTCATCGTACAAGTTTTCCCGAACATCCGGATTTCTTCTGAAGGAACACCACTCTTCTCTGTAGGGTTTCCCCTGCAGAGCCTTTGGAAAATTTAAACGAAAATTTTCTGTAACAATATGAAATATTTATGTATTTTTGAATCATTCTACTGGGAACACGCTTTGCATTGTTTATGTTATGTGGAAGGCACTTATAAAAATTGAGATTGAATATTCACGGACATTCCAAAGAATTGGAAATGAAGTCACGATCATCTCATCAGGTTCCTCGGCGGAGGGACTGGTTTCAGGGGAACTACGATTCCGTCCGCACCCGGAGTCTGGTCTCCTCATCAGCCACCTTCCCAAAGGTCCCTCCGCCGCCCAATACAATAAGGGAACGTCGATTCAATTTAATCTAATATCGAATGATGTAACATGAAAATTTTGAACATTTCTCAGTATTCACCAAAACCAATTCCTCCCAAATCCCCCGTTAAGGACCGGATCCTATTAGTTGACGATGACCAGCTTCTCCGGACCTGTCTAAAAGAATTTTTAGAACTCCGGGGCTACGTGTGTTCGGAAGCGAAGAATGGAGTCGAAGGGCTGGAAGTCTTGCAGAAAGAGTCGGTCTCAATCATTATCACAGACAATAATATGCCAAAGATGGATGGGTTAGCATTCATTGAACAGGTGAATCAGAATTATTCCCGTGAGATTCTACCCATCTTCCTGATCACCGCTGAATTGTCCAATATAGTTCGCCTTCGCGCATTCAAAACCGGCGTAAATCGTGTGTTCGAAAAGCCATTGGATTTTCAAGAACTCTGTCATGCCGTAGACTGGGTGACAAAATTCGATCTGCACGCCCCCATGCCTTCCAAATGGGCTTGCAGCTCCAGCCGTTGAGGTGCCTGGGCTCAAGTTCAGGATGTAACACTCATGGACTTGAGAGAACGGTAAACTGCCGACACCTTTCTGATAGGTTCCACTCGGACCCCACTTGATTAACCACACCTGAACAAGTGGCTAAATTTCATTCGATGGATGGCGGGTTTCGCCTAACACATCCTTGACCGTGTGAGCCAATCCGGCAGCACTCACCGGTTTCATGAGAAAGGCAGTGAGGCCGAGTTGTGCGGCTTTCTCGGCAGTCATGATGTGGCTGAACCCCGTACATAAAATGATGGGAATATCCTTACGGATTTCCTGAAGCGCTCTGACAAATTCCTCACCATTCATAGTTGGCATGGTCTGATCCGTCACCACAAGATTAAACTGATCGGCCTGTCGCCGGAAAAGATCTACCGCTTCGTGAGGATTGGTCTTTGCGACAACCGCATATCCCAAATGGGTCAACAATTGTTCACCCCATCTGGCCAATACGTCCTCGTCATCGACAAATAATACCCTGCCGGACCCTTTTGGCCATTCTTCAGTTTTGTCTGTTTTGGCCGGAAGAACCACATCCAGCCGTGGAAGCAACACGGTGAAAGTCGTCCCCTGGCCTTTCACACTGGAAACAGAAATATGCCCCCCATGTCCGACAATGACTCCATGGACGACAGCCAATCCCAATCCTGTTCCTTCACCCGAACCTTTCGTCGTGAAAAACGGTTCAAAAATACGCTCCAATACTCGGGCAGAAATCCCCTGCCCGGAATCTTGAATGGTGAGCCGCAGATAAGTGCCGGGCTTCACTGATGGAAACTCCACAACCGATTTTTCCGTTATTTCGACGGAGGTCAGGACAAGTTCCAATATCCCGCCTTCCTTTCGCATGGCATATTCAGCATTGGCACATAAATTCATCACCACCTGATGAATTTGCGTAGAATCGGCAAACAGCACGGCAGGATCCACCTCTAACGAGGAGCGAATCTCGATCGTGGCCGGGAGGGTCGCACGGATCATTTTTAAAGCTTCTTTCACGATGTCTTTCAGATCGACCGCTTCCCGCTCTTGGTCGGATCGGCGGCTAAATGCCAAAATTTGTTTCACCAATTCTTTCGCTCGAATTCCAGCCGTCACCACCTCCTCCAAATACGACTTGACTCGCTGATCGTGTGAGACTTGCGTCAGAGCCAGCTCCGAGTACCCTAAGATAGCTCCCAGGATATTATTAAAATCATGGGCAATTCCTCCCGCCAATGTGCCAATCGCTTCCATTTTTTGAGTATGGCGAAGCTGCTTTTCGCTGTGGGCCAAGGCCTCTTCGGCCCGCTTTCGGTCGGTGATATCTTCGCAGGATAACAGCAGAATTTTCTGCTGATGAGGGTCCAAGATCGTCTGGATGGTTTCTCTGACCCATAACACCGTGCCATCCTTTTTCACTTTACGAAATTCGATTTGTGGCATTCGATTGATCCCATGAAGACTTTGTTCCACCGCCAATTGGACCACAGTATGATCCTCTTCATGGACGACGGCTCTTACCGACATTCCCACTAATTCATGCACTCCATACCCCAGCAGATCGGCCCCAAATTGGTTCACGGACAACACCATCAAATGGGAATCGACCGTAAAATACATCAAAGGAGTTTGATCATAGAGCGCCCGATAGCGTTCTTCGCTTTCCTGTAAGGCCTCTTGAGCTCGTTTCCGTTCAAGCTCCGTTCCGGCACGAGCGGCAAACACCTTCAACAGGGAATCATCCATCGACTGGATATTCAGTGGGCTCTGATTCATGATCGCCAGGTTGCCGAGAACTTCACCGGTTGTACTTAATAGAGGAATCCCCCAATATCCCTCAATCCTCAACGATTTTACCGTCTCATTTCCTGGAAAAAGGTTTTGGGCGCCATGAGGGATATACACGGTTTGCCCTTCTAGAACCTTTTCGCAGGGTCCTCCCTCACAATCATAAACAAACCCTTCCTCAAAATGGTCCCTATTCCAAAAAGCCAACATCCGAACTCCACGGAACGAGGTATTGTTGTGTTCTGTCAGAGAAACCATTGGAACACCCAGTGTCTCAGCCAATTGCTGGACTAAAGTCTTAAAAAAGTTTGGACTCCCTGGCGATACTGTTCCTTTCATAATCGCCTCCAGGGCTTCTTGAGATTTTTTTTGTTCCGTAATATCCCGAATCGTTCCTCCCCCGCGAATGAGCTTCCCCTCTTTATCAAAAATGGCATGGCCTTTCGCTTTAAACCAGCGATACTCACCCTGCTTGGTCTTCAATCGGGATTCCACCTCATAGGGAACATGATGATCAATGTGGGCCGCCATGGCTTGAAAGACCCGCTCACGATCTTCCGGGTGGATTAATGAAGCCCATGTCTCCAACACCGGGGGAAATTCATGTTCTTCAAACCCCAGCAGGGCCACAAATTGTGAGGAATACCAGGCAGGAGTCTCCGGAGAAGACCAGTGCTGATCAGGCAGCGGACAACCTTCCCAAAAACCTTCCTGGGAAGCCTTTGCGGCAATGCGATATCGATCCAGATCCTGACTCAAGGCCTTCACTGTTTGCTGACTGTCTTCAAGTTTCTGACGCATCGATTCAGTCAAATGGGATAATTCGGCGGTGCGTGTCGTGACGGCTTGTTCCAATTTCCCGACAGTTCCCAGAGAAGGTAAGGCATGCTGATGTTGTTCCGTGATATCCAGAACTACTCCTTCATACCCCATCATATATCCCTGTGAATCTCGCCACTCTCGAGCATATTCTTCTATCCATATGATCTCGCGATGCTTCCGATAGGCCTTTGAGATAAAATGGTTTACCGTATCACCCTTTTGGAAAAGACGACAAAATTCTTTCCGACGTTGAGGATCAACGTAAATTTGGGAGGGAATGTTTTTAATCGATTCCAGAAGCTCCTCAGGGGATTTATACCCAAACATGCCTGCTAAGGCGGCATTGGCCATCACCAGCTTACCATCAGCCGTGCTACGAAATATCCCAATCACATTCTGATCGATGAGTTGTCGAAGACTATCGTGCCCACTGGTAGGAAGGGTGGTGAAATCCTTTTTGTGCCTCAGAGAAAGGTATAAATCGCCTATTTGTTGGGAGAAATCCTTCGTGCGGGAGGATTGAGCAGTGCTAGGGAAGATTTCAGGATCCATAAGCCAAAGATTTGACTGGGTTCAACACGGATGATTTGAGAGAGGGAAGCACCTTACTGACAAAATCAGAATGGAAGATCTGGCTAGCAATGTCAAGAGGTCTGGTGATTTCAGTCACTCGTCAAGCCTAACGAAGATCACCCGGGGCTACCGAGGACAGAATTTTGATCCTTCACGAAATACCATGATAGACTCGGCCTCATTGTTTTCAATCGACTAAGCATAGCTCAAGTATGAAACAAGCTGTTCTCACCATCGCCGGCTCTGATTCCAGTGGAGGGGCGGGTATCCAGGCCGATCTCAAGGCCATGTCGGCAAACGGGGTGTTCGGGATGTCGGTTCTGACGTCCATTACCGCCCAGAATACCTGTGGGGTATCAGCCGTTTTTCATCTTCCCACTTCGATCATTGAGGCTCAACTGGATGCCATCTTCTCGGATATTCCGTCCCGATCGGTAAAACCGGAATGCTGGCGACCTCTGACATTGTCACAACGGTCAGTCGGAATCTGGCCAAGCAACACATGAGCACCTGGTCATCGACCCGGTCATGGTCGCAAAAGGAGGATATCCACTGTTGGAACAGGATGCGATGGCAACACTGAAAACCGAATTGCTTCCTCAGGCTTCTCTTCTCACCCCGAATATTGCCGAAGCCGAAATGTTATCCGGCATCTCCATTAAGACTCTGGCCAATGCCAGAGAGGCGGCAAAAGTCGATCCATCAATTCGGCTGCAAACATGTCCTGATCAAGGGTGGGCACCTGCTGGAACAGCCGGGGACCGATTTACTCTATGACGGCCGTTTTTTTCGTATGTTTAAGGGCGAATTCATTCAGACGAAAACGACTCATGGAACCGGCTGCACCCTGGCCTCTGCTATTGCCGCGCAACCTCGCTAAGGGGAAAACCATTCCCGACGCGATTGAGGCCGCCAAACATTATACCACCGAGGCCATTCGTCACGGCCTTGCTCTTGGCAAGGGAAATGGCCCGACCGACCACTTTTACTTTCTTCAATCCTAAATAGCGAACGCGTGGAGACCGCATCGCCCACAGAACGCTGGGAAGGAGGGACTGAAGCTCCGGTCAACTTTACCGGTCCATCCGGCATGGTGACGACAGGGAATTTTCGCTCAGCCGGCTGCTCCCACAAATCGAGCGGTGATCCTTTGTCATGGATTTCCCTCCGATAAAAACAGTCGAACCAATCGGCGGCTGACGGAACTTCTCATTCCTCAATCCATCGCGACTCTTCGATTCGATTGGTATGGCATGGGTGAATCATCGGAAGCCATTGTCACACTTCCGCATCAAAAAATGTGAGGAACAATTGGATGCCGCCTTCCAGTTTCTCACCGAAAGGTCCATGAAGTTCTCTCGGACTGGTTGGGTCCAGTTTTGGTGGATTCATGGCCATTCTTTCGGCCCCCCGGTATCCCCAATTTCAGGCCCTGGGCCTGAAATGCCCGGTGGTCGATTTTGCTGAAGTGCTTCGCCTGGAATTGGGGACGGAGGCCATGGACCGATGGAAATGCACCGATCACATTCCTAACGTTTTTGGTGGGAGAATATCCAATCCCCTTACCGTATGCATTTTTCGAGGAATGTCTCACCTATAACGGCTACACTCTGCTTCGCGTATTCAAGCCCCCACCCTGGTTGTCCATGGCGATCAGGACGAAATTATTCCCGTTCATCAGATTGATCGATTGCTGACTTCGCTTAGTGTTCACAAGGATTTTCGGCTCATTCCCGGTGCAAACCACCAATTTGGGCGACCTGAAGATTTTCGTCTCATGACGACCCTTCTGGCCCATTGGATGATCGATCGTTTGCCTCTTTCATAATGGGGTGGAACCGGTTTCATGCCTGACCCACAACACACCACCACGGAATTACCCCAAGCGCAACTTGAAATCTTTCGCGTGCTGTATCCGTTATTTAAAGACGAAGTTTTTCGACGCCGGGAACATATGATCCTGTTATCGGCGTTCCACAATACGATATTATGGTGCTGCTGTTAGGAACGATGCTACGATTTCCCCTGGGCATGCCACGGACTCCTCCACTCGATGGTTGGCCATTTCCGGGGTGGTCATCTGTCGGGGTTCTTTGCTTATTTGATTCTTCAACAAGCCAGCGCCACCGAATGGCAAAACAACAATTGATTGAACTGGAAAGGGGAGTAGGACTGTACAAAGAGGGCTGGATTTTACCGGAAAACCGTCTATCCTGAGCATTGGCAAACTGATTGGGTCGCGGACCGAAGTGTGGCACTGTTTATCTCATGATTCTCGTGTCTCTCACGGTCCTGGTCATCTGTGCTATACTCATTCGCCCCTGATCTTCCTATAATGTTCTAAAACGGAGAAATCATCATTCGGGGAAAGGACCTCCCTCATGTTAAAAACCTATCGAGGCATCGCTCCAACCATCGCCCCTAGTGCCTTTATTGAAGACACCGCAGTGGTCATCGGGGACGTGACCATCGGATCGGAATCCAGTGTCTGGTTTCATGCCGTCATACGTGGTGACGTCCATTTCATTCGCATTGGCCACCGAACCAATATTCAGGATCTCTGCCTGCTACACGTCACGCATGACACCCATCCTCTCACACTTGGCGATAACATCACCGTCGGCCATCATGTGGTGCTCCATGGATGCACCATTCAGGATCGGGTGCTGATTGGCATGGGAGCCATCATTATGGACGGCGTGGTGATTGAAGAAGACTGTATTATTGGCGCCGGAGCCTTGATCACAGCGAGAACCCACATCCCCTCGAAGAGTCTGGTTATGGGAACCCCAGCCAAAGTCAAACGAATGTTGACGGAAACCGAAGTCCAAGGGATTAAAGAATCAGCCGCGAATTACATTCGATATGCTCAACAGTATGTCGCAGAACAAAATGAGTAATGTCGGAATTTCATCATGGTCCACTCAGGATTTAACCTCTCTCCTGAGAGGTTGCTGTTTCCAATCAGATATTTCTAGAATGGCTCCCGCTTGATCCATTCTTCTCTTCAAGACGATCCGTTGGTCATTCTTGGTACGGGTTATACCGGTCGACGGCTGTATCACCAGGCCCGTGGAATGGGATGGAACGCCTTGACCACAAGCCGAACCCCGGATGTCCATCTTTCAGATATTTCGCCTGAACACCGGATTCTGTTTGACCTTGCCAGTCCGGAAACCTGGCGATCCATTCCCATTCCCGCTCATATCATCTGGTGTTTCCCGGCGAGGCCGTTGAACCTCGTACAGGCATTTTTCGCCACCCGCCCCGTGGACTCCGGCAGAATTCTCGTCATAGGCAGCACATCTGCTTACGGGACGAACTGCGGAACCGTTACCGAACAAACTCCGGTCAACACGGAGCTCCCTCGGGTTCAGGGGGAAGAATATCTTCGGACACAATTAGGCGCTGTGATCATTCGGGTGGCAGGGTTATACGGGCCAGGTCGACATGTGTTGGATTGGATGAGAAAAGGCAAGATACGCAATACCCACAAGAGGGTGAATCTCCTCCATGTGGAAGATGCTGCGGGGATCTGCTTGCGAGCCCTTGAACTGGCTCAGAATGGTGCCACCTATTTGGCCAGCGATGGGACCCCACGGACCTGGTCTGAGATTTTCTCAATCGCGACATTAAAGTGGAACATTCCCATTCCTCTGCCCACGCCCTCTCTAGAATCCGGCAAACAGGTCTCCA
Organism: uncultured Nitrospirales bacterium; assembly: GCA_963785905.1. Taxonomy (GTDB): domain Bacteria; phylum Nitrospirota; class Nitrospiria; order Nitrospirales; family UBA8639; genus Nitrospira_E. Next base: position 15,050 of record CAWAXJ010000009.1, read on the forward strand.
TTCACCGACTCCTCACCGACCTCAACTATACACTTCGTTTTCCAGATTTATATCAAGCCTTGGACGACATCGAAGGCATTTCTGCATCGGGAAGAACAGGTCGGACTTAACTATCCCATTGCCTTCCTAGCGAAAAAACGCCACAAGCGAATACACCACCACCCCGTTATTGACGGCATGCGCAATGGTGCCAGGGATCACACTCCCTGTTCGTTCGTAGGCCCAGGCCCACAAACACCCGCTCCACAGCACAGTCAGGAAAGCAATCAACCCGTACCCATGAGCCAATGCGAAAACCAACCCACTCGCTACCATAGAAATAGGAAAATTGAATTTCTTCCTAAGGGACGCAAAGAGAATCCCCCGAAAAATGAGTTCTTCGAACAGAGGAGCCAGAACGACAAACTCTATGGCGGTTTTCACGAGATCCATTTGACTCCCCCAAACCAGTTGAGGAACAAACCATTCGTTCCAATGAACAGAAGATTGAAAGGTATCTCCGGCCATCACAATCAGCCAATCCCCAACAAGCCCCAATGCCACCACCATAAACATGAGAGGCAAACTGGATTTCAGTCGCTTCCACACCTTCCAACATCCCACCACCTCGAGCAATGAGCGTTGCCTCGGTCGACACAACAACACCGATGTCAAGATGACAGGAGGAAGATACAGAAAGGCAATCCCATAATCTTCAAGGATTCCCGGGCCTTCAGGCATGACCGCAACCAGACCCATCATCATAATTGTTAGGGCACCTCCCCTGGCTAACACCGCTATACCTTCCCGAAAAGTCCAAGGAACGCGGCGTTCGTTAAAAGTGTTTGATCTCAGTGTGACCCTGCCCGCCAGGCGAGCGAGACCAAGGCGAAGCAGAAAAATCATCCCGATTCCAATCACCACCATTTCACCGATTATCAGCATGCGCCATTTTCTTAATGGTCGCTCGGTCAGCTGTAATAATTGTGAATAAAGATTCGCCTGCAACATCCGGTCGCCGGACTGATCAGCTAATCGTTGCGCCAGGTGAAAATAAAACCAATTCGAGGGGACTTCTTCAGCAAACCTCGCTTGTAAGCCATTATAATCAGCAAGCGGGGTTTCAGCTTGAACATACCCCGCTTCCAACAATCGCCGAAAAAGAGAAAGCGGAATCTTCTTTCTATCCCAATCCGCTATTAACCGGGTGAGTTGCTCCGTCAAGCCGGCTTCCCCATATAAAATTCCGAGATACAGGCCATTCAATGGCTCAAATTGATCCCCCACGGTTTCTTCATACCAAATCCGGATTTGTTCCTGCGTCTCTCCATCTTGTTCCCCCAACCGGAACATCACTTGTTCAAACGACGAGAGTTCAGGCAATCGAGATTCAAAGCCCAGCATTCGGCTGGCAATTCGTTCAAGATCCCGGCTTACAGTTGCAGCGACGCGAAAACCATCAGAAAGAGTCACCGCCCAAAGAAGCAATCCCAATCCAGCCGCACAGACCACCAAGCACACGACTGTCAGCAGACGGGAAAATTGAATTTCTTCTTGAAGGTCGGAGTGGGCGTCGGATCGAAGTTCAACAGGAGGCTCTGTTTCCATATTTCCGGCTCACATATTTTAAGGAAATTTCTTTTTTTTACAAACTAGGGACGATACCATGATCTCCAGATGCCATGGTCCATACTGCCACAGTACCAGCTTTAGCGGCGGGACGTTGAGGCACATATTTCCCCACAAAAAAACGCGTGCCGAAAGAGTAGGTCTTTCAACACGCGTTCGCTTTGATTCTTCGGTAGGAGACGACAAAAATATTAGGGCTTACAGGACATCACTCCCTATGTAACACGTTTCTCTGCTTACGGTTGGATCATACGAAGCATCTCCTCTTGTAGATAATCCGGCACCGGTTGAATGTCCATTGGTGGATAGGCAGTGGCAGGAATGATGGGCATATTCGGCGCGCTGCCTGCCGGAGTAACCTGCATTCCACTGCCACCACCTGCGGGCATCATAGGCATCGTGGTGCCTTCGGGCACAGGCTGGATTGCCATGGGACCACCAGCCACCGGAGCTCTTAATCCGTCCAACTCTTCTGGAGAGGCAAAAGGTGTTGAGGAGTGTGATAAGATCGGATCAGCCTCACGCTCGTAGGAAAGAGACGGATTTGTATCCCGGACCTCTCCCCCGGTATCACTATCACTTCCCGTGAATGAACTGGACCCTGTGTCGGCTAGCGCATTCGATGGCCTCACGTTGGATGGTTCACTCCTCTCAGAGAGCACATCAGCTGGTGGAGCTTTGGGCGTAATATAGAGGGAGCGCAAGTGCCCCCCCGCATTGACCGTAAATGCGTAATCCCATGGCGCCAAGATTTTGGCCAAGGCCGGAAGTATCGGGGTTTGCTGCAGATCGACCGAAATGAGGTTATCCAGCTCTCCCGCAGGTACCTCATAGGTAAAACCTAACTGTTTCTGTAATTGCTCAAGCACTGTTCGTAACGGAACCTGCGACAAGTGCGCAGTTAACCGGTCTCCCTCTACCTGAAGTGGCACCTCTGAAGTCAAAGCCCATCCCTCTCCTCTTGGGCCTCCCAACATTATGAACACTAATAAAACCAGATGGGTTATTACGTTAAATATCGTTCTTTGCCTGAAGATCATCGTGTATCTCCTTTCCCAGGCGCACAACCACTTTCTTAACTTTCACATTTTTTCTGAAAGCACACGAACTCGATTATTGTTCTTTCTTTTCTAATTATTCCTGATCCATCTCACTTATTGAAAGAAAGGGAAAAATGGAGTACATGCCTCACGTAGGAATATTCCTGAGCCATTAATCTCAGTGATGGCAAATTTTGCATAGAGGGCACTGGCCATCCTTCAGTCAATCAAAATCATTAAAAATGGTAGTGGGATAACGGGAAAAGGTCAAGAAGTAACAATTAGAGAAATCCTTCGATCGAAAACATGACCGAATTACTGTAGTAATTGGCAGTGTCAAGGGTTGAGTCCCTCTTCTCGAAGAGATAATCCAAGCGGAACCCGAGCCATTTCACCGTTCGGTATTGCACTCCCATTCTCCATTGAAATCGGTCATCCTTTCTATCAGTATCAAAATCAGAATTTATGTAGGTAAACATTCCTCTCAGGGCAACGCGATCAGTGAGCGTTTGAACTCCAATTATCGTGACACCTGTTTGAATAAACGTGTTAGTCCCCAAAAACCAGACGGACGGGATCTGCCGAAAGGGGGAGGCTGTAATGCTAAGCCGGGATGTCGGGTTCCAATGCAAATTTCCTCGCATGAAAAGAGATTTCTGCAGTGTCGCTCCTTCACTTAAAGACGATCCTTCAGGCTGTTCTTCGGGGGCACGGTCAAAATTTAATATCGTATATCCTATATTGAATTCTCCTGAAAGCTGTCGGGTCGGTGCCAGTGCGAAGCCCGAAAATATCCCATAAGAGAAACTATCCAGCTGTTTATTCGTGTCATAATCATTGTTCCTAATTGAAAACCAAGAAGGGCCGAGGTCGAAGGAGTCACCTTTGCCGAAAAGGTTAAATTAGCATTGCCATTCGCACGGTCACGAGTCACATCCTGATTATTGTTTTTATAATGCCAATCCTGGAACGACGACCTGAGACGGATACCAGCCTTGGGCCCGGAATAATCAATCTGGCCTCAAACAGACATAATACTCCACTTTGTGATATCCCTTGCTGAATATCTTCTTCCGACCCTCTGAGGTCAAACCCTTCTATACGTCCTCCTTGCAGATCCATCGTTAATCCAGTCGGAAAATTGAAACTCACATGTCCTTGTGCATCTTGAGCAAAGACATTGTTTTCGGAAAATTTTTTATAGAGGAACTGACTGGCCCGGTAATCAAGGAGCACCGAGTGCTTGCCCCCTCCAAATGGCAGATAGGCCTGAATTCCCGGAGCGATGACAGTGAGAACATCGCTCCGCCTGCCCGTGTCTCTCCTGAACACATTGTCTGTATACACTTCCGCGACACCAAAAAACGGATGGAGGCGA
>CAWAXJ010000010.1:0-16165 GCA_963785905.1 uncultured Nitrospirales bacterium
TAGAGAGCTCAAGGGCATCCCGGTAATGCGATTCCGCCTCATCCCACGCACTCCTTTCAGAGGCCAGATCTCCCAGGGCAATGAGAGCGGGGACATACTGGGGATCTCCCTTGATGGCTGCCTCGAATTCACGCGCTGCCCCTTCATGGTTCCCTTCTTCATATAGGTTTCACCCAAGGCGACATGTTCCGATGCTGTCAGCGGATCGTGAAAGGTCACGGGTTGTGGAAGACCGCCACAGGCCGGAGCTAGGAGGCTACACCAACCACACGAGAAGAAGGAAAGTGTTCCGTTGGGGAAATCTTGGCCGATTCAGGGGTTAGACCTTTTATATGGTTGGACAACAAGCGTCCAATAATTCGTTTTTCCCCAGGCATGGAGGAAATGATCATAGGAGAAGCGGCTGTTCTGTTTTTTCCCATTGTAAGTGATAACGGCCCGATCCATCTGATCAAGCCCTACCACCACAACAAAATGGCCGACCGGCAACCAGTCAAAGCCGAGGTCAAGGAATGCAATGACCGGGATGTTTTGAGCGAGGTGTATCTCCAGATCTTCGATTGATCCCTTTCGCATGTCTGCCTGGAGTTGCTGGTTTTGCGCGTATTGCCACATGTCCAAGCTGAGCGTGCCCTTCAAACGAGGCGAATAGATGGCGGTGGAAATCTCATCCGGCGTAACGCCCTTTCCCCAATAATTCAGCACACTAGCCAGGGAAGCCGGTCCGCATTGATCGACCAACTGGGGGAAGAAGGGTACGCCGCGAACATATAGGCTATTGAAGTGTGCGGGAGCCTCTGGTGGGGTAAGATTACCAGGGGAGGAACAGGCAGCGCTGGTCACCATCGCCACGCATAAGAGAAGCGTAACGTGAATAAGGTGACGCCTGGTCATCCCGGGCACAGTTTCAGGCTCCTTTTGCTAAACCAATAATAGCCAAAGCCACGACCACCGCTCCGATGATCGCCAGAATCAGAATGAGCACTCCGCCGGACTGCAGTCCGTCAAGATTCTGCGCCACCTGATGGAGCTGTTCATCAGTAAGGCTTGCCAGTCTTTCTTGAACTTCCGGTGGCGTGAGCCCCACATCGCTCAATCGCTGAGCCACGAGCTTCGATTCCAACTTCACTTGAATTTTTTGGAGATTGGCGTCTCGCGTGGTGCTTCCTGATTCGGTTATGGTTGCGTCCGAAGGGATACGCATCGCCATCCCCTCGGCCGGGAGGAATCCGATGACGATCAACCAGACCGTGAAATACATGATAAACCCTTTCAGGAAAATGTTTCGCATAACTCCTCCTTTCAGCAATTGGTCGCTCTCATGACTAAAAGCCATCGGGCCTTAGAGTTTTCCAATACCTCAGAAGTTCTAATTGTCTTTTCTGTATAGGTCGGAAGGCGAATTTTCTAATCATTTCTCCACCCTAATTCCGAATGAAACCGCGGAACAACTATGTAAAACCCTTGTTTTGTGAAATGAAACCCTTGTTTTTTTGTGAATGGTGTAGGGAGAGTTGTTACAAAGGAAACTGGTATCGGCGCGGCATTTGGCGAGCTGTGGGATAGTCCCTTCCCTTCCGGACATGAGGGCAAAAAATCATTTTTTAAATTTCCCGCTGTTGTCGGCCCCTATGCATGTTAGTCGGTATACACTAAGCAAGTTTTGGAGGATGTCTGACAAAAGAAGAAAAAACGCTTCCTCCTTATGGAGGCTTTTACCAAGTTTGAGGCTTTTTTGTATCGTCGCTTCTACACCCTTTGAGTCCATCTGGGAGCGTCGTGCTCGTGTTTTTGGATCGCAGTCCCCCGCGGATTTTTTGGTGGACGATGGAGGAGGCTCTCTCCCTAGCCGTTACATGATCTAAAAGGAATTTTTCCCCTTCGCGACGATACTTTCTCTTATGTCATCTCAGACACTGAGATAGATGCTATGCCTGATAAGCAGGCATAAGTAAAAATATGGAGAATTATTGAGGGAAAAGGAGCAGAGGTTGGAGATATTTTCCCGTGATGGATTTAGGGCTTTTGGCGATTTCTTCGGGCGGGCCTTGGGCTACGATGTGGCCGCCGGATTCCCCGCCGCCGGGGCCTAGGTCGATGACCCAATCCGCGCATTTGATGACGTCCAGGTGATGCTCGACCACCAGGACCGTATTGCCTTCCTCGACCAGTTGATTCAACACGGTTAACAGGCGCGTGATATCTTCAAGGTGAAGTCCCCGGGTTGGTTCGTCCAGGATGTAGAGGGCACCTTTTGGTATGGGTTGGCGGCTGATCGTTTAGGGGTGTTGGTCAATTCCCGGGCGATTTTAAGCCGTTGGGTTTCGCCTCCGGATAAGGGTTGTGGCTGGTTGTCCCAGTGTGAGATAGCCGAGTCCAAGCTGTTGAAGCACGCGCAATCCTTTGAGGACCTTGGGACAGGAAGTGGCGAAGAATACTATAGCTTGATCGACGGTGAGATTGAGCACGTCGTGAATGGAATGCTCTTTGACTTGGACTTGTAGAATTTTTTCCTGGAATCGTTTCCCTTCACAGTCTGCACAGGGCACGTAGAGATCCGCGAGAAAATACATTTCCAGTTTTTCATACCCGTTCCCTTGGCAACGAGCGCATCGGCCCTTCCCGGTGTTAAAGGAAAAATGCGCGGGCGTGAGTCGGCGCGCGCGTGCTTCAGGGGATTGGGCAAATAAGGCCCGGATTTCATCATAGGCTTTAATGTACGTGATGGGATTGGAGCGCGGGGTTTTTCCGATGGGTTCCTGGTCAATAAGGCAGACGGTTCGGAGATGCTCCGGCCCTGTCATGCTTGCTAGATCGGGTTGCGGAGGAGTGTCCACCTTAAAAAAACGCGCAAGGGCTGCATAGATGGTGGCTTCTGCTAGGGTGCTTTTCCCTGATCCGGAAGGACCCGTGATACAGACCAGCGTGCCGAGTGGAATGTTGACGGTGAGGTTTTTAAGGTTTTGTTCGTCGCACGCCCGTGAGCTGAAGGACGTTCCCGTTTCCCGCGCGGCGCTTGGCGGGCAGGGGAATCGATCGTTCCCCGCGCAAATACTGAGCGGTGAGGGATTGCGGATGCGTGAGAAAGATCGGGTAGGGCGCTGCGCACATGACCTCTCCACCTTGGTCGCCTGACCCTGGGCCCAGTTCAACCACATACTCGGCTTGTTGGATAATGTGCGGATCATGCTCGACCACAATCACCGTGTTTCCCCGGTCGGGCAAGGTCGCGCAAAATGGTCCCCATGGCGTCGGTATCGCTGGGGTGGAGGCCGATGGTGGGTTCATCTAAGACATATTGCGTGCCGACCAGCCTGGCACCGAGTTGAGTGGCGAGATGAATGCGTTGGGCTTCGCCGCCTGATAGGGTCCGCATTTCGCGGTTGAGGGTGAGATAGTCCAAACCCACACGGACCAAAAACGAGACATTTTCATCTAACGTTTTCAGGAGATCTCTGGCGACCTCTCCTTCAAACTGTCCGAGTGGCAGGGTCTGAAGCCATTCTTGAAGATCGTGACGATGGGCCATCCCCCAGCTCATGGATATGGCGTTGATGGATGTTGACCATCAGGGATTCCGGCCGTAGGCGGGTTCCGCTGCAGTTGGTGCAAGGAGAGGGGCTACGATAGCGGCTGAGAAAGACCCGCACATGCATCTTATAGCGTTTGCTTTCTAGATATTTGAAGAAATCATCGAATGCCCTCGAGCTTTCCTTCACCGTTCCAAATCAGATCCCGTTCTGCTTGGGAAAGCAGGTTGATAGGGTTTGGTCGGGTCCCAGTTTTTGTTCTTGAAGGCGTGAGCATTTCTTTCTGCCACCACACATTGGACGGTTTTGTCCATGGTTCGATAGCGCCGTCGAGTAAGTGATTTGTCGGGATCGGGAATGAGTAATCGTTCGTCATAGCGCAAGATGTTCCCGAACCCTTTACATTCCGGGACAGGCCCCAAGTGGATGATTGAAGGAAAAGTTGACGGGTCGTGGCGTCGGGAAGGTTCTGCCGCAACCCGGGCATGGCAGATGGGCGCTATAGGCATAGGGGTTGGTTATCGCCGATGGTGACGCTTGCGCGGCCTCCGCTTTCCCGAAACGCCGATTCCAAGGCTTCCACCAACCGGCTGCGCGATTCCGGCTCCAGAGTCAGGCGATCAACGACGACTGACAATTCCGCTGGCAGGGATGAGGCAGGGAGTCTGTGTTCAGGTTGATGACCTGGCTGTGACGCCATCACCCGAAGAAACCCTTGTTTGAATAAAGCCGTTTTCATGGAATCGAGCGCGTCGGGGTGAGGAGTCACCTTGGGAAAGAGCACGAGTGCGCGACTGTCTGGAAAGCGATCCAGTAATTCCATGGCAATGGTGGTGGGGTGGTGGGCCACGGCTTCCTGATGACAATCGGGGCACGTCGGCCGGCCAATTTTGGCAAAGAGCAACCGCAGATAATCCGAGATTTCACTGGAGGTTCCCACAGTCGAGCGGGAAGTGCGAATCGGATTTTTTTGTTCCAAGGCGATGGAAGGTCGTATATTGATCAGGCGGTCCACGTCGGGCCGTTTGACTCTGTCCAGAAACATGCGGGTATACGCGGAGAGCGATTCCACATATCGCCATTGGCCTTCTGCAAACAAGGTGTCAAAGGCCAGGGAGGATTTGCCCGATCCCGACACACCGGTGATGACGGTGACGGCGTTGTGAGGAATGCGAAGGGAGATGTTTTTGAGGTTGTTTTGGCGTGCGCCTTCAATGATCAGGTCGGTATGCGGGGAATCGGGTGGATGAACGAGTGGCTTTTTGTAACATGTTCCAGGTTGCTGGCAATTCGGATAGTGAAAAAGACGAATCATGTTTGTACCCTGTTTACCCTTTCCCCGCCAAGTGGCTCCAAGAGAAGAAGTTTACCTTGAATTGTGTAATGTAAATTGAGAGGAAGAGTCCCGAGCTTACAGGCGGCCCAGGGTGTCGCCAATCCAGACGGCTGAGAATCCTACGATCACGTGGAGCAGAATGTTGGCAGATGTTTTGAAAAATTCCCCGTCTTTGAGCAAAGCCAGGGATTCGAAGCCGAATGTGGAATAGGTCGTGAATCCACCCAGAACTCCAATAAAAAGAAAAATTCGGGTGTCCGTTCCTAGCATATTCCGGGACTCGGCCAAGCCATGAAGGAGCCCGATCAGAAAACAGCCGAGGATGTTCACGGCCAATGTGCCAATTGGGAACGCGAGCGCCGGGCTGAGGCGGTTAAAGAAGCCGGAAACCACGAATCGGCCTACCGAGCCTAAAAAGCCACCCACACCAACCAAAAGAAGTTGCGGTAATCCGTAAGGGAATCATGATGTACGAGCCAGCCGGGCTAATTTCCATCAGGTAGAAAGGTGGGCGCAAGCCGTCGTGGAGCAATCTGAAGATTGAGCAGTGTATGTGAGTCATTTCCTTTTTTTCTAAAGAATTTTTGAGGAATTTTTTCTCGGAGCCTGTTTTCGTGCCGTTCCTTTGCCAAGACGCTCGGTTGCAGGTGGAAGGACTGACATTGGGATCGGCCCAGAGCGCGATTCCTCCGAGGAGACCTGCCGTGTTGGAGATAATCGTGGCATGAGAGGGCAATGCAATGGTCACCTTTTTGCCATTGCCTCCGCCTATGTAGAGATGGTCGAAATTAATCACTCGATCTAATAGCTCAATGGCTTTGCCCAGACGTAGGTTCCACCTTTTTTTCCCCACCGTTTTTAGAGCGTTGGCACCCTAATTGGACTTCGTACGTCTGTCGCTTTCGAAAAGGATGGTGGGCAATTTCTAAATTAGGCACCAGGTGCCCGTTAATAAATAACGCGGTTCCAAATCCGGTTCCCAGGGTCATGACGAGTTCGACCCCTTGGCCTTTGATTGCTCCATAGCCCTGCACATCCGCATCATTGGCTGCCCGAACCGGCTTCTTGAGCTGTCGTTTCAGTTCTTCACGAGATCGGTTCCAGGCCAGGATGGATCCAGGTTGGGTGCTGTTTTCACCCGGCCCTGATGAATCACGCCGGGAAAGCCCACCGACACTCGATCAAAACGCCCAAGACTGTTGGCGATTTCCGAAATGAGTGGGCATGATGGCCTGTGGAGTGGCAGGTTTTGGTGTGGCAATTCGAATGCGTTCAGTCACGGGTTGGCCGGATTCATTGAAGAAGGATGCCTTTGATCCCCGATCCGCCAATATCAATGGCGAGAGTGATGCATGAGTGGGAAACCGTTGTATTGTTCTGTCCGGGAGCCATCTGAGTTTCTCCTAGAAATTGGCAAGCGGCAGAATGGTCACCATTTACCCTTGCCGGCCGTTATACACTTCACCGCCGTTTTGGACATATTGCTGTAATACCGAAGATGCGGTGGTTCGGCCCATGTCCACCGTCACCATGATTCCTCTTTGCTTCAGTTCGTTAATCCAATTGGCAGGCTTGGGGCCTTCATCAAAGCCCACCGCTTCGGCGTCGCTTCCCCTGGCGCCACACACGATTTGCCGAACGCCGGACCAGGTAATTGCTCCCAGGCACATACCGCAGGGCTCGCAACTGGTCACCAGTTCGTGATGAGGAAGCCCGGTGGCACCTAAATCATGGGAGCCTACGGCTAGCTGCGCCATGATGATTGCGACAATTTCAGCATGGGCGATTGAATTTTTCGAAGAAGGGACGAGATTCACGCCGGGCGCGACGAGTTGTTGAGTGTCTGATCGGAAAATCCCTGCTCCAAATGGTCCCCCTGTTCCGTACTGAATGTTGAGTTGTGCCAGCGTCGTGACCAGTTCCATGCGAGCCTCAGGAGTAGGGTAGGTTCCTGGTTGTTGTACAAGATATTCGGTAATCCAGCCTGGTAACTCAAGGCGAAATGGTTGAAAGGGTGTCGAGGGGACGCTCATGTCAGGTGATCAACGGGATTGACAGTTCGGAAATTTGTGGAAACGGCTATGAGGTTCCCACGCTTGCATAAAAAACAACCCGAGGGGCTAGTCCCGTAATAGGGAGCCCCTCGGATTGTGTGGCATATACCACGGAAGGTAAACCTCATGTGTCAATTGGCCCATCGGTAGGCTAGTGGCGAGTTCCTCGTTTATGGTTTGGCCGAATCTTTCGGATATGAAGGTTGAGACTTCCCTCTTGGCTCTCCCTTACCACAGCCGACTGGATGTTCCAGTGAATTTGCCAAGTGGCATGCTTGTGTTGGAGCAGGGAAATAATTCGGCAGAAACGAGAAGGCCCGTCAGGAGGCTGAGGCGGGTTTCGCCGCCGCTGGGCCAAAAAAGTCCGGTGGAGTAAGGTCGTCCATGTGAGACCCCCTTTCCTCATTACGGTTTGAAAGGAGAGACCCGCTCATGGTCTCCTTTCCTAAATAATCGGTTTTTATGAGCGCAGTTGTAATGCTACGCTCGTGAGAAAAATCTGTCAATAGGGTGTATCCAGTTATCGATTCATGGGGAAGGAGCGAGGAACGACTTGACGAATCAGGTAATTCCGGATTTTTTAAAAACCCTGTTACGGCATGGCATAGGACACTCGTTCAAGTTGGTAACCTTTGTTTGTCAGCAGGGCGATCAATCCGTCTTTTCCCGCCAAGTGGGCTGCACCCACGATGACCAACACATTCTTGTCCTCCTTTAAAAATGTTTCGATTTGGGGAATCCAGTTCAGATTCCGTTGGACAAGGAGTTTTTTGTAGAACAGCGGATAGGTTTTGAATGTCTCCACCAATTGTTCCAACCCGTCCAGGCTTCCCTGGTGCCAGGATTTCACCATATGTAAAAAGGCCTTTTCTCGTTCCTTCGATCCGGTGATGGCGAGAGATTCCTGTAGGAGCGCATCCTGGATCGGGAGAGGAAGGGTATCAAAGACATCCAATTGATCTTGCATGGATTCCAATCCTCCAGTCGGTTTTCCGGAATCTTTCGCCATGCGATAGAAATGATTTTCGATCCCCAATTCAGGGCGAAAATCCACGGATGAATCAAATCGTCCGCTTAACGTGAGATAGAGGACCCAGGGTTTGTATTTCTTCATCTCCTGGATATCGGCCCCTATAGCGTTGAGTTTCTGTTTGACGAGCGTATAGGTTTTTGGCGAGAGAACCGTTTCCAGGGTTTTTCCGTTTTGGAAGGTGTACTGTTTTTCATATTTCAAAAATGAGTCGGGGGAAAATAATATTTCCGGATCAATTTCAAAGATGACCTTTTGGGAATTGTAATAGGCGTATGAGAAGGATCTGGTAAGGGGATAATACTCTTCGGCCAACACATGAATCGATCCCAAAATATAGACGGTGTTCGTGTCGGACTGGATTTTGTAAATCAGGCTGTTGTTGTATCCATCTCCCACCACCTGGCCATGGACAGTCCCTGTGCCCATAAAAAAAAGGATCAGGAGGAGAAGACAGCCGGTGCGTTGTTTCCGTAGTTGTGTGTTCATTGAGTCCCTTCCGGTTCACCTTAGAAAAAATGTCATCATGCCCGTGTTTTGAAGGTGAAAAGTCCATTTCCTCCAGTGTGGCCTTTCGATTGTTTGCTTGAAGCGTTTGGGGGTTCCCACCGGCTAGTTCATCGGTGGACAGAGAAGAAAGATGAAATGGGTAGGCTCAATTGCGATATTGAGATTGATGGAATTCGCTGCTGGTTCCTATCGGATTCAGGGAGGTGTGAAATGTTCTTATCTTGTGGATGAATGGTTATGGAGATTTTTGTCCGGGTCGTGGCCTGAAAATCACGGGTTCTATTCGTAATACGGAAAAGATGAGAACTGGATTTGATGCCGGTCTTGATAAGCGTGTTAGCCGGGTTTTGACTCAGGACTGCGGGGGAACATGGGATTCTTGTTGGATAACCTGAAAGTCTTTTTGGGTGATGAAATGTCCATCGGCATACAAACGAAATTCATACCGTCCTGGTCCTGGAAAGACGAGATAGGGAATATTCACGCCGAAGTCGTGGGAGGCCAAACGGCTTGGTATGTCAATTGGCGGGAGGGAGCCTTTGCCGACGACCTGGTCCTTATCAAGGAACACGAGCTGGATTTCAAATGCGTACTTGCCTTCGGCATCCGTGAGCGAAAAATAGACGCCGACTTGTGGATGCTGACAGGGAAACGTCTTGGCCCAGAGGTGTGTAAATGCTCCAATGATGCTTTTTTTCCCGGTCAGGCTATCGATGATAATGGTGTCACACACTAAAAATGCGTGAATGATCGGTTTGATGAATGCAGCCATGTCATCAGCCCTCAATTCTTCATTCTCTTCACTGAGAACCCAAAAAAGTGTTGAACCATGACGGGCGTTTCTCTGTTAGTCAATAAAAAATCGGGTCAATCCCACTCCTGCCAAATATAACCCGAAGGCCAATGCATATGCCGGCCAAAAGCCTAATTTTGGGACGACGGCAATCATTGTTCCTACATACACAAACCATGGGGGGGAGAGCCAGATTAAATGTTTGGCAAACGAAACGGTTGGAGCCGACCCTGCATTGACGTAGACTAAGATAAATGTCAATCCGCTAATGATCGGCAGCGTACTGGCCAACGCGGCCAGGAACCCTTTCCCATGACTTCCCAGATAGGTGGAGACACTGACTAATAGCCCGCCCAGGAAAAAATACAACCCATATCTGACCCATTCCGACATTGTCCCTCCCCGCGTTGTGTCTTGTTAATGTTCATGAAAGGCCTGCATGGCTTCCTGTTGAAGCCTATCCCCCTGCCCGGTATACCTGGGAGAAAAATGAAAGACGATCAATTGTTGCACCCCGGCCTTTCGTCCAAGAATTCCCGCTTGATGGGCCGTGAGGTGGTACCGGTTGGCGGCCTTTTCCCGGTCTTCGGCTAAAAATGGGGATTCGCAAAATAAGGTATCGGCCCCCCGGCATAACTGTATAATCTTCTGCTCATTATCTGCATCATACCGGCAATCGACGACATAGGCGATTTTTTGCCCCCTGGTGATTGATGTAAATTCTCGTTTCAGGGTGCCCAAATCAAATGTTCTCTCCTCTTTCCTGTGCTCAAAATACAACGTGGCGGACAAGGTATGCGAATCCGGTGCACCATCCCAAATCAATTGTTTGACTTCCTTGAGCCAGGAGCCAACCGGAAGTCCGGCTTCATGGAGTCGGGCTTTATTGATATTGATGTGAAACGGCTCTTCCAGGGCAAAGGCGAGAGAGGGAATGCGATGGTTGAGCGCCACGGCCTTGACGAGAAGCGCGGGTTCCTGGAGAACCGTAAAGATGTGGGAATGATCGCCAGGAATTTTCTCGTCGAGGTGACAGATAAATCCGTCTGTCGCATGAAAATGAGCCTGTTGAAAATGGGTGGGATGATATTCCTTGACTGCGATAGTCAGTGGATATCCGTCAATCAGATTCCACGTATAGCCGCGAAGTTTGCCCTGAATATTCTCTATGAGGCCTGGTGGACCATACAATCGAAACTGTTTGCTACGACCCAGGGCAACACGAAGGAGCCGGTCAAACCCGATAAAGTGATCCATGTGCGTGTGAGAAATGAAAATATCCTGAGCCCGTAGAAGGCGGGATGGGCTCATCGAGACATTATCTCCCAGATCAAAAAGCAGCGCCCGCCTGCTCCAACGAATTTCGACATAGAGACCTGGATCACCAAATGGATGATTCACCAAATACGGGGAAAAGGAGGGTGTCATGCCATCACGTTCCGTACGATGAGATAGACAATCGCCACTTCTACGGCATGAGCGGTCATGACTGCATAAAGATTGTGCATCCGTATCCACATCCATCCCCAGACCAGGCCATCCCAAAGGGCAATCCAGTGTAAATCACGAAAAGTTGATACCATAAAGGGATCAAACGAAAATGTAAGAGCCGAAATGCTTACCGGAAGCATAACTTGTAGGCGAATCCGGGTGGCTGAGATGTGGTTCGTTTGAAGAGCACCACCAAAAAGCACCAGTAATCGGCCCAGGAGGAATCCACGGAAATTCAATTCCACCGCCATGGCAATCGTCATGATTAACCAGGGGACCATGATCCAGAATGGTACCTGCGCATGGGGGGTCTGGGCCAGGAAGCTGATGTCCATTCGCAAGGCAGGCATGACGTAGAGGATGACCCCCGTATTCACCGTTCCCAGCGCGATGCCGGTCATGGACCCCGAGAGAAGACCTGGGTACACATGGGTAAATGGCAGCCCAAGTTTTAATATCCGGTCTACATTTTGAGACGCCCATACGCCCAAGGCCAAATAGGCAAGCAGTTGTGGAGCAAATTGTATGATGAGTTGGGATTGCCACCCGGGAGGAAGCCCATAAAATCCAATAGTGGCGAAGACTGGAATAACGGCTAATCCGGCCGCTGTCTCTGGAGGTTTCACATGCGTTCAAGGGTCATGGAAGGCACGGTCGTTTCTGGAGGAAATTCAGCTGAACGGGACACTCTTATTGATAGCGCAAGGCTTCGGCGGGATCCAATTTTGAAGCTTTCATGGCTGGAAACAGGCCGAATCCCACACCTACGCCGACGGCAAAACCAAATGCAATGAGAATAGCGGTGGGCTGAATCACTGCACCCCAATCTCCTCCGCCCGGCATGGACTGAGCGACCAAATCCCCAATGCCATAGGCTGCGAAAATGCCCACGAAAATACCTATGGTTCCGCCTATAATACTGATGGTCGTGGACTCAATGAGAAATTGCAATAGGATATCCTGCCGTTTGGCCCCGATGGCCTTCCGCAATCCAATTTCCCTGGTTCGCTCGGTGACGGTGACGAGCATGATGTTCATGATGCCGATGCCGCCCACAAGGAGAGCAATAACGGCAATTCCCCCAAGAACAATGCGGAAGGTCGAAATTGTTTGGTCCACCGCACTGAGAAATTCCCCCTGATTCCGGATATGAATGTCATCCACTCCGTCATGTCGTTGGACGAGAAATTGATGGATTTGTTCAGTGACTTCAGCCATGCGTTCACGTTCAGGAACATACACGGTAAGATATTGAATTTTATCGTTGCCCTTAAAATACCGAAGCAGAGTCGTGACGGGGATAAACATTACTTCATCGAAATCCCTCTCGTTCATTTCTCCCTTGGGCTCCATAACCCCAATCACGGTAAACCGAAGGTCGCCGATTTTCACCTCTTCTCCAATGGGGGACTGACTTCCGAACAGCACTTGAGCCCACAGTTTTCCCAAGGACCAGCGTTCTCCTCCATTCCTCAATGTCGGTAGTGGTAAAAAACCGTCCACTGGCCACATGAAAGTTTCGAATAGCGGGATATTCCGGTGAGATGCCCGTCACGGGTCCGCTATGGTCACGGTCTCCCGCTTTGAGTTGTCCGTCAAAATCCACTATGGGGACTACTCCAAGATCCGGAAAGCGCTGGCGGATGGCAAGCACATCATCATACCGCAATTGCGTATTGCGACCGGCGAACAACCGGCGCTCCTCCACGGTCAGTCGTTTTTTCCAAACGGATAGTAAGTTTGTGCCTAACTTTTCGATGTTATTCACTAGCCAAAGTTGGCCGCCTTCCACAATGGCGATCATCGCAATGACAGCTGCGACACCAATAATGACCCCCAACATAGTGAGTCCCGAGCGAAGCACATTTGCAGAGAGATTTTTGAGTGCGTCTAGAAAAATTGAGCGTAACACGATGTTACCCAAGCACCGGTGAAACCTGATGAACCGGATCATCGGCTACGATTCTGCCATCAGACAAAGTGATGCGGCGTTCCGCCCGCTGCGCGATGAGCGGATCATGCGTAATCATCACAATGGTTTGCCCCTGACGGTGAAGGTGTTCAAAAAGTTCAAGAATATCCTTACCCGATTGACTATCAAGATTTCCCGTGGGTTCGTCGGCCAGCAGGAGGGAAGGGCTGTTGGCCAGCGCACGAGCGATAGCCACGCGTTGCTGCTGCCCTCCCGATAACTGATTGCTGTAATGAAGCAGGCGCTCTTGTAGTCCGACCCTTGTTAATAATTCCCGCGCTCTATCTTGTTGAAATATTCGGGAAGCGCCGGCATACATCAAGGGGAGTTGAACATTTTCCAAGGCTGTTTTCCGAGCAAGTAATTGAAAGGTTTGAAAAATGAACCCGATCTTTTTGTTGCGGATACCGGTCAGACTGGAATCAGGAAGGGTGTTGACATGGTCTCCATCCAGCCAATATTCCCCGCTCGTGGGACGGCTCAAACATCCGACAATATCCAGGAGAGTCGTTTTCCCGCTTCCTGACTGACCGATAATGGCGACAAATTCTCCCCGATCAACGTGCAGATTGATGTCAATCAATGCCGGCACGTCGACCTGGCCGGCTTTGTAAATTTTGTAGATGTACTTGAGTTGGATCAGCATGTTCGTGGCCATTTATCGCTCTACCGGCTAGCCTCTTTGGTTTTAAATGAAGGAATGAGGACCTGATCGTGCTCTTGAAGCCCTTGGGTGATGACGGCTTGCGTATCGGTCCGGAATGCTACACGAACCTTTCGGGTCCGGGGTTGTCCGTCCGTTAACACTTCCACCACGTCGTCTCCATTTTTGACCCGCAAGACTTCAAGTGGAATGGTCAGAACATCTTCCAGCCGTTTCGTTTCGATATCGATGTTTGCCGTGAGCATCGGTTTCAGTGCGGGATGAGAATTCTCAATATCGATGGAGACTTCATAAGTGACTAGATTGTTTTCCTTCAACCCTTGGGTGGCAATAGTCGTGACCCGCCCCTTCAAGGGTTTTCCCGGTAAGGCGTCTAATCGAATGTCGACGGGTTGACCCGCCGAAACTCTCGAAATATTGACTTCGTTGATTTTCGCTTTGACCACCATATGGGACAAATCGGCAATTCGCATGAGGATCGTGCCTCCGCCGAATGTGGCAGTCCCGGAGGTAATGATTTCACCGCTGTGGACGAGAATTTCCAGGATGGTGCCTTGGGAGGGTGACCGGACCTGAAATTCTTCAGGCCGGGTATTTGAGGCGGAGCCTTCGCGGTACCGTTCAAACAATTCCTTGTTTCCCCCTAATGCCAGTAAGAGTTGGCGCTCCGCCAACTCCAGGCGAACCAGGGATCGTTGATAATCCCGTTGAGAGAGTTCCAATTCTTTTTGAGGGATAAACCCTTTGTTAAACAAGGATTCAGCACGGACCCACTCCCGATGAGCGGTGTCCACGTTTAACCGTTCTTCCTGGATGCCGGCCCGAAGCTGGGCCACCTGACGGGCCTGGCTGGATTCCTGTCGAATAATCGCTAAGATTTGATCTTTTTGAACCTCCTGCCCGGCCGTCACAAATAATTTTGCGACTTCCCCGGAAAATTGAGATTTAATTTCAATGGTCTGGGAGGGTAGGATCGTTCCGGTTTCGGATACTTTCGTCTGTAGCGAGGTCCGGACAACCTCAATGAGTTTGGGGGGTGTGGTATCGGAAGAAGGTTGGTCTGATGAACGTGAATACTGAAAAACCGCAACTGATGCTCCCGCGAGTACCACAATAGTGAGAGCCCAGGATAATTTGTTCATATCAAGGATGAGCCCATCCCTTCCTCTCCATCAGGTGTAACACACGTGAGGCAAAATGAGGGATTTGCAAAACGCCCGCTGCTGAAAGACTATTCCGCTGATCTTTGAAAAGCCGTTCGCGGATCCAGCCAATTCCCCTTGCAGTGAGGAGAATAAGATGTACCGACTCCTGCGGAGAAATCTATGAGACAGGAGCACGCCCCTGGCAGAACTTTCGACATTGCTCAGGGCAGGCTTTTTCAACATAATCCCTCACTGAATCTCAATATCGTAATGGTCAAGTGTCGAGGCTGTGACCAGGCGGAGACGGGATAATGATTGGTTATAATCGAGAATGGCCCGCAATTCTCTTCCTCTGGCTATTCTCAGATCCCTTTGAAATTCCAGGACCAACCGGGTGGTGCTAAGCCCGAGATTGAGGCGTTCCTGCTCCGCCTTGAGTTGTCTTTCGGACAGCTGGCGAGCTGTTTGATTGGTACCTGGTGCGTTTGAAACTGGTCTGGACCTGGCGAATGGCTTCTTTCACATCAATAATAATTTGTTGGCGAACACGCAGGAGGGAAACCTGGCTTTGTTGAGTCTCGTGCAACCGCTGTTGATATTGACTCTGAGCCGAGCGGTTTCCTAAGGGATAGCTGAGCACGAGCCCCCCTCCCATATTGTAAAAATCAGTACTGCCGAGGCGATCAAAATTATCTCCGGGATTTTTCCCTAATCCGCTGAGGCCGATATTCCCTTGGAACGAGAGATCGGGCAGTAGCTGGTTTTTAGCAAATCGGGTATTGACGGTGGAGGTATTAATATTTTTTTTGGCTTGAAGGATTTCCGGCCGGTGGTCGAATGCCGATTGAAGGCTGTCTTCAAGCGGTGTCTGCTGAAGATCTCGAACCGGTGGGTCGAGTGGGACGAGGGGTATGGTTTGCCTCAAATTGCTTTCCGAGTTGCTCAGGAGCCGCCGGAGTTGGTCCTCCTGGTCCGAGACTGTTTTTTGGGCTAATAAAATTTGTTCGATTTGAACGGCCACTCCTGCTTGAGCCTGAAGGGCCTCGACGTCGGCCATCACCCCGGCTTTGACCTTGGCGCGATTGCTGGCCAGTAATTCTTCTGCCGCCTGCAAGGTGGCACGAGTTACTTTTAAATTTTCACGGGCAAAGACCAGTTCCCAGTAGGCTTGCTCAACTTGAGCGATTACAAGGAGAACTTGGTTGACGAGGGTGAGTTGTTCCACGTCCGCGGCATTTTGCGCGAGAGTGATTTGTACTTTGTTGATGGTCGGACCGAAGTTACGAAGAAGCGGTTGCGTCAGATTGAAGCGGAGATTGCTCGTATAGCCTGGATTAAACAGAAAACTAGTGCTTCCGGCTACGGAATTCCGGTCTGAATTAAATATGAGATCATAATCACCTCCGGTGAGCAACTTTTGTTTCAATCCCAAACTGAAATTCGTTTCATTTTGATCAAATTTGGCTGGATCCGCTCCAGAGGGACACCTCCGAAGCCGAAGATCGGCCTATTCAGCGGGTTGCTGTCCGATCATATCGTCCACTGAGCCGGACCGTAGGGTCAAATTGTGCGTGTTGGAAGACAATATCGGTGAGTCGAATATCTCTAGTTTGTCGACTCACTTGAATGTCGAGATTATG
>CAWAXJ010000011.1:0-69751 GCA_963785905.1 uncultured Nitrospirales bacterium
TGGGCGTCCCCATGGTGTCGAACGGCGCAATTTTTAGGATGTGTGGATCGTCAAGGTTGGTGACCCCTTCGTCCTGATATTTTTGAAGCAGGGCTTCCAGCACGGCGCGGGCTTGTGCGCCGTATTTGGTGAAGACATCGCGCTTGCGGATGTGTGCCACGCGCTCGCGTCTGGTCAGGGGCGGCTGGTCAAAGGCCACGTGGCAGATGAGGTCGAAGGGGTCCAGCTCTTTCCCACTTCCTCGGCCAACGGTTCCAGGAACAGCCCTTCGCTCTTCCAGTTCTTCGATGATGGCCTGTTTGCGGTCGGTGCTGTTCCACCGGTTGAGAAAGGCGTCGAGGCTGGCGTACTGCTTGCGGAGGGTCTTTTTGGAATAGTCGCGCAGGGATTCGGTGACGAGTTTGCCGTATTCATCCAGGTATTCGATGCGCTCGGCAATGATGCTGACTTTCTCTCCCCGAATGTAGTATTTGCGGGGTCCGTTTGGCCGTCTGTTGCGGGATCTGATGTCCGGTGTGGTCGGGGTCCACGATGATGGTTTCTTCGTCGCCGGGTTCTGGCGGGATGGGGTCTTCTCCATCAATTGGCGGCGGCGACATTGTCCGGCGGGGCCACCGGCTCGTTCTCTCCCGGTTCATAAATCTGCACCGGTTCGCCGTCGAAGTCGGGATCGGCGAAGTGGTTGGTGGCCTTGCGGAAGTCGATGAGCGTGAAATAGTACTTCTTGGTGTCCTCATGCACGCGGGTGCCACGGCCGACGATCTGTTTGAACTCGGTCATCGAGCCGACTTCACGGTCAAGGACGATGAGGCGGCAGGTCTGGGCATCGACCCCGGTGGAGAGCAGCCGTGAGGTCGTGACGATGACGGGGTATGTCGCCTCGGGATCGATGAAGTTGCCAAGCTGGTCGCAGCCTTCCGGATCATCGCCGGTGATGCGCATGACGTAGCGGCTGTTTTGCTGCACGAGGTCCATGTTTTCGTTGATCAGGGCCTGGCGCATGCGCGCGGCATGCTCGACGTCCACACAGAAGACGATGGTCTTTTGAAAGCGGTCGCCGCTTTCCTTCAAGAATTCGGTGACCTTCTGTGCGACGCGCTTGGTGCGCTCGTCGATGACCAGCTTCCGGTCATAATCTTTCTGGTTATAGATCCGGTCCTCGATCTCCTGGCCGTATGTGTCGGTCTCTCCCTTGGTCGGGCGGTAGCCTTCCACGTCCACATCCAGATGGACTTTCACCACCTTATAGGGCGCCAGGAAGCCATCGCGAATGCCTTCTCTCAATGAGTAGGTGTAGACGGGTTGGCCGAAGTAATGGATGTTCGAGACGTATTCGGTTTCCTTCGGGGTGGCCGTCATCCCGATCTGGGTGGCACTGGAGAAGTATTCGAGGATCTCCCGCCAGGCGGAATCCTCCGCTGCGCTGCCTCGATGACATTCGTCGATGACGATGAGGTCGAAGAAGTCGGGCGAGAGTTCCCGGAAGAGCTTTTGGGATTCCTCGGGGCCGGTGATGGCCTGATAGAGGCCGAGGTAGATTTCGTAGGAGGTGTCGATCCGTCGATGCTTCTTGTCCACAGCCGTCGTCAGATCAACCACTTTCCCGTCCTCACGCTCGATGGTCTTGGAACTGGTGCTGAGCTTGGCCATGGTTTTTCCAAAGGGGCGGAAGTCGTTGACCATGGTTTGATCGATCAGGACATTGCGGTCTGCGAGGTAGAGGATGCGTTTTTTGCGCTTGGCTTTCCACAAGCGCCAGATGATTTGAAAGGCGGTGTAGGTCTTGCCGGTGCCCGTGGCCATGACGAGAAGAATACGATCCTGCCCTTTGGCGATGGCTTCGATGGTTTTATTGATGGCGATGCGTTGATAGTAGCGCGGTTCCTTGCCGCTTGCGTCGTCGTGATAGTTCTGGAGGACGATTTCTTCTTGCGCCGGTGCCAGGCCTTTCCATGTGCGGTATTTCTGCCAGAGGGTTTCCGGTGATGGAAAGGCGTTGAGCGGGAGTTCGGATTCTGTTTGGTCATTTAGTCCGGTTCGGTCGTGGAAGAGGAAGGCGTCGCCGTTCGATGTGAAGACGAAGGGAATGTCGAGGGTTGCGGCATACTCCAGGGCTTGTTGCATGCCACCGCCGACGGGGTTGGTGTTGTCCTTTGCTTCGATCAGGGCGATGGGGATGTTCGGCTTGTAGTAGAGAATGTAGTCGGCACGTTTGGCTTTTCCACGGGTGACCAGCTTGCCACGCACGATGATTCGTCCGTTCGTGAAGGAGACCTCCTCACGGATTTGTGACAAGACGTCCCACCCCGCCTGCTCCACGGCGGGCGTGATGAACTTGGTGCAGATGTCGCGTTCGGAAAGAGTCTTTTTCTCGGGGGAGTTCATAGGGGTTTGCGGGCAACCAGGAACAATCAGGAATAGGCTTGTTTTTCGACGAACATTTAACACCGCACCGGATTTGGATGATTGCCTGCCCATGCTACCCAACATCTTCAAAAATGTACAGAATTTTTGTTTATGAATTGTGTTGGAGGGGTGGGGTGGTGTGGGAAGATTTGGTGGGGGATTCGGGAAGAACGATGGATTTCTGATTACTCATTGGGAAAATGGCGGAGAAAGTTGGGGTAACGGCAATGGTTCTGTGTCCGGTTGAGGAGGGAACGGCTGGGCACAGATCCTTCGGGTGCCTCAGGATGACAATATGGGAGCTGCCTGGCAACAACTGGAGGAATGACGGAGAAGAGCAGATGAATGTGATAGGGTGGAAGATAAAATGATAAGCATTGGCGTAGTTGGAAAATTACTTTGCAAAACCGACGATTCTGCATAGGCTTTTTAGGACTTTTTGCACGCACTCCGTCTTGATCTTGCCGATATGCTTGACAATATTTTGGTCTGAGAGTGTAAACACTTTGTCCACTCGTATCCAACTGGGTTTGGGCAGAGTTCCGACAACGATATCCAGTGAAGTTAATGAGATGGCTGGTTCTACTTGAGGAACGGTGGTGACTGCCAACGCAATAAAGTCCCCATGGTGATCGGGAGATGTTAGGACAAGGACCGGACGCTTTTTTGAGGAACTCAAATCAGCGTAGGGGAAGGGAATCAGAACGAGGTCATACGCGCTACATGTCATTCCACACCTCATCCTCGGAATTATCCCAGACATGTTTCATAGCTGGAGTCTGTGCTGGTTTGAGTTCCTCAGCTAGCCGGTCTTTGAGCCCATGTTTCAACTCAATGTACCCGATGAAATCTAAGACTTCCTGAACCAAGGGCTCGGGAAGCTTCTGAATTTCCCGCATGATTTGTTCTGCCGTTGACATGGAGTTCTCCTTATTTCTTACGCAATAAGCGATACGTAATATGAGAAATGTACCCAACTCTTTGAGAAAAGTACAATAATGTCGTTCATGATGTGTTTTGGGAGGATTGGGGTGCGTTGAGGGATGATGTCCTGCGGGGATTTGGGAAGGAAGATGGATGTCTGATTACTCATTAGGGAAAAAGGCGGAGAAGGTTGAGGTAAAGGCAATAGGCCTGTGTCCGGGTTGAGGGGGTCCCGGCCGGCACAGATCTTTCGGGTGCCTCAGGATGACCAGTGCTGCAAAACATGTTGGGAATGCGGCAGGGGGATACCTCTACAGCCCGGGAGGAATGAGCAGAGAGGTTGCGGGAATGGCGAGCTCGCCCAGCCGCATCCGCCAATCTGCAGGAAGCTGAGGGGTATATTTTTCGCACGAAATGAATGGAAGCTGGAGTGTGTTTCAGGTTTCTCTTAGACCGACACGAGGGATTCACGGCTTTCCTGGATATGTTTTATAATCTTGCCGGGCAGGGCCTTTTCGGCAAGCCGTAGCTCATAGGTCTTCTGCAGATTCATCCAGAATTCAGGGGAAGTATTGAAAAACGTACCAAGCCGTAGGGCCGTATCGCCGGTGATGCCGCGCTGGCCTTTGAGGATGGCGGTGATCCGGTTTGCTGGAACACCAAGCGCCTTGGCCAGGGTGTTGGCGTTGAGCGGGGGATCAGAAGGTTGTAAGAACTCTTCCAAAACCATGTTCACCCAGGTCAGCCACATTGAATCGTGCCGACGTCGGTCCACGGAGGGCGGACCAACTCGCAGGGCTCAGACAAGGTCCGCCTGTTGATTTGCGCGTCAGCCCGGTTGGCCGACCTGTAGGTGGTGGATAGGAGGAACTGTCTCAGATTTTCTGCCGGGCAAGGGCTCTCTTTCCATCTATCAGAAAGATACGAATGAGTCCTGGCAACGGCCGCAGGAATGGTGGAGTTAGGATGGATGTCGGATGAATACGAAGGAAAGTGATTGACAGCCTGCGAGGGTGGCTGCTGTATGGTCCAGTGCGAGATTCCTCGCTTCGTTTGGAATGACAAAAAGGGTCGTTCGGATTAAGAACAAAGCAGTCGGTTGGGAACGTTATGGTTCTTTTTTTGAGGACTTTTCCATGGCGAGCAGAATTCGCTTACGCGTTGCCGCATCAAAGTCATTGCCATAGAAGCGAAGGAAGAGCGCCAGCCGTAGAGTGGCCGGGGAGATTTGCGGCGTTTGGGCCTGCACCGACGCGCGCACGAATTGCTGCGCACATGTATGCATGGAGCAGCCCATCTTCAGCCGCTCTTCCCCCGGGCGGGCCAGCAGCATTGCTCTATACCGTTTTTCTATTTCTGGTGACGTGTCGTTCATCCACCGACCTCCCGGTACAACGATTCGAGACCTAACCGGTTTGCCCACCGTGTCAGATAATTCCGGTCAAGCCCCTCCACACCAGTCAAAAGGTTCCGAACATCCGCAAGCTGCACTTCGGAACGCGTGTTTTTTGCCCATTCGAGTTTGGAAAGGATCAAGTCTTCCGGTGCCACGATGAACATCTCGTGACCTTCCACTGATATTCGTTTTTTCCGTGAAAATTCCTCGAATCGAAACTCGTTTTCCTTCCGAATCACGATGTCGACCTTGATCACAAAGGCATTGTGGATGATATTGAACATGGTCCTCTCTCGGAGCGCTGTCTCCACCGCTTCCCGCTCGATATAAAAATCATCCTGGAATAACTCGATGACTCGATCGACATCAGGCCCGGATAACTCCACGACGATGTCAATATCCCGCGTCATGCGCGGGACGGTGTAGTAATTGGCGGCCATCGATCCTGTGATCATGTATGGAATGTCAGCCGTCTCCAGCCGGCCCGTGACGGTTATGAGCACCTCAAGTTCTTCGCTCATCTCATCGTTTCATCTATCAGTGTACATTTCAATCCCAAGCTCACCCGTTTGTCCTCTTCCGCAGTCATTCTCACTCCACATGTTCGAGGGAGATGCGGCGCATACAAACCTGCCAGAGACCGCAGAAATAACGGAGACGAGAAGATGGATGCTGGATAACGACCGCGCCGTTGACGCAGAAATGCCGCTGGGGAGATCGGTTATGGAACGGCTTGGAGCACCAGGCTGAGGGTTTTCTCTTTTCCGTTACGGCGGATACCGACTTTGATCCGGTCCCCCACATTATGCCGGTCTAACATTCGCGCGAGGTCGTCATAGGCTCGCACCGCCTCTCCATCAATAGAGATAATCACATCACCCAACCGAATCCGTCCAGTTTGCGATTCGTCCAGGCCTTGCAGTCCTGCCTGGGCCGCCATACTCCCGGGCAGCACTTTAGCGATCACCACGCCTTTCACCCCCCAGCGAATGGCGATGGAATCCGGTATAAGGGACACGCCCAATCCGGGACGAATGACCTTTCCGAATTGAATGAGTTGAGGGACGACACGTTTGACGATGTCGACGGGCACCGCAAAGCCGATTCCCGCGAAGGCTCCGCTGGGACTGACAATCTGGGTGTTCACCCCAATCAGCTGCCCTGTACTGTTTAAGAGCGGTCCGCCGGAATTGCCGGGATTGATGGCGGCATCGGTTTGAATCACCCCTTCAATCGTGCGGTCATTGACGGATTTGATGGAACGTCCCAGCGCGCTGACGACCCCGGTGGTGAGGGTATGATCCAATCCGAAGGGATTGCCGATGGCCAGCACCCGTTGGCCTACCCGAAGGTCCTGGGAATTGCCGACGTCCAACGGACTGAGGGTGTCTGGTGTTTTTGTAATCTGGAGCACCGCTAAATCGTGATCCGGATCGACGCCAATGATGCGGGCGTCATGGGTGGATTGGTCATCCAACACCACTTGTATGGAATCGGCTCCATAGATGACATGAAAATTGGTCACAATATGCCCTTTCCGGTTCCAAATGAATCCGGACCCGGACCCTTGCGGCACTTCAAAGGAATTCAGCGACCAAATATCCCGTCGGACGGCCGTATTGGTGATATAGACCACCGACTGCGCCGCTTTTTCGAAGACCGCAATGGTGCTCAGTTCTTCCGCACTGAGTGATTGATTGGTGATGAGATGCAGATAAGAGGGCGGGGAGGGAACGGCCAATGACTGCGAGGATAAACCGGTTCCCGTTGCGGTGTGGGTAAAAAGGAAACTCCCGAGTATCACCAGACAAATCATCCCGGGCCACGCCGCACATGAGCTGTTTTTCTCGCAGATTTGCTTCGTGTAACGATGAGGAACGGTATACTCTTTATCGTGGAGAGGCATGCGAATTCTTTTCTACGAATTATTCTCCCATGAGCTGAACGACCACTTCTCGTGTTCTGGGCCGCGTATCAAAATCGATCAACACAAGTTGTTGCCAGGTGCCCAGGGTCAGGGCGCCTTTGACGAACGGGATGGTCAGGGAAGGCCCTTGCAATTGGCCCCGAAGGTGGGAGTGGCCATTATCTTCACCGGCATTCCGCGTATTATGTTCCCATTGTGGATTGGCGGGAATCGTTTGATTCCAAAATGTTCTCGTATCGGCGCGAATGCCCGGTTCATCTTCAATGATCATGACGGACGCGGTGGTATGTTTGACAAACACCGTCAAAATGCCATCCTGCAACCCGGACTCGGAAAGCGAGTGTTGAATGCGCTGCGTGAGATTCTCGATGTTCGAATCTCCGTTCATGGAAATTTGCATGTAGTGGGTTTTCACGGACATGACGATTCTCAGATCGTGACGGTGTGTAAAAAACGTTGATCGGCTGGTGAAAGTGTTCCCCCGCGGGCCTGGCGTAAGATCGTGGTAAAGCGCCCTTCCCTGGTGAGTCGGCAAATACAGTCCAACACCAGTTGACTGACAATCTGCCGGGAGGTGAGTTGGCGGAGATAGGCAAAGGCCGCTTTGAAATTTTCTCCTGAGCGGGCGTAATAGTCTTTCCCCCGCCGTTGATTACTATAGGCCTCGAGTTGTTCGCAGGCGACTAATATTTCCGCGAGTTGATGCATCCAGAAGGCCGCCCCCTGCAGCTTTTCGGGATAATAATAGTACAACATGATTTTTTCCATCCAGGGAGCCCAGGGAATGTCTAACGCCTGTATGTCGGATTTTACCGGACGGAGATACTTCTTGAGGCGTCGAGCAAATCCCAATCGCATCTCGATATGATCTTTGACTTCAGGAGTGAGGTCCAGCCCGCGTTTTTGTAAGGCCTCTCCATAGTGCGCGAGAAAGGCCTGCGTTTCCCGGCCATAGGCGGTCTGAGGATACCGGGCCCGCCATTCCCGTGGCCTGGTTGGAATACCCTTCTCCCTGGCCCATGACCAGATGTGCCCGAACAGCCCCGGATCAAGTCCGGCCCGGCCCATATCGTGGAGCAGACATGCGGCCTCAAATTGACGAAGCCGGGGAAGGGTATGCCCCAGGGCTCCCGCGACGGCGACACACATGCGGGCCGTTCGCAGCGCGTGCGCTTTGTCATACCCGCGAATGGTGCGATGGGGCTTTGTGGGATGAGGACGGTCGTACAATTTCAGGAGCGAGGCGACTTGGGTTCGGGTGAGGACCGTATGGGCGGGTTTCAAAATTGGTTGGGAGAAAACGGCTAGAATGGTGATGTCCCGTGTGACGAATGCCCTGATGGGTTGGTGCATCTTTACAGGCAGGGAGGATATCGTAGCCCTGGAAAGGTGTCAAGAAATGGAGTGGCGTTACTGGAGGCGGTCAAGGATGCGGGGCGTCCAGACATTTTCGCTGTCGACGAGTGAGGCCGAACAACTGTCCGGAGACGGCCCCTTCAGTGTAGTGTTGGGAATGGGTGGAGGAGGGGACACCCTCCTGCATCGACGAAAATTTCTTACATTTTCGAGGAATTTCGGTATGATGATGACTGACCGTCTTTCAGGGTTTCCCTCACATACACCACTCCAACAGGGTATGCCAATCTCCGTTGCAGAGAGGATCAAGTAGTGCGTATTTCCGGCAGGAAAATGCTCTGGTGGGGCGGACTCGCCGCTATCGCCTTGACGTGCGCCTTGATCGTGCTGCCATGGTTTTTGAATCCGGCTTATCTCAAGACGCTTGCGCTGCAACAAATGCAACGAACATTTGGCTCCCACGTGAGTGTCGGAGACACCTCATTCGCCTTATTTCCCTATCCTCATTTTTTGGTCTCGGACATCGTGGTGAAGGAGCAGCCTGACTCTCATGCGGTGTTTCGCGCCCATTCGATGAGTTTGGAGCTGGGGATCGGGCAGTTATTGGTCAAGAAGATTGTGGTACGGGAGTTTCTGGTCGATCAACCCGAAATTGAACTTCGGCGTGATTCATCAGGGGAATGGCGTTTCCTCAGCCATGCCGAAGACTCTCCCATTGCCTCGTTGGCCAAATTTCTTGTGATGGAAAAAATGGTGGTCACCGGTGGCAAAATCATTGTGATTGATGAATCTCCACGAGACATCGTTCGAGGCTTTGTGCTGGAAGAGGTGGCGTGCTTGTCCGAAACCTCTCATACTGGTTCATCTCTTTTCTCGACCTTCGAGCTGTCCGGAAAACTTCGGCAGGCTCATCGATCCGCTCCCTTTCACATCCAGGGAACTATTGAAGCCGGGTTGAGCGCAGGGATCCCTTCTATCAGCAGTCGTCCGGTGTTATTCGATCAGGTGACATTCTCCGGACAGGTGAGAGCCGAGCAGGTGGAGGTCAATCAAATTGGAGAATATCTTCCCAATGGGCAGTCACTCTCGGAGTTTCCCGGTACGCTCAATGTCGAGTCTCAAGTCCATTGGGTCCAGAAGTCGCAAGGTTCTCAACTGTATCTGTCCCATATCGACTTATCCAGTTCATTTATTACCCTTGGCGGGACGGCCAATATCGAAGTGCTGGAGAATGGACATCAGATGATGGGCTTCTCCATGCATTCCTCCACTGTCGATCTCGAAACAATTCGACGCTATGTGCCCAAAGCGTGGATTCCCGAAGAAATTGTGCCCATCTGGGAGAAGGGCCAATGGGGAGGAGAATTGGACATTATCGAAGCCCGAGTCGCGGGTTCGACGCGCGAGGATGTCGGGACCTCAGTTACCGGCACCTTTCGCTTAAACAACGGCTATGTGACCATTCCCGATTGGCCGAAAACCGAACAGATTCAGGGGACGGTCCTCGTGGAACCGGATCGGGTTCAGTTGTCGGAAGTGCACGGCATTTATGACGGAATTCCGGTCGATGTGACGGAAGGAGTCTTTCTGTTCAAGGATTCCGGACCCTGGGGAGGTGTGGAAATTCAAGGCCCCGTTCCCGCCGAAAAAGTGCTCCGCGTGGTTTCACAGTTGGGCACGTCCTCCGATTTTGATCTGTTGCAATCGTGGAAGGTGTCGCAGGGGAGCGGGAGGCTTCGCCTCCGATTTGCCGGGAATCTTTTAGATACTCCGGCCCTTAAATTCCAGCATGGCGAATATCAGCCCAAAGATGTGGTCATTCAAATCCCCGGTTTCCCACACCCGTTCTCACAGGGACATGGCAAAATTACCTTTTCCCGTGAGAGTACCGTCTTCGAAGGGATCCAAGGGAACCTGGGAGTCTATCCGCTGGCGATGAGCGGGACCATTACCTACCAGGGAGTGACTCGATTTGCTCCGCTCACCATCAACGCCGGTTTTGAGGGTCAGGATGTTTGGCCCGCTTCGAATAGACTCAAGAATCCGTCCGGCTTTCACGTGACCGGTCCCCTGAAAGGTTCGGTCACGCTCACCGGTCCAACCCGTCATCCTAAAATCAAAGGTTGGGTCGATGGGGAAGGTGCCTTCATTGAACTGCCGTCTCTCCTACGGAAGCAGGCCGGACAGGAGGGAACGTTGGAGTTTGAGGGACAAGTTCATTCAGGTGGAAGAGTCCGCCTGGAACGGGTCGAACTGGTGATGTTACCACTTCGCCTTCGCGGCCAGGGGGCGTTTCGATACCGTCCTGATCTCATATGGGAAGGGCGGCTGGATTCCGGACCCGTGTATTTAGGATTGTTGCCTGAGGGTATTCGGGTGTTGGGAGATATGATTCAGTCAGGCATTTTAGAGGTTCAATTGAAAGGCAGCGGACAGGGAACGGATTGGACCCGGTGGAATACCAAAGGATGGGTGGCCTTGACCGAAGGGGTGGTGGCCATTCGAGGTGTGCAGGATCCCATTTCCAATCTCTATGTGAGACTGAAGGTGGATCGGGATCAGCTGGATCTCAAACGGATGGAGTTTCGTCTAAAGGACAGTGAAGCGGTAATCACAGGATTTATGAAAGACTGGAAGACGACCCCGGTCGTCAGTGTCATGCTGGAATCCCCTCAATTCGACATCAACTTACTGATTCCCAAAAGGGAGCGATCGGCGCTTCGGGATGGCATTGAGTGGTTAGCGCATCATGGAACGCTGGAGGGTTCCGTGCATGTGGAACGCCCGACGTATAAAAATCTGTCCGGAAAAAAACTCTCGGCCGTGCTAAAAATTCATGACAACCTGGTATCGGTGGATAGACTGCAAATGATGGTCGAGGAACATGGAACGTTGGGTGGTCGATTTTTCATTCATCTTCCCCCAGGCAAGCCGGCGGCCATGCGTGCTTCGTTTCAAGCGAACGACCTGGCATTTGAGGAAATCTTGAAGATGTTAGGCGATGAGCAGCGTCTGATCACCGGAAACATGAGTGTTCGGGGCATGATTCAAGGCCATGGGCGAAATGCGAGCGGGATCGTCCCTTCACTCAATGGAAGCTTCCAATTTTCTCTTCGAGATGGATATGTGCGAAAGGGAACCATTCTGCCGCGGATCTTAGCTATTCTGAATCTTCCTCAAGTTCTTCGTGGAAAAGTGGATCTTGAAGAGACGGGTTTTCCGTTCAAAAAAGTGAGTAGCCAGGTTAAGATCGAAGAAGGTGATTTTTCCACAAAAAACTTTCTGTTAAACAGTTCAATTATGAAAATCTCCGCTGCGGGCATGTATGACTGGCAAAGCGACCGGCTTGAGGGGATTGCCGCCGTCAGCCCGTTTGGCGCCTATTCGGATCTCTTGAAAAATATCCCGCTCTTTGGACGAATCTTTTCCGGTGACCGGAAGGGGATCGCGACGGCGATGTTTGCCGTTGCGGGTCCGTTAAGCGATCCGGATGTGAACTATATGCCCATGGAATCATTGAAAACCGGCTTGACAGGAGTCGCTCAATTGGCTTTTGATATTTTGAAAAATACGATTTCGCTGCCCTATGATCTGTTGAAGGAGGCGACCGGGGATCCCTCTTCGGCTCCCCCGGAGGCAGAACCATCCGGCCCGGCCATTCAAAAATAAATCGATTCCAAGGGTCGCTGCCGGTTACGAAGGCGTTGTCAAAGAAGAAGGGAACACAAAATGGGTCAGAAGCGGAAGGCGTTCAGGTAGCTGAAATTTGTCGGGAAAGGAAGCTGAGATGATTCCAACGGTTGAATGGAAAAATAATCATGTGGTGATATTGGACCAAAGTGCGCTTCCTGGAGCAGTGCGATTTCTTGTTTGTGAACACTACCAGGAGGTCGCTGATGCGATTCGGGATTTAAAAGTGCGAGGCGCGCCGGCCATTGGAGTCACGGCCGCCCTCGGCATTGCCTTAGGAGCCAGGCAATATGTGGAGACTCAGGTCGAGGGGTTTCTCGTGTTTATGAACCACGTGTGTCACACGCTGGCCTCCACGCGGCCAACCGCCGTGAATTTATTCTGGGCCGTTGATCGGATGAAACGGGTATTGGCGAAGGCCTCCACCTCAACTATTCCAGAGATGCAAAAACAATTACTGGAAGAAGCGCTGGCTATTCTTGATGAAGATATTCGGGTGAACCGGGCCATCGGCAAATACGGCTCTGCGATCATTCGGGATGGAGATCATATCCTCACGCATTGTAACGCCGGAGCACTGGCGACGGCCGGATATGGGACGGCCTTGGGAGTGGTCCGGGCAGCGTGGGATGAGGGCAAACAGATTCGGGTCTATGCGGACGAAACACGTCCCGTCCTCCAAGGCGCACGCCTGACCGCCTGGGAGCTGCAACAGGATGGCATTCCGGTGACGTTGATTACCGATAATGCGGCGGGAGCCCTCATGAAACAGCACAAAATCCAATGTTGCGTGGTGGGAGCAGACCGGATTGCGGCCAACGGGGATGTGGCCAATAAGATCGGGACCTATTCGGTGGCGGTGTTAGCCAACGCCCATGGGATTCCTTTTTACGTGGCCGCCCCCTCCTCCACCATTGATATGCAGACGATGGATGGAGAAGGCATCCCGATTGAAGAACGCAGTCCGTCTGAAGTGACCTCTTTGTATGGGGACCGGATGATAGCCCCGCAGGGTATTGACGTCTGGAATCCGGCGTTCGACGTCACCCCGGCAGCCTTGATCAAGGGGATTATCACTGAACGAGGTATTTTTGCTCCAGGTGACTTGAAGGGAAATTTTCAGTAGCCATCTACTGGAGAGGGCTTTCCTTCAAAGGAGCCGGCTTAAGACTTTGGAGAGATCGACGAGATTATACGGTTTGGGGATAAAACCGGAAAAACCGAATTGGGTGGCCTGAGCCATGACCGGGTCGTTGGAATAGCCACTCGACACAATGACGATGGCATCCGGATGCTGCTGTTGAATTCGACGTAACGTTTCCTTGCCTCCCATTCCTCCGGGTATCGTGAGATCGAGAATCGTGGCGACATACGGCGTTTTGTCCTCCATGGCACGGCAATAGAGCGCGACAGCCTGCGATCCATCGCACGCGAAGTCAACTTCGAATCCAAGGTGCTGGAGCATTTTACCCAACACCTCTCGAATTTCTTCCTCATCATCCATCACCAAAATCCGCCCGGTTCCTTGAAGCAGGCCTTCCGATATGTCATCGGTTGGTCCTGCCACGGTTGCTGAAGCGGGAAGATAGAAGGTGAAGCAAGTGCCCTTTCCCAGGGCGGAGGTCACGGCAATGTGCCCTTCATGCCGTTTGATGATGGAATAGGTCGTGGCTAAGCCCAGGCCGCTGCCCTTTTGTTTCGTGGTAAAGTAGGGATCGAAGATTTTTGAGAGATGTTCCTGGGGTATCCCGATCCCTTGGTCCATGACGGAGACACGAACATAATTCCCGGGTTCCAGGGGAAGCCCCACATGAGAGGTCACAGAATAATTTTCAGCTTCCACGCCAATGATCCCCCCTTCCGGCATGGCCTGCTCGCCATTGATGACGAGATTTTGTAGCACCTGACTAATTTGACCTTCATCAACTTCGACCGGCCAGAGGTCATCTGCAATATGCATGGTGCAGCGCACATTCGCCCCTCGTAAGGCAAATTGAACGGTGTCGGTAATAATTGAGGCAATGGAGGTCGTACTTTTGACCGGGGCCCCACCCTTGGCAAAGGTCAATAATTGCTTGGTGAGATCCCGTGCCCGCAAACAGGCTTTTTCTGCGGCCGCCAATCGCTCAATGACCTTGTCTTCATTGGGCGAGGCATGCTTGGCGGTCACCATTTTGGCCAGCCCGATGTTGGCAAAGACCGCGGTTAAAATATTGTTAAAATCATGGGCAATGCCTCCGGCCAGTAATCCGACAGACTCCAGTTTAACGGCACGCACCCGTTCTTCTTCCAGGCGTTTTCGTTCCGTAATGTCTCGGGTCACGATCACGCCCACCACGGTCCCGACACTGGTTCGGAAGGGGTGGATGTGGCTTTCAAACCATCGCCACTCAGACTGTTTGGTTTGCAACCGGCAGACCATGTCGATTTCCTGAAGCGCTTCGACATGGGAATGAAATGACTCCGACAAGGACGCCCGTTCTTCGGGATGCACCAGATCGAAAAAACTTTTTCCCAGCAGATCGGCAGCCCCATACCCCAAGACATTCTGACAATTGGGGGTGACATACTGGCACTTACCGCTGGAGGTGGTTTCAAAGATCAAATCATAGGCATGTTCCACAATGGCTCGATAGCGCTGCTCACTATCCCGCAACGCATCTTCAGCTTTTTTGCGTTGGAGTTCACTGGAGGCTCTGGCCGCAAACAGTTGAACGATGGATTGCGCCACATGAATACTGCCAATGGACTCCGGACTGAATACCAGAAGAAACCCGATGATTTGTCCCGCCCGTCCGCGAAGGGCACTTCCCATATAGCTGTTGATCGGCCATGGAGAGGGAAGCGAGTTCTGAGGAAAGAGGGTCGAGGCAGAATTGTTCCAACTGCATCCCTTCACTTTCAGGAGTTCCTCAAACACAGCATGCGGAGGCGTCCAGGACGTATTTTCTCCAAAGGTCCCATTGGCCCAAATGGCGACCGTTTGAGTCTGTGGCCGGGCTGCGGTTTCCAACTCTGTCAATATCGCATAGGGCACGTTCAGAGCATGGCACAGATCTCTGACCAGGAATCGCAAAAACGCAATGCTTCCGGGGGCATGATCACCTTGGGCGATTTTCCTCAGCGCTTCTTCAATCCGTTTGCGATCCGTAATATCCTTAACGACAGAAATGGTCCCCCATTGATGTCCGTGTGAATCGAAGAGGGGATAACACGTAACAAGGAAATCCCCTGGCATCGACGGAAACTGGGTTTCCACCACGGCGGAAAGCGCGCCGGCCAATACGGTTTCCCACGGAGGAGGGCTTTTGGGAATCGTCTGGCCATAATAGGGCAGGCGGTAATGTTTGCCCACTAAGGGTCCGGTTTGTGGTTCGACCTGATCCCGGATCGCGCGATTGGCCCACGCAATAGTCCCCGAGCGGTCCAGGATCATGACATGATCCGTTAAGGCGTCAAAGGCCTGCTCCCATTTCTCGGCAGAATGCACATGAATCAATTGTGTGGTTTTTTGCATAATGCTATGCAAGCTCACTTACAGCGGACGGGTGCTAATCGTTCAGCCGTTCTTTGCCTTCCCCCGTTGGCCTACCAGACCACTTTTGCAAATAGATCGGCCAGTTTGGGATCTAAACTTTTCCCCGACTCCTGGCGAACTTTTTCCCGCGCTTCAGGAACGGGCATCGGTGTTTGGGATCCATGTCCGGTCACGAAATGGTCGAAGACGTTGGCCAGGCCCACGATGCGCGCTGGAAAGGGAATCTGCTCGCCGATCAGTCCATCCGGGAATCCCGATCCATCGAACTGTTCATGGTGATGGCGAATGATTTGTTCGACTGACGGGTGAAATGGAAGCCCGCTCATCATTTGAGCACCAATCGTGGGATGACATTTCAAGAGTTCCTGATCCTGATCCGTAGGGGAATAATGGCCGGCAATGAGATGATCATGAATGCCTATTTTTCCGATATCGTGCAGATAGGCTCCGAGTTGTATGGCCTTCCCTTCCTCCTTGCCTAACTGGAGATGCTCAATGAGAAGCGAGGCATAAAAATTGACACGGCTGGCATGTTGAACCAGTTCCGGATGTTTGGCTTCCAACAGCGTTTTAATATTGACCAATGCGGATTGAACATCCATTCCCGAGGTCCAAAGGTTCCCGAAGGCATGAAGAGCCCCTTGGAGAGAGGAGTACCGGCGACGGCGTTCGAGGGTCTTTTTAATAACTTCCAATAAATCTGAGACGTTGAAGGGTTTGAGAATATAGGAGGCCACACCATGTCGGATGGCCTCGATGGCAGATTGGAGGGTGCCATAGCCCGTAATGATCACGACATCGACATCCTTCCCGTCTTTCCGGATTTGGGAAAGGAGATC
Organism: uncultured Nitrospirales bacterium; assembly: GCA_963785905.1. Classification (GTDB taxonomy): domain Bacteria; phylum Nitrospirota; class Nitrospiria; order Nitrospirales; family UBA8639; genus Nitrospira_E. The sequence continues at coordinate 16,077 of CAWAXJ010000011.1, forward strand.
GGTACCCGGCTGATCAGGCAGTTTTAAATCGAGGGTCACCAGATCAATGGGATGCGTTTTAAGAATTTGAAGAGCGACTTCGGCTCGATCGACGGTAAACAGATTGAAATAGGGAGAAAGAATAAGTTTTAGGGCCTCACGAGGGCCTTCCTCGTCCTCAACAATTAAAATATTGGCTTGAGGGACGGAGGATTCGGTACCGGTAGCATCCATCAACGACTCCTTTTCCAATTGAAGTGACTCATGAAGACGGTATGAAAAAATAATCATTCACTGAGAGATTCAAGATGTACTTCTTCTGGAAGAAGTCGAAGATATATTGTTCTCTGTCAACGATACGGTATGTGTTAGTGCAGACTCACCTCCTGGCTAAGACCAATAAACATCATCACCAATCCGGATGCGTGCAAGATCCCGGCACTCTGAAAAGAAAAAACTATTTATAATTTATCCGCTTTTTAAATGAAAGGCTTTATTTTTAACTGTCAGATCTTGAAATAACTGATTGAACAGGTCTTTGGCCACCAAATTGGTGAGGTGTTCCACGTCCTTCGGGTCAAACATGGCGACGCTGTCGGAGCCATTCGCCCCCAGCACCATTCTCACGGTGCTTCCATCAACGGCATTTTTGGCTTCAAAGCCCACGCGTATCTGAACAGCAATATCCGTAAAGCCAAAACCACTTTTGGCATTGGCTTCAAAGGATAAAATATCGCCTGTCAGGATGACGTCGGCCTGTGGATTTCCTGTGCCGGTATCAGATTGTGGGGACCGGGAGGCTTGCCATCCCCGTTGTTGGAGATTTTCCAACGCGAGATTGGCCATCCCTTCGCCGACATTCCCATTCCAGACGGTAAAATGAGTTGCTCCTCCCCAAAAATGGGTTCGGGAACCAATGCGATTTTTCTGGGGACGGTTGTCTCGAAACGGTTCAACGAAAATGGTGAGACTATCTCCCTGGTAGGCTTCGGCCTTTATGGAAGAAGGGGAGGCATGGGGATCAAAATTAAACGTTTGCCCGCTCCCCTGACAACCAACAAACCCTATGCTGGCTATCAACACCATTATTATTCCCCGGGTGGCTTGAATGTTCACGCGTTGCTCCTCCATGTTCAGAAAGGTTCAGAAAGTGAGTATCATATCATGACTGTGTCGTGAACGGAGGGGGAACTCCGATGACGATACCGCTGTCCAACCGGCGAATCATGCGACTCTGCCAGATAAGAATAATGAATATGCAGAATTTTATCTAGTCCCTGCTTCAGGATTCCATGAAAAACTGAATACTGATGATGCCACGGTTCACCGCGGATGGTGGGACCACCTGTCTTGACTTTGCCGTAAATCCCTTGAGACTATCACACCTGATTTTACCGAACGCCCTAAGGAAATTCTTCATGTGGAAGCGCAATTTTTTGTTTCGGGCCGAGGATGCCGTGCCTCTCGAGCAGACCGAAAACGAGTTGTTTCATGACACCGATCCTGCGTTGGATAGTTCGGGGTTACGGATGGATAAGTATATCTCCGTCTGGCTTCAAGGGGATGGCGACGAGACCAGGCCATTGGCCTATACGAATGTGTATGTTCGAACGGCAACCTTAGATCCTGAAAAAGGCGTAGGCTTTCTTCAACCGCTTCAGGGACGTACCCACCAAATAAAAAATATGTTGTCCGCAGAACAAAAAGCCTACCTCCGTCACTGGTTGTCGTATACCTATCCTCCGGCCTGGGAAGAGGCTGGAGACCACTTTCAAGCCATTTTTTCTGAATAGTGACATTAGAGAGAGCAATTGAGGGTTGAGGTTGGCTTCTATGCTGATGGGACTTCTGCCACCTGGCGGAAAACAGTTGTGCGTGAAGGAGGCATATTCTACATACGGCGGGGGCTATGGATCTGCAAACGGATGTTCTCATAATCGGCGCAGGGGGCGGGGGAGCTGTTCTGGGGCTGATTTTAGCCCGAAAAGGGATGTCCAGTATCGTCCTGGAACAAAGTTCGGGTCCCCCGCAGGGATTGCGGGGTGAAATTCTTCAACCCAATGGACAAAAAATTCTCCATGATCTTGGCTTATTAGACAAGCTGCCCAGCCATGCCTGCAAACCCGTCAGATTGTTTCATTTTCGTCGAACTGGAGGAGTTCGTCTCTGTACCATTGATTATGCGATGTTGCCGCTTCCGTTTAATCGAGCACTGGTGACCTGGCCTCATGCGGTTCATCACACCATTCTTGATTGCCTGAGTCAGGAAAATCCGGAAGGGCTTCGCTATGGGGCCACATTTCGATCGCTTCTATGGAAAGGGGACACCATCGTTGGAGTTGAGGCCGATGTAGGAGGAACGTCCATTCACATAGGCGCTCATGTGGTGGTTGGCGCGGACGGTCCTTTTTCGCAAGTTCGTGGAGCCATGGGCATTCCGACAGCGTTACACCGGTACAAAGACAGTTACCTCATTGCCATGTTGGAATCCTCCGGACAATTGGAGGAAGCCCAGTATTACGTGGGACAAAAAACTATTCTGGGCATCTTTCCCGCTGCCGGCCACAAGGCGTATGTGTTTTATATGGTCTCGTCGGACTCCCTGACACAACTCAAGGCCGAGGGTGTGCCGGCACTTCGGAAAAAATGGAAAGCCATTGCTCCCGATCTTGATTCTCTTTTTAATTCCTTCGTGGATTGGAATCAGACGGCCTATATGGGAACGGGCAGGGTTCGTGCCAAAAGCTGGGTGCACGACGGAGGGGTCGTGATAGGGGATGCCGCACACGGCATGAACCCCCATGCTTCACAGGGACGGATGCAAGCCATGGTGGATGCGGTCACCCTGGCCCAGGTCCTCGAAGGTTGTCAGCGAACAGGGAATTGGTCAGCCACGGCGCTCAAAATGTTTGAAACACAACGGCGGCCGCACGTCACCATGCTGCAGCGGTTGGCCGATGAAGAAGTCTTTTTCTGGAATACCGGGAATCCTCTCATGGGGATGTTACGAGACCGGGTCTTTTCCACGATGGATAAAAATCCTCGTTTGCAATATCAAGTGCTCTCGGCCACGGCAGGGTTGCGGACCACCTCTCCATTTGGATGGATGGATCGGTTGCAAGCTGCGGGACTGTTGCCCGATCCACGGGCTAATCAAGTTCCCGGTCAGGCGCAGCCTGCTTGATGGAATACGGGATGCCAATTTTTCCTCATTTTCTTACCAATATTTGGTTTTCAGGTTATGCCGACACCAACGTTACATTCTCTTGATCTTCCCGAAGAAGTCCAGGAAACACTGGAACTGTACCTGACTCAGCTCCAAAAAGACTGGGGTACGGATCTGGAAGGGGTTCTTCTCTTTGGCAGCGCCGCGAGGGGAGATTTTATCGCAGGCCGTTCGAATCTGAATATCATGGTAATTGTTCGCCACCTCCCTGTCGATGCGCTTCAGCGTGCCGGGAAACTGCACCGTCAATGGGGAAAGCACCGAATCGTGGCACCGTTAATGATGACGCAGGAAGATCTGAACCGGTCGTATTATCTCTTTCCCCTGGAATATCTCCAAATACACGATCACCATGTGCTCTTGGCCGGTCGAAACCCGTTTGCCGCATGGCAGATCGATAACACGCAGTTAGGCTGGCAATGTGAACAGGAAATCCAGGCTAATCTCTTCAGGCTGCGGCAACGATTTGTGGAAGGAGAAGGACGACCGGAAGCCATACAGGCCTTGCTGATTCTTTCCATTACCGCCATCCTGCCCTGCTTGCGAGGCATGCTGCGGGTGTTGGGCCAGACGTCCAAGGGACGCGATGAGCACATTCTTGAACGTCTTCCCCACACCCTGGGGTTTGAATCGACGGTCTTGGTAGAGATGCTCCAGATGAAGAGGGGACTGAGCAGCCCCGGTTCTCTGGAATGGTTTAAGGTGTATGAACGGTATCTTCAGAATCTGGAGTCCCTGTGGATACGCGTCCACACCGTTCGGCAGGAGATTTGTTCATGAGCATCTGGTTGAAGATGCTCACGGGGCAGCTCCTTCTCGTGATGGTGATTGGTGTCTCCACTTCATTGGCTGGGATGACTCCGAAGGAACAAAATCTCCCGACCCCCTTAGGTTATGTGAGCGACTATGCCCATCTGCTTGACGAGGAATGGCACAAGCAAATTCGGTCAGTGTGCAAGGATCTTGAAACCGTTTCCGGCATTGAAATGCTGGTGGTCACGCTCCCCACCATTAGCCCGCTACCCCATGCCCAGGATTATGCTTCTCGTCTCTACGAAGCCTGGCGAATTGGTACGGCTCAACAGGAGCGTGGCATCCTGTTGCTGGTGGCCGTCAAAGAACGCCAGGCTGTGGTGGTGGTCGGAAAAAATCTTTTGGCCGTGCTGACTCCCAACCAATTGGATGAGATTTCGCTTAAATTTTTGCGCCCCATGTTTCGTTCCGGAGAATATGGGGTGAATGTGTACCGGTCAACAGTATCACTTGCGACGGTGGCCGGGCAGGTTCCCATTCAGAAAGAGGCCCAAAAGCCCAAACGTTCAGCCGGTTTTTGGATGAATCTGGGTGTGGTCTTTCTGATGTTCTATGCGTTGTGGAGATTTACTCGTCCCGAACGTCGGCATCCGTTTCCCCGTTGGAAAAAGGGAGAATACTGGGGAACGGGCCAGGGGGGATTTGGTGGAAATTTTGGAGGATTTGGCGGAGGAACGGGCGGGCAGAGACTCCGTTAGAGGCGATGTTCACGAAAAAGGGTTCATCCAACATCCCCAGGCCAACCTCGTGTCCGCCTGGGGATATGGCTTATGACAGCATCTTGTGGTTTTCAAAGATAAGGGTCCGCACGACGACCTGCCCATCTTCATAGGAAATAATGCGGCGTGTGGCCGGGAGGTCTGAGCTACCCACCCTGATGTGTGTGTCCGAAAAACTATCCACATTTTTAAGTGACCGGTCTTTGGGCGAAAAATAATACACCGTGTATCGAGTTGTGAGATGTTGTTGATCTTGAGTGACCGTACTATCTTCAACGTTGATGGTAAAGGCCGCCTGTGGCATGTTCCGGTTGATCTGTGTGATGCGGTTATCTTTTACCCGGTACCAGGAACCCATTTTATCTCCATGAATAATAATCCGTTGCCCGAGCGGATGGTGTTCTTCCCCGCCTAAGGTGAGGGTGTATTTCCCGTCGGATTCCTGGAAATTTCTGGGGCCCCGATGCACCGCAATCATCCCGATTTGGTCTTGAGCCCAGCTCTGTAATTCCGCATCATCGATGACAACCGTCACATCTCGAGGCCCTTTGACGGTGACAGTCCCTTTCGTATCTTTTCCGTTCACATTAATACGAAGGTCTGCTTGAAAACCCTTGAAATCGGGTTGCCATCTGGCGGTTTTGCTAAATGCGGCCTGGAGAAGTTCACGGGCCTTTGGATCGTCCTGGACGTCGGTGCTTTCTTTGTCTCGTGTATACATTTCCATGCGTTAAACTCCTTTTACCGTCATGCCGGGTTCTTGATAAAAATGATTCAGCGAATACTGATGCTCATTATAAGGATCTCGTCGGAGGTGAACAACCTTATATCTTTCGGCCGATTGGTACACGAGTGCAAATCTTTCAAGCCATCAGTGCATCCAACCGCCTGGCTCTTGTCGTATCATTGAACTATGAAGCAATTTCACGACAGCGAAATTGCCGAAGGGATATGTTCTCATAAAGAAAAACCCGTTGAGCGACACCCTGATGTCCATGGGTAAATGATAAAAATCGTGGTGCGTACAATGGAGAACAATGAAGAAAATACAAAAACCAATAGACAAATCATGAAGGTGTCTGCACAGAGATGTATAACAAATTGAATCTGGCAGGAGTTTCACATAAAGGAAAAACTCGGAAATTAGTTTTCGCACATGTTATCGTTTGGCCAACGTCTCTTTGAAAAGCAACGGCTTTTCAAACGTGTTAGCAAGAGTCAACTCGCAAGCGGTTCAATTCGGTTTATTAAACCTTTATCCTGCGAAGGAAAGCTGGAGTTGGAGGGATGATGATTATCAAAAATTCTTTATTTTTCATAAATGTTTATGAGATTAACGGAGGCCCCTGGGTATGAAGGACATCCTCCAAGACTCTGAATCATTCCCGGAGAAGCATTGAGCCATGGTAATCATGACAAATCAACCTATATTATGTCTCAACAGAGAATCCCAAATATTTGCAGGATTAAGGGTAATCATGGAGAAAGCGCATGAAACCGAAGGAAAGACAGTTCATAAGTGGCCGAAATCTCAAAGGAGGGGGTAACGCATGGTTGGGTGGGTAGTGCGTCTTTTAAAGCTAATGGTATTGGTGAGTCTTTTGTTACCCACCTTCGCTTTGCCAACAGCCAACGCACAACTCATACACACTTTAGATCTGACTACTAACGGCACCGGCACGGGCAATGTAACGGCGCGGGGGCATCTATAAAGACCGGAACGACGGTGTCCAGTTACCGCGACACCCGCTGCCGGCTCGACCTTTGCGGGCTGGAGTGGGCCGGATGGCGCGGAATGTACCACGGGGTCGGTGCTCATGGATGCGAATAAGAGTTGTACGGCCACGTTTACCCTGCAGCAGTTCACGTTAACCTTGACCACCGCAGGTACCGGCACGGGCAATGTGACGGGCGCGGGCACCTACAACGATGGGACGCCAGTGGCGGTTTCCGCGACGCCGGCCGCCGGGTCGACCTTTGCGGGCTGGAGCGGGCCGGATGGCGCGGAATGTACCACCGGGTCGGTGCTCATGAATGCGAATAAGAGTTGCACGGCCACGTTTACCCTCCAGCAGTTCACCTTAACCTTGACAAAGGCAGGCACCGGCACGGGCAATGTGACGGGCGCGGGAAACTATAATGATCAGGCGACGGCAACGGTTACCGCGACGCCGGCGGCCGGGCTCGACCTTTGCGGGCTGGAGCGGGCCGAATGGCGCGGAGTGCACCACGGGGTCAGTGCTCATGAATGCGAATAAGAGTTGCACGGCCACGTTTACCCTCCAGCAGTTCACCTTAACCTTGACAAAGGCAGGCACCGGCACCGGCAATGTGACGGGCGCGGGAAACTATAATGAGCAGGCGACGGCAACGGTTACCGCGACGCCCAATGCCGGGTCGACCTTCGCGGGCTGGAGCGGGCCGAATGGCGCCGAGTGCACCACGGGGTCAGTGCTCATGAATGCGAATAAGAGTTGCACGGCCACGTTTACCCTCCAGCAGTTCACCTTAACCTTGACAAAGGCAGGCACCGGCACCGGCAATGTGACCGGCGCGGGAAACTATAATGAGCAGGCGACGGCAACGGTTACCGCGACGCCCAATGCCGGCTCGACCTTCGCGGGCTGGAGCGGGCCGAATGGCGCCGAGTGCACCACGGGGTCAGTGCTCATGAATGCGAATAAGAGTTGCACGGCCACGTTTACCCTCCAGCAGTTCACCTTAACCTTGACAAAGGCAGGCACCGGCACGGGCAATGTGACGGGCGCGGGAAACTATAATGATCAGGCGACGGCAACGGTTACCGCGACGCCGAATGCCGGCTCGACCTTCGCGGGCTGGAGCGGGCCGAATGGCGCGGAGTGCACCACGGGGTCAGTGCTCATGAATGCGAATAAGAGTTGCACGGCAACGTTTAGGTTAAAGCGAACCCTAACCGTGAGCACCGCCGGCAATGGCACCGTCACCAGTTCCCCGGCTGGCATCAATTGTGGAGGGGATTGTGTGGAGGATTACCCGGAGGGCACGGTCGTCACCTTAACACCCGACCCCGGAATCCGGGTGGCAGTTTGATAACTGGAGTGGCGCCGGGGACTGTAATGATGGAAGCGTCACCATGACCGTGGCTTTGACCTGTACAGCTAATTTTTCCCTGATACCTATAGTGGTTCCAAATGTGGTGAATCTTAGTCAATCGGATGCCCAATCTGCCCTCACCACGGCGGGTCTTACGGTGGGGACAGTGACAACCACTCCAAATGAGACCGTGTCGGCCGGCAACGTCATCAGTCAAACGCCGGCGGCCGGAGTCAGCGTAGCGCCTGACAGTGCGATCGCCCTTGTCGTTTCGTCCGGGCCGCCGGTTTTTCTCATGGGGGTCCAAAACGATCCTAATACCGGGCCGACCGTGAATAGCTTGTACCGCATCAGAACCAATGGGGTGGTGACAAAAATTGCCGATCTTAATCATCGGACACATGGCTTGGCCTTTGTGGGATCCACCCTGTATTCCATTGAAGAGCTGACCCTTTCCCAATCCGGCACCCCGCCAAAATTATATACGCTCAATCCCAACACCGGCGCCACACTGGCAAGCATACCGCTTTCATTGTCGACCGGGGAATCGGTAGAGGGAGCAAGAGGAGTGGCCACGGAACCCGGCACCAATCAATTGTGGGCCTTGCTCATTGTTCCTTCAGAAGCGAATACGTTCAGGCGATTGGTGTCCATTAACCCAAATACCGGCCTCGCCACCCAAATTGCCAAAATACCGGGTAATTTTATGGACATGGCTTTTGATGCGGCCGGAACGCTTTATGTGATCACGGACAACCGACCGGTTCCCGGCGGGTCGTCTGTGCTTCCTGCCCGGATCTATACAGTGAATAAGACGAAGGGGGCCACGACGGAATTTCTGGATGTCTCGGCGGGAGCAGTGGCCGGGCAACCGAATTTTCGAGAAAGTGAAACGATTGGCGCGGGCTTTTCCTCTGACCTGCTCTATCATCTCTCGGGGCAGCATAAGGTGACGACCTGTTGCACCAAGAATATCCTGTTTGAATCCATTCACCGGACGACCAAGGTCCGAACACCTATCTCCATTAGCGGACCGGATTTTTTTGTGACGACAGCGCTAACATTAGTTCCAACCAACAACTCTCACGCCTTGGGCGATCTGGACGCCAACGGCAAAGCCGATATTGTCTTTCGCAATACCAGTGATGGGAACACGGCAATCTGGTTGATGAATGGGACGACTATCGCCTCTTTTGGTTTTCCCGGTGGCGTGCCCTTAGTCTGGCAGATAGCGGGAGTGGGGGATGTGAACGGGGATGGGAAGGCGGACGTCATCTGGCGCAACACCAGTGGCACGGTGGCCGTATGGCTGATGAACGGTGTAACGGTTACCTCGGTCGGGTTTCCCGGCAGCGCGTCCACGGATTTTCAAATCGCCGGGGTGGGAGATGTCAGCGGCGACGGCAAGGCCGACCTGGTTTTTCGCAACACCAGTGATGGCAACACGGCAATCTGGTTGATGAATGGGACAACTATCGCCTCTTTTGGTTTTCCCGGTGGCGTGCCCTTAGTCTGGCAGATAGCGGGAGTGGGGGATGTGAACGGGGATGGGAAGGCGGACGTCATCTGGCGCAACACCAGTGGTACGGTGGCCGTATGGCTGATGAACGGTGTAACGGTTACCTCGGTCGGGTTTCCCGGCAGCGCGTCCACGGATTTTCAAATCGCCGGGGTGGGAGATGTCAGCGGCGACGGCAAGGCCGACCTGGTTTTTCGCAACACCAGTGATGGCACGACGGCGATCTGGTTGATGAATGGGACGGCGATTGCCTCTTTCGGTTTTCCGGGTGGCGTGTCGCTCACGTGGCAGATTGCTGGAGCGGGCGATGTGAATGGAGATGGCAAGGCGGACGTCATCTGGCGCAACACCAGCGGCACGGTGGCGGTGTGGCTAATGAATGGCCTAACAATCAGTTCTGTGGGTTTCCCGGGTTCCGCCTCCATCGAGTGGCAAATTCAATAGTTACCCCTTTAGGCGTGGGGAGTCTGACTGGCTATTCAAGCAGGCACGAAGACTTCTCACCTCTGTCCTGGTAAGACACCCTCTCCACTTTTTCTCATAGCCCAGGGGTAATTCGAATGGACTATCAACCAGACTGACCTGCCCTCCACAAGAAGGTTTTTCCCTCGCTTGAATGGTTGAGGGCAAGAGGAAACTTCTCAGAATCTTTCATGAGGCTCAATGACGAACAGAATTCTGATAGACAGAAGCGAGAAACTTGTTTATTATTCAAAAAAATCTTTCCCGTATGGAATTCCGCTAAGCTTTTCCTCTCCCCGGGAAGAATGTAGGCGCTCTCATCGTACAGACCAAGTCCGGATGTGGTGTGATTGTCCGACACAGGCATCTTCGGGCAGCCAACCGGCGGGCTGAGTAAAAAAAAATATTCTTCCACGGTGCAAGTGGGCTTCATGATTCACGAAGCCGCCAACACCATTTCAATTCCCAGAGCGTATTCTTCCTTCTTCTCTCACAGTATGGGCAAATCACACATCGCCTGTCCCCATACTCGATTGCACAGAAGTTCTCCCATCCAAACACAAGGCCGCCAACCCATGTACAGAAAAGGAAAGCGGGGGGGTTTTACAGTAGTACTCTGCAAGGTTTTATAGGTGATCCTCACAAAAAAGCCGAATGCTTTTAACAAAACCAATCTAGTTCTCTCACCGGAAGTGTACAATCATTTAATTCATCATATATTCAGCTGAATTCTGCTGGATGAAATGGAGCACATAAGACATGGAGGATGCGCATCACGGCATGTTGAATTCTGCAAGAATGGGCATTCCACAAGGTCGGACGCTGATGCTGTTAAAGCTGGTGGTCATGGTGAGTATTTTGTTAGCTACTTTCGCCTTGCCAACGGTAAGAGCAGAAGAAGTACCCGATGTGATCGGGTTAACACAATCCTGCCGCGGAAGCAGCTCTTGCCTCGGTTCGACTGAAGGTCGGGACGGTCTTGCTAACCACGAATTCGACCGTGCCGGTCGGTGTGGTCCTCAGTCAAGATCCTCAAGCCAGAATCAATGTAGTCCCAGGTAGTGCTGTGGATCTGGTGGTGTCTGGAGTGGGGGTTCCGAATGTTGTCGGCAGCCCGCAGAGCATTGCGCAGATCGCCCTTCTCACTGTGGGCCTGACGGTAGGAACGGTGACGACTGCCAATAGTGCCACGGTGCCTATCGGCAAGGTCATCAGTCAAAATCCTTCCGCCGGGAGCACGGTGGCACTGGGAAGTGCGGTGGCCCTGGTGGTGTCCTTGGGCGCTGCGGTACCCAATGTCATCGGCAGCCCACAGGCCAATGCGCAGACCGCCATTACCACAGCGGGCTTGACGGTGGGAACGGTCACCACCGTTAATAGTAGAACTGTTCCCCCAGGAAATGTTATTAGCCAAAACCCCGTCGCAGGAACAAATGTCTCACCAGGCAGTACAGTGAATCTGGTGGTCTCTCTGGGCGTGGCTGTGCCCAATGTCGTCGGTAGTCCGCAGGCCAATGCGCAGACCGCCATTACCACAGCGGGCTTGACGGTGGGAACAGTAACGACGGCCAACAGTGCGACCCTTTTGGCAGGTAGGGTGATTAGTCAAAACCCGGCGGCCGGTACCAATGTGGCTCCCGGCAGTGCGGTAACTTTGGTGGTGTCCCTGGGGGCCCGGGTGCCCGATGTCGTGGGATTGACGCAGGGCAACGCGCAGACTGCCATCACCACGGCAGGCTTGACGGTGGGAACAGTAACGACGGCCAACAGTGCGAACGTGGCGGCGGGTAAAGTGATTAGTCAAAACCCGGCGGCCGGAACCAATGCGGCTCCGGGCAGTGCGGTAACTCTGGTGGTGTCCCTGGGGGCACGGGTGCCCGATGTCGTAGGATTGACGCAAGGCAATGCGCAGACTGCCATTACCGCCGCGGGTTTGACGGTGAGGGCGGTGACCAATGTCAATAGTGCCTCGGTGGCTATCGGCATGGTCATCAGTCAAAGTCCCACAGCGGGAAGCAATGTGGCTCCCGGCAGTGGGGTGGCCCTGGTGGTCTCCGTGGGCGTGGCCGTGCCCAATGTGATCGGAAACACGCAGGGCAATGCGCAGACCACTATTACCGCTGCGGGTTTGACGGTCGGCCCGGTGAGGTCGGCTCCCAGCACGACAGTGCCTCTCGGCAATGTGATCAGTCAAACACCTGCCCACGGGGTCAATGTATCACCCGGCAGTTCTGTGGCCCTGGTCCTTTCATTTGGTCCGCCTGCTTTCCTTATTGGCGTCCAAAACGACCCCAACACCGGGCCGACCGTGAACAGCTTGTACCGCCTCAGAATCGATGGCGTGGTGACAAAGATTGCCGATCTCGATCATCGAACGCATGGCTTGGCTTTTGTCGGAGCCACGCTGTATTCCGTTGAGGAGCTGACACTGTCTCGATCCGGAACTCCGCCAAAATTATATACGCTCAATCCTGACACCGGAGCCACGCTGGCGACCATCCCGCTGACGTTGTCGACGGGAGAAGCCGTAGAGGGAGCGAGAGGACTGGCTACGGAACCCGGCACCAATCAATTGTGGGCGTTGCTCATTGTCCCTTCAGAAGCGAATTCGTTCAGGCGGGTGGTGACCATTAATCCCCTTACCGGTCTTGCCACTCAAATTGCCAAAATACCGGGAAACTTTGTCGACATGGCCTTTGATGCGGCGGGGACACTCTATGCAATCGCGGACAACCGACCGGTTTCCGGTGGATCGTCCGTGCTCCCGGCGCGGCTCTATACGGTGCAGAAGGCGACGGGGGCCACAACGGAGTTTCTTGATGTCTCCGCGGGGGCGGTGGCCGGGCAACCGAATTTTCGCGAAAGTGAAACGATCGGCGCGGGCGTGTCCTCAGACCTGCTCTATCATCTCTCCGGGCAAAATAAGAACACGGCCTGTTGCTCCAAGAATATGGTGTTTGAATCCATTCACCGGACGACTAAGGCCCGCACCACCATTGCTCTGACCGGGCCGGCGTTTTTTGTCACGACAGCGATGACGGTGGTGCCGCCGGATAGTGCCCGGGCCTTGGGCGATCTGGATGCCAATAGCACCGCCGACCTGGTCTGGCGCAACATCGGGAGCGGCGGTGTTGCGATGTGGCTGATGAATGGTATGACCATAGCCACCTCCGGATTTCCGGCGGGGGTGCCGTTAGAATGGCAGATCGTAGGGGTGGGAGATGTGAATGGGGACGGCAAGGCGGATGTCATTTGGCATAACGGCACGAGTGGCACGGTAGCCGTGTGGCTGATGAACGGGTTGTCCATTACGGCCGTAGGCTTTCCCGGCAGTGCGTCGACGGATTGGAGGGTGCGAGGGGTGGGCGATGTCAACGGCGATGGCAAGGCGGACCTGGTCTGGCGTAATTCTCAGAGTGGTATCGTCGCCGTGTGGTTCATGAATGGGACCACGATTGCCACCTCCGGCTTCCCATCTGGTGTGTCGGTAGCCTGGCAGATCGCAGGGGTGGGCGATGTCAACGGCGATGGCAAGGCGGATGTGATCTGGCGCAACGACACCACTGGCATCGTAGCGGTGTGGTTGATGAACGGGTTGGCGATTACGGCCGTGGGCTTTCCCGGCAGTGCTTCGCCGGAGTTTGAAATTGCTGGAGTGGGAGATGTGAACGGCGACGGCAAAGCCGATCTGGTCTGGCGCAACACCAGTGATGGGAATACGGCGATCTGGTTAATGAATGGGACGACAATCGTGTCCTCCGGCTTTCCGGCGGGAATGTCGGTGGCGTGGCAAATTGCCCAAGTGGGCGATGTGAATGGGGACGGCAAAGCGGACGTCATCTGGCGGAATGATACCAGCGGCACGGTGGCCGTGTGGCTGATGAACGGGTTGGCGATTACGGACGTGGGCTTCCCGGGCTCCGCCTCGACAGACTGGACCATTCAGTAAGATTGATCCCCGGCTATTAGACTCACCAGGCTCATGCGGGAATGTGGAACGCGTGAACCCTCCCATGTTACGATGCATACCTTTTTCCAGTTCTCCGGATCAGGCACCTCTCAGCTACTTCATGACAACTAGAAGACTGGATTCTCCCCCAAATTGCAGATACTAAAGATATCCCCCTATTTCATTCAACGAATCAAAGAGAGCCATTCATAACCAAGACGCACGTATGGCGGAAGTAGGCAATCGAGCCTCTACCGCAGCAAAAGTCTGCTGATTCCTGCTGAATGGAGTCAACCACATGGACGTGATGGCGGTTCAGCATCAGTACGGGGTGGAATCCGACGCTACCGGAGATTGCAAAGAGGTCACGCATTGATCCTTTTGCAGCTGGTGGTTCTGATAAGTCTGGTGTTTCCCACCTTTGCTTTACCCACGGCAAGCGCAGAAGAAGTCCCCGATGTGATCGGGTTGACACAAACGGCTGCGGAGGCAGTCCTTGCATCGGTGCGACTAAAAGTCGGGGCGGTCTTGCTCACTACTAATTCGACAGGGCCGGTCGGTGTGGTCCTCAGTCAAGACCCTGAAGCCAGAATCAATGTGGTACACAGGCAGTGCGGTGGATCTGGTGGTGTCTGGAGTAGGCGTACCGATTGTTGTCGGCAGCACGCAGAGCACTGCCCAGATTGCCATTACCACCAATGGCCTGACGGTGGGCGCGGTAACGACCGCCAATAGTGCCACGGTGCCTATCGGCACGGTCATCAGTCAAAACCCTTCCGCCGGGAGCACTGTGGCCCTGGGCAGTGCGGTGGCCCTGGTGGTGTCTTTGGGCGCCATGGTGCCCAATGTCTTAGGGTTGCCGCAGGCCACTGCCCAAACAGCCATTACCAATGCGGGACTGGCCGTTGGGAATCTGACAACCGCCAATAGTGCCACGGTGGCCATCGGTCATGTCATCAATCAAACGCCGACGGCGGGGAGCAATGTGGCGCCAGGTAGTGCAGTGAATCTGGTGGTCTCTCTGGGCGTGGCGGTGCCGCAAGTTGTGGGATTGGGGCAGGCTGCGGCACAAACCGCCATTACCAATGCGAATCTCAGGGTGGGCACGGTGACGCGGGCCAATAGTGGCACCGTGGCCATCGGTCATGTCATCAGTCAAACGCCGGCAGCGGGGATGAATGTGGCTCCCGCTAGTACGGTGAACTTGGTGGTGTCGCTGGGTATTGCGGTGCCGAATGTGGTGGGATTACCACAGGCTGCGGCCCAAACCGCGATTACCACAGCCGGTTTGACCGTGGGCACCGGAACGACGGCCAATAGTGCCACCGTGCCAATCGGGAACGTCATCAGTCAAACGCCTGCGGCCGGGAAGTAATGTGGCGGCGGGCAGTGCTGTGGTTTTAGTAGTGTCCCTGGGTCCGGCAGTGCCGAATGTCGTGGGCTTGACGCAGACGGCGGCGCGAACCGCCATTACCACGGCGGGCTTGACGGTGGGAACCGTGACGACGGCCAACAGTACGACGGTGCCTGCGGACAAGGTCATCAGTCAAACACCGGCGGCGGGGAAGAATGTGGCCGCCGCTAGTGCGGTAAACTTTGTGGTGTCGCTGGGGGCGGCGGTGCCGAATGTGGTGGGCCTGACGCAGGCGGCGGCGCGAACGGCCATTACCACAGCGGGTTTGACAGTGGGCACCGTGAGGACAGCTACCAGTACGACAGTGCCGGCGGACAAGGTCATCAGTCAAACCCGGCGGCGGGGAAGAATGTGGCCCCCGCTAGTGCGGTAAACTTTGTGGTGTCGCTGGGGGCGGCGGTGCCGAATGTGGTGGGTTTGACGCAGGCGGCGGCGCAAACCGCGATTACCACGGCCGGCCTGACGGTGGGAACCGTGACCACGTCGAATAGTGCCACAGTGGGCATCGGGAATGTCATCAGTCAGAATCCGGCGGCAGGAGATAATATAGCGTCAGGCAGTGCGGTGGCCCTGGTCGTGTCCTTAGGGGCCCAAGTGCCCAATGTCGTTGGAAGTCTTAAGACAAATGCCCAAACAGCTTTGACCACGGCCGGTTTGACAGTTGGTAGCGGTGACCTCGACCAACAGTCAGACGGTGGCCATCGGGGGGGTCATCAGTCAAAATCCCACGGCAGGCGCGAATGTGGCGCCGGGCAGTGCGGTCGCTCTAGTCGTATCGTTGGGGACGGCCGTTCCCAATGTGGTAGGTAAATCGGAGAGTTCGGCAGTGTCAGATATTACCAGTGCCGGCCTGAGGGTGGGGACGGAGACGACAGTATCTAGTGAAACGGTGACAATCGGTACGGTCATTAGTCAAACCCCAACGGGGGACACCAATGTAGACTCCAGGCAGTGCGGTGGCCCTGGTCATTTCGTCCGGGCCGCCGGTCTTTCTCATGGGAGTGCAAAACGATCCCAGTACCGGGCCACTCGTGAATAGCCTGTACCGCATTCGCACCGATGGGGTTGTGACAAAAATTGGGGATCTTACGCACCGCACCCACGGCTTGGCCGTGGTCGGGTCCACCCTATATTCCGTCGAGGAGCAGACCCTTTCCCCGCAGGCTGGGACTCCGTCGAATCTGTATCGGGTGAATCCGGAGAGCGGCGCCACGCTCGCCACGATCCCTTTGTCGTTGTCGACGGGTGAATCATTGGAGGGGGGAAGTGGGCTGGCCACGGAGCCTGGGACCAATCAGCTGTGGGGGTTGCTCGTTGTCACTTCAGAAGTGAACAGTTTCCGACGGTTAGTCACCATTAATCCGACGACGGGTCTTGCCACGCAAAAAGCGAAATTGCCAGGGAACTTTATGGACCTGACTTTTGATTCCGCTGGGACGCTCTACGCGATCGCGGATAACCGACCGGTGCCCGGTGGGTCGCCTGTGCTTCCAGCCAGGATTTATACCGTGAATAGGACCACAGGAATTCTGACCGAATTCCTTGATGTGTCCGCTGGCGCGGTGGCGGGACAGCCCAATTTTCGAGAAAGTGAAACAATTGGGGTAGGACCTTCGCCGGACCTGCTCTATCATCTCTCCGGACAACATAAGGTGACCGCCTGTTGCACCAAGAATATCTTGTTTGAAACGATCCATCGTACCACGAAAGCCAGAACCCCGATTGCCCTCAAGGGACCGGATTTTTTTGTGACGACGGCATTGACGAGGCTGCCACCCACGAGTGCTTCGGTCTTGAGGGATCTGGATGCGTCCGGCACGGCCGATCTGATCTGGCAGAACAAGATTGATGGCAACACGGCGATCTGGTTGATGAACGGAATGACGATCGCGGCCTCGGGCTTTCCAGGCGGAGTGCCGGTAGTCTGGCAGGTTGCGGGTGTGGGGGATGTGAACGGGGATGGCAAGGCGGATGTGATCTGGCGTAACGACACCAGTGGCACGGTGGCCGTGTGGCTGATGAACGGGCTGTCAGTTTTGTCCGTGGGCTTTCCCGGCAGCGCACCCACGGAGTTTGACATCGAGGGCGTGGGCGATGTGAATGGCGATGGCAAAGCGGACCTGGTCTGGCGCAACGGGATTGACGGCAGCACGGCGATCTGGTTGATGAACGGAATGACGATTGCGGCCTCGGGCTTTCCGGGCGGAGTGCCGGTGGTCTGGCAGATTGCGGGCGTGGGGGATGTGAACGGGGATGGCAAGGCGGATGTGATCTGGCGCAACGACATCAGTGGCACGGTGGCCGTGTGGCTGATGAACGGGTTGTCGGTTTCGTCCGTGGGCTTTCCCGGCAGTGCCTCGCCGGAGTTTGAGATTGCCGGGGTGGGGGATGTGAACGGCGATGGCAAAGCCGACCTGGTCTGGCGCAACACCAGTGATGGGAACACGGCAATCTGGTTGATGAATGGGTCGACGATCATGTCCTCCGGCTTTCCGGCGGGAATGGCGGTAGTGTGGCAAATTGCCCAAGTGGGCGATGTGAATGGCGATGGCAAGGCAGACGTGATCTGGCGAAATGATACCAGCGGCACGGTGGCCGTGTGGCTGATGAACGGATTGGCGATTACAGACGTGGGCTTTCCGGGTTCCGCCTCTCTCGACTGGGAAATTCAATAAACATCATTCACGGGCGGGCGCCTGCCGTGAATCTGCATCAACACGGAGAGCGCCAAAACAATCTCACCTCTGGAAGACACTCCCTCACACCTTTTTGCCCAACGTCTTCCCAACAAACTATCCAACATACGGCCTTATTCTCCTCAGTTGTAGGCATCCACCCTTCCTCTCCCTGGTTAGGTCGCAGATGCTATGACGGTGCAGCCAGGAGCCGGATGTGGTGTGATGGTCTCCCTACAGGCAGACGCCCGACGGATAGCAGCCTGGCGAGAAAAACCTCCTTTCTCCATTTTTGCAAGCGGAAACATGATTCAAGAACCTGCAAGCGGCACTCTGGGTCTTAAAGCGTGTTTCTTATTGGGCGTGTGATTTAGGAGAAAAATCTCAGAGATCGTTTGGTCGCTTTTTATTCCCGCCCGGCCAGAGTTTCTTTAATCGGAACAAAAGACCTTCAACGCGGGAGCAAGTGGACAGAAAGGCAGAGCCTCTTACTCAGCACCCTGTAGCAGTCTTTATGTATTGTGGCGAAAAGCAGAATGCTTTCAGCATGCCATTCATGTCCTTTCCCATTATTGGTCATAGGCAACAATTTATCATCAATATTTTGGTGCTTGCGGGTTTGGGGTGGGTAACAGCTTCATTCTGAATCAAGACAAGAATTTAGGACCGCCGATTACTCCTCCCGAAATTAGACTTTAATTTTTCCGTATTTTATGTTTTACTAATTGATTTTACTTATTAAAACTGAGGACTGAGCAATTTTGAACATCAAAATTCGTGAGGTTCTTGTACCCTATTTTCGCGAGGAACAGACGAATCGTCCGGCCATTGGGAAAACTTATCCACTGCACTCCAGAGAGGTGCTTATTTAAGATGGGACGTCTTTTCCGATTGATGTGGTCAACGAGACAGGTTTATTTCGTGTGACATGAATACCATTGCGCCCCTTCCCCCAGAAGGTTCTCAAGAATGTAAGAATCCGCCCGGGACGCGAAAGCGACCAGGATGGGAGCGGATTCACCTTACACTGCTAGCCATGGTGACGTGCACCACCGTCATGCCGACCGCGGGTCTGGCAATGACGCAAGGAGGTGGCCCGGGCATCTTGATGATGGGTATGGCCCTACTGCCCACGGGGAATGCCTTGATTGGGCTGAGCGGCAGCGACACGATTCAGGGGAGAGAGAGTCCGGATAGTTTCACCTTTAGCATCCCGAAGAGCACAACACTGCGGACGGCGTCCATAATCGAAATGGCTGATGGTGGATACTCAGCAGCGGCCACTAATGCCGGTTCAATATATTTTATCGTGGATGCCGCTGATATCAATGTTGCCAACACTGCTAAGGGCGGTAAGAAGAAGGGGAAAAAGACGATAACGACGATGATGATAACGAGACGACGATAACGATGACGATGATAACGATAACGACGACGACAATAATAACGACGATGGTGATAAGGGCGATGGGGTTGGGGCAGGCATCAGCGTCACGCCCACGGCCGGCCTGACGACGACGGAAGCGGGGGGCACCGCCACATTTATGGTGGCCCTGAGCACGCTCCCGACAGCCAATGTTACCGTTGGGCTGAGCAGCAGCGACCCCACCGAGGGTACCGTGAGTCCTGCCAGTCTCACCTTTACCAGCGCAAGCGGGACGACGCCGCAGACGGTGACCGTCACCGGCGTGGACGATGGGGTGGTGGATGGGAATGTGGCCTACACACTGGTCATCGCGGTGGCCACGAGTGCCGATCCCCATTACAACGGCCGGAAGGCCGCTGATGTGCGAGTCACCAATACCGATAATGACGTGGGGAGCATCAGCGTCACGCCTACGGCCGGCCTGACGACGACGGAAGCGGGGGGCACCGCCACATTTATGGTGGCCCTGAGCACGCTCCCGACAGCCAATGTTACCGTTGGGCTGAGCAGCAGCGACCCCACCGAGGGTACCGTGAGTCCTGCCAGTCTCACCTTTACCAGCGCAAGCGGGACGACGCCGCAGACGGTGACGGTCACCGGCGTGGACGATGGGGTGGTGGATGGGAATGTGGCCTACACACTGGTCATCGCGGTGGCCACGAGTGCCGATCCCCATTACAACGGCCGGAAGGTTGCTGATGTGCGGGTCACCAATACCGATAATGACGTGGCCGTGCCGAATGTAGTGGGGTTGACTCAGTCTGTGGCGCAAGCGGCAATTGCGAATGCGGGTTTAATCGTGGGGATGGTGAAAACAGCTAATAGTGCGACAGTGGCCGCGGATAAGGTTATCAGTCAAAATCCTCCGGCGCAGAGCAATGTGGGACCCGGCAGCACTGTGGTCCTGGTCATTTCCTCCGGTCTGCCGGTTTTCCTCATGGGGATCCAAAACGATCCCAACACCGGGCCGACCGTGAACAGCTTGTACCGCCTCAGAATCGATGGCGTGGTGACAAAGATTGCCGATCTCGATCATCGAACGCATGGCTTGGCTTTTGTCGGAGCCACGCTGTATTCCGTTGAGGAGCTGACACTGTCTCGATCCGGAACTCCGCCAAAATTATATACGCTCAATCCCGACACCGGAGCCACGCTGGCGACCATCCCGCTGACGTTGTCGACGGGAGAAGCCGTAGAGGGAGCGAGAGGACTGGCTACGGAACCCGGCACCAATCAATTGTGGGCGTTGCTCATTGTCCCTTCAGAAGCGAATTCGTTCAGGCGGGTGGTGACCATTAATCCCCTTACCGGTCTTGCCACGCAAATTGCCAAAATACCGGGAAACTTTGTCGACATGGCCTTTGATGCGGCGGGGACACTCTATGCAATCGCGGACAACCGACCGGTTTCCGGTGGATCGTCCGTGCTCCCGGCGCGGCTCTATACGGTGCAGAAGGCGACGGGGGCCACAACGGAGTTTCTTGATGTCTCCGCGGGGGCGGTGGCCGGGCAACCGAATTTTCGCGAAAGTGAAACGATCGGCGCGGGCGTTTCCTCAGACCTGCTCTATCATCTCTCCGGGCAAAATAAGAACACGGCCTGTTGCTCCAAGAATATGGTGTTTGAATCCATTCACCGGACGACTAAGGTCCGCACCACCATTGCTCTGACCGGGCCGGCGTTTTTTGTCACGACAGCGATGACGGTGCCGCCGCCGGATAGTGCCCGGGCTTTGGGCGATCTGGATGCCAATAGCACCGCCGACTTGGTCTGGCGCAACATCGGGAGCGGCGCTGTCGCGGTCTGGTTGATGAATGGAATAGCGATTGCCTCAACCGGCTTCCCCGGGGGCTTGCCCTCGGAATGGCAGTTGGTGGGAGTGGGAGATGTCAACGGGGATGGCAGAGCTGACGTTATTTGTCGGCATGGTACGAGTGGCATGGTGGCCGTGTGGCTGATGAACGGGTTGTCCATTACGGCCGTAGGCTTTCCCGGCAGTGCGTCGACGGATTGGAGGGTGCGAGGGGTGGGCGATGTGAACGGCGATGGGAAAGCCGATCTGGTCTGGCGCAATACCAGTGATGGCACCACGGCGATCTGGATGATGAATGGAACGGCAGTGGTCTCATCCGGGTTTCCGGGGGGAGTGCCGTTGGCCTGGCAGATCGCGGGGGTGGGGGATGTCAATGGCGATGGCAAGGCGGATGTCATCTGGCGGAATAATACCAGTGGCACAGTAGCGGTGTGGTTGATGAACGGGGTGGCGAGTACGGCCGTGGGCTTTCCCGGCAGTGCCTCGCCGGAGTTTGAGATTGCCGGGGTGGGAGATGTGAACGGCGACGGGAAAGCCGACCTGGTCTGGCGCAATACCAATAACGGCACTACCGCGATATGGTTGATGAATGGAACAGTGATTGCCTCAACAGGCTTCCCGGGAGGAGTGCCCTCACATTGGCAAATTGCGAAAGTGGGCGATGTCAACGGCGACGGCAAAGCTGACGTCATTTGGCACCATCGCATCAGTGGCACGGTGGCCGTGTGGCTGATGAACGGGTTGGCGGTTACGGCCGTCGGCTTCCCGGGCTCCGCCTCGACAGACTGGGTCATTCAGTAGATCTTGGGCTCGGCGTGTGCATATTGGAATTAGCATGAGGTGTCTGATCTCTCATAATAGAAGGAGACGCCGCAAAAAGAAATCTGGGTGTGGGTCATTCGGGTTTTGGGGGTTGGCTGATTGACTGACCGGCGATACGTAGCAGTCAGGAGATGCGGGACCCGGAAGGCAATCGTCTGGGAGAGTTTACTTGGGAGTCATTGCGCAACGCATACCAATATAAGGACTTCCCCTTTCCGGATTTTCTCGTGCCCTGTACGCAGAACGGGCGAAAATTGAACTCACACTCCAGGACCCTCCACGATGCACTTTCATCGTCCCTGAGTCTGCCCCTTGAGGATTGCGAATCAGGGTCGTGTGGGTGGTGTAGGGCGTATACCAATCCGAGACCCATTCTGACACGTTCCCTGCCATGTCGTGGACCCCATAAGGGCTGATCCCACCAGAAAATGTTCCAATGTTCAGTGGACCGGCCTCCCGCCGATCCAATGCTGTTTGCATCCATTCAGCCCATTGGGCAATGGAGGAAAATGATTTTCCTGCCCAATACCCCGCGGTATTGGTTCGTGCGGAATCCCAGCTGTTTCCCCACGGATACGCGTATCCGTGAGTCCCTCTGGCGGCCTTTTCCCATTCCGCTTCTGTTGGAAGGCGTTTTCCTGCCCACGTGCAGTACGCAGTTGCCTCATACCATGTCACCCCGAGGACGGGATGGTCTAATTGGTGAAAACGGTCGTCACCCCAAAATTTTGGAAGGCTTCGCCCTGTGGATTCGACAAATTGGCCATAGAGGCGGTAACTGACCTCATATTGGTCAATGTAATAGGCATCAAGGATAATCTGACGCTCCGGGATTTCGGCTTGAAAGGCGTCAGAAGGGACTCCGTCAAAATCCTTGAGGAAGGAAGGTATCTGGTCTACAGCACTTCCCATGATAAATTTTCCTGCTGGAATCATCACCATGGGTGCGCCATCATTTCCTGATACCCCGGATGAAAAGGTATCGGGTAAATCTTGAGGACGTAGCCGTGCCTCCAAGACAGGCTCAGGTTGGGATTTCTTGGGAATGTCGCCTTGAGCCTCCGGTTGTTTTTCTTGGAATATGTTTTTAAAAAAACCGAAGAATCCGGATCCCTGTTGATCAGGAGATGATTCTGGAATGGGAGGAGTCGCCAGCGTTGGAAGGTCCGCCACAGAAACGCCTTCAGAGAGTGGAGTATTCCCTTCCAAAACTTTTGATGGCTTGCTATTTCCACTCTTGGCCACTACCGGTTGTTGGGACCCTTTCGTGTCTTCCTCCCGGCTGAACTGTTCGGTAGTTTGTTTGCGTTGTTGCTCTTCAGCCGCCAGCCGGGCCTGTTCAGCTTTCAAGGCAGCCTCTTGTTCCTGGCGGGCCTGTTCGGCTGCCGCCCGCCGTCGTTCCTCTTCCAGGGCGGCTAGTCGGCGGGCTTCAGCGGCTTGTTTGCGTTGTTCCTCTTCAGCCGCCCGCCGTCGTTCCTCTTCCAGGGCGGCCAGTCGGCGGGCTTCAGCGGCTTGTTTGCGTTGTTGCTCTTCAGCCGCCAGCCGGACCTGTTCAGCTTTCAAGGCAGCCTCTTGTTCCTGGCGGGCCTGTTCGGCTGCCGCCCGCCGTCGTTCCTCTTCCAGGGCGGCCAGTCGGCGGGCTTCAGCGGCTTGTTTGCGTTGTTGCTCTTCAGCCGCCAGCCGGACCTGTTCAGCTTTCAAGGCAGCCTCTTGTTCCTGGCGGGCCTGTTCGGCTGCCGCCCGCCGTCGTTCCTCTTCCAGGGCGGCTAGTCGGCGGGCTTCAGCGGCTTGTTTGCGTTGTTCCTCTTCAGCCGCCAATCGAGCCTGTCTAGCCGCCACCCTCTGAGCTTCTGCCAATTGAAAACGGCGGGTTTGTTCTTCTTGAGCCAACGCCCGTTTGCGTTGCTCCTCTTCGGCCGCCACTCGTCGCGCCTCCGCCAGTTGAGCCTGGCGGGTTTGTTCTTCTTGAGCCAAGACCCGTTTGCGTTGCTCCTCTTCGGCCGCCACTCGCTGCGCCTCCGCCAGTTGAGCCTGACGGGTTTGTTCTTCTTGAGCCAAGACCCGTTTGCGTTGTTCCTCCTCCGCCTCCAGCCGTTGCTGCTGAGCCTTGGCTTCTGCTGCCATCCGTCGTGCTTCCGCCAGTTGAGCTTGGAGTTCTTGTTCTTTTTGGGCCAACGCTTTTCTCCGTTGTTCTTCTTCGGCCGCCAGCCGGGCCTGTTCGGCTTTTAACGCGGCTTGTTGTTGAGCCAGATGAGCCTCCTGTTCCTGACGAGCCTGTTCCGCCGCCACCCTCCGCCGCTCCTCTTCTTCGACCAACCGCCGGGCTTCCGCCAATTGGGCTAAGGCCTGGTTGCGTTGTTCTTCTTCGGCTGCCAGCCTTGCCTGTTCGGCTTTTAACGCGGCTTGTTGTTGGGCCAACAGGGTCTCTTTTTCCTGACGGGCCCGTTCCGCCTCGATCCGCCGTCGCTCCTCTTCGGTGGCCAGCCGTTGGGCTTCAGCCAATTGCGCTTGTCGAGTTTGCTCTTGTTGAGCTAAGGCTTGTTTCCGTTGTTCCTCTTCGGCCGTCCGCCTGGCCTGTTCAATTTTAAACGCGGCTTGTTGTTGGGCCAACAGGGTCTCTTGTTCCTGACGAGCTTGTTCCGCCGCCACCCTCCGCCGCTCCTCCTCGGCGGCCAGCCGTTGGGCTTCGGCCAATTGCGCTTCGAGTTGCTTTTCCCGCTGTTGTTGTTCCTTCAACAATTGTTGGGACTGTAATTCATTTTTTTCACGTTGGGCTTTTAACATCGCCACCTCATCTGGTGGTGGTTGATTGGCACCCTGGCCTGTCTTTCCAGAGGGAATCTTGTTGGTGAATAGGTCCAGGGGATTCCCTAAATTTTTAAAGAGACCCACAATCGTTTCGATCGTTCCGGTTTCAGGATTGCTTATCGTTCCTGTGCTCCCTGTCCCTGGTGTTTGCGCGATTTGAGGTCTCGAAGAAGGTTTTTCGGGTACGAAGACAAATTCACCTTTCTCCGGGGTAAGCCCCCACAGTTCCGGCCGCTGAACATGGTCATGTCGGAGAGCGGCAGACTGGACATGCTCATCAAGATAGGTGAAAAGCTCGGATGCTGGAATGATGCCGTCGCCGTTCAGATCACCATGGCCTTTGCCTATGCCTTCCAGAAGATAGTAGGTAAACACGCTATGCTTCCATTTCGGCCCTGCCAGGGCTTGTTGCCCGGTTCCTCCAGCCGTCATCAATTGACGGCCCGGTTCCCGCGTAATGACCTTGAGATAGTCTTTGGTCATGGGAGGAAGGGAACGAAGGCGACTCCCTGGAATGCCCCCGTAACAAATATCAATCACAAATAGAACATGTTTGGCCGGAATACCATTGGAGAGTTCACGAAGAAGCTCCATACTAATGGCGGATTTAGCCAGGAGACCTGGCTCGGTATCCACGGGCATCATATAACCCACGGCCTGTGCATCACCCGAGCCTCCGGTTTCCCCGATATGTCCGGCAAAAAAGATCAGCACACGATCCTCTTTTTGAACTCGTGTCAAAATATTCTGCCGCAACTCACGAAGAATCGCTTGCCTGGTGGCTTGTTTATTGTAGAGCGGTGTGACCGAAAATCCTTGACGGCTGAGCACACGGGCCACGGCTTTGGCATCATCGACCGCATAGGCCAGTGGAGAAAGATGCAGATAATTATCAACCCCAATGATCACGGCCCACGATTTTCCCTGGGTCTCAACCACGTATTGGGCAGAGGACTTCCCCTTTATGGTGCTTCCGCGTGTATCTGCCCATGCCAGTGAAGGGAGAAGAAGGACAACACACACCAGAGCAAAGAGAGAAGGGCAATAGGGTCTGGAAGAGCCGAGGTAGCCTTTTCTCAGGACCGGGTATTGTAGGTAGGGTTTGAACACAGTTCACTCTTTTCAAAAGGTCTATAGGAATTTTACTTGAGAAATTTCTAAGAAGAAAATAGCCCGGTGCTCTTTCTCAATCTTCAACCTTTTTTTTGACCACCGCCTCATGTGGTCCGGGGTTTTCCATTCCAGGAAATGAACGAAGAAGGAACAAAAAAGGCGGTATGCTATGTGGATTTTTATGGTCTCAGAGTCAGTTTACTGGGTCCGACGTAAAAGACGCGAGCCTCCTCGTCAATCGGATGATAACCATTTAGAGATTCTCATTCCCACTCCTCCATGCGGCCATCCGACCCAACATGAAGACCACGTCTAAGTGGAAATAAGAGTATGATGAGCGTTCGCATCAAGATATTGATTGACTTCAATCGAAAGAGTTTATACCATCCGCTGGCTTTTTCCATTTGTCACACATCACCTTTCATTACAAGCCCTTTGATAAAAGAGGGTGTTGAATGAGGGATCGCCCCCCAAACAGTCTTTTTTTACCTTGTGTGGAAACATAAAGTCCCTATGAAATTACCAGCAACAAAAAATCATATCAGAAAGTTGGTTCCGAGACTTCCGGTAATCCATCATTATTTTTCTTTCAACTTTATGAGGAGCAATAATGAAGAATTGGTTAAGGCAGACCTGTTCCCTTCGACGAATCCGGCCATGGGACCTTGTCCTTCTGTTGTCGATGCTGTTTATGAGTCCTTCTCTCACAGAGGCCAAAAATTTAAATGATGTGATCCCTGATTTGTATGGAGGGGATGGCTTTCAAACCGATCCAACGGTTTCAGGAAATCGGTCAAGCGAGTTTGGCAATGCGGTGTTTAATTCATTTAACGAACTGACCAATGGTATTGGGGCGCAGACCGGACAATTTGCCGTCAACTCTACGGTGGCGGCGTATCGGTTTGATGTTGAACGAGGCGTTCCGGTTGAAGTGACCAAAAGTCTGGGTCCGCTTTTTGGGGAACGTGCCGACACGCTTGGCAAAGGGCGGTTTGATTTCCAGGTCGTCTGGTCGAACGCCGACTACAAAAAATTTAATGGACAGAGCCTGTCTTCGCTCAACGCCGATGTCTCGCCTACCGGGGGGCCCGGTGTACTCCGCTGAATGACCCGAGTTTGGATGAAATATTAAGAATCAATCTGAATGTCGAGGTCATCACCAATTTTGTGGGATTTTTTGGAACCTACGGCCTGACGGATAATTGGGACGTGAATCGTGCTGGTCCCTCTTATCCATAACCAAATTAAGGCCAAAGTCTGAGGCCACCATGCTTGATTCCAACGGTGTCCCTGTACACAAGGTGGAAATTGTAGTGGCATCTATGTGATTAATGGAGCGACACCTGGCACGGGAGACCCTTCAAAAGACAGTTCTTCCGGGGACAAAACCGGAATCGGGGACGTTCTCGTTCGGACCAAATATAACTTTCTGAAAAATCATGAGATCTTACCTGATTTGGGAGTACGTGGGGGCGTTTCTTTTCCCACGGGAAACGAAGACAATTTCATGGGAGTCGGAGAATACAAATTTGAGGGGTTGGCGGTGGCTTCTAAATATTATTCATCCCCAGCTTGGAATGATTGGTCCTCATGTCAATACGGGCTTCGTTCTTGTCAACAACAAATCCGAGCTGAATCTGTTCACCTATGTGGCAGGGTTTGATCTGGCCCCCATCCCGGTCTTTGCCTTCTCACTCGATCTCCTGGGCCGTCACGAATTGGACGATCAGGATAACAGTGGAAAGGATATTGTAGACTTGGCTCCCGGATTAAAATGGGCTCCTTTTCCTAATACTCTGGTTCAGGCAGCAGTCCAGCTTCCGCTCAATAAAAATGAAGGTCTACGTCCGGATGCGGTGTGGACCCTGGGGCTAGGAGGAACCTTTTAGCCTCTCCCCCCTAGAACAATGGGAGAATAAGCACGATTCAATCTATATCCCGGGCGAGACGAAAGCCAATCAGAATACTCCGGGTATCGGTGCTATACCAGTTTCGTATCGACGAGTGCAGCGATCCCGGAGAATCGGTCCAGGCACCACCTCGTCGCACGTGCACGCCGCAATTTTCACCAGTCGCGTCAAGCCAGGCCGCACCATCGATTGGCGCGTCCCGGTAGTCTTCATGCCAGCAATCCTCGACCCATTCCCACACATTTCCGCTCATGTCCTGAATCCCCAGGCCATTGGCTTTTTTGGCGCCTACCGGCTGAGTTCTTCCGGTGCTGTTCGTATTGAACCAGGCATAGTCGGCTAATTGCTTCTCATCGGAGGTACCAGCCCAAAGTTGGTTATTCCCGCCGTTTCTGGCCGCATATTCCCACTCAGTTTCCGAGGGAAGCCGATAGCGATTACCGGTCTCCCGGGACAACCACGTTGTATAGTTCCTGGCGTCTTCCCACGAGACATTGATGACCGGACGGGAACCACGTCCCCATCCTTCATCTCTCGGCAACGAACGATCCGTCGCGATGGCGAACCGGTCATATTCTTCGAAAGTGACTTCAAACTGCCCTATGGCAAATTTTTTGATGTGAATATTTCTCAACGGTTGTTCGCTCGGCTGATCTTCTCCGGGGCTTTCCCGTTGGCGTAAGGTTCCTTGCGGGACCACAATCATTTCGGGGTTCACATGGATGCTCACAACCATTGAGGCGGCTCGAAGAATGGCCACTTGAAATGTCCGGTTTTCACCCCAAAACCATGTGCCAACCCCGGCCAAGACGATGAAGAGTATGCCAAAAACCCCTGCCATCTTTATCAATCGCTTCCGGCGTTTCGCACGTTGATAGTGCTTTTTTAACATCGTCGAGGTGTCGGCGCGTGAAACCTCCATGTAGTTCAGACCTGATGTTCGCCCGGAAAACCAGGACTTCCCGATGGCGACCCATTTTCGTACAGGGCCATGGGGATGTGTTTGGTCAAAGAGAGCTTTTGAGGAGGGCTTGCCCGGGGGCTTGGTTGATTGAATATCGTTCTTCATGTTGGGTGCTATTGGAGCATGCGAAATATGACGGCTTCAACCCTGGCAGAAACGCACCAGGTTACGGAGAGTACCGGCACAGGAACCGGCATGCTGGAAATACAGGAGGGAGCGGAAATCGGTAAATTCTTTAGAAGAAATGGAGCTGGCGAGAGGAATCGAACCTCCGACCTGCGGTTTACAAAACCGCTGCTCTACCGATTGAGCTACGCCAGCTCGGCGAAGACGGAGTTTACCATACCAAAGGGTTGAAGGTTCAACCAAATCGAACAGATAAACAACCATTCTTTTTCAGTGGACTCTTGACTCAGGTCATATGGAGCATGACCTTGAGTGAGCCGGGCTGGGCGGCTTTTTCCATGGCCAGTATGCCTTCGGTGAGCGGGTAGTGTGCATGAATGAGTGGGTCGACCCGGATGTGGCCGGATTTTAATAAGCGGATGGCCGGAGGGAAAGGGTCCACACCGTGATCCGATTAAGGAAATTTCCTGAATGACCAAGTCCGCCATATTGAAAGAAATATTTCCATGATACGTGGATTTGAGCACAATGGTTCCTCGTGGCCGAATCGAATTGCATCGCCGTGGAGAGCCCTTCGGGACTTCCCGTGGCCTCCACAATAATATCCACGCCTCGAGGAATGTCCGCCGGATGTGCTGTGACCGTAATGCCCATGTTGTTGAGCCAGATGGCATTGTTTGCATGGTGGCCTAACAGAGTTACGGCACATCCTGATAATCCAAGGATTTGGGCACAAAGTAATCCTAGCTTTCCATCTCCGATGACCACCACCCGGTCCGAAGGTCTGATGGAGACTAGCTGGGGAATTTCACAGGCCGCAGCCAGGGGTTCGATAAAGACGGCTTGATCATCGGTGATGGAATCAGGGACGACAAAGAGGTTTTCTACCGGAAGGGTGAGATAATCTGCAAAGGCGCCATCGCGCCCCTGGATTCCTAACGTGGTCCGAAGGGGACAATGCGTGGGGCGTCCATTGAGACATGTTTCACATGTGCGACACGCGGCGTTGATTTCTCCAACGACGCGTTTCCCGACCAAGGATCGATCGGGAGCCTCATCCACTATTCCGACGAATTCATGCCCCAATACTCCTTGAAAGGCCATATAGCCTTTGATCAGCTGAAGATCAGTGGAACAAATGCCTGCTTGGATGACTCGAATCCTGGCTTCCTGAGGTCTCGGGGTTGGAATGGGAAGATCGGTCTGCAGTCGAAGGCTTTGATGAAGAATCAGTCCCCGCATGAATCTCCTGCAAGTAGCAAGATAATGAAACAACCCACTATACCATAACAAAAATACCAATAGTCTTCAGCAATTTCTCCGAATACCTCTCAAGGGAATTTTCGAAAGGCCCGTTTTTACTCGCGCTGCCCACGGGTAATCTATCCGCTGCCACGCCAGGAAAGATTTTTCGATTTAGGTCGATAAACGGAAGGAATACATGAGGCGGTTAGATCTCGAACCGATCAAAGGAGAATGATGATGATTGCCGGTATAGCTGCTGCTCTTTCTGGAATTCAGGCTGGAGGAAAAATGCTCAGTGTGGGAGCGCATAACATTGCCAATGCGCAAACCGACGGTTTTAAACGATTACGCGCCCTTCCGGTGGAATCATCCGCTGGTGGGGTAACCGTTTCCCTGGACAAGGATCTGCGGTCGGGACCGCAATCTTTTTCCACTGAAGACCCTCTGATTCTGAGGGAAGGTTCAAATGTGGATCTGGGCGAAGAAATGATTACAAATTTACAAGCCGTGAATCTCATTGAAGCGAATATTGCCACCATCGGAATTCAACACAACGTTCTTGGCTCTCTCCTGGATATCACCGGGTAGTTTCTCCTTCCTATACTCAGGTTAACCTCGACACCCCACAACCGAATACACATCCTCCTTCAGCCTATCTGCCGGATTTCTGTCTAATCTTTCTTGTATTTTTCCAAAGGCCGCACACTCAAGGAAGGTCGAATTGTTCAGATTTCATGAGTATGAACTTCCCGTTTCGATGATGTTTGAGCACCCAACAGGCCTCTCGCACTCCCAAAAACAAGGCAATTCCAAAAGGTACGTCTTTTTAAGGTGTTGTGCTGTCCCCCACCGGGAAAAAACTCCGGATTTGACTTTGAACGTAGAGAAACAATTATTGTAGAATCAAAAAGTTAGACAAAGTGAGGCGATCTGGGTCTTGGGTGATTTCTGTGAGAATGCCAAGGGTTGTTAGACAGAAATTTCTCTATTTACTCCGTTCCAATTACATTTTTTTCACGAACAGGGAGATCGGGATGATGCACATGTCACGGATGTTTTCGGGCGCTGCCCGGCCGTTTCGGATTGCCCCCTTCTGGGGGTTCCTTGTCCTTTTTGTAGGACTGGGCATGATAGGAGGGTTTTGGGGAAACGGGTGGTTTCATCCCCGCTCAGACCCAAGCGGCTATTTCTGGAGCATTTATTGAAGGGTTTTCAGAAATTGTTGAAAAAGTTGGTCCGACGGTCGTCAATGTTGCCGTAACCGGCGGTGGAGGCGCATCCAGACCATTACCTCCGGGCCCCTTTGGCGGCCCTCCCGGCGGTGGCCCTCCTGGTGGTGGCCCTCCTGGTGGCGGCCCTCCCGGCGGCGGCCCCGGAGGACCTCCCGGGCGTCCACCTGGAGGGCCTCAGGCATGAGTGCCGGGTCCGGAGTGATGATTGATTCTCGCGGGTATATCCTGACCAATAACCATGTTGTCGAAGAGGCCAGTGATATCAATGTGACCTTTCATGATGGACGAGAGATGTCGGCCACCATAGTGGGAACCGATCCCAAAAGCGATTTAGCGGTCATTAAGGTCAAAGTTGAAAATGGACCGATTCCCTCGATTGCCTGGGGAGTGTATGAATCCCTTCGCGTCGGCGATGTCGTGTTAGCCTTGGCAGTCCTTTCGGCTTACGCAATACCGTATCTCTGGGAATCATCAGTGCGCTTGGCCGAGGCAGTGTGGGTATTACGGAATATGAAGATTTTATTCAAACGGATGCAGCCATTAACCCCGGAAATTCCGGCGGAGCCCTCGTGAATATGAAAGGGGAACTCATCGGTATCAATACGGCCATCTTTTCCAGAACAGGTGGTTCCGAAGGGGTGGGGTTTGCGATCGCGGTCGGTATTGCGAAGGATATCGCCGCAAGCCTTATCGAAACGGGGAAAGTGGTGAGAGGGTGGATGGGCGTAGCCATCCAGGAATTAACCCCTGCCTTAGCTCAATCCTTCCAATTACCGGAAAATCGACAGGGGGGGTGTTAATCAGTGAAGTGCATGAAGAAGGCCCTTCGGCAAAAGCAGGACTCCAACGCGGCGATGTGATCCTGGAGTACGGCGGTGAATCGGTCAAAGATGTCAATCACCTTCGGAATATTGTCGCCCGGACGAAGGTGGGAAAGAAAAAAGACATTAAAGTATTACGTGAGGGAAAAGAAACCGTCTTGACCTTGGAACTTGGAGAACGGCCAACGGACCAAGCCCTGGCGAAAGGCGGGACGAAAGAAAAAGAAGAAAAAGCTCCGGCCATGGAAAAACTCGATAATGTGTTGGCAGGAATGACGGTCGAACCCATTGGTGCGGAAAGTCGCAGTCAATACAATATTCCTGAACAGGTCAAGGGTGTCGTGGTGGCCAAAGTTGAGGCGGGTAGCGCAGTGGAGGCTGCGGGCATTCAAGTGGGTGACGTGGTCCAGGAAGTGAGTCGGGGAGCGGTGAAAACGCTTGACGACTATAGTCAGATTGCGTCGAAGATTGCCAAAGATGAGTTAGTGGTCTTATTGGTCAATCGGCGAGGCAATAATCTCTTTGTCGCGGTGAATCCTAAATAAATGAGGGTTGTACGGAGGGGGTATCCACTGAGCCCCCCTCCGTGTTTTTAGGGCGTTAAAATACCTATGGCCAAACTAAGCAAAATGGGCTCCTGGTTGGAAGAGAAAATCTTCAAGCCACTGGAAGATAAAAAAATGCCCGTCATGGAACATTTGCACGAGTTCCAATGGCGACTCACACGGGCAGTGATTGTCATGGCCTGTGTCTTTGTTGGGACCTTTTTTTACGCCGATACGCTGGTCAGCTGGCTACGGATCCCCCTGCAGAACTATTTTATTTTAGATTCCTGGGAATGGATGCCATCGGATTTGCCGAAAATTCCGTTCGTCTTTCTCTCTCCGGCTGAAGCGTTGTGGCAAAACGTGAAAGTCGCCGGATTATGTGCGCTTGTCTTATCGACCCCGCACTGGCTGTGGGAAGTCTGGCAATTTGTCCTTCCCGGATTGCATGCCCAGGAACGCCGGTTCATCGCTCCCTTTACCGTGATTAGCACAGTGGCCTTTTATCTGGGATTGACCTTTTGCTTCTTTGTGGTGTTGCCATTCGCGTTGCATTTTTTGATTTCGTACGGGTTGGCGTCCGGCTTTATTGCCCAAATCTCCATTGCCAATTATGTGGGATTTATTCTCTGGTTCATGTTGGTGTTTGGCTTGATTTTTGAAGTTCCGCTGGCATTAACCCTGATGGCCAAATTGGGATGGGTTGATGCCCCTATATTACGAAAATACCGGAAATGGGCGTTTCTTGGATCTTTTTTGTTCGCGGCGATTCTCACGCCCACTCCTGATCCGTTCAACCAATGTATAATGGCCATCCCGATGTATTTCTTCTATGAAGTGGGCATTATTAGCGCGCAAGTATTTGGAAAGAAAAAAACACAAGAAAAAGAGGTTGCACCGTCATCCCCTCCTGCTTCAGGCGCACCGGCAGTTCGACGTGCCCAACCACATGCGCAGCCCGTGGGAGTGGCGGCTGGAGGAGATGATGATTATGTCGATGTGCCGGACTCTGGCCCACGGTAGGATGAATGCCAGTGGAGGGATCTGGTGATACGGGTGGCTGTGTTGGTGATCAGTAGCAAGATTCTTTCAGGGCAAGAATCAGATAAAAATCGAAAGTCCCTGGAAGATATCTTGACGAACCACCAACTGACCCTTTTATCCTATGAGGTAGTGACGGACGATCGTCAGGCTATTTCGCATCGATTAGCCACAATCTGTCAAACGGCCGATCCCCACATCATTCTTACCCTAGGTGGAACGGGGGTGCGACCAACGGATTGGGCCCCGGAGGCAACCAGGGACGTAATTGACAAGGAAATTCCCGGGATAGGGGAAGCCATGAGGGCCGAAAGTCTCAAAAAAGTCGGGACTGCGATGCTCTCTCGTGGAACAGCCGGAATTAAAGGGACGACCCTGATTATCAATTTACCCGGAAGCGCCAAAGGCGCACAGGAAAATTTACAGGTTGTGTTACCGTTGTTGGATCATATGGTGGAGAAAATAGGGGGAGTGGCCACACAATGATTTCTGCGTTTTGCGTCTCAAAATTCCTCAATTACCCAAAATATATACATCGTGGTGACTTTATGTGGAGGTATTCATGGCAACTGAGCTGAAAATTATTCAACCGTCCCCCAGTTCGAGCGGGGATGTCTGTACCTATATGTGGGCCTGCGCCATCTGCGACGAAACCGAAACCTGTCAAAAGGATCGGGAAGGCCATAGTCGTTGGCTGGTGGGAAAACGTATGGAGCGCATTGATTATAAAGTGTTGGTGATGAGTAATAAGGGCGGCGTCGGCAAAAGTACGATGACTACCAATCTGGCCATCAGCCTGGCGCTCAAAGGCTATGAGGTGGGGATTTGCGATATGGATATTCATGGCCCCAATATTCCCAAAATGGTGGGTGCCGAAGGCCAAAAATTGAAAATCAGCACGGGAGGCGGAATTATTCCGCATCAAGCCTATAATCTGAAAATCGCCTCCATGTCATTTCTTTTGCAAAACTCCGATGACCCGATCATTTGGCGCGATGCCTATAAATTTGAATTCATTAACCAACTGTTGGGTGGAGTCGAATGGCAGGACCTCAATTTTCTGCTCATCGATCTGCCGCCAGGAACCGGGAACGAGTCGGTGACCACCATTGATCTCATCGGTGATGTCACGGGTTGCGTCATTGTGTCCACTCCGCAAGAAGTGGCGCTCTTAGACTCCCGAAAATCAGTCACCTTTGCCAGAGACAGTGAAATTCCCATTATCGGTATTGTGGAAAACATGAGTGGCTTAGATTGCCCTCATTGTCACCAATCCATTGAACTGTTTCGAAAAGGGGGAGGCGAAGCCTCAGCGGCAGACATGGGTGTCCCGTTCCTCGGTCGAGTGCCGCTTGACCCGGAAATGGTTTTACAATGTGACCGCGGTGAGCCCTATACCCTGTTTCATTCGGATCTTCCCACGGCTGACGCCATTCATGCGATTGCCAATAAAGTCGAGGAGTTCTGTAAGAAAAAAGACTCTCGAGTGAAAGTGGCGGCTCGCCCGGCTCCATTCAAGAAATCATAATCCATGTAATGTGGAGTTTCGGGGAGTCCCTGAACGAAGCGAGAAAAAACAGAGAACCCCTCGAAATCGCTCAGATAGGCTTTTCCAATATCTCGCATGATAGGTATATCCCAATGGATCAATTAACCTCGTTAACATCAGCCCAGCAAACTGTCTTAGCTTCGGCTCACACTCTGGGGTGTGAAAAAGTCGGTCTCCTTGATGCCTTAGGGCGTGTGTTAGGGGAGGATATCATTGCGCCACGATCCAATCCTCCATGGAATAATTCGGCGATGGACGGATTTGCGGTGCAGTGGGCTGACATTAAGCAGGAGCATGCCATCACCAGAATCCCCGAACTGAAA
The DNA here is from genome assembly GCA_963785905.1 of uncultured Nitrospirales bacterium. Classification (GTDB taxonomy): domain Bacteria; phylum Nitrospirota; class Nitrospiria; order Nitrospirales; family UBA8639; genus Nitrospira_E. Next base: position 51,646 of record CAWAXJ010000011.1, read on the forward strand.
ATTATTGAGGATGTGGCCGCAGGAGCGGTTGCGACAAAGACCGTTGGTCCGGGAGAAGCCATTCGGATCATGACCGGAGCGCCCATGCCGGCAGGAGCGGATACTGTCGTCCGGGTCGAATACACCGAGCCTTCGGATACCACGGTTCGTATCATGAAGCCTGAAGGCTGGCAGGGTGCGAACATACGGCCCAAGGGGGAGGATGTCATCGAAGGCGATTGCATTATTGCCAAGGGGACCCCATTGCGTTCAGGGGAGATCGGCATGTTGGCGATTCTGGCAAAATCGTTTGTCCTCGTGTATCAGCGCCCCCGAGTGGCCATTCTCTCTACCGGGGATGAGTTGGCGGATCTGGATGAATCATTTGATGAACATAAAATCGTGAATTCCAACAGTTATGGGATTGCGGCTGGAGTTCAGGAATCAGGCGGGATTCCGGTTTTATTGGGAATTGCGAAAGACGATCCGGACTCTTTAAAAGACAAAATCCGGCAGGGTCTCACCTGTGACATTCTTGTGTTATCGGGCGGGGTCTCCATGGGAGACTACGATTTCACGAAGCCCGTATTTGCGGAACTTGGGGCCGACATGAATTTCTGGAAATTAGCGATACGCCCGGGGCAGCCGGTGGCCTTTGGAAAGATTCAAGGGAAGTTGGCTTTTGGCCTGCCTGGAAATCCCGTCTCCTCCATGGTCACCTTTGATCAACTCGTGCGCCCGGCAATGTTGAAAATGGGCGGGCACCGGAAATGGGAACGGCCGGTCGTGAAGGCGATCTTTCAAGAAACATTCTCCAAACATACCGATCGCCGACATTTCCTCCGTGGCATTCTTCAACAGGAAAACGGTGTTCTTACTGTCCGGACGACCGGCGGTCAAGGATCCGGCATCCTCACCTCCATGGTAAAAGCGAATGGGTTCATCGATGTGCCGGAAGAGGTCGAGGCACTCAATCCTGGCGATCTTGTCAACGTCCAATTATTATCCAGAAATTTTTAAGAGCCCGGGCATTGTAATTTTCACCAGACACGCTCACCATTGACCATTATTCGACCTTATAGAGGAAAGCATAGGGTTCACATCATGACACCACCCATTTTGGGCTTTGTGGGCCGCTCAAACAGTGGCAAAACCACTCTGATCGAACGACTGATCCCGGAGCTGACACACGCGGGCTATCGAGTCGCCACCATTAAACATGCCGGTCACGGCTTTGATCTGGATACCGAAGGCAAAGACAGCTGGCGGCACAAGCGGGCGGGAGCCAGCACAGTGATCGTGCTGTCCAAAGGCAGCCTGGCCATGTTTGCGGATGTCCCGGAAGAACTTCCCGTCGATCAAGTTCGGGACCGATTCATCAATGGAGAAATCGATTTAATTATTGCCGAAGGCTGGAAAAGCCACGGGTTCCCCAAGGTGGTCGTGGTTCGTGAGCAACTGCAAGAAGTCGATGTATCGTTGGAGGGCTTGTTAGCGGTGGCCTCGATGAAACGCATCGAATGTTCGGCGCCCTGGTTTGATCGGGACGACGTCCAAGGTCTGGCACAGCTGATCATCAAACGGTTTCCCCTTCACCGGGATTCGTAAGGTTCATGGGAAAAGGTCTGACCCTCATTGCGGCCGCACTCCTTGTGCTGGCCTTAGGAGGGGCCGCGGCTCTCCCGTTGACTGATCACCCCACCTTCTGCGCAAGTTGTCATACTATAAAGCCCTCCTACGATTCCTGGTTAATCGTCCAGTCATAAAGACGTCACCTGCGTTGATTGCCACGTGCGTCCAGGCATCTCCGGATTTATCCACGATAAAATATTTGCCGGACTGGAAGATGTCGCGATAACATTTCTAGGGACGCCGACTGAACCGCACAATCTTAAATCCCATGTGAATTCTTCCGTGTGCATCAGTTGTCATCGAGCGATCTTGCGGGTGACGGAAGTCTCCACCCGTGATTTACCCGCGCCAGTCAAAGAAGTCGGGCTGATCATGAATCATCGGAAACACATGGAGGCGTTTGAAAAGCGCGGAAAAGGGGAGGGGTGCACGACCTGTCACGGACGAGTCGCCCACGGAACCCCGATTAAAGGCTATCCCATTGTGATCCCGCGCGGCCATGTCAAACTTGACGACCAACCTCATGAACCGGATCTTCCCAAAGATTCGGTGCTCTGGAAGGCCAGTATGGCCGATTGCCTTCGGTGTCATGATGGAGAGCAAACCCACCAGGGGGAAGTCCTGAGCAAGCGCTGTGAAACCTGCCATCTTCCGGATAAAATCGGTGGGTTCCTGTTTTAATGACTGCCACCGGTTCCATCAGCAAATCCGTCGTCGAAATTCGAAACCTCACCAAGCGGTTTGACCAATTCACCGCCGTCAATAATATTTCTTTCGACATTAAAGAAGGGGAAATACTGGGATTGCTCGGGCCGAATGGGGCCGGCAAAACCACCACGATTCATATGTTGTTGGGGCTCATCACCCCCACGGTCGGCAGCATTCATATGTTTGGACTTGATCTGGCCAAACATCGAGAAACCATCCTTCGCCAAGTCAATTTCTCCTCCACCTACATTTCGATGCCATTTTCATTAACCGTGGAGGAAAATCTCAAAGTCATTGCCCGGCTCTATGAACTGAAACACATCAAGCAGCGCATCGATGACATTGTCAAAAAGCTGGAGATGGAGGATATCCGGCATAAACTTACCCGGAAGCTGTCTTCCGGCCAAATGTCGCGACTCACTTTGGCCAAAGCCATCATGACGGAGCCGAAAGTGCTGTTTCTGGATGAACCCACGGCGAGCTTGGATCCTGATATCGTCAATAAAATTAAATCGTTCCTGAAAGAATATCAACGCTCGGAAGGATTGAGTATTCTTTATACGTCGCACAACATGCGGGAGATGGAGGAAATGTCCAATCGCATCATTTTCCTGCAACGGGGAAAAATTGTGGCGGAAGGCACCGCTCCCGAAATCATTCAACGCTATGAACAACGGGATCTGGAAGAGGTATTTTTGAAATTAGCCAGAGAGCAAAGCCCATCATGAGCCTGGGTCGTATCCTCGCCTTACTGTCGCGGCACATGTATCTCTACAAGCGAAGCTTTGCCCGGTTGCTGGAGATCTTTTATTGGCCGTTTTTAGATTTGGTGGTGTGGGGATTCATCACGATCTACCTGGAGAAAGTCGGCATGGCACTGCATGGCGCCGTCACCTTTTTCCTTGGTGCGCTGATATTGTGGGATGTGTTGTTCCGCGCGCAGCAAGGCATTGCCGTCTCGTTTTTAGAAGAAATGTGGGCTCGCAATCTCATGAATTTATTTGCCAGTCCCTTGACGGTCGGGGAATATCTGGTGGCGACCATGATTATGAGCGTGCTGAAAGTGACCGCTGTGGGCAGTTTAATGATGGTCTTTGCGTGGGCGTTTTATTCCTACGATATCCTCAAGATGGGTCTCTCATTACTGCCATTCATCCTCAACCTGGTCATATCCGGTTGGATCATTGGGGTCCTTACGACGTCCATCATTATGCGATTTGGACAGCAGGCGGAAGTGCTGGCCTGGGGCATGGTTTTTCTCTTCCAACCGATCTCCTGTGTGTTTTACCCGCTTGAGGTCCTTCCGCCGGTTCTGCAATCCATCGCCTGGGTGGTTCCCCCGGCGCATATTTTTGAAGGGATGCGTGCGGTCCTCACAACCGGAACCATGCCGGTGACTCATTTGCTGTGGGCGACCGGACTCAATTTTGGATTCCTCGTCCTCATGGTGGCGTGGTTTTATCACACCTTCAACGTCTGCAAAGATCGCGGAATGCTGGTCCGGGTAGGGGAATAGGTCCTCAAATCCGGATTAATCCTTCCAACATTTTTTTCCTGCTGTTCTAGATATGAGAAAAATGAATGTCTCGAACAATAGTGGTATTTTAATTAAAGTTTTACATGAGGAAAATTATAATATTTAAAAAAACGGTTGCAATTCATGCAAATGAACATGAATTCGTTTGGTGCTTAGACCGGAAATATTACTTTTTTAGGCCAGGTGAAATACCAGGCTCCGGCATAGTATTCAGGAATGGGTGGGCTCCAAATGGCTATGTGGACTGAAAACCGATAACCAAATGATCTGGCCCTCCTTCACGTTCATGTCCACGGTGAATGCCGTGGTGCGTTCAGGGGACATGGCCGGAGAATATCCGCTCTCAGGGTGTCATGCGGCGAATCGGCCTCACATGGGGGAGACATAGACGAAAGGCAAGGCAGTCATCTGGTGGCGATAAGCTGTCTGACCTGGAAACAGGGTCTCGAACGAAGGATAGGCGAAGGGAAACAGGCTTCTTGATCTTGGAGAGTTCAGTGATCGACGAAGAGGAAGATACACTGTCAGGCTTTTAAGAAATGTGAACTCTTCTTTTACTCGATCCTGGTGTGTAGAATTTTTTTCTACACGCTTTCAGGGTGTGCATTCCATCTGCCTGACCCGTCCTCGGGAATCGACGGCAGTAAGGCAGGACCTGCCTCATTCCTTGGCCGATTTTTTTTGTAGGGTCGGTAGTCGGAAGAAGGCTCTTTGGTTGAAATAAGAAAAGACCGATGAAGATTACGAGGGCATGAGAAAGCTCTTTATCTGCCTAACGATGTTTGTGATTTTTATGTGGTTACCCTTATAGTCTTTTGAACATTCTACAGGGAAATGCCATGCAACTACGACCAGGCACTCTTCTCAAAAACGAAATAATCAGGAAAACCTTTGTTCCCTTTATTGGAGTCTATGATGTCTTTTCTGCCTCGATTGCGGGCCGGTATTTTAATGGACTATTTCTAAGCGGGTTTAGCTTTGCCGCAAGCTTTTACGGGCTTCCGGATATCGGCTTTATTTGTTGGTCGGATTTGGTAGCGTTCACTCAACGGGTTCGTACCGTATTACCCCACCATCACCTGCTCGTAGACATCGATGACGGGTTCGGAGACAGTGAAATTGCCTGTCACGTGGTTGCTCTCTTAGAGGCAGCAGGGGCATCTGGTGTCATCATGGAGGATCAAAAACGGCCTCGACGTTGTGGGCATTTCCCTGGTAAACAACTTTTGGAATTGGATGCCTATCTCATCAAACTCACTCATCTATTGGCCACCCGGCAGAACCTCGTCGTTATTGCCAGAACCGATGCCTCGGACCCCGAAGAACGGATACGGAGAGCCAAGGCATTCGCGGAATGTGGGGCAGACGCCGTTCTGATAGAAGCTATACCGGATTTAACAACCATCAAGCAGATTCAGGACAGCGTCCAGTGTCCACTAATGGTGAATCAGATTGCCGGAGGAAAATCTCCATCCTGGAGTTTTTCTGATTTACAAAAAGAGGGTGTGCCTCTTGTTAACTACAGCACGCCCTGTTTATTCGGCGCCCAATTGGGAATTGAGGACACCCTGAGGTGGTTACACGATCACGATGGACAATTAGCCAACAACAAAGATTTTGACCCTCAGAATCCTCTCCAGCGCTGCACGGATCTCCTTTACGAAAATATGAAACGACGGGACACTCATTAGGAATCTCGTCGTAGAGGAAAGGCTTTGGATGCGAATCGATGGCCGTAACAGGCTTTCAGTTTATTCATGGCCGGATGGAAACCCGGAGTGTGTTCCCGTTTCGGCACCCTGAGCCATAATCCTCATACCGGGGGATGAACTGATGCCGCAGGACCAGCACCGACAAAACATCGAACGGAGGGTGCGAGAGTTGATGATCAACAAGTTGCGGGTCAGCCCCGCCGCATTGGAGACATCCGGCTCCGCCACTCCATTATTGGGAAGCGGGATCGGACTCGACTCAATGGAGGCGATGTCTCTCGTGGTCGAGATCGAGGAAACATTCGGAGTCGCGGTTTTGGACGAGGACCTGACCCAAGAACTGTTCACGAGCTTCAATGCCCTTACCGACTATATTATCAAGCAGAGCAGCGAAGACACGTCTTAAGAAATTGGGAGGGAGCATGAACACATTGCCGGCGATGTTTCTCGAGGTGGTCCGAATCTATTCCGACCGGCCAGCGCTGGTCGACGGCGGGCGCACGATTACCTACCGCGAGCTCGGAGAGCGGGTCGGGCGGATTGCCGCGCAGCTACGCAGGATCGGGGTCAGGAAGGGTGAGCGCGTAGCACTCTTGCTCGCCAATGGAGTGGAATTCGTCGAGACCTATCTGGGTATCGCATCGGTTGGCGCTATCGCGGTGCCGCTCAATGTCCATTATCAGGAAAATGAACTTCTCTATTTTGTGGAGTCGTGCGGGTTATCCGTGCTCGTGACCGTCGAGGAGCATGCTGAGCTTTGCCGGCGCGTTCTCTCCGGACGAGTACCGCCGCCGCGGCTCGTAATGATTGCAGAGCTTCGCTGCGAGCCCGGTTCGGTGCCGGCCGAACCGCCGGCCGGGATTATAGTATCGCCGGACGCTCCACTCATGTACCAGTTCTCGTCCGGATCCACGGGACAACCAAAAAAAATCGCACGCACGCATCGGCATGTGATGATCGAGCTTGACAACCTTGTCCAGACCTTCGCATTTACTCCCACGGATCGTTTCCTCGGGGTCGCGCCATTCTCGCACGTCAACGGTCTGATGCGAACGCTGCTGGCGTGCATCAGGGCTGGGGCTTGTCTCTATCCTATGCCGAAGTTCGAACGTCGTGCGGTGGCCGATCTAATCGAGAGAGAGGCCATTACCGTATTTATCGCCGTCCCGTTTATGTTCATCATGCTCAGTCGGGGAACGGTGTCTGGAAAGCCAAGAAATTTCTCGTCGATTCGGTGGTGCGTTTCCGCCAGCGCTCCAATGCCAAAGCATCAGAATGTGTTGTTTCATGAACGCTTCGGTTTCTATGTGAGACAATTGTATGGTTCGACCGAAACCGGAACCATCAGCATCAATCTGGACGAGGACGTGGGAATCACGCTGGAGTCGGTTGGAACGGCCCTGTCCGGAATTGAAATGGCTATTTTCCTGGAGGACGGGCAGCCCGCGCCGAGCGGGGAGATGGGCGAGATTGCGGTGAAGAGCGCCTCGGCGATCCGTGGCTACGAAGATCTGGACGACGTGAACCGGGAAGTTTTTCGAGACGGGTACTTCTTGACCGGCGACATGGGAAGAATGGACGGAAGCGGGCGTGTCTACCTGATGGGTCGAAAGAAGCTCTTCATTAACAAGGGCGGGTACAAGATTTCCCCCATCGAGCTCCAAACATTGCTGGAGGAGCACCCGAAGGTCGAAGAAGCGGTTGTCATCGGTGTGCCGACACAGTACGGTGATGAAAATGTAAAGGCTTTCATCGTGCCGTCGGAGCCATGCGATGCTATTGAAATTATCGAGTTTTGCCGGGGTCGCATCGCAGATTTCAAGATACCGAGTCAGATCGAGTTCCGGAACGTGCTGCCGAAGAGTCCGGCAGGCAAAGTACGGATGCAACTTTTAATCGACGAATCCTGAATCCGCAATGCCGCTGGTCGCCCCTATCGATCTCTATTTCTTCGTCATCATCACGATCGTCCGCCTCACGTCATGGTTTCCTTACCGAACGGCCCGTATCGCCGTGGCCAGAGTCCTGGGCGGACTCTCCTATCGTCTCTCACGAAGCAAGCGGGCTGCGATGAAGCGTGCGGTCACCGCGGCCTTTGGCGGTCGGCTCGACGATCGGGAACTGGCACGAATCCTCAAAGGGAGTTTCTTTGATTTATGGTTGGAGGTTCTGGGGTCGAAACCAAACAGAATTGACGCGGAGGCGACTTCGAAAGCGCGGATCATCGGCTGGGAACATCTGGAGCATGCGCTGGCCGCCGGCAAGGGAGTAATCCTGTGGGAGAATAGTAGTTTCGGACGCCGCTTCTGGTCAAAGCAGATCCTGGCCCATAACAAGATTCGGGTGCACCAGATTCACAGCTTGATTCACCTCGGTGGTATTGCGAGCCACGGCGAAACCTGGGTAAGACAACGCGTGATACGTCCATTTTTCGACGACGCCGAGAGGGCGTATGTGACGGAGTTGATCCTTCTCCCATCAACGGGCAATTTGGCTTACGGTCGCAAGCTTTTGCAGCGGCTTCAAGAGAACGCTGTGATATGTATAGCTGGGGACGGATTAACGGGCGCAAGATCGTTATCCGTTCCTTTTTGGGCGTCAAATATCAATTTTCGACCGGGATGGTGAGCCTGGCCAGAACGTCGGGTGCCGCGATTTTACCCATTTTGTGCCTGGAAACGGACGACGGCAATGCCTCCCTCGTCCTTGAGAAGCAATCTGGGTCGGTGAAGAAGACGACCGAGAGCGCCAGGTGGAGCGGATAATTTCACAGTACGCCGGGCTGATGGAGTGCTACATCCACCGTTATCCCGGCTCGTACCGAAATTGGCATATGGCCGCCCGGGTTCACGATGACATCCTCCGCAAGGAAGAACGGTTACGGCGAACGCATCCTCAGCATCATTCGGTCTGAGACGTGGTTGTTAGCGCGTAAGTGGCTTTCGAAGATTTTGCCCCAGAAGTCCCTAGGCTCTGGCTTTTGTCCGATACTTTTTTTGCCCCATATCCTCACCGAGAAAGGGGTCTTGGTTGTTTCCCGCTAGGGCGGAACCGCAGACATAGGCAACGGATGGATCATGCCACATGAGTGTTGCTCGAGTTGGCCTCATCGTTCATGGGTGTAGATTGGAAGGGTCTTCCTTGTCCCACGTTAAGCAGGACACTAGCCTTTGAATCTCTTTTTTTTACCTTGCCTTGCATCCTTCCTTGACACATGAGGGGGAAGATGCCCGACAATCATCTACAGGAAGCAGATTCTGCCAATGCCGAAATTTTCTTTTTGGTGTCTCTCATGGGACAGTGATGAGAACAGAGAATGAAGGAAACAGAATCTGGGGAGAACAAGCTGGGACGAGAATGGAAGCATGTGAATGCTTTGCTCAGGAATCATAATCAAAAAAAGGGTTGGAACAGGCGATTGACACTCATCAAGGTGATATCGTGAGAGCTTCTGATTTGCTGGTGCGCTGTCTTGAAAACGAGGGTGTCCAGTTTATCTTTGGCGTGCCGGGTGAGGAAAATCTAGATGTCATGGATTCCTTACTGGGCTCTTCAATTCGATTTATTACCACCAGGCATGAGCAGGGTGCGGCGTTTATGGCGGACGTCTATGGACGACTTTCGGGAAAAGCCGGAGTCTGTCTGTCGACGCTTGGTCCAGGGGCCACAAATTTAATCACGGGGGTGGCTGATGCCAATCTGGATCATGCCCCGCTCGTCGCCATCAGCGGGCAGGTCTCCCTCGATCGGAAATATATCGAGTCTCACCAATACATTGACCTGCTGGCACTCTTCAAGCCGATTACCAAGTGGAATAGCGAAATTTTATTGCCTCAGATGATTCCGGAGGCGATACGAAAAGCGTTCAAGGTTTCTCAAACCGAGAAACCAGGGGCCATACATTTGGTGCTGCCGGAGGACGTGGCAGCCAAACAGTTCCCTGAAGAAGATGTCTTTAGGCCATTAGTGGTGCAGGCACCATTTATTCCTGAACCCACAGCCGGGCAGGTCAAGCGAGCCATCGCGGTCCTGCAAGAGGCCAAGCGTCCGATCATCCTAGCCGGCAATGGTGTGGTCCGTGGACATGCCGAGGAAGCTATACGACGATGTGCTCGAACGTTGCAAATCCCGGTGGTTCACACCTTTATGGGCAAAGGCATTATGCCGGATAGCGATGCCTTGTCCCTCTATACAGTAGGGATGCCGATCCGGGACTATGCCTCCAGTGTGATGGAAGAGGCCGATATGGTGATAGCCGTTGGTTACGATTTTGTTGAATATGCCCCCTGCTTTTGGAATCCAAACCGGGACAAACGGGTGATACATGTGGATGTCTTACCGGCCGAAGTTGATGCTCACTACCATGTCGCTGTCGGAGTGTTGGGCGATGTGGCGCTGTCTCTGGATCGTATCACGGAGGGGAGTCCGTCCCATTTGACGGCGGTTGGGCGGGACGTGCACGTGACACTGTCTTCTCGGGTCTGGAAAAGGAACATGCGGCACAACCCACGTGGCCACTGCGCCCTCAGCATATTGTCCGGGATCTGCGTCAGGCTCTCTCACCTGACGACATGGTGATCTGCGATGTCGGAGCCCATAAACTCTGGATGGCCCGCATGTTCCCCTGTCAGGCGCCAAATACCTGTATCATTTCAAACGGGTTCGCGTCGATGGGCATTGGTCTTCCCGGTGCCGTGGCTGCGCAGCTTCTGTTTCCAGCCCGGCGTGTGGTGGCCGTGACGGGAGATGGAGGCTTTCTTATGAATTCGCAGGAGATGGAAACTGTCGTTCGATTACAGTTACCCATCATCATCCTGATCTGGCGTGATGACGGATATGGCGTCATCCGCTGGAAACAAATGCAGCAATTTGGCCGGACATCGTCCGTGGAGTTTGGCAATCCGGACTTTGTCGCCTATGCGCGGGCATATGGGGCCTTAGGATTTCGAGTCGAAGGTGCGTCAGAACTCATGCCCATCTTACATGAGGCTTTGAAGAGCGGACGTCCGGCTATCATCGATTGCCCTGTGGATTATGAGGAAAACATGCGATTAGCCGAGCATCTCACACATATATCTTAATGCAGGCGCCGAAGGCCCACTCATCTAACCCTTTAAGTTTCCTATTAGTTGGATATTGTTTTTAGTGAAAATATTAGTGGCGAAAGTGTTGAGCACTTCCAAGTAACTAATAAATGAATTGGTGTTTCGCCCTTTACCACCGGTCAATTGGATTGAGTGTGCTCTCGGAGATTCTTTTTCTCCCTCCACAGAAGATGAATGGAAAGACCCCCCAAAAGAGCTGTAAGAGTTCCGATGATCAATAGTGTCCAGTCCATAATAATTTCCTCCACGTCCGTCTGTCGTCCAATTTCTACTTGTGGTTCTTAGAACAGCAATCCTCATGCCATTTAAGATTTCACAGCAGATGAACCCCGGCCAGATTGCGAAATCATTGGTGTATTCAAAGAAACAGAAAGGCTGGCGAGAAGGGAAGTGCCTATCTTTTCATGATCGGCAACGTATTGAACGGGTACAAATTGTATCTCATTTGTTTTGTGAAACTGGCGCTGTGACGGCCAGGGCATGAAAGACGAGCGGGTATAAAAAAACGCGAATAGGAGAATTGCATAGGGCTACCAAGAACACGTCTCATGACAACGTATCGGTTCTGAGGCATGGTGCACAGTCGCCGAACGTGGTACGGCCAACAGGCCACACTGGCAAATCACCGGGAGCCCTGGCACGTTTCTGATGCGCCGGTTAATTGACCGCCTCACGAGGCTCTCCTACAATCGGCACGATGAATAAGGGTGTCCGGAATCGGCTTTTCATGGCTGGGAAGTTGGCCGTGTTCGTCTGCACCCTCCTGACTGCCGCCTACCTTCTCACGTTTTTTTCTACCATTCAGCTGAGCAGCACCGACTTCTTGTTCAAAGCACAACAAAACAAAAAAGCCCGTTCGACTGTCATCGTGGGGATCGACCAACGAAGTTACCGCACACTGCTTCCTCAATATGGGGTCATGACGCATTGGCCTCGAACCCTGTATGGCCATGTTGTACATGCGTTAAATAATGCGGGGGCAAGAGTGGTGATTTTTGACATTATATGGGACGCACCACGACCGGAAGACCGTACATTGGCCTCTGCAATTAAGCAGGCGGGGAACGTGATTCTTAGTGTAGAAGCCCAAAGTCCCGGGCCTCTCAAACCCAAACCTGGCGTTGCTCAGGAGTTTGAAGTTTTTGTTCGATCCACGGCGACGCTTCATAGCAGTGCGGCAGCCGAAGGTTTTATCAATGTGACGACCGATCCCGATACCGTTGTCCGCAGTCTGCCACTGGTACTTCGAGCTGAAGGAGAAGATTTGGTAGCCTTGTCGTTGGCAGCCGTTACGCGGTTTATCCGGCGGCCAACCGTGCTCGATGCTCCCTCGACTGACTCCACCCTCTTTGGGGCCGGCCGGGCGATTCCCCTCCTCGACACCTATAGCATGCTGATTAATTTCCTGGGTCTGCCTTCCAGACCAGAAGGCGGGGGGCCTTTCACCATCATTCCCTTTGTAGACGTGTTGAATGGGACGTTTCCTCAAACACTGGTGAAGGACAAAATTGTCGTGATCGGCCTGACGATGCCTGGGATCGACGAGTACGCGACTCCGACCACCATCACCACCAGAATGTGGGGGGTGGAGGTCATGGGCAATGCCATTGAAACCATTCTGGGTCAACGGTATTTAGTGCGGGCTTCTTCGCGTATGACCATCGGCTTAATCTTTCTGATGGGCTTGTTGGCAGCTCTGCTCGTGACACTGTCCCGCCCGTTCTTTGCCACAATTGGGACGATGATGCTTCTTGGGCTCTACTTGTTGCTCGCCGGGGTAGCGTTTGATGCTGGATTGCTTCTCAACCTGATTTACCCACCCAGCGCGTTGATGCTGGCATTTGCGTTTGTCATGGTCTACCGGGTGGTCTTCGAGGAGAAAGAACAGCGGAAAATACGGGCGCTGATGGGACAATACCTCTCACCGACCGTGAGTCAGTGGGTCTTGCAAGAACAGACAACATTACAGTTAGGCGGCCAGACGCAGAACATTACGGTGCTCTTTGCTGATATTCGAGGGTTTACGACGCTGGCGCATACTCTCGCTCCCCAGGCGCTCGTCTCGCTCCTCAATGAGTACCTGACAGCAATGACTCGCATCGTGTTCAAACACGACGGGGTGGTGGACAAATTTATTGGCGACGCCATTATGGCGTTTTGGAATGCACCGATGCCCCAGCCAGACCATGCTCGGCGAGCCTGTCAAACGGCTTTGGAGATGATCAGCACCCTGCGGGATTTACAAGCCGACTGGCAGCGGCGAGGCATGCCCATGATTGAGGTCGGGATAGGCATCAATTCAGGGCCGGCGGTGGTGGGCAATATAGGATCACTGGAACGATTACAGTATACCGCGCTCGGCGATACCACGAATGTGGCATCTCGTTTGGAGGGGTTGAGTACCGAATATGGAACGCGCATTGTCATTGGCGAAACCACCCGTAAAGAAGCCGGTCCGGCCTTTGAATACCGCGAGTTAGATCGGGTAGCCGTGAAGGGCCGGGAGGAACCACTCGTCGTCTACGAAGTTGTTGGCCATGCCGGCCAACTTAACGCTGAGCAAATGCGGATGTTAGAACGGTATCAGGATGGACTTGACCGGTACCGCTCCCGTCGTTGGAGAGAAGCACAAGAAATATTTTGTCACCTCAACGCAGCGGCACCGGATGATGGCCCCATTTCTCTGTACCTTCGTCGCAGCTCGGAATTTTGTATTACTCCGCCTCCAGTTGATTGGAATGGCGTGTACGTGGCACAGACCAAGTAGCTCCCTGTTCTAGGTCCATTATCCGCTTAAATTCTCGCGGAGAGACGAGAATGATGCCTGGCAACGATTGTTGGAAGGGATGCAGGTCTTCAACTTGGCCATTCAAAACTTTCGCTGTCTGGCGATTGGTCGCTGTAGCTGGCTCTAGCTCCTGGATGATTCGCGTCCTGAGTCGTTCACCTTTGGTTATTGTCCCCGAAAAGTTCTGTCGATAGACCTGAGTCCCCTGGTAGAAACCTTCCACGGTAATCGTAAAAGTGGTATCTGTTTTCCCCTCCATAATCAGCGTAAATGGTCCTGGAACACCGGCTGGCACCTCGATGGTTCGAGTGCCATATCCTTCGATCCCTGTGCGGGAACCAAAGACCTGGTTCACTTCTATTCCCGGAGCCACAAAACCCGTGATATGGATGTTGTCGGCCATCAACAGCAGCGGAAGCACATTAGGCGAGGCTGTCACTTTCAGGGTACTGAGGTTTACGGCAAATGGTTGCCGACCAGAATCCTGATCATCCTGCACTTGGGTCTTCTCTCCGGGCTTCAGGGTCACTAACCGCTGCCCCTTTTTGTCTTTCACAACGAGATCGCCAGCCAGTGTCCAACACATAAATTTAGAATCAGAGGCTTGGCGTCCGCCGATCAGTCCATCGTGCACGGTCGCCGTGGCGGTATTGGATTCAAAAGAGAAGCTGGAATTAGCATCTAATAACTGGACTACACGTGCCCACACGGTTCCAAGATTGATCAAAATATTAATGTGTCTACTCTCCTCATTCATATCAGCTCTTTTTATTTCCACATCGGAATCCGGTTGCACCGTCAGCGTACTCCCATCTAAAAAGGTTACGAGCGCGGTGGCCTCCGCCGAAGTCAGAATCCGATCACCTATTCCCACATTCATTCCATCCCTTGCTATTTGAGATTGGGTGCTTCCAGTTGAGACATACTTCACCGTTCCTGTGAGGATACTCAGCGTGGCAGTAGCCGTTACCATGGTGGGCTCAGCGGCTTGAGATATTGTTGTTCCGTTCCATGCAATCATCCCGAGTAAGCTCATCCCAATACACATCCCCTTGAGCAGATGGCGGGGAAGGCAAGGAGTTCTTAGAAAAGAAAAACAGAGAATCTTTGGAGTACGGAGGAGGAAATAGGGAGCCATACTACCCGTCCTTTCCTACCTGGGAAGTAAAAGATATGTAAAAAGTCTGCTCCGATTGAATCATGGGGGAGTGTTCTCCGGAAACATTCCGTACAATAGTGGTGAAGCCTGGGGTCCTCTGGTACATGTGGTTTTATGAACAGCAACACTTATGCCATTTAAAGTTTCACAACAGGCCGAATCTCGGTCAGATCGCCAACTCATTGATCTATTAAATGAAACGGGAAGTTTAGGGGAAGGGAATGGCGTAATTCCATGAATGGCGAAGTCTTGGTATGGATACAAGTTGTATCTCATGGGTTATGTGACACTGGCGCCGTGGCTGCGCAGCTTCTGTTTCCAGCCCGGCGTGTGGTGGCCGTGACGGGAGATGGCGGCTTTCTTATGAATTCGCAGGAGATGGAAACTGTCGTTCGATTGCAGTTACCCATCGTCATCCTGATCTGGCGTGATGACGGATATGGCGTCATCCGCTGGAAACAAATGCAGCAATTTGGCCGGACATCGTCCGTGGAGTTTGGCAATCCGGACTTTGTCGCCTATGCGCGGGCATATGGGGCCTTAGGATTTCGAGTCGAAGGTCCCTCAGAACTCCTGCCCATACTTAAAGGAGGCCTTGCATAGCGGACGTCCCTCTATCATCGACTGCCCTGTGGATTATGAAGAAAACATGCGCTTAGCCGAACGTCCCGCACAAAAACCGTCATAGCTGTCTTAGCCTCTCGCATTGTCACACTGAGTAAAGCGAAGAGCTAAATCCGGCGCAACCCGGCCTTGGCTCAGAGAGGTGTTTCGCCCGGACACGTGAGTAGGTGCTGAGTTAGCAGCGCAACGGAATGCGTTGCAATCGCTGCAGGATCTGCCGGAACATATCGGCATACGGATAACTCAGAAGGCGATCCGGAGCCGGCGGACACTGAGTCGGATGTGTGCGCCGATCTTGAACAGCTTCAAGCGAATGGTCTCGCTCTGCGCCTTGGCCAGGGCGGCTACATAACTGATTGTTTGCACAACTGTTATGCCAGAGTACGCAGCTTTTTTCTATACTACCGGTGAGAAATGCGGGTTAGAGAGTCGCTACCTTGTTTCCCCGTGTCATGGACGACTGCCGTCGCGGCAGGGCGAAATCACGGCTGCTCCGGGATTTGCTGCGCGACGATAGTCTCAATGCGGTGTCCGTCAAGAGTCACGACGACAAAACGCCAGCCTTCCCACTCGAAAGCTTCGTTCGCCTGCGGGATATGGCCGAGCCGCCAGAGCACGAAACCTGCCACGGTCGTGTATTCTCCATTCTCTGCGAGGGATGACCGATCCAGAATGTCAGCCGCCTCGTCGATCGGCGTCGTGCCGTCGAATTGGATCGAACCGTCAGCCATCCTTATCGGTTTGGCCTCGGCATCTTCTTCTTCGACGAGGTCGCCGGCGATGGCGGCGAGCACGTCGGTCGGCGTGACGATACCGTCGATATTCTGATGGTCGTCAGCCACGACGGCCAGTCGTGTCGGCGTGGTTTTCAGGCGTTCGATGAGGCGAACGACCGGAAGCCGGTCGTGCACAACTAGTGCGGGCTGCATCTGCGCCCGCAGGTCCACAGGCTTGCCGTCGAGAAGGTCCGCCATCAGCTCCCGCGCCACGACGACGCCTTCCAGTGCTTCGAGCTGGCCGTTGCACACGAGGTAACGGGAGTGCCCGTGCTCATGCAGTATCCTCCGGATATCTTCGTTGTCGGCATTCACGTCCAGCCAGCCGATCTCCTGTCGTGGCGTCATGATCGACCGGGTGGTGCGGGTGCCCAGCCTGAGGACTCCTGCGATCATTTCCCGTTCGGTCTCTGCGAAAGGCGTCGTGGGGTCGGGAGTTTTAGCCGGCTCCTCGGTGGCGGGGACTGCCTCGTCCAGTTCCGGACGTCTCCCCAGCAGCCGCAGCACTGCATCAGCCGTGCGTTGACGAAGGGGAAGGGCCGAGATCCGGCGTTTCTCATTGGCGAGGCGGATCTGGTTGAAGGTCTCGACCAGGATGGAGAAGGCAATCGCCGCGTAGAGATAGCCTTTCGGAATATCGGCACCAAACCCTTCCGCAATCAGGCTCAAGCCGATCATCAGCAGGAAGCCGAGGCAAAGCATGACGACGGTGGGGTGGGCATTCACGAATCCCGTGAGAGGCTTACTGGCAACGATCATGACCGCCATGGCCACGACCACCGCCGTCATCATCACCCACAGTTCGTCGACCATGCCGACGGCGGTGATGACCGAGTCCAGCGAGAAGACCGCATCGAGCACCACAATCTGCGCCAGCACCCCGATGAAGCTCGGATAGCCACGCGCCTTTTGGGGGTGGGCAGCGCCCTCCAAGCGCTCGTGGATCTCCACAGTGGCCTTAAAGAGAAGGAAGAGGCCACCGAGCAATAAGATCAAATCGCGAGCCGAGAGACTCAGCGCGCCGGAGGTAATCAGTGGCGCCGTCAGCGTCACCAGCCAGGAGATGCCAGCCAAAAGAACGAGCCGCATCATGAGCGCAAGGCTGAGGCCGGTCACTCGCGCGCGGTCACGCTGATGGGGCGGCAAGCGGTCAGCAAGGATGGCGATGAAGACCAGATTATCGATGCCGAGGACGATCTCCAGCACGATCAGCGTGAGGAGACCGGCGATGATCGGTGGGTCGAGCAGGAATTCCATCAATGTCGTCTCCAATTGGAGCAGAGCCCGACGGTGTTCTGGGTGTTGAAGAACACGGGCTTCGCGAAACCAGAAATAACCCCCGCCACGAGTACCGCCCTGACGATAGAGCCCGGCCACTCGAAAAGCATCGAAATGCCATCGCGCTCAAGGGTGCTGAGTGCAAACAGGGACAGCGGGAAGCCGGATAACATGTTGCTCCAGGGGATCCGGAGAAAAAGGATGACTGTAAGAACCAAACAGACGATGCCGAGCATTCGCTTTACCGGGGACTCCGTAAATCCAGGATGGCAGATGCCGTTTTTTGTAGACCTTTCTGAGCCCGGGCGACTTTGATCTGGTCTCCTCGATCGTGGCCATGCAGGAGAATACGCGGGGATGTGATGTTAGAGCAGGTCTCGCAGGTCTTCCAAATCATCCAATTTGTCGATAGATAGTATTTAACGTTCGAGTAAGGTTTGAAATCATGAGACCGGACCTGGGAAGAGTTTACCAGATAGAGGAGTCTTTCGGGAGGTGGAAGAAGATGGGGAATTGTAAGGAGTGAATTGCATGCCAGTATCCACCAGGAAGGTCGTCGTGGTCGTGTATATTCACATCGGCTTACACGGTTGCCAGAAAATCTCCTTGTTTTCCCCGGCGGGAAATACTCGTTATAGTCGTGAAGCCGCCCTTGTTACTGACTCACCCCACCGCCTTCCCGCATTTACGCGCCCCTGCCCCTCGTGCTCTCCGTCGATGCACCGGTTGCCCTTATAATTGGTGACGGGTTGCGCACGCAAAAGTCTCCCATGTGAGCGATTTTTCTTCATCCACTTATTAGTCCTTC